>LUYE01000054.1 GCA_001602645.1 Methanosarcinales archaeon Methan_01
TACATCCAGATCTGCAACATGAGCTTCAAGAACCTGGAGGCGTCCCTCCTCGCCCGGATAGGCCAGTGCGTCCTGACGGCGCCGACGACGGCGGTCTTCAACGGCCTCCCAGAGGCGGAGAAGCAGTTCGATACGGGGGCGAAGCTGAAGTTCTTCGGGGACGGCTTCCAGAAGGAGATGGCCTACTGCGACCGGGGGGTCTGCAGCATCCCGGTGATGTCCGGCGACTTCATCGTCGAGGAAAAGATAGGTGCCGTCGACGGGATCGCCGGGGGGAACTTCTACATCATGGCCGAGAACCAGGCCGCCGCCCTCATGGCCGCCGAGGCTGCCGTCGACGCCATCCGGGAGGAGGAGGGGACGATCACGCCATTTCCCGGCGGGGTCGTCGCCAGCGGATCGAAGGTGGGGAGCCGCTACAAGTTCCTGAAGGCCTCGACGAACGAGAGGTTCTGTCCGACCCTCAAGGACGAGGGGGTCTGCATCCTGCCGCCGCATATCCGGGCCTCCTACGAGGTGGTGATCAACGGCGTCAGCCGGGAGGCGATCGAGAGGTCGATGCGCTCCGGGATCATGGCAGCCTGCAGGGTCCCCGGCGTCGTCAAGATCTCCGCCGGGAACTTCGAGGGGAAGCTCGGGCCGCACCTCTTCCGTCTCCACGAGATCCTGGGGTGAGGGAGAGGCCCCAACAAGATTTTTTTATAATCTCTTTTGGTCATCCTCATGCCCAGGAGTTCGGCGGTATCCAGGTACAGCTCAAACCGCATCTCTCAGGTTTTCGAGGGCCTCATCGGGCGTATCTCCCAGGCTTGCAAGCCCCCAGCTTAGGGCATTCGGATACTTATACGCTCTCCTCTTCCCACACCTTGGCGGTGATATCGGCCCTCTTCATTCTTCCATCTCAGTTCATCCCTCCCATCAAACTCCTTTTTTATCTCCTTATATCTCCTTATAATGTTTCACCCGTTGGCGTACCCGATGATGCGTCTTTCTTCGCCATCATATTTGCAGATGAATAGTCCGCCCAGAATACCATTAAATAACGGGAATTGTAATCATTCATGTAAAAGAAGATCCAAAGAGGCTCCGAGGTCGAATATGATGATCCATAGATCGGTCCTGCATACGCTCATCCTCCTTTCCATCCTCCCCCTGGCCGCCTTCCTCCCCGTCACCCCGTCCGAAGCCGCCGGGGCGGGAGGGGCGGAGGTGGTCCGGATCTCCCCCGATCGCTCCCAGGAGGTCGTCGCCCGGTTCGATGCCCTCATCGACTCCCAGGAGCTTCCCGACCACCTCATGGCCGAGGACGCCGAGCGGGCCGGAGGGGACTTCGACGTCGGCTCGTACTTCGAGGTCCTCGATCGGCTCTGGATGGAGTTCGGCTACAGCCTCGACTACGTCTACGACTACGCTGGGATCGGGGGAGCCCCCGTCCTATACGCGAGGCCAGCCGATCAGCCGGCCTACAGAACTACGCCGAGTACCTGGCGGCGGATGCGGCCAAAAGCCCCGAAGAGAGGGAGGACTTCTACCTCCGCCACGTCCAGACCGACGGGACGGCGGAGAGCTTCTTCCAGCTCGCCCTGCTCTGCATTCAGGGCGAGCAGTTCTACCAGTTCTGGCACGCCGCCTACAACGACGACGGAATCGTCTGCGACCATGAGGCTGCAAACGCCAGCCTCGACGAGCTGAGGGGCTGGGTCGGGGAGGACGAGGCCACCATCGAGGGTCTCCTCTCGGACCTCGCCGGGTACGACCTCGCTCCCGTCGTCACCATGGATGAGGAGATGGTTAAGGTCGAGGTCGTCGTCTTCACCAAGTGGGGCGGCTTCCTCCAGAGGTCGATGACGGTGAAGAGGGAGTTTCCCCACGAGATCCTCGCCGAGGGGGAGGAGGTGCTGGTGGCTTACGACTGCGGGATCATGTTCTGAGGAGTTGAGGATCTGAGAATCGCGGAGGGGGGCAGGTCGGCGCCTCGCCGTCCTCGGCGTCGACCGCAAAGCAGGTCTCCGGATGAGTTGAGGGGGCGGTTTCGGCCCCGTCCTTTCACCCCTTCCGATAAAGAGCCGCGCTCCGCTCGATCTTCTTCTGAACCCTCGTCCATGTCTTCGTCGAAAGGAAGCTCTCCTCCATGTACCCGACCGCCTTCTCGAACCTCTTCATCGGGAAGGCCATCGAGAGGACGTCCAGGGGGACGCAGGGCCGGGCGGACGGATCGAAGATCCCCAGGACTACCTTCGGCTCGTCCTCCTGTTTCTGCCCTTCGAGCACCGGATATGAGATGATGGAGCTGCATCCTGCGCCCATCGGGCAGATGACGCCGTTGGGGTCGCTACTGTCGTAGTTTGCGAGGGTGAAGAGGCCGGAGAGGACCTCGGGGCGGGCGAAGAAGATCACGACGTCGGGGGAGTCCGCCTCGGCGAGCTGGTCCCACCGGGTGAAGTGCATCTCCTTTCCCGCCGAGGAGAACTCGGGGATAGTCTTCTCCCAGGAGTCGACGATCTCCGGGGTCATTTTGTACCTCTCCCCCTCGAGGACGCCGGGCTTGCCGTACGAGAGGAAGTGCCGGAACTCGGGGGGGCGCTTTGTTGAATAGCCCGCATGCATCAGCCCGCCGGGGCAGGAGATCGAACTCGCATCGAAGACGAGGGGCGTCCCCTTCCTGACCCAGTTGATCTGGCAGATGAGGCAGCTCCACCCCTCCGGCGGCGGGACCTTCTGCACGTTGCTGGAATCTTTCCGGAACTCCAGGGTTATGGGAAGTTCAGCCCCTGGGAAGTACTTCTGCCATAATGCGGTGAACCGATCGCGGAGTACGATGTACATAGTAGATCAAATATCTTGTAGTTATAAGCAGTTTATCATTCGACTGACTTGTAGGATTGGGGAAGATGAGCGCGAAAGGAGGCCGGGATCATCAAGGGATCGATCGGCGTCTAGAGGCCGTTCCCTTCCTCGATCCTCAGCGAGAGGTCGGAGGTGCTGGTGGCGTACAGCTGCTGGATATTGTTCTGAGGGGCGAGGCGGCTGCGTCCGTCTCCAACTCAGTCTCGGCAGAGGAGGGCGCGCGGCGAAGGGGAGCCGGTCGGCCGAATTCTTGAATCCCGGGATTACTGGTTAAGAATATGTCTTAAACATGTAATTAATCGATCATAAGAAAGATTTCCCCGGTCAAGGTCGTTTTAATCTGCTTCTTCTTTCCCTCAGGAATTACCCTTAATGCACCTAATTCGACGAGCCGTCCCACCTGTCTTGATATAGTGCTCTGGGATATTTCGAGTCGTTCTGCTATCTTGGTTATGTTGGTGGGCTGGTTATCGCGAACGTCTACTAAGACGGCCTTCAACTTTTCGTCGAGGCTCTGTACAACTTTGGGGAGATCGATCTCCCTCATCACTCGGTCTATGTCTCCATAGCTTGTAGCTTTTCGAATCCTCTGGGATTGGGTGAGGCAAGCGATGGCAAAGGCGAGAAAGATCTCTCTTGGGCCACCGGAGATGTTAGCTATTATCTCCCCCTCGGATGTCTTTATTAGGTCAATAAGCGAAAGTAGCATACCCTCAAAATCCTGGTGGTCAACCCGATGAATTTTCACTTTTATTGAGCTATCGATCTGCCTTGAAAGATCTCGGACCGCCTGGACGGTACCCTCGCCTCTGGCGTCGGTCTCCTTCTCAGGCCTGATGAGGATGATGCTGTCGTCCCCTTGTATTCCATATTTGACCATCATGGAAAGTATCTGAGAGGTATCAAAACCCGAGAGGGAGATGTAAGTCTTCATTTGTCATCACATTTTATCTATTGCATAAATTCCTTTCCCACCCCAAATAATGAATCGATCGAAACTCAATTGCGAAATAATGAAATTATTGCGGCAATCGATAGGTTTATACCTGAGGGGGTAATAGGGACTGTCAGAGATGCCGCAGAAGATCTCCTTTATCGCAAGGCCTAAAGAAGATTTTGAAATCCCGTCCAGCGAGGGGTATCAACTTTACTCGTCGATCCTTGAAGTGATGCGAGAGGGCAATGATGCGATCAGCCAACACGCCCATGACTCGCCCTTGAGCTCCGTTGTCGTCAGCCCCCTTTGGGGAAGGTTTGGAAGGTGTGATCGCCCCCATCACAAACTTGTCCTCTCGGGGGAGAGGTACGAGCTGAATGTTGGCATCACCGACCCGAGGGAGGTGGAGATCTTCAAGTCCATCATCAGCCCTCTCATCTTCAAGGAAAAGGATATCATCCTCCACAAGGGCGACCTTTTGATAGAAGAGGTGAAAAGCACCTCCATCAGCTTTCAGGAGCTGATCGATTCCGCAAAGGGCATCGATGACCCAGAGGTGGAGTTCTGGTTCAAGTCGCCGACTTGCATCCAGTACAAGAACAGCAAGGTTTCAGAGATGTTCCCCCACCGAGAAGCGGTCTTCAACTCCCTCGTCGCCAAGTGGAACGCCGTCTCCCCCGATGAGCTCAGGATGGGGATTGAGAGGGATGATATCGGAAGGCATGTGGTCGAGAAGCCCGACCCGCGCTCCTATAGGACCCACAGCGTAGTCGTCAACACGGTCATCGACAACGTCAAGGGCCACCCAAGGCCGATCTTCAAGCAGGGCTTTTCCGGGAGGTGCAGCTACTCCTTCGCCAAGGGGGCGCCGGAGGACGTAAAGAACGCCGTTCTCATCCTCTCCCGGTTTGCGGAGTACAGCGGCGTAGGGAGCGCCGTGAGTCGAGGGTGCGGGTGGGTAGAGGTGACGGTGGGGGAGGTGGGGAAATGAAAGATATGCTGGAAGATCCATTAGAATCTATAACCCAAGAGGATTTAGATGAATATGGCAAGGAAAAGGTTGATGCTTATACAGCCATAAAACTTTATCTTACAGATTATATCGACAATGTTGTTCCATCACTCTTCAAAGGATCAGCGCGTTTGGACGCAAAATATAATAAGGCACTCAGTTATCCTGCCCATACAGTCACAGCAGTTTTTACGGGATCAATATTATACATTTATGATCGTTCACCAGTTGAACCGACTATAGCGCCTCAGGAGATAAAGCTAATAAAGCTACTCTGTACAGCATTGACTCTTCACGATGTAAACAAATATTGGAACGAAATCACAGGATCTAATTACGAAGGCAATTATTATAAATTATTGAAAGATTATTTTGAAATTGATCCGTTTAATCTTAAGGGATACTTCCCTGAGTGGGAAGAAGAGCTCGATGAAATTGCATTTCTTGTTCAGCATGCTCAGGAATCTGATGATGCTCAGAGTGAAACCAGATTTTCTCGACCCAAGTATGCAAGATTGTTGCCGTACGTTAAAATAGGGGATAAAATTGCGAGTTTGAGCAAAATTGAGAACCCTCTTCAAGAGATACAGAGGCGTCTGGAAGTAGAGGGTCACGATGTCCACGTTTTATGGTTGCCTGAAATGCCACAGCAACTTCTCTCGCAGATTGTGTATCGAAGTGCTAAGGAGTTCTTAGTGAGATCCGGTGGGATACCCCTTTTGATCTCTCCGAGCGGCATATTATATTTATCCAAAGTTAATATAAATGTTGATAGAGCCGATCTTAAAAATTTGATCAGTCAGGAACTAATTAGCAAAACTGAAGCAAATCCAGAGGTGACGGATCGGAAATTTAATTTATTGCCTCTTCTCTCTGTTCCACTTGATAAACAAAGTAGGTTTGATGTGTATCTTGATTCAGTCCGAGAAAAGACGGAATCGGGTTTATTGAGTGCTCTTGGTAAGACAATTTATCCAGAAGACGAGACTATCCAAGAAGCTCTTGCATGTATATCCTATTTCGTATATAATGATAAGAAAGGCTCAGATTGGACAAAATTTCCGGAGCTAGAGAAGAATATACACGACGATAAAATATTAGAAGAATTACGGAAAATAGGACAAATTCGCCAAAATTTTGCGGATGAAAACGGGGTAGGCGGACAGAAATGCAAGCCTTATACAGTCCATGAGATTGTAAAAAACTGTAATTATTATAAAGATTGCCTTAATTGTTTGCACGGGCATTTAAAAGATGCTATATTATCCGAATTAGATGATGAATCTTCAGCATTAGATTCAATATCTGATTTGGTTTACGCTTATAACACCGAAAAACCAAACGGTTTAATCCCAGATTCGTATCCTAATGGGAATGCGAATGTTTGCTTTATGTGCGGATCAGTTGCAAAAAACCAATATAAACCAGGAAGGCATTTCCTTCAATCTGGGGGCTTTACCAAGCGGGCCACACTGAACGACCAATACAAGCGCGAGTGTGACGCCTGCCAGATTGAGCGCTTGCTACTCAATCAGCTAATAAAAACAAGTTCTTTTCAAGTAAATGACACTTTGATATTTTTTTATTTTTATTTCGATGCTGTTTTCACTAACCTCGATCCTTTCCAGAATCAAATGAGCAAAGTGGAGATAAGTGTAGAAGGGACAAAAACAAAAAAGCTTGGTTTAAATTTTACACTCGCTGATTTTGCAACACCATTTCATATCGAGCCTATGGCCATCAAATCTTCAAACGATCTTTCGAGTAGGACCACACGTAGAGCTCGTGCAATTCACACAGCAATAAACGCTTGTTTGGAGTGTGGCTGTAAATGCGTGGTAACAAGCCCATATTCTCTAATGAGAATGTATGATGATGTATTTTACAGCGAAAGACCGAATAGACTCGAGATGAATTTTGGACTGTATCGGATCGGGTTTTTCAGAGACGCAAGGAGACTTTCGGCTCAATTGGATATCATCAATCAGCTTGATGGTATTAAAGGATTGCACCGTGTTCAGAGATTTGAACCTATTATGGTAATCCCTTTTATAAAACGAGAATCTAATAATTTCTCACATTGGGTGGCCGCAAACGGCGAAAATATTAAGAAATTATTTGGAGGTAATGGTTTGGATATGAGGGAAATTGCAGAAAAAGGAGTCCAACTCTTTGGGAAACATCGCTTTAGCGGATCTTATAAACGTGTAAAGATTTTCAGAACTGCTCTCGACTCTTTAGTTGCATTAAAGGCGCAAAAATATTCTGATGATGAAGCAATGAGATTTGCGGCAGCCGAAGTTTGGAAAGACGTATTGCGAGAGCAGTACAGTCCAAAGAAAGGAAAGGACATTCCGAAAGAGTGCTTGGATTACGTCGAAGGTATAGTGTCGTACCTTAAATCTCATGGTTTGTGGGATGTTAAAAAGATGTCTCAGTGGGGAAATTCGTTAACAGATGTGTACGAATTTGAGTATATTTTGTCTTTAAAAAATGGTGGCGATGAACAATGAATTGGGATGAGCTTAAGAGGAGCGTGCCAGGGTATGGCTTCGCTGAAAAGTATGAGATATACAGGAAAGCAAGACCAACTGTTACTTTGATAGTCCTCAGAACGGTGACAGATCCGATTCTCTTTAGAAGCACAGATTCGGAGCGAGCTGAAACTCAAGAGTTCAACGGAGCTATTCACGCACAGGTAAATGGCGAAAAATTTGTGAGCAAGGAGCGTTTAACAGGGCTTAATCTCTGCCGGAAACTTGATGAAGATGAAACTATCATCTCCGCGGAGTATACTTATAACGAGCCCATACCGAGCCTTCCTAAATCACAAAATGCTGATATGCTAACTTACGGTCTTGCAGGAACGGTATCAGGAGCTACGTTTTCTCAAAAGAGCCACGTCATTGAAGGTTACACATATAGCCTAGAGCCTTACGATCTGATGAACAAAGAAATCCACAACGCACTTTACGAAAGTGGGACGATGAGAGACGTGTACGGCGGCCAATCTGAAAGCCTATTCAATCCTGTAAAAGTACAACCAGGTACTCACTTCGTACATTTCGTAACTCTTGAAGCTGGGACGAAAGAGATGCTTCTCTATGTGATGCATAATATCCTCAACACAGGAAGATATGGGGCACGCGAAACCCGCACGGGCCGAAATATGAAAAACGAGATTGTCGGCGTGATAACATCTGCTGGTGATAGCTGTTTGAGTTGTGGGGAACTAATTTCAGATTATATAACCGAATCTGAGAGTGAGCTTTCCAGGGACGCGATTAGCTCTAAGATCTCGGATTATATCAACGAGCATAAACGAGCAGATTGGAACGTTTATTGTGCCGATGATTTTGAATTAGATGGCTTCAGTAAATTTCCAGAATGGCTGAAGGATATGATTAGTGTTGGGAGTTGTAGAGACGAACGCGATTTTATAGTGTTAAAGAATGCGTTAGAAATTATTCGCAATCAAGGATTGGAAGCAGTTGTAACGAAACAAAACCGATCAGCAGAATCCGTTGGTGATTAATGTGGAAACAGCAACATATCAAACAATGCTCCACTCGCCACTTTTTTATTCGAGTTCAGAAGGCGTTCTGATCAGCGCAGATAGGATATTGGGAAGCACAGCATTGACATACTCGTTGGCGTATAATCTTGGAATATTAAAAAAGAATTATTTTCTTTTTGGAGAAGAGGCTGTTAATCATAATTATCATGAACTTGCGGATCTTCCGCTACTCGTAAGCGATGGGAAACCAATCCATGTCAACTACAAAGAAGAGACATTTAAGAGTACTGAATACTTATCTGAAAGAAGCCTCACTGTAACTATACCGAGTAGCAATAAAGGTGATCTGGGCAAATTCAAAAAGACCGATCCTCATTGGATGAGCAGCGACTCGGCTGTGACGATAAGCAAGGTCCGACGTTACATCGGACTTGCTCCAGGAAGTACCTTCGAAGTTACGGTTTGGTCGGAAGAACTTCTGCCAGATGATTTATTTTTGACCCTTGGAATTCGGAGAAGCGGTGAGTTGAGGTTAAAGAAAACAAAGCCAGCGAACAGAGTACACTTAAATATTTACTTGCTCAGCCAGGTGTACGGCCTAGATGAACAAACCATTTTAGAATTGTATAACGCATCTGGGAAACTCGTTCGTGGTAGCGATTATAGGAAACATCACATCCTTGATGTTGATGTTAAGTTGGTGAATGATAAGATCCTGCCTTTGGTTTTCGGGGGATAAAACATGGTAGTCGTTGAGGAAGTCTATCTTCCATTGGTTGAAGATACTTACGGTCTTGCGCCAGAAGGGCAGAAACTACGCGCTTTTCAAAAGGAATTTATTGATTGTATTAATGATGAAAGTGTAGATGTAATGCAGTTGGTCGCCCCAACCGGCGCAGGGAAAACCCTATGCTTTGAATATCTGTTAAATCAAACACATAAGGTTCTTCTTTTGTATCCAACTAACGCCTTGATCCAAAGTCAGATGCAACGATTTAAGGGTGAAGGATTTAGAGTAGCGAATATATCATCAAAAATCCTGAAAAGAAGGGGGAGAGAACGAGCACGAGAGCTTTCGGGTTTGATAAAGAGGTACGATATTATATTGACAAATCCAGATATTTTTCAGGCTATTGTTGGAGCTATGTACACGAATCCTGAAGGAGATTTAATACAAGTATTCCGGGAATTCAATTATGTAATTTATGATGAATTTCATGCATATGGTGAGTTTGAGCTGAGTGGCATCCTCACCCAAATTGCTCTTTTTTTAAATATGAGTCGATGTCGAGTGATTTTGAGCAGTGCAACACCCAAAACTGAGATCTTGAAACTTCTCAACTTTGTACTAATCGGAAAATATCGACAAACTCCAACAATTAATAGCGTCGAAGCCAAGCCAGGATTTACAGAAGGAGAAAAACCTATACGATATCGTACAGAAGTAGAATTTCACCAAGGGAAAATTCTCGATCGTATCGAAGAGATCGCAGATACTCTGACAGATGCGACAAAAGATATCAAAATAGGCAAGCCTCAGATCCTCTTAATCTTCGATAGAGTAAAGGACAGCAATTGGTTTTATTCTCGTTTGTATAAGGAATATCCTGATTTGTACCGATATGTGGAGAAAGATAACGGCTACGATACGAACCAGATCGGAGATGCACCTGATTTTACTAAACCCATCCTCATATCAACAAATAAGAGCGAGCTGGGCCTCGATTATCCGATAAAGATGCTGTTCATGGAGGATGGTTTTAGCTTCGACTCTTTCATCCAGCGGTTTGGTCGTGCTGCTCGGCATGAGCCAGCAAAATGTTATATTTTCACAAAAAAAGAGGCAAATCCTCTCTTCACAGATGAATCGGTTGGATATCAGGAGTTTTTAGACAAGATCAGATTTATCACTGACGAATATAATATTCAGACGAAAAAAGTAGTTAAACTATTCACATTCAGGCAAGCATTGGCGATCGAGGGCTATAGCCACCAAAAATATAGGGAACAAGACCTTAGAGCATTTTTTGCGGTCGAATCAGGATATAGCTATAGGTTATGGCTAAATTTTTTTGCATTGTTAAATAAATATGACGGGTTGGGGTTGTCAAACCAGAACTTGGCTCGACTCAATCTCTTAGTCAAGGACCTCAAGAACGCTTGCAGGAGCTTGAGGGGAAGATCTCTCCAGCTTCCAGTCTTGTATCAAAGGGGACACGAAGTGCGCAGGACAGCCTATGATGTGCTCTCTGTTCTAAACAGGGTTCCTGCTGCAGTGGAAAAAACCGATGAAGGATTGATCATAAGAGAACTCGAAAGTGACGATCCTGGACCTTTCATAAAGGCGATAACATTGCCCTACTTCCCAGCGATGATCGACTATCAAAAGCGAAATGACCAATTCAGAGATGAAATAGAAACCATCGCTAAGAATGCTCTCGACGTATTCCCGGAAAATCAGAGAGGATTCATGCTTAATTGTATTCGATCATTGTATAACTCAGTTGATCCAGATAAGGTGATACTGCCAGAAGAGGTCATCCTATGGAACGACAAAGTTGTGCCTCTATCCGAAGAGGCCATGGAGTTCTATGATGATTGAGGAGGACTTCAACCTCGTCAACGTCTCCGACCTCAACCAGTACCTCTACTGCCCTCGGCGCTTCTACTACCTGATCTTCTACAACACCCAGGGTTTGAATTACTACCTGGCAGACGGCCGATCGAAGCACGCGAACCAGAGCCGACGAGGGGGCTGGTATCGGGAGATATACCTGAGATCTGAGAAGCTCGGGCTTCACGGAAAGATCGACCTTCTGGAGAACAAGACGAGATTGACTCCCGTCGAGCGAAAACACGGCGACTCTTACTTCGACAACGACGAGGTCCAGCTCGCAGCCTACTGCATGCTCCTGGAAGATCACATCGGCGAGCCGGTGAGGATGGGCTACATTTACCTCTTCGGAACGAACGAGCGGTACGCCATCACGATTACGGACTGGCACCGAGAGAAGGTCATCGAGACCGCTGAGGCGATCCGGAATATGAGCCTTGAGAGGATACCGGACTTCGCCGAGAACCCTCACAAATGTGAGAAGTGCAGCACCGTCCAGTACTGCATGCCCTTCGAGACGAGGATGCTCGAAGTGGGGCGGAGGAGCGGGAGCGGAAAAGGAAGAGGGATGAGGAGGGCGAGATCATGAAGGCGAGCGAGGGTCTATTCGACGACAGCGTAGTTTACGTGACTAGGCAGGGCGCGCAGGTGGGGGTGGAAGGCGGCCGGATCGTCGTCTTCGCCGCCGGCGAGGGGGAGATAGGCTCCTTTCCCATGGGCCAGGTGGATACCGTCAACATCTTCGGGAACGTCAACTTCACTACCCCCTTTGTGGCTCGGGCGAACGAGCACGGAATCGTCCTGAACTACTTCACCTCCTATGGACGGTACAGGGGAAGCTTCGTTCCCGAGAGGAACACCATCGCCGAGGTCCGCCGCAGGCAGTACGCCCTCACCGAGGAGGAGGCCCTAGGGATCGCAGGCGAGATCGTCCGCGCCAAGATCAGAAACTCCCGGACCTTCCTGGGGAGGAAGGGGGTAACGAGCGAGGAGGATGGCGGGAGGCTGGCGGAGCTGGAGTCCCTCGCCTCTGGCGCCGATACGATGGATGGCCTCCGGGGGATCGAGGGGGAGGCGGCGCGGCTCTACTTCTCCCTCTTGGAAGGCTGCCTCGTCGAGGGGTGGACCTTCGAGCGACGAACCCGGCGGCCGCCGGAGGATCACATCAACGCTCTCCTCTCACTGACGTACTCGATGATGAAGAACGAAGTATTGAGCGCCCTTCGCCAGTACAACCTCGACCCATTCCTGGGGATGCTCCACGCCGATCGCCACGGCCGCCCATCCCTGGCTCTCGACCTGCTGGAGGAGTTTCGGCCAATATTTTGCGATGCCTTCGCCGTACGGCTCGTGAACAAGGGGATTCTGACCCACGACGACTTTCAGGTCGATAACCACCTGAAGGATTACGCCTTCAAGAAATATCTCGAAAAATTTGACGAGTTCATGAAGGAAGAGTTCACCCATCCGAGGTTCGGCTATGTCGTATCGAGGAGAAAAGCAGTGAGGATGCAAGCGATCCTCTTGCGAAAGGCGATCACAGGGGAGCTGAAACAGTACTATCCCCTGGAGTTCAAACGATGAGGATGGAGTTATGAGGCTGGCGGTGGCTTACGACATCAGCGAGAACAGGATCCGGACCCGAGTATACAAGATCCTAGAAAAGTATGGCGCTTGGAAGCAGTACAGCGTCTTCGAGCTGGAGATCGATGCCGTCCAGAGGTTGATGATGGAGGACGAGATTAAAGCCCAGATCGGGTCAGGGGACAAAGTCCGGATCTACCAGCTCTGCGAGCACTGCGTCAAGAATATTAAGGATATTGGAGAGAGATCTCCTGAGAAGAAGTCGAACGTGTTGTGATGGTTCATGGATGTTTATAAACTCAGGGTACGGGAATGGTCCATGATTAGAGGCCCGATTTTCCGGCCATTAGAAGGTTTTATATCGAGAAATAACCAACCCAGGGGTGCCGTTGCAAGGCCTGAAAAAACCCGACAGGGATTGAAACATCATCTTGCGCGTTCGGAGAATCGATGCTATGAGGAGTTGCAAGGCCTGAAAAAACCCGACAGGGATTGAAACGGAGAGAGCTTGGATGGCTCCTTGTCATCGGCCTGTTTCGTTGCAAGGCCTGAAAAAACCCGACAGGGATTGAAACATCACAAATCACGAGGTTGCCGAAGGTACCGATGAGTTGCAAGGCCTGAAAAAACCCGACAGGGATTGAAACTCCCCGTTCGGGGGCACTGAGCTGGGCCGGATCGAGGAGTTGCAAGGCCTGAAAAAACCCGACAGGGATTGAAACTAGGGGGAGGTGATTCGGATGCGATATGCCGCTATGGTTGCAAGGCCTGAAAAAACCCGACAGGGATTGAAACACCGCCTTCGCCCGGGCGATCTTCGAGCCCTCGGGTGTGTTGCAAGGCCTGAAAAAACCCGACAGGGATTGAAACAGATCGAGCCGAGCCGATGCCCGAAATCGAGCTCGGCCAGGTTGCAAGGCCTGAAAAAACCCGACAGGGATTGAAACTCGTCGGTCTCCCCGGTCAGCCGGGGCAAGTTGAAGTTGCAAGGCCTGAAAAAACCCGACAGGGATTGAAACACATCTGGATTCGGCTCGGAGATCCTGATCTTCGCCTAGGTTGCAAGGCCTGAAAAAACCCGACAGGGATTGAAACCTGCATCCAACCCGTCCACTGGTCGTGGACATGATCGGGTTGCAAGGCCTGAAAAAACCCGACAGGGATTGAAACTGGACGACGCGGCGGAACCCAGCCCGGAGCGAGGACGTTGCAAGGCCTGAAAAAACCCGACAGGGATTGAAACCATCAGCTGGACGGCGACCAGGGCATCGCCATGATGTTGCAAGGCCTGAAAAAACCCGACAGGGATTGAAACTTACAGCGAGTTTAGTTGATTGATGCGGAGGTTGAGTTGCAAGGCCTGAAAAAACCCGACAGGGATTGAAACACGTTCACAGCGGCCCGCTGGAAGATATCAACCAAGTTGCAAGGCCTGAAAAAACCCGACAGGGATTGAAACTATGTGCCGGTTAGGATGTGGGTGTCGATCGTGAACTCTGTTGCAAGGCCTGAAAAAACCCGACAGGGATTGAAACTTGACCATGTCCGGTAACCCGACGGCCGAGAACCTAGCGTTGCAAGGCCTGAAAAAACCCGACAGGGATTGAAACATACAGGTCGTCCTACTGTTTATATTTGTTCCCCAAGTTGCAAGGCCTGAAAAAACCCGACAGGGATTGAAACCTGTGGGATGACACGTGGATCACGAACGTCAGCAACGTTGCAAGGCCTGAAAAAACCCGACAGGGATTGAAACGATCTTAGTTACCATGATCCAAGAGCCCTTTTTGAGTTGCAAGGCCTGAAAAAACCCGACAGGGATTGAAACTAGGTGATCGCCCACTTCTTGAATCCCTCCGAGTTGTTGCAAGGCCTGAAAAAACCCGACAGGGATTGAAACCTGCTGGAACTTCGAACGAAACCTCCATCCAGCAGAGTTGCAAGGCCTGAAAAAACCCGACAGGGATTGAAACAGAGTATGGATGAAGTCCTTTGGATGCCATTTAGATGTTGCAAGGCCTGAAAAAACCCGACAGGGATTGAAACTTAACTATCTGGGAGTTAGTGTAACCGAACCAGGCTTGTTGCAAGGCCTGAAAAAACCCGACAGGGATTGAAACTAACCTCAACGGCAACAGGAAAGCCGTTCACCAAAATGTTGCAAGGCCTGAAAAAACCCGACAGGGATTGAAACCAAAGCCGGTCGAAGTACCCATTCGAAACAAAAGAGAGTTGCAAGGCCTGAAAAAACCCGACAGGGATTGAAACCAAGCGTTTGCCCTCGCCTTTCGACCCGCTACTCCTAAGTTGCAAGGCCTGAAAAAACCCGACAGGGATTGAAACTTCGCAGGGCGGTTGGGTGTCGGGCCTAGTCGAAGATGTTGCAAGGCCTGAAAAAACCCGACAGGGATTGAAACTGAACCGGCGAGCGAACCCCCGCGATCGATCATCGGTTGCAAGGCCTGAAAAAACCCGACAGGGATTGAAACCAAACTCGCCCCCTCGGATTCGCAGGTCGAATCTATGTTGCAAGGCCTGAAAAAACCCGACAGGGATTGAAACAATCTATGACTCTCGCCGAAGACGTAGCCGCCGCCCTGTTGCAAGGCCTGAAAAAACCCGACAGGGATTGAAACGCCTATCCCGGCGGCGTCGGGCTGCACCTTTCAGAGTTGCAAGGCCTGAAAAAACCCGACAGGGATTGAAACAACTCGGAGACATTTGACATGGGAGAGCAGATCGGCGTTGCAAGGCCTGAAAAAACCCGACAGGGATTGAAACTTAGGTTTGGTCGTATACCCGAGATCGCCGCTAGGGTTGCAAGGCCTGAAAAAACCCGACAGGGATTGAAACACTCCAAGCCGAGCGCAGAGGGTTCTAAGATCGGATGTTGCAAGGCCTGAAAAAACCCGACAGGGATTGAAACCTCGGTTGGGTGTCCCGTTGCGATATGCTCTTCCGTTGCAAGGCCTGAAAAAACCCGACAGGGATTGAAACCTACCGTCGTCGATGCAGTACCTGCACCTGTACTCGGTTGCAAGGCCTGAAAAAACCCGACAGGGATTGAAACTCGCCGAGATCCTTCATCGCCGATTCCATGTCGCCGAGTTGCAAGGCCTGAAAAAACCCGACAGGGATTGAAACTCGATCAGGGGCCTCATTTCTTCCATCCCCACTGGACGTTGCAAGGCCTGAAAAAACCCGACAGGGATTGAAACCTTACTCCATTTATTATATTAATACCGTCGGTGTACTGTTGCAAGGCCTGAAAAAACCCGACAGGGATTGAAACTCGATCGCTCCGCCGTGTGCTCCGCCCTCAGTCCACGTTGCAAGGCCTGAAAAAACCCGACAGGGATTGAAACGCTTCATGAAGCCGGGCTGATCCCGGCCAACAGGTACAGTTGCAAGGCCTGAAAAAACCCGACAGGGATTGAAACGCATCTCCGGGACCGCCTAAGGAGGGATCTCATGGCCCGTTGCAAGGCCTGAAAAAACCCGACAGGGATTGAAACAACCCCGAACTCCACAGCATGGCCGACATAATGGAGAGTTGCAAGGCCTGAAAAAACCCGACAGGGATTGAAACACAAGTGGGCTCGCCAGATAGCGAAAGCGTTCATCGAGTTGCAAGGCCTGAAAAAACCCGACAGGGATTGAAACGCTTCGCTTACCTCGACCGTTATCGGGCTTGTTATAGTTGCAAGGCCTGAAAAAACCCGACAGGGATTGAAACACATTTAGATCACCTCACTCGTCCTGAGAGAATATGGTTGCAAGGCCTGAAAAAACCCGACAGGGATTGAAACGCATGGGTGGCGGAGGACTGATCATGGCTTACGATTGTTGCAAGGCCTGAAAAAACCCGACAGGGATTGAAACGGAAGCTCGCGGACCAAGCCCTCAGCGCCGAGCTGAAGTTGCAAGGCCTGAAAAAACCCGACAGGGATTGAAACAACTGATGGTTCTCCTCGCCAGATGGGACGACCTAGAGTTGCAAGGCCTGAAAAAACCCGACAGGGATTGAAACAAGGAAAATGACAAAATATCTGTTTGTGGTTCCGGCGTTGCAAGGCCTGAAAAAACCCGACAGGGATTGAAACCAGACGATCCGGCCTGGGCCACCCTGGCGACCCTGCTGTTGCAAGGCCTGAAAAAACCCGACAGGGATTGAAACATCTTGATGGACGAGATCGTGATGGTGCCGCTGAACTTGTTGCAAGGCCTGAAAAAACCCGACAGGGATTGAAACGGTCCAATGATCGGGCTTTATGATGGTATAGGGTAGGTTGCAAGGCCTGAAAAAACCCGACAGGGATTGAAACGCGGACGTCGAGGCCGGGACGGGCTTCATGACCGAGGTTGCAAGGCCTGAAAAAACCCGACAGGGATTGAAACATAGCGGTCAAGAAGCTTCCCCACCACGGCGAGGGGAGTTGCAAGGCCTGAAAAAACCCGACAGGGATTGAAACAAGTATCATATGGCGCACGTAGAAGCCAGCATCGATAAGTTGCAAGGCCTGAAAAAACCCGACAGGGATTGAAACGAGACGCCATCTCGCGCCTCATCTCGGCGATCTGGCGTTGCAAGGCCTGAAAAAACCCGACAGGGATTGAAACAATTGAAATGGGGAGCATGGTTAATTTGTCCTTTATGTTGCAAGGCCTGAAAAAACCCGACAGGGATTGAAACAAATCCTTATCGCCGAAGGCGCGGGCGGAACTGTTAAAGTTGCAAGGCCTGAAAAAACCCGACAGGGATTGAAACAGGGAGAACGGGGACAAGCTCTTCGTCGCCGTCGAAGTTGCAAGGCCTGAAAAAACCCGACAGGGATTGAAACTGTTACGAATCATGATATGGTAGCGGGCGACTTACTGTTGCAAGGCCTGAAAAAACCCGACAGGGATTGAAACATATCTGCGCGGGGCTGGATGGCGAGACGAGGGGGCGTTGCAAGGCCTGAAAAAACCCGACAGGGATTGAAACACAACTCCTGGATATGGGAAACGAACTACGCCCCCGCAGTTGCAAGGCCTGAAAAAACCCGACAGGGATTGAAACTTGGTACAGGTGCAGGTCGAATATCCCAGTGGTCGCCGGGTTGCAAGGCCTGAAAAAACCCGACAGGGATTGAAACCCTTCTGTATCGCGATTCTCCTCTGCTGGAGAGCGTTGAGTTGCAAGGCCTGAAAAAACCCGACAGGGATTGAAACTGGTTGGAATGACTTCAATCTCGCGAATCGTAAAGTTGCAAGGCCTGAAAAAACCCGACAGGGATTGAAACACCACTTCGAGGTTCTGGCGTGGTGTCCCGCCCTGGGTTGCAAGGCCTGAAAAAACCCGACAGGGATTGAAACGTTACTCACCGACGATAAGACAGACATGGTAACGTGTTGCAAGGCCTGAAAAAACCCGACAGGGATTGAAACTCGGTTATCGACCGCCCAGACTAGTGCCTCGGCGGAGGTTGCAAGGCCTGAAAAAACCCGACAGGGATTGAAACGAACCGGTCTCCAAGGAGCTCATGCATCAGCTGGGTTGCAAGGCCTGAAAAAACCCGACAGGGATTGAAACCTCTTCTCGGAACTCGGCCTCCGCCGCGTCATATTCGGTTGCAAGGCCTGAAAAAACCCGACAGGGATTGAAACATCGACTTTCGGAGGCACGAAGAATGATCTCCATTATGTTGCAAGGCCTGAAAAAACCCGACAGGGATTGAAACGCATCTCCGGGACCGCCTCGGTAAAGGAGGGCGTTCGTTGCAAGGCCTGAAAAAACCCGACAGGGATTGAAACTTTTACGGAGCCTTCGGGCCTAACGTAACGTCGATGGGTTGCAAGGCCTGAAAAAACCCGACAGGGATTGAAACAAATAGAAATTTTGATACCGTCTTTAAGGGATGAAGAGTTGCAAGGCCTGAAAAAACCCGACAGGGATTGAAACGTAGAAGAGTATTCTTATTAAACTTAACTTCTTTGTTGCAAGGCCTGAAAAAACCCGACAGGGATTGAAACGGGCTGAGATGAAGCGGTGCACGAAATGCGGTGAGGTTGCAAGGCCTGAAAAAACCCGACAGGGATTGAAACCTCTTCTCGGAACTCGGCCTCCGCCGCGTCATATTGTTGCAAGGCCTGAAAAAACCCGACAGGGATTGAAACAGGCGTGGAAAATCAAGGTCTAATTGTCGGGATGACGTTGCAAGGCCTGAAAAAACCCGACAGGGATTGAAACAGGCTGTGGCGGTACGGTCCCGCCCGGCACGATCCCCCGTTGCAAGGCCTGAAAAAACCCGACAGGGATTGAAACAAATTGTTACCGGAGGCGAGAGTCGTCCACAGCTCCAGCGTTGCAAGGCCTGAAAAAACCCGACAGGGATTGAAACTGATGGCCTGGTATCCGAGGAAAGGGGTGGAAGAGCGTCGCAAGGCCTGAAAAAACCCGACAGGGATTGAAACTCTTTCTCAGATAATCCGCGTATTTCGCGGATCGACGTTGCAAGGCCTGAAAAAACCCGACAGGGATTGAAACTGACACGCCCCGCTACTCCTAATAGGCCGGCCATTCTGTTGCAAGGCCTGAAAAAACCCGACAGGGATTGAAACATGTCTCGAACCTCAGCCATAGAGTCCTCGTTGAGTTGCAAGCTAAGAAAAAAAACGCCAGGGATTGAACTTTGTAGCCGGGTAGCCAGATGGGGCAGATATTGCCGTGGGTTTTATTCGGCTGATACCACGATAAATATCATATATTGAAAGCCCCAGCTCTCTCTATGTCCTCCCGATCCGTCTCGAAAGAGGCGAAGCGCCCTTCTGAGAGCCTCCCCTACGACCTTGAGGAGCCCGAGGATGAGGCGGAGATCACCATGGATCTGATGCGCTTCTCGGAGCGGGCGCTCTCCAAATATGCAGACAAAGAACCGGACCAATATTGATGAAAGGAAAGATCGTCGTCGTCCCCTTCCCCTTCTCGGATTTGATGAGCTCCAAGAGAAGGCCCGCCCTTGTTCTCTACGAATACAAAGACGACGTCTTCTTCGCTTAAATATCCTCAAGAGTTCCAGAGCGCCTTTCGCCGGCCGAGGTCTTGGTGTCCCGCGCCTCTATTTAGAAAGAGTGAGGAATGTTATTCGTAATATTTATATACTAATCTGTCAAAGGCGAACAATATGAATGAAGATGAATGTTGCCCAAAGTTTGATCCAGTAAAATGGGATAAAAAGACGTTCAATTGGAACAATAAGTTGTTTATAAAAGAATCTATTCCTACAATTTATCATATCCCATTTCCTCCCATGATTGGAAAGAAGATTATGAAGATGTGGAATTTAGCGCAAAACGCTAAAGCAAATATTCCAGATAAGACAGACGCTCTCATTTTGTTTCGAGATCCTTCAGCATTTAGGTCCGAAATCTATTACTCAGTCAGTAAAACAGTTGAGGGAGCAAATAATACAACTATTTCTG
>LUYE01000015.1 GCA_001602645.1 Methanosarcinales archaeon Methan_01
CCATCGGCATCAGATGCGCTGGCGGTCCATATGATGGGAGTGCCGGCATCCTGGGGGCTCGCAGCGTTCGGGTCGAGGGAGTCTGCCACAGGCGGCTGGTTCGGGGCCGGAGCCGGGTTCACGGTGAAGGGCGTTACCTTGAATGCGTCCCAGCTGTCAGGTCCGGCGTTGTTCCCGTCCCTGATCCAGACGTTCACCTCGTAGCTTCCGGCTTGGGATGGTGTCCAGTCCCAGGAGTTGGTGGCCGACCAGTCCTGGACCTGCTGCCACGCATCGCCTGTAGATGGTCCCTTCAGGTAGAACCTGTAGATGATAGGGTCACCATCTGCATCGGATGCGCTGGCGGTCCACTTTATGGTGGTTCCAACCTCCTGGGGGCTTCCCTTGTCCGCAGTGAGATCTCCGGCGGTCGGCGGAACGTCGGCCACAGCCGCCGAAGTCAGAAACATTCCAATGATCAGCAGCGCCAGAGCCAGGCGTAGCGCGCCTTTCTGGCTCCGTTCCAAGATATCGCCGGGGGCATTCTTCAGTCTGTCCCAGGCTACCGCCTTCGATGAGGGATCTATCATATCGAACACCTTCCAATCTTTGACCGACAAATTCGTCTTCTGTCTGATCCGTCGATTTGGGCTTTTAAGTATCTATTTTTCACATCAGAGTCTCGTCGGTGCTAGATGCTGCGAACCTCGTTTCACATGAACTGGATGTAAGTCGCGTATGGATCTACAACTCAATAATTTACCATCTCCTGACAGTAAAGTTTGTCGGATGGCAGAACCTCCCGGAGAGGCAGGCGCCGAAGAGCCGCCCGAAGACCAACGAGGATCCGATCCCCAAAAGCATCCACCGTGGTCAGCGACAGACCACCTCTCTCGCGCCGACCCGGGTGGAGCATCTCATAGGCCGATGGATCGGATATGAAATCCTGAAACTTTCTCAGGCGAAGGGATGCTTCGCCGAGTCCTTCTTTGCAAGGGCCTCTTTGACCGTAGGCTCGCCTCCCATCGCCCTCTCGATGGCGAGCTTTGTGGCCCTGTAGTTGTAGTCGCGAACCTTCTTCTTATCCTCGGCGTCCCACTCGATGAATACCGAGACGATGATCAGCAGGTCCTCAGCATCCCCCTCCGGGATCGTCCCGTCGGCCACCGAGTCCATCACCGCCTGGGCCACCGCCGCCTGGGCCGGGCCGAAGATCAGAAGGGCTTGGCTGGCGTTCGTGATAGTCACCTTGTTCACCATGAGGGTGGCGGGCTTGGGGATGAGGTTTGGCTCCAGGACCGCGAGGAGCGGTGTGTGGCCCATCCTCGGCGAGGCGAGGGCGGTGACGAAGGCCTGCTCCACCGCGCTTCCCTTTCTCCCGATGACGAGGTCTATGTGGGCGACCTCGGGCCCCTCTCCCACCAGCGCCTCTCCGATGAGGGCTTTTTCGAAGTGTTGAGTCATTTGTTCGTTCTCCCCTGGGCTGACATCGAAGCCAGTCCCTTTCACCTATTTGTGATGATGTTTTATATATTTTCGTTTTGGAGTTCGACCGCTGGGGTGATAAGCCGCCGAAGCCGTGGGTCCATATCGTCGGGAGGGGTGAGCGGATCTATGAAGAACGTCGCTTGGGCCGTCACGGGGGCCGGCCACTACCTGGCCGAGAGCGTGGCGGCGATGGGGGAGGTCTCACGGAAGAACCGGGTCTGCACCTTCGTCTCGCGGGCCGGAGAGGAGGTCGCGAGGATGTACGGCCTCTTCGACAAGCTCTCTGAGATCTCGGGCGGGGGATATCTGGAGGAGCTGTTTTTTGAGCGGGAGGAGGGGGCGAGCAGCCCCAAGGCCGGGAGGTTCATGATGAATAAGTTCGACCTATTGATCGTCGCGCCGGCGACGGCCAACACCGTAGCCAAGATCGTCTGCGGAATAGCCGACAGCCTCCCGACGAACGCCGTGGCCCTGGCGAACAAGGCGGGGGTTCCCGTCTACGTCCTCCCCACCGACGTTCTGGAGAGGTCGGAGACCGAGCCGCCCTACACCATCGACAGGGATCTCTGCATCCGTTGCGAGGTCTGCGAGCCCCGGGAGGCGTGCCCGAAGGGGGCGATCGCCGCGCAGATCGACCTTGTGAGGTGCGACGGCTGTGGGATCTGCAGGGACCTCTGCCCCCAGGGCGCCATCAGGAGGGCCGAGATCTCCTTCGTGACCCGCCCCCTGGATAGGGAGAACATAGAACGGCTTGGGAGGATCCCGGGGATCACCGTTCTCGCGGGGCCCGAAGATATCTCGAAGCTTTTATGATCTCTTCAGGCCAGAGGCAGAAGGGAGGGGCGGTTTGTGTAAGGTTTATCATCTAATGGCAGATATACGCCGGGGTGAAGATGTCCGTTCTGGTAGTAAACAACTACGGTCAGTTCAACCACCTGATTCATCGGAGCATAAGGGACCTGGTTTCTGCGAGGATGATCTCAAACCTGACGCCACCGGAGGAGATCGAGGCCGACGGCCTGATCCTCGGCGGCGGCCCGACCCTTGACCGGGCTGGAAACTGTTCCGAGTACCTGAAGAGGCTGAAGATACCGATCCTCGGGATTTGCCTGGGCCTCCAGGTGATGGCCGAGACCTTCGGGGGAAGAGTTGAGAAGGGTTCCATCGGCGGGTATGCGGAGGTGGTGGTGGAGGTGCTGGAGGAGGACGAGATCCTGAAGGGCCTCCCCCCAAAGGTAAAGACCTGGGCTTCCCATGCCGACCAGGTGGTGAGGCTACCGCCGGAGTTCCGGGTGCTGGCGCGGTCCGAGGTCTGCGAGATCGAGGCGATGAGGCATGAGACGCGGCCTCTTTACGGAGTCCAGTGGCACCCCGAGGTCGTCCACACCGAGGGGGGCATCCGGCTCCTCGAGAACTTCATCGAGGTCTGCAGGGAGCGGAGATGACGTACGGGGATCGGAGCAGGTGAACCGGGCTGAGATCGAGGAGATGCTGGCGGAGCTGGCCCTCCAGCTGGAGAGGGCCGAGCGGCTCTCGACAGAGATCGTCGCCCGCGATATAAGGCGATTCGGTTTTCGTTGCCAGCGGTGCGGCGAATGCTGCCGGGGCGAGGAGAACACCGTCGCCGTCTTCCCCTTAGAGATCAGGGCGATCATGGGCGAGACGGGCGAAGGGTGGCTGGAGGCGGCGGAGCCGCCCCTCGAGGGGGAGTGGGATTCCGGAGGGAACTTTCACACCCTGGAGTGGCGTTTGAGAAAAACGGGCCGGGACTGCCGCTACTTTTCGGAAGGCGGGTGCCGGATCTACGGGAGAAGGCCCCTCCTCTGCGAAACCTACCCCTTTTACCTGGATGACGGCCGCCTCCGGTGGTCAGAGTGCCGGGGGATCGGAGGCGAGATAAGCTCAGAGGAGGCCACGAAGCTAGCCGAGCTTCTCAAAAGAAGGCAGATCTTCGAGATCAGAGAGGCGATCGAGCTGGTCCGGAAGTACGAGGAGTTCGAGAGGGGGGAGCCGTCGCCTTTCGGCAGATGCATCATCCACGACAGCGAGGGCGTCCACGAGATCGAGTGGGCCGAGATCTCGGGTGCCCTGGGCCGGAGGCTCCGACGGTCAGGTGGTTGGTAGAAGGCCCCTCACCTGCCCTCGTCCTGAGCCTCGTACTCCAGGGTGCCGATGGCGTGCTTGAATACTATCATCTTCTTTCCCTTCCCCAGGTCTAAGAGGAGCTCGTAGTTGTTCTGCGACTCAAGCTTCGCTATCAGGGGCCTTCCGTCCAGAAGCCTGATCGTCACCTTCTGGCCCACGGCCCGAGGGATGAACTGCTTGGGCTTCGCCGTCTCCTTCTTCCCCTCTTCCTCTCCCTTCTCATCCAAGAACATGATCTTCCGCTCCTAAATATGCCGAATCGTCCCGTCGAGGAGGCGCTTTCCCTCCACCGACCGAAAGAGGGGAGGCTCCCAGTCTTCGATGATCTTCATCCTCTCCCTCTTCTCCTTCCCTCCTCTCCCTCCATCGCCGGCGCCCTCGATCACACCTTCCACTTCTCCATCGATCCGGACCCGGCGGATCAGGATCCCTCGCCTCTGCCACGCCGGGCTCTTGGCGAGGTTTGTCCCCCGCGCAAAGAGCGTCTCGTGGATCTCGGCCTCCTTCATTCCCCGGAGCTGCCCCATCGCCTCGTCGGGGGCGAGGCCGTCGGCGACGAGGGCGTAGAAGCCGCTGGAGAAGACGTGGTTTCTCCAGGCCTCGTCCTGCCTTTCTGCAAAGTACTCGCATATCTCGCCGGGGCAGAGGGGGATCGACCTCGCGTCCATGGCGACGGCCCTCCCGAGGGCGAGGGATAGGTGGCCCGAGAGGGACCCCGCCACCACTGAGTCGATCTTCTCCAGCCGGCCGTTGAAGGGAGCCTCCGGAAAGAGGAGGTTGACCTCGTCGGAGAAGGTGAAGGCGATGGCGGGGTCGAGGCTTGACTCCTCGAAGAACCTTCTCGCCGCCTTCGCCATCGCCCTCGCGAAGTCGAGGTCGTAGGGCTTATCCGCCTCCCGGAGGAGCTTTCCAAAGCCTCTTCCGTCGGCCCGCACCACCAGGGGGGGGCGGACTCTGAGGTCGGCGTAAACCTCCCGGCTTTCAGACCTTCTCGTCATCGCTGTAAGATATGGTCCCGAAGTGCTTGGTGATTACGATATCTCCGACGGCGGTGACCCCTTGGTAGGGTATGATGATACCCTTCCCCTTCAGGTCGAGGAAGGATTTGTTGACGTTCCCGAGGGCAAGGCCGCTCACCTCGCCCACATCCGGATCGAGGACCACGTCGTCGACCCTCCCGACGAAGATCCCCCGCTGGGTGTAGACGTCCTGATCCAAAAGTGCTGTGATTTCGATGCGCAATCTCGTCCCCTTCCTATCGGTGTTGCTCTCACATCTTAAATCTTCTGATCAGTTTGGCGGAGAGACGGGGGGTGGATGGTCTCTTGGGTCGGCTAGAGAAGAAACAAAAGACCATGACGACAGAAGAGATGGGGCCGGTCCGCCCCGTCCAGGATGCAGGATCAAGGTGCTGTGAAGCTGGGAGGGGAGGGCCCCTCCCAACGCCCCCTTCATTCATCCTCCCCTCCCTTGGGGGAGATCTGGATCATATTGATGCCGGGAGGCGGAGATCCTCCGGGCGCGTTCCCTGAGTTTTGCAGACCTCTTTTCGCGGGGTTGTATCATCGCCAGATCGGCTGGCAGAATCGGCTTATTCTGCCGATCTCTCCGATGGCGGACCGCTCACCAGGTTATGGTGAACTCCCTCACCTGGTAGCTGTCCCAGCTGTCGTATCCGGCGTGGTTTCCATCCCTGATCCAGACGTTCGCCTGGCTCGTCCCCACGTCGGAGGCGGTCGTCTGCCAGGTCCACCTGTTGCTCGCCGTCCATCCCGTCATGTCCCTCCAGGCGTTCCCGGTGGAGGGGCCCTTCAGCCAGAACCGGTAGTATATCTGGTCCCCGTCGGGGTCGTTGGCCGTCGCCGTCCAGATGACCGAAGACCCCGCGACGAGGGGGCTTCCCCTGTTGGGGGTGAGGCCCGTCGCCGTCGGCGGCCCGTTCGCTCGGGGGGCCGCCACCTGGAACTCCCTCACCTGGTAGCTGTCCCAGCTGTCGTATCCGGCGTGGTTTCCGTCCCTGATCCAGACGTTAACCTGGCTCGTCCCCACGTCGGAGGCGGTCGTCTGCCAGGTCCACCTGTTGCTCGCCGTCCATCCCGTCATATCCCTCCAGGCGTTCCCGGTGGAGGGGCCCTTCAGCCAGAACCGGTAGTATATCTGGTCCCCGTCGGGGTCGTTGGCCGTCGCCGTCCAGGTGACCGAAGACCCCGCGACGAGGGGGCTTCCCCCGTCGGGGGCGAGGCCCGTCGCCGTCGGCGGCCCGTTCGTCCTGGGGAGGGCGACGGTGAACTCTCTCGTCAGGCTGCACTTGGAGCCGTCGGGGCCGGCATTCCGCCCGTCCTTTACGCTGACGCAGACCGAGCTCGTCCCGGCGTCCGATGGGACCGTCCTCCAGGTCCAGCGGTTGCTCGTCGTCCATCCCGTCATATCTATCCAGGCCCAGCCCGTCGACGGGCCTTTAAGCCAGAACTTGTAGAGGATGGCGTCGCCGTCGGGGTCGGTCGCCCTGGCGGTCCAGGTGACGGCCGTCCCCGCCGTTGCGGGCCCAGCAGCGTCCGGATAGAGGTCAGTCGCCACAGGCTGCTGATTGTACCAGCTCCTGCTGTACCTGCTGCTTCCCCAGGTGCCGTGTGCATGGCGGTCCTTGCCATCATCGAGCGGCACCTCGGGCCAGAAGTTGTAGCTGAAGCTTCCGGGATGGTAATAAGCCCCATCAGGACCGGGTGCCGGGAGACCGTACCCCGACCAAGTGATGGACGAATAAGCCGTGCCAGAGCTTGTGCTTTGAATAGTCGCGATGCCAGCGGCGTTGGCGGAGGAGACCGCCGTCGCCAGGACCATCAATAGGAGAGAGATCGTCCCCATGACGTAAGGAAGGTTCTCCTTGACGAGCGCCTCCCTCGCGAAACTTCTCAGGGAATCCTCCCCCAATTTAGTCGTAACCAACCCCCCTACCATGCTCAATCACCTACATTTTCAGCGCATCTTCAGCAAACCATCCGACAACCGAAGCCTGGCCTGGGAAATTTAAATACCTATTTTTCATGTTGGGTCCCTGTTAGTCGATTTTTTATCGTCTCGGTTATGTGAACCGCCTGTGAAACTCGTATAGGCGTTCGGGGGTGGGATAGGGGGAGAGGAAGCTGGTACATGGCAGATTTTTAAGAGTTAATGGGCGAGAAGACCTGGCAAAACAGATTAGTTTTTATACTAGAGTGCCCTCAATAATGGATCATGAAACTTCTAACTATATTATGTCTAGTTATTATGCTCTCTTCGACAGTTACGACGGTAATGGGATCTTTCGGCCTTAAATACGATATTGGGGGCAAAGGGCAACCATTTGGTGGGGACAGTTTTCATGGAGCTTATTCTGCTCGATTGGATTATGATCAAAATATAAGAAATATTAAAATAGATCTACAGGAGCCTTTATCGTTCGACGATTTGGACGAATTTTGTTTTCAAATGAAACTGCTTACTGCAAATGCGACGATCGGTATAGATCTCTACTTAGATGGTGATGGCGATGGAAAGTGGAGCAGTAAGAGCGGCTATGACGTCAAATTTTATGCAAGGCCTGATGAGTTGGGAAAAAGTGGTTGGCCATTTAATCAATGGCACGATCTCGACGCCTTCGAGTTAGAATACAAAAAACAAATAGGCAATAAGACTTTTGGAGAAATGGTACTGGGTGAGTGGCAAGAAGAATCGAATCAAAACCTCCAGATAGTTCAAATTTATATAAGATTATATGTTAAAGGACATGGGATTTGCTTATTTGACTATTTCAACATAAACGGCATGATCGCCAGCTTCGAGCCGAACGAGGGACCCAACGAGAAGGAGGGAAAGCCGAGCAGGATAAGCCAGAACGGCAAGATCACCTACACCATAACCTACGGCAACGATCTATTGGAGCCGATAACAAACCTCGTGATCGAGGAGGAGTACGATCCGAGGATGACCATCATCTCGGCGGACCCGCCGCCAGACCCCGGGACCAATAACGTCTGGACGATAGGGACCCTCCTTCCGGGAGAATACGGCCAGATCGTCGTCGTGATGAAGATGGTGAAGCAGAACTTCGTCGCGGAGGTGGAGGGGGACGTCTCCGGGGAGGGTTTCGTCTCCGTCCGGCGGAGGTTTACCACCAATAGGGGGCCCCACCTGATAGTGAACCAGGTGAGGATATCCTGCGACCAGTTTGAGCGGCAGGGACGGGTCGCGACGCCGGTGAGGGCGATAGTCGGAACAACCCTCAGCTTCGCTGAGCACGGCTCGGGAAGGTACGCCTCGGAGGAGGTCCTCAGCTACAGGACCACCAGGATGAAGATGGAGCGGTCCTTTGAAGCCGTCCGGACCCCGACGGCCCTGGCCCTCCCCCTGGGTCGATCCATCGGCTTCGACTCCGGCTGGAGCGCAAGCCACCTCTGCATGGATGAGAAGAGAGGCTCGATGATCTGGGAGCGGTACCTTCGCGCCGACCGGCTCAACACCACCGGCCAGGCCGAGGTCAGGAGCACGAGGCTCCGGCTTAGTTCCGAATCGAACTTCTCCGGGATGGCGATATACGAGATAGAGAGTCACACCGAAGCGAGAGACGCCGCCATCGCCAGCGTCTTCGATGGGAGCTACTCCCTGAAATGCGGCAGCGAGGTCTACAAATGAAATGCAGAGACGGACCTCGGACTCGATCTCAGGGGCCTTGCCCTCCTGAAATTCGATCGTGTTGGAGGCGATCTCCTGGGTCCCCGTCTTCAGGAAGGTCCGGACTACTGTGCTGAAAATGGTCTCCGCAATGGGTGAATGAAAAGGCAGGAAGAAGAATAGATCACCAAATGAGCAAAAGGGACGATGGATGAGAGGGCGGAGGGAGAAGCCCTCTCATCCTCATAGGAGGTCTGGCGATCTTTTTTTCCCACTCCCCTTCCCGCTGAGATACCCTAACACCCGCTCCTTTAAATGACTATTTTTCACGTGCGGTTCATGTTGGTTTCATCTGAAATCCGGGCCGCCGATAACCGCAACCCTATTATCCTCGAAATAGGCCAAAAGACCCCTATGGGCATCAACGTCCCCCAGTTCATCGATGAAGCCATCGCAGGGATTCGCCGCCAGGTGGAGGGAAGGGCGGTCATCGGCCTCTCCGGGGGCGTGGACAGCTCTGTCTGCGCCTTTCTTGCCCGGGAGGCTATAGGAGATCGGCTGATCCCGGTCTACGTCGACAGCGGCCTTATGCGGCTGAACGAGTCAAAGAAGATCGCCGAGATGTTCTCCGACTTCAACCTGGTCACCGTCACCGCCGAGGACCGGTTTTTGGGCGCCCTCGCGGGGGTGATCGACCCCGAGGAGAAGAGGAAGGTGGTGGGCGAGACCTTCATCCGGGTCTTCGAGGAGGAGGCGAGGCGGGTCGGCGCCGAATATCTGATCCAGGGGACGATATACCCGGACCTGATCGAGTCGGAGGGGGGGATCAAATCCCACCACAACGTCGGAGGCCTCCCCCACCATATGGAATTCAAGGGCATCGTCGAGCCCCTCCGCGATCTCTACAAGGACGAGGTGAGGGCCGTAGCTCGGGGGCTATCGATGCCGGCGGAGATCTGCGAGCGGATGCCCTACCCCGGCCCCGGCCTCTCCGTCAGGATCCTCGGCGAGGTTACCCGAGAGAGGCTCGCGGTAGTCCGGATCGCCAACGCCATCGTCGAGGAGGAGCTGAAGGGGTTCTTGCCCTGGCAGGCCTTCGCCGCGGTCCTGGGGAAGGCGACCGGCGTCAAGGGGGACATCCGAGCCTACGGGTACATCGTGGCGGTGAGGGCGGTCTCCTCTCGGGACGCCATGACCGCCGACGTCCTCGAACTTCCCTGGGAGGTCCTTAGGCGGATATCCCACAGGATCACCGGGGAGATCCCTGAGGTCTCTAGGGTCGTATACGACCTGACGCCGAAGCCACCAGGGACGATCGAGTTCGAGTGATCCATTCCAGGGGTTCAGAGAACCCCCTTGGTGCTGAGGACGAGGGTTCCCTCCGTTCTCATCGCCTCCTTCAGGGCGAGCCCCAGGGCCTTGAAGATGATCTCGGCCTTGTGGTGGTCGTTTTCGCCCTCAAACCTCACGTGGAGGGTGATCCGCCCTCCTTCCGTCAGGGCTGAGAGAAACGCTGCCACGTCCTGAGTCGGGAGGTCCCCGACGAGGTCGCCGGCGAAGCTGCCCTTCATCACCAGGTAGGCCCTCCCGCTCAGGTCCAGCGCCGTCGAGGCGAGGGCCTCGTCCATGGGGGCCGTCGCCCAGCCGTACCTTTTTATCCCCCGCTTATCCCCCAGGGCGGAGGCGATGGCCTCCCCCAGGGCGAGGCCCAGGGCCCTCGACCTCTGGGCGGAGATCCCCCCTTCCGCCTTTGCCGACAGGTCGATCCCACCCATCCTCGCGAGGGCGCTCAGCATGTGGTCGAGGAACCCCGATCCGGATTCGAGGGCCGAGTCCCCTTGGCCATCCAGGTCCAATTTGACGACGGACCGGGCCCCGCCGACCTCGGACCTTCCATCACCCTTCCTCACGACTCCACCTCCACACATCCTCCACAAACTCTCTATCGATCTCCATGAAACCTCCACAAACCCTCCACGACGGATCAATATCAGGATAGGAGGGCTGAGAGGGCCACCCTGAAGTCGAGCTTCCCCGTATATATCGCAGTCCCGACGACCGCCCCCGCCGCCCCAGCGCCCCGCAGGAGCAGGAGGTCCTCGACGGTGGTGACCCCCCCGGCGGCGACGACGGGGATCTCCACCGCCTCGACGAGCCTCCTCGTCGGCTCGGGGTCGATCCCCCGGACCTGCCCCTCGGTGTCGATGTTGGTGAAGAGGATAGAGCCTGCGCCCCGCTCCTGGAAGAGGAGCCCAAGCTCGATCGCCCCCTCCTCCAGGTCCCGCTGCCACCCCTCGGTGGTGACCTTTCCTCTCCTCACGTCCAGGGCGACCATCACCCTCTCGGAGCCGAAGTCGGAAGCCAGCTCCTTTACCATATCGGGCCGGGCCAGGGCCGCCGTCCCCAGGATCACCCGGTCGACGCCTAGACCAAGGAGCGACGCCGCATCTTCCCGGGACCTGATCCCGCCTCCGACCTGGATGAAGAGGTCGAGGGTCTCGACGATCTCCTGGAGTATGGGGCCATTGATCCGAACGCCCTGGATCGCCCCATCCAGGTCGATGATGTGCAGGGTCGACGACCCCATATCGGCCCACCGGACCGCCTCGGCCAGGGGGTCGTCGAGGGATACCACCTCGGAGCCCGGGACGCCGCCGACGAGCTGGACGCATCTTCCGCCTCGGAGGTCGACGGCCGGAAAGAGATCGAAAGGCATGATAAGATCCTAGACCTTCGGAGACCTTAAATTTTGGGGCCTCCTAGGACCAGAACCTCTTCGTCCTGGCGTACTCCCTTTCCGCCTTCAGGATGTCCCGGTAGAAATCTGCCTCGTCTTTACGGAGGTTGCGCATCAATCTTGCCGCCGTCTCGGGGCCGAGGCCCCGGCTCGCGAGGGTGACGGCGGCGGCCTTGCCATAGGTGAGGACGAGGTTTGCGTTCCGGTAGACCCGCTTCGTCCTCCGCCGGTCCTCGGGGGTCTTAGCCCCCTCCGGCTTCTTGACGATCCTGATCTCCTCCTCCTCCCAGGGCTTGAGGGCCGCCACCATCCGGGAGCCGCAGATGGGGCACTCGGGGACCTCGGGGACGTTCTTGACCATCCGCAGCGACTTCCAGCCCTTGCAGTGGACGCAGAATAGGATAACCCGGTCGTTCATGATCCGGTCTTTGAGGAGGTCGATGACGGCGCCGTCGGCCCGCTCTGGGGTCGTCACGTCCCTCCCCCCCCGCCTCCCCTCGGCGCCGATGGGGCTCGCCGAGGAGGTGGTGATGGCGATCCTCCCCCCCCTCAGATCCTCCAAGACCTCCCTCGCCCGGTCGACGTCGATCCTGTCGAAGAGAACCTCCCTCATCGCCTCCTCGCCGATGACGCCGTCGACGAAGAGGCCTAGGATCCGTTTTAGGCTCACCATCTCCCGGTCGAGGTCCCGCCGGAGGGCCCCGAACCTCCGGGCGACGTGGACCATCCTCCAGGTGAATAGTGACGTGTTCTTGAGGGTCTTCTCCAGGATCGGGGCGAGGTGGTCCGGGTCCGTCCCGGCGAGGAGGGCTGCCACCTCCTCCGGCAGGATCTGCCCCGGCGTCTCAAGGCCGATCCGATAGGGGTCGACGTCTAGGGCGACGGAGGTTCCGAGCCTCGCCGAGAGGAGGGCGGTCAGGACCCTTCCCAGGGCCTCGTTCGCCTGGTGGCCAAGGCAGGCGTTGATGGTGATGTAGGCCCCATCCCCCTCGACGACTATCGTTCGGTCGTCGGGGACCGGAAGCCGGGCCGCTAGCTGGCTTTTTATCATCTTCACGAAGGCCGAAGCCGCCTCACCGTCGACGGGGTAGCTCTCCATCAGGAAGGCCAGGGCCGCCGCCTCCCCACCCTTCCCATCGGCGCCCCCTTCCTCCTCTCCAACGCCCGCCCCCTCCAGGAGGCGGGCGACCCGGCCCCGGATCTCTCCCGCCTCCTGGGCCACCTCCCAGGGGACGGGGATCTCCTCCCCCGACCAGGAGGGGATCTCGCCCCCCCGGTGGATGGGTCCGACCCTGATCTCCGCCTCCTCGTCGACGACCTCCACGATCTCCCACATCTCCCCCCTGGAGACGAAGGTCGCCCCCGGCTCGGCGAAGTTGACGACGAAGGCCTCGTCGAGGGTCCCTACGGGCTTCCTCCCGACGACGTCGTAGACCCGGTACCTCTTCTCGTCGGGTATCATCGAGAGGTTCTGGTAGTAGTACTGCCATGACTTCCGCCTCCTCCGGAGGACCCCACCGTCGATGAAGACGAGCCGATGGTCGGCTATCTCCGCCACCACCTCCTCCAGCTCCGGGAAGGAGAGGTCCCGGAAGGGGCGGGACCTGGTGACGATCTCAAAGCACCTTTCGAGGCCGATCTCGCCGAAGTCGAGGGCGAGACCCACCAGCTGGTTTGCCAGGACGTCCTTCGGCCTCTCGTGGAGCCTCGTCCCCTCCAGCTCCCGAGAGTTCGCCCTCCTCGCTATGGCGGCGGCTTCGGCGACGTCGTCGGGGGATGTGGCGATGATCGTCCCCGCCGAGGTCCTCCCCACCCGGTGCCCCGACCTTCCCACCCTCTGGACTAGGCGGGAGACCTCTCTCGGGGAGCTGTACTGGATGACATGCTCCACGTCCCCGATGTCGATCCCCAGCTCCATCGAAGATGTGCAGATCAGCCCCCGGAGCCTTCCCGCCTTGAAGGCCTCCTCCGCCTCGATCCTCGCCTCTTTGGATAGGCTCCCGTGGTGGACCCCGATCTTCTCGCCGAGGATCCTGAAGCTCGACCCCAGGACCTCGGCGGCCTGGCGGGTGTTGACGAAGACGAGACTTCTCTCCGCCCACACCGCCTCCCTGATCGATCGGATCTGGGATGCGAGGCTCGGGTCGCACTCCAGCTCTTTTGCGAGGGCGTAGTCGCCGCCTGTTGGCTGGGGGGATGTCACCCGGAACCTCGCCTCCCGCTCAACGTCGGCCTGGACGATCCGGCACCTTCGGTGGGGGCCGACGAGGAACTCGGCGACGGCCTCCGGCGACCCGACGGTCGCGGAGAGGCCCACCCTCTGAAACTCTCCCGCCACCTCCGTCATCCTCTCCAGGACGACGGCGAGCTGGGACCCTCGTTTTGAGGCCGCCAGCTCGTGGACCTCGTCGATGACTACGGTCCTGACGCCCCGGAGGTTCGCCCGGAGCCGCTTGCCCGTCAGCATCACCTGGAGGGTCTCCGGCGTCGTGATGAGAAGGTCTGGAGGCCGCAAGGATTGGGCCCGCCGCTCGGCCTGGGTCGTATCGCCGTGGCGGACGGCGACAGAGACCCCCAGCTCCTCGCCCCAGGACCGGAGGCGAGAGAGCATGTCCCTGTTGAGGGCCCGGAGGGGGGTGACGTAGATCGCCAAGATCCGGCCGGAGGCCTCACCCTCGTCCGCGCCGGGGCCGTCTCTCTCCCGCCAATGCCCTTCCCTCGTCTCCCCCCCCATCGCTTCGCCTACTCCGAGAAAGCCCCTCTCCTCGCCAATTATGCGGCTCCTCCTCGTCGCCATCTCACCAATTCGCCTGGCTGAGCCATCCCGGGTCCTGGCCTTATCCCGGAGGATCCTGTGGAATAGGGGCAGTGCGGCAGCCTCGGTCTTGCCGGTCCCAGTGGGGGCGATGAGGAGGAGGTGGTCTCCTGCCAGGATCAGGGGGATCGCCCTCTCCTGGGGCACCGTCGGCTCCGCTATCCCCTGGCGGGCGAGCATCCCCCGGATCTCCGGCCGGAGCCTCGAGAAGGCGGTCACAACCCATAAGTTCCCCCCGGCCTAATAATAGCCTCGCGTGGAGGAGTTTTTTTGCAGGTCGCAGTAGTCGGAGCCGGAGAGTACGAGGAGAGGAGGTGCTCCCTCGCGAGGGAGCTGGGGAGAAAGATCGCCGAGGACGGTCACGTGCTGATCACCGGGGGCCTCGGCGGGGTGATGGAGGCGGCCTGCCAGGGGGCGCTGGAGGCGGGGGGCGTCACCGTCGGGATCCTTCCGGGGGAGAAGGAGGCGGCAAACCCCTTCGTCTCGGTGGCGATCGGTACCGGGATGGGCCACGGGAGGAACGCCATCGTCGTCCGGAGCGCCGACGTCGTCATCGCCCTCCCGGGGCTTTACGGGACCCTTTCAGAGATCGCCCTCGCCCTGAAGATGGGAAAGGTCGTCATCGACCTCGGCGACTGGAACGTCGATGGAATGCGCAAAGCGGAGAGCCCCGAGGAGGCGATGTGGATCGCCGAGGGGATGGAGGCGGCGAAGAGAGCAAAAAAATGATTCGAGCGGTCGGGGCCCGGAGGGCAGATGACCATCGGGCGTCTTCCTTCCTCTCGTCGGATCTCTTCTTCTGCCCCTTTGCGGCCCGCCCTTCTCTTCCGGAATCCTTTTAACATCCTTCCGCCAATGGAAAGGCCATGTCCAAATACAACTGGGTTTTGGCACTGCTCCTCGTCTTTGCCGCCGCCTTCGCCTGCGGCTGTGTCGGCGAGGATGAGGTCGAAGAGGCTGCCGAGGGGACAGTAGCCGCTGCTGAAGAGGCGGCTGGAGAGGCAGGGGCTGCCGCTGAAGAGGCTGTGGGAGACGTCGAAGAGGCTGCCGAGGGGACAGTAGCCGCTGCTGAAGAGGCGGCTGGAGAGGCAGGGGCTGCCGCTGAAGAGGCTGTGGGAGATGTCGAAGGGGCTGCCAAGGAGGGAGTAGCCGCTGCTGAAGAGGCGGCTGGAGATGTCAAAGAGGCCGTCGCCGGCGCCATAGACGAGGCTGAGAGCAAGCATTGAGCCAAGGCTGGAATGGAAGCTTCTTTTTTTATCCTCTTTTTCGGTCCCCCTACCAGGGCCCGATCGTCGACAGGAAATCTTCTGTCAGCTCGTTTCAGGGGCTCTCTGCCCTGAGCCGGTTCGCCTCAATCGCCTGAGAGCGGCTCTGCGCGAGACTTCTCCGCCTCCAGGTCCCTGATCCTATCCTCCTGGGCGAGAAAAGCCTCCTCCAGATACTGCAGGATCTCTACCTGGTGCTCCAGGTCCTTCAGCCTAGATTCGATGCTCACCCGGAAGGCGATGGTGCTGAATATCAGGGTCAGAAGGGCGCTGGCCATCGCTCCCACCACGGCGATCATCAGGGAACCCTCGTTGATCTCCACCGCCACCATATCTCATCGCACCTAATTCATTTTCGATGATCCCGTTCTCCAGGACGATGAGCCCAAAGGTTTCATCATCGAAGGTGAGACGATCAACGGCCCATAACGTCCATGGCATTATATCGCACCTCTTCGCGCGGGGCGCAAGTGATCTTCCCCGCGGACTTGACCGCATCTCAACTGAGATGGCCCGAAGCTCAGAGGAGGTCATGCCCTAGAGCCGAAAAAAGGGAGGCTTCCGGGAGAGGGAAAATGAAGGGGGATTTTTTGGGGCCTCTCCCGGCCTCTGTAAGATCATGGCAACGGTGGGCTGGCCCCCGAGGGCCGTCCCAGCCTATACCATCTCCTCCACCCTACAAAAGGTCTGACCCCGGGTCGCGAAAGTATTGGGCCACTCCAAAAGCCTTAAGGGGCCTCGCAGCATGGGCAAAAGTAGCATGACGATCCAGAGACCGAGAGGGACGAGGGACTTCCTCCCCGAGGACTCCTTCAAGAGGAACGCCGTCAGGAGGAGGATGCAGGGGATTTTGGAGCGGTGGGGCTACTCGGAGGTATCTACCCCCACCTTCGAGCATCTGGAGCTTTTCACCGCGAAGTCGGGGCCGTCGATCATCGAGGAGATCTACGCCTTCAAGGACAAGGGGGGCCGCGACCTCGCCCTCCGGCCGGAGCTGACAGCCCCGGTGATGAGGATGTACGTCGGCGAGCTCCAGAAGGCGGCAAAGCCCCTCCGGCTCCACTACTTTGGAAACTGCTTCCGCTATGAGAGGCCCCAGCGCGGCCGGTTCCGGGAGTTCTGGCAGCTGGGGGCGGAGCTGATCGGAAGCGACCGCCCCGACGCCGAGGCGGAGGTGATCGCCCTTGCCAAGAGGCTGATCGAGGGCGTCGGCGTCGCCGGCGACCTCCACCTCGGCTACCTCGGCCTGATCAGGGCGATGATGAAGAAGATCCCCGCCTCCGAGAGGCCAGCTGTGATGAGGTTCATCGACAAGAAGGAGCGGGACCTTCTGGCCGAGAAGCTCCAGGAGATCGGACGAGACCACCTCGGCCTCGCCGAGCTGATCGACCTGAAGGGGAGGCGAGCCCTCGACCTGGCGGCGGAGATCGCAGAGGATCTATCAAGATCGTCGGAGGACTTCCTGGCTGGAGAGGTCGACGGGGAGGCGTCTCCGGAGGCCGCCTCTTCGGATACTTCAGGAGAACGGGCCACCAGGTCCGATCGGGCTGCCCCATCGGACCTGGACCTCGCCGGCTTCTCGGAGCTGGTGGACCTCTTGGAGGCATACGGCGTCGAGGCGACGGTGGACTTCGAGATCGTGAGGGGCCTGGAGTACTACACCGGAACCGTCTTTGAGATCTACGCCTCGGGCCTCGGCGCCCAAAACCAGATCTGCGGCGGCGGGACCTACAGCCTCGCGGGCCTCCTCGGCGGCCACGAGACGAGGTCTTCGGGCTTTGGTATCGGCTTTGATCGGATCATGGAGATCGTCACTCCCCAGGAGAAGCCGCCAGCGCCTGTGGCCGTAGTCTTCGTCCCCTCGGTCCGGGTCGAGGCGGTGAGGGCGACGAAGGCCCTCCGCGACGCCGTCGCCAAACCGATCGTCCTAGACGTGATGGGTCGGGGGCTCGGCGCCCAGCTGAAGCAGGCTTCCGCCATTGGGGCGAGCTTCGCCGTGATAATCGGTCCGAAGGAGGTGGAAGAGGGGAAGCTCACCCTGAGGGAGATGTCGACGGGGTCTCAGGAGAGCCTCAGCCTCGGGGAGATCGCGGAGAGGCTGGCCCGATAGAAGGAAGGCGACGGCCGCCCATCTGGGGCGGCGTCGCCGGGACTGAGGCCCGGCCTCAGGAGAAGCCGGCCCTCCGACCGGACCGATGAGAGACGGACCCGGCCCGGATCGGCAAAGGTAATCGAATATCAGAGGAGCCCCAGGTTCTCCAGCTGGGCCCGGACGATCTTCACGCCCTCTTGGCATTCTTCGGGGGTCTTCCCCCCCGTCACCACCAGCTTTCCTGAGCTGAATATGAGGACCACCACCTTCGGTGTCTTGATCCGGTAGACGAGGCCGGGGAACTGCTCCGGCTCGTACTCGATGTTCTCAAGGCCGAGGCCGAGGGCGATGGCGTTCAGGTTCAAATCGGTCTTGAGGTCGGCGCTGGCGACGATGTTCTGGACATGGATCTCGGGGTCGAGGTTTACGTCCTCAAACCCAATGGACTTGAGGGTCTGGGCCATGTTGGTGATCACCGTCCTCACGTCCTCGACGTTCTTTGCGCCGGTGCATACCACCTTCCCCGAGGTGAAGATCAGAAAGGCCGCCCGGGGCGATTTGACCCTGTAGACGAGCCCTGGAAACTTCTCCTTGTTGTATTCGGCGCCGTCCAGCTCCGACTCAATCTTGATCAGATCGAACTCCTCGGCGAGCTTTGTCGAGGCGACGACGTTCTCGATGATGATGGTGGACTCCATAATCGCGTCTCTCCGGAACCCCCCTTTTTAAACTGAGGGTATATAAAGTATTGTGGAGTTGACAGAACGCCGGAAGGATGAGCTGATGGGAGAGATCCGACAGCGGCTATTCTTCCGATCCAGAGGTTTTAAGCGGCTCTTTGAGGCGAAGGCGCAAACTTGGCGAATAGAAAAAGGGAAGCCGCCGATGGGATTCGAACCCATGACCTGCTGATGTACCGGGCCACCATCGGCCTTACGAATCAGCCGCTTTACCGGGCTAAGCCACGGCGGCACAGACCCCGCGGCCCTATTAGCGGCCGCTCTCAATTTAAGCGTTGCGATCTCTTTTTAATATTCAGGTGGCATGAGCAACCCCGGCCAGCCGCTCGACCTCTTCGGCCAGCCTGGGGAGGAATATGCCGATATCGGTCACCAGGCCTATGGCCTGGGCCGTTCCCCGGTCCATCAGCTTCGTCACCGTCGAGGGGTTGATGTCGACGCAGATAGTTTTGACTCGGGATGGGAGGAGGTTTCCTGTGGCTATGGAGTGGAGCATCGTCGCCATCATGATCACCATGTCCACCCCCCGGAGGGCCTCGAACATCGCCTTCTGGGCAAGGACGGTGTCGGTGATGACGTCCGGCAGCGGGCCGTCGTCCCGGATAGACCCCGCGAGGACATAGGGTATATTTCGGCGGATGCACTCGTACATGATCCCGCCATTCAATTTTCCGTCCTCCACAGCCTTCTTTATGGAGCCGCTGGCGATCACCTCGCTGATGGCGTAGATGTGGTTTCGATGGCCTGCGGAGGTGAGATTGCCGTGAGGGTCCATACCCAAGCTCGTCCCGAAGAGCTGCCGCTCGATATCGTGGACCGCCAGGGCGTTTCCGGCCAGGAGGACGTCGACGTAGCCGTCCCGGATCAGCCTCGCCAGAGCCCCCGCGGCCCCGGTATGGATTATGCCTGGACCGCCGACGACGGCGATCTTGCCGCCGGCCCCCTTCGTCGCCAGGATCTCTTCTGCCAGCTGCTTCACGATCTCTCCCGAGGGCCGCTCCGAGGAGACCTCGTTGGACATGAACTCGAAGAAGGTCTTCTCCCTGGGGCGCTCGGGGGGGACCACCCTCACTCCGGCGGTGCCGACGACGACGGCGTCCCCCTTCTCGATCTGCCCTATGGGGACGCATACTGCCCGGCCGTCCTTGACGACGATGAGGCAGTCCATCTGGATGTCCTCCACCTCCAGCCATGCGCCTTGGTGGCGTATGTGGGTGAGGTGGTTTGTGGTGGAGTAGAACCCCCGGGGAACGACCCGGTCCTGGGGTGCGATCTCGAGGTGGACGTCCTCCGCCTCGATCACCCGGGCTCCGAGGGGGTGGAGGGCCAGGAGGATCCGGCCGAGATGATCGGCGTCCTCCCCTGAGATCGCTATCAACACGTAGCTCGTATCGTGCTTCTTTTTGCCCACCCTGAACTTTTTGATCTCGAACTCGCCGCCCATGCTCATGATCTTGTCCAGAGCCTTGGTGAGGGTCAGGGAGTCGATGAGGTGTCCTTCCATCTCTATGTCACAGGTTTCACTCATGGTGACCAGCCTTCAGGTAGGATCTGATACCCTAAAAACCATTCCGTCCGAGCCGACGATCTTGATCGCCGAGGGTCACCAGAGCTGACCCTCGACGATCGACTCGGTCTTGTCGTTGGTGCTCAAGACGAGCCTCTTTATCTTCACCAGGTGGCCCCCAGGGCAAGGTCGGGGCGGATCGAAGATCGCCCTAACCCCCATCCTTCGGAAGTGCTCCTCGAAGTCCTTCGCCGTCTGGAGGTCTCTCACCATAATCTCGACCTCCTGGACTATCGCCTCACCGGCTATCTTCGCCTCCACCGTCTTCCTCATGGGGGCGAGCATCGACCTTCCAAGCCGCAGGCACCTCTCCAGAAACTCGCCCTCGCCCTCCGACCACTCCGTCGCCTGGAACCCCTCCCGGACGACCCGGGAGAAGAAGAAGTCCTGGCCGTAGTCGTTGTAGTATCGGAAGGCGTACTCCAGATCTCGGCAGTTGCTCTCGGAGCTGGTGTACTTGATGGGGCTTTTTAGGTTTGCTGGGTCCTTGATGATCACCCCCTCTCGACCTCGGCCCCCCAGATCCCGGACGATCTTTTTTATCTCTTCGGACGCCTCCTCGAGGCCGAACTCCCCGAAGAGCTGGACGGACCTGATCCCGTATTCGTCGGCGAGGGCATGGGTCGAGAGGGACCCGTTCAGGTCCCTCCTCCCCTTCCGGGAGGTGTCGAAGAGGTAGAAGTCCATCGAATCTGCCGGGTAAACGTCCTTTGGAACGTAGGGGTTTTTGGGGCCGACCATCTCGCCGCAGAGGACCAGGTCTGGGTGGTCCGTGAAGATTTGGGCGGGGATCTGATCGCGAGCCACCTCCGTCGAGTAGGGGCAGATGAAACCCCCCCTGGTGAGGGCGACCGTCCTCCCCATCACCCTCGCCACCCGGACGTTGTGGCCGTTCATCTTCTCCTCGACGAGGACCCCGCCGGAAAAATGGCTTCGGAGGGCGGGGGCGAGCATCATCGCCCGCCTGATCTTGGGGTAGCCGTAGACGATCTCGTCCTCATCGAAGACGACCGTCCCCGCCTCTACCCCCGCTACAGCCTTGTCGAACCGGAGGTGCCGGGGCGGAGGCCAGTCGGATGCCCGGACCATCCTTCCGACCATCCTCTCCATCCTCTCGGCTGAGATCCCAAGCCTATCCGCCACGGCCCCAAGGTTCATTTCGGCTTCACCAGGTAGTCGAAGAAGCACCTCCTGGTCAGCATCCCCACCAGCTCGTTGTTCTGGTTCAAGACCGGCATCCCGCCCAGATCCTCCACCAGCATCGTCTTCCTCGCCTCCTCCAGAGGGGTGTCGATCATGATCGACTTGACGCTCCGGGTCATGACGTCCGAGACGAGGAGGTTCTTGATCCTAGCCTCCTGCTGGCTGCTGGGGACGAGGTCTCTGAAGGCCCGGAGCGACTTTGCCACGTCCCGCTCCGATACGATCCCCACCAGCTTGCCGTTCTCCATCACCGGGAGCCGACCGACGTCCCTGTCGAGCATCACCCTCCGGACGTGGATCAGCCGGTCGGAGGGGGTGGCGGTGAGAGGGGTCCGCATGGCGTCGGCGGCGAGCCCCGTCATCCGGAGGGCCTTGAGCATATCCTTCGGCCTCACCCATCCCAGAATATCCTCGTCTTCCATCACCACCAGGACCGAGGTCTTCTGGAGGAGGACGACGGCGTCCTCCACCTTCATATCGGGGTGGACTTTGGTCACCGTGTCCGAGGTGGCGGCGGTGACGTGGAGGGATGAGGCGGGCATCCCCAGCCTCTGCCTCGTTCCGAGGACCCTCGCGATCTGTCTCATGGTGATGGTGCCGGCGAGCTTGCCGTCGGAGGTGACGAGAAGCCTTCGAAGGTCGTACTTCTCCATGACGTCCAGAGCGTGGCCGATCCTCTCCGATTTGTCTATGGTCACCGGCGTCGACATGATATCTTTTACCAACATGGTCAAGACCACCTCGCCACTTCCGTAGTTATGTCTCGGGTCGAGAAGAACCCCACCACTCTCCCGTCGTCGACCACCGGCAGGCCGCAGATCTCCTTATCGAGGAGGATCTTCGCGGCGTCCACGGCCTTGACGTCGGGGCCGGTGAAGATGATCGGGTAGGACATGACATCCTCCGCCACCAGGGGCACCTCCTTGACGTACCTATACTCCTTCCTCCCGGCGGTGCTCTCCTTCCTCGCCATCTTGATGCTCTTGGTCTTCAGCTCGTCTTTTGAATCGGATAATCCCGATATCGCGAGGTTGGTGTGGGTTATCACCCCGACGGGGGTGGCGTTGTCCTCGCAGACTACGACCCGGTCGACTCCATTCTCCACCATCTCCTCGAGGACGTGGTCGATGGTGTGGTGCCGGTGGACGGTGACGACGGACGGGTTCATCAGGTCGCCCACCTTCGAATCGGGTTTCTTCTCAACGAAGTACGATATGAGGTCTCTTGAGGTTATGATCCCCACGATCTCCCCCTCATCCCTCTCGACGGGGAGGCCGTCTATCCCGTTCTCGTCCATGATCTCTGCAGCCTGCTCCACAGTGGCTCCGGGATAGATGGTGATGGGGCGGTCCGTCATCACCAGCTTGACGGGGACTTTGCTGATGGGCCTCCTCCTCCATTCTGGGGCGGCCTGGCTCAGCCGGTGTGATATATCGTGTTTTGTTACAATCCCCGCCAGCTTCTCTCCGTCCATCACGAGGAGCCTGCTGATATAGTGCTTGAGCATCAGGTTCCTCGCGCGCTGGACCGGCTCTTCCTTCTCGATGACGTAGACGGGAGATTGCATGTAATCCTTTACCTTGCTCATGGTATGATCCCTCGTTTCTCCTCCGCAAATGCCCTGATGAAGTCTCTCTTGGTGATGATCCCTTGGAGCGATCCCTTATCCATGACCGGAAGGGCCCCGACGCCCTTCTCCATCATCATCTCTGCCGCCCAGCCGAGATCCACATCCTTCCCCGTGGAGACGAGGTCCCTCCGGACCAGGGTCTTTATCGGCTGGCTCATCACCTCGCCGATGTCTCCGGTCACCACCTTCTCGAAAGCCTCGCCGCTCCCCAGGTACCTCATGATGTCGGAGGCGGTCACCATCCCGATCAGGATGGAGTCCTGGACGACGGGGAGCTTCCGGAAGCCACCCTGCTGGACCATGATCCTCGTCGTCTTCTCGATCGAGATCTGGCCGTTGGCGGTTATGACGGTCGGGCTCATGAACTCCTCGACCTTGATCCCGGTGTTCACCCCGGCCACGAGCTTGGCGAAGTCGTGTTCAGTGATCAAGGCCTTGATCCTGGCCTCCTCGTCCACCACGGGCAGACCGCCCACGTTCTTCTCGTACATCAACTTTAGGGCATCCTCGACGGAGGCCTTCTCACCGATGGATATGAGCCTGGGGCTCATGATCTCTCGGATGTCGGCGTTGATGGCTGCGAGGATATTGCCTTCGTACTTCTTCTTCAGGAGGTTGTGTCTTATGCCGCCCCCAAGAAAGTCGACGACGTCGACGCCGGTGACGAAGCCGAGGAGCCGGCGGGTTCCGGCATCGGCGATCGGCAGCCTCCCGAAGCCGTAAGATGTCATGATCTTTACGGCGCTGATGATGGTGGTGGTGGGGGGCGCCGTCACCACCTCGTTTGTTGCTATGGTGAGAACGTCTCCTGCGCGCTTGGCAGCTCTGGAATCGAACTGGACCGGTCCCCTGTCCATCGCTCCCGGCATCCTGATCTTGGCATCCTTCCGATCCTCTGATTGTCTCTTCATTGTCCCTCACCGAAGATAGCTTTGATCACGTCGAATCTGTCGATAATTCCAACGAGCTTCCCGTCGTCCACCACGGTTATCCTGCCGATATCCCTTTCAAGCATCATCCTGGCGGCGTCGCGAAGGCTGCTCTCCGAACTTATGCTGAAGAGGGGCGTGGTCATAAGCTTCTCCACCTTCATCACGTCCTTGGTGTCTTTCGCTACCCGGGCCCCCCCAGTCTTTATGATGTCGAAACGTGTGATCATCCCGACAGGCTTCTCCTTCTCGTCCACCACTGGCATACCCGTGAAGTCGGAATCGAGCATGCCGTCCCAGACCTTCGTCACCGGGTCCTGGGGGGTGCAGGTCTTCGGATCCCTGGTCATGGCGTCCCCCGCCCTCTTTCCGGCGAGCTTCTCCGGATCGATCTTCTTGAAGATGTCTATGGGGCTGACCACTCCCAGAAGCCGTCGGTCCTCCGAGGAAGCGACCACGGGCAATATCGCATAATTGGAGGAGATGAACAGCTTCGCCGCCTCGGAGATCTCCGTTTTGGGGGTTACCAGGGGGGCCTCCACAGAGAAGCCGGAGACGGTGACGTTAGACCTGGTAGACGATATCCTCAGCATATCTCGGTCGGTGACGATCCCGACGACGCGCCCCTCGGCGCTGAGGATCGGCAGGCCCCGCAGCTGGTTGTCGCGAATCAGCTGCCGCGCCCGGGTGACGAAGTTGCCTTCTTCTACGCTGACCGGGTCCTTTGACATTATATCTTCAACTGAAACTCCCATATTAAGCCCTCCTCCTCAATTCCGGATAACTCCAAAACGCTCATCTATTCCCGTCTCTGCAGCTCCAGCAGAGGAGCTCGCCATTCACCGATTCCAGAAAGTCGGAGATCTGGCCACACCGCTCGCAGATCCCCCTGATCATCTCCCTCTGATCCTCAAAATGGACGCTCTCCCTGTGCATCTCGATGAGGTGGCTCAGGATCTCGCCCATGCCGATGGAGGCCGACCCGGAGACGAGGTCGGTATCGGTGATTATGCCTACGAGCTTTCCTTCGCTCGATATCACGGGGAGCCTCTTCACCCCCGATTTGAGCATCTTTATGGCGGCGTCGCTCAAGCTTACATCTGGATGGACGGTGATCAGGGGCGAGGACATCACATCCCCCACCTTCACCTCTTTAGGGTTCGCGGCCCTGGCGACAATCTTCCCGACCAGGTCCCGCTCAGTTATGATCCCCATCGGCTGGTCGTCGTGAATCACGATCAAGCTGCCCACGTTTGCGGAGAACATCTTGTTCGCAGCCTTCACCACATCAACCTCGGAATCGATGGTGATCACAGGTCGGGCCATTATATCCCGCACCGGAATCTCTGTTTCCATAGAACTCACCTCCGCGGCAGATCGCCGTTCTTATTAAAGAGATTCCCCCTATAAAAGGATCACTGCATCCTCTTCTATCGTATTCAAACTGTATTATAATTTTGTCATTCTGAGATGTGGTGGAGGATGTGATCGACCTCGGCGAGGATCAGCTCGATCCCGAGCCGGGCTGCCGACGGCGAGCCCGGGATGCAGAAGACGGGGACCCCGCGGACCACTCCGGCCGACGCCCTGGTGAGGATCGCCCTCGTCCCCACCTCCTCCAGGCTTTTTTGCCTGAAGATCTCCCCGAAGCCGGGGATAGTCTTCTCGAAGAGGGGCTCTGCCCCCTCGATCGTCATGTCGCCGGGGGCAAGGCCGGTCCCCCCGCAGAGGACGACGACGTCCGCCTCCGATCCCAGAATCGCTCTCCTCACCTCCTCCGCCCCGTCGGGGATGAGCCTGTAGGTGAAGCTCCGGCCGGCGGCCTCGAGCCGTTCGAGGATCGACCTCCCCGAGAGGTCCTCTGCCTCCTCCGGCTCATCCACCGCCCCGAACCTCCGAAATCGGGAGGTGCTCACGACGACGACCTCTATGATCACGGACAGTTATCCGTCTTGGAGGGATAAAGCTCTTCTCACCATTCCCAACGGTTTTATCCGAGGAGGTCGATCTCGCCGTCCATGGCGATTCTGGCGGTGGACGTCGGAGCGGGAACCCAGGACATCCTCCTCTTCGAGGACGGCGTCGCCATCGAGAACTCGGCGAAGATGGTGATGCCGAGCCAGACGGTGATCGTGGGCAAGAGGATCGGACGGGCGACGGCTCGCAAGGGGGACGCATTTCTGGCGGGGACGACGATGGGGGGCGGGCCCTCCGTCCGGGCGGCTAAAGACCACCTAATGGCGGGGCTTCGGCTCTCCGCCTCTCCGAAGGCGGCCCTCACCATCCATGATGACCTGGAGAAGGTCCGGAGGATGGGGGTCGAGATATCCGATTCGGCCCCCCCGGGGGCGGAGGTGGTGGAGATGGCGGACATCGACCCGTCGGCCATAGAGGCGACCTTCGAGATCTTCGGCCTTGAGATGCCCGAGAAGGCGGCCGTCGCCGTCCAGGACCACGGCTTCTCCCCCGAGAGGTCCAACAGGGTCGCGAGATTCGAAGAGATGGCCCGGGTCCTCGATTTGGGGGGAGACCTCCGATCTTTCGTCCACCTCAACCCGCCCCCCTTCTTCACCAGGATGAGGGCGGTGAAGGAGACCCTCGATGCTGCCGGGGTCCGATCGGTCGTCATGGACACGGGCCCCGCCGCGATCTTCGGCGCCGCCCTCGACCCCCGCTATCGAGAGCCGGCCCTCGTCCTGAACGCCGGAAACGGCCACACCATCGGAGCGGTTCTGGCCGAGGGCAGGATCACGGCCCTCTTCGAGCACCATACATCGGTCCTGACGCAAGAGAAGCTCCTCTGGCTCTCTGAGAGGCTCTGCGACGGGATTCTGACAAACACCGAGGTCTTCGATGACGGGGGGCACGGCGCCCACGTGACGGAGGCCCCGGGGATGCGGAGGATCCGGTCGGTCTTGGTGACGGGCCCGAAGAGAGAGAGGTTCATCGGGTCCGGCCTTCTCGGCCGGCTGGGCCCCGTCATCTCCGCCGCCCCCGGCGGCGACATGATGATGACCGGCTGCCTGGGGCTCGTCGAGGCCTGGAAGTGCGCTGAGGGGAGAGGCGATGGCTGAGGAGATCGGGAGGGGCGCTGAGGCGATGATCACGAGGGTGGGGGCGAGGGTGAAGAAGGTGAGGCTTCCCAAGGGGTACAGGATGCCTGCCCTCGACGAGAGGATCCGGCGGGAGAGGACGGTGATGGAGTCGCGGATCATCTCCGAGGCCCGGAGGTGCGGCGTCCCTACGCCGATCGTCCTGGACGTCGATTCTTTCAGCCTCACCATGGAGCACGTGGAGGGAGCTAAGCTGAAGGACCTCATCGATCCGGCCCTCTCCGAGGGGGTGGGGGAGCTGGTGGGAAGGCTCCACTCCTGTGGGATCGTCCACGGCGACCTCACCACCTCCAACATGATCCTCAAAGGGGAGAAGATCTACTTCATCGACTTCGGCCTCGCCTTCCACGACCAGGGGATCGAGGCCCAGGGGGTGGATGTCCACGTATTTTTCCAGACAGTGAAGAGCACCCACGACCGCCCTGACGAGCTTATCTCTGCCTTCGGCCGGGGCTACGCCAGAACCTACGCCAGGGCCGAGGAGGTTTTAAAGCGGGTCGGAGAGATCGAGGCTCGGGGGAGGTATCTCTGACCAAATCATTAACTTTATGTAGTAAACGATCCCTCTAAACCTCAGCAGTGCTACCAGTTACAAAGTGGTGATGGTACATGGCAGAAGATGATGTGGTATTCGTCGGCAGCAAACCAGTGATGAACTACGTACTGGCGGTGGTCACTCAGTTCAACAGCGGCGCCGGAGAGGTGAAGATCATGGCCAGGGGACGGGCGATATCAAGGGCCGTGGACGTGGCAGAGGTCTCAAGGAGCCGCTTTCTCGGCGACGTCCAGGTCAAGGACATCCAGATCTCCACCGAGACCCTGAATACCGATCGTGGAGAGACGAACGTCTCGGCCATCGAGATCACCCTCTCGAAGTGAATTTAAGCCCTCCTGGAGCGCGGTTGGCGTTGACCACCAGAATCGGGGTCATATCCTCGGGGCGCGGTGAGAACCTCCGGCACATCCTCGAGTCCGTACGGTCGGGGCGCCTCCCAGCGGAGGTGGCCGTCGTCCTCGCGGACCATCCCGACGCAGGAGCCCTCAGGATCGCCCGCGACTATGGGATCGAGGCCCACTTCGTCGACCCCTCGGGCCTCGACCGGGCCGGGTACGACGGCGTTCTCGCGGAGCACCTCGACCGGGCGGGGGTCGACCTCGTCGTCCTCACCGGGTACATGAGGGTCCTCTCTCCGGAGTTCGTCCGGCGCTTCCGGGGGAGGACGATCAACATCCATCCCGCCCTCCTGCCGGCATTTCGGGGGCTGGACGCCTTCCAGCAGGCCCTCGACTACGGCGTCAAGGTGACGGGGACGACGATCCACCTCGTCGACGAGGACGTCGACCACGGGCCCATCATCCACCAGGTCCCCGTGGAGGTGAGGGACGACGACACCCATGAGAGCCTCAAGGCGAGGATCCAGGAGGCGGAGTTTCGGGCCTACCCCGAGGCTCTGAGGCTCTTCATCGAGGGGAGGCCGAAGGTCGTCGGAAGACGGGTCGTCTTTGAGGGAAGGGAGGTCGAGAGATCTTGAGGACTCTGTGGGCTCCCTGGAGGATGGAGTACATCCGGAGCGAGAAGGCGGGAGGATGCATCTTCTGCGAGAAGGTCGGCGAGGACCGGGATGCGGAAAACCTGATACTCTTCCGGGGAATATACCACTTCATCATCATGAACGCCTACCCCTACAACAACGGCCACCTGATGGTCGTCCCCCGCCGCCACACCTCGACCCTCGCGGGCTGGACCGCCGAGGAGAGGGCCGAGTTTCTGGAGCTGGCCGACCTCGCCGTCGCTCTTCTAAAAAGGACGATGAACCCCGACGGCTTCAACCTCGGGATCAACATGGGCGAGTGCGCGGGGGCGGGGATCGCCGACCACATCCACCTTCACGTCGTCCCGCGCTGGTCGGGGGACTGCAACTTCATGCCCGTCTTCGCGGATACGCGGGTGATACCCGAGCACATCCAGGCGACCTACCAGAACCTCCGGGAGGCTCTGGAAAAGGTTCTGGGATGATAGGCGGGTTCCGGGCCGATCCGATGGGAATAGCTGCCCTATGCCTCCGAACTGGCCTCACAGGCGGATATGGCTGGCTATCTCCTTGAAACCCTATCGAGGGGACGGCTCCGGATCGATTACTCCCGCCTCAGAGAGCCGGAAAGGTACGCCCCTCCTCTCCAATTCTTCTGTTACCTCCTCCATGAAGACCCCCCTCCCCGGAACGTGGCGGTGCTCCTGGGGCCGGATCTTCCCTCCGGCGTAGCCCGCCGTCGTCGAGGTGACGCCACAGCTGGGGCTCCCCCCGACGCCGACGACCTCGATCTCGCACCCCCTCTTCGAAAATTGCTCGATCAGGTCTGCGTGGTGGGCGAAGATCTCGCGGCAGTATCGGCGGTAGGAGGGGATATCGATCTGGTTTTTGGTGACCGCCCACCGGTCGAGGCCCAGGCATCCGGCCTCGGGGCAGGGGAGCTGGATGATCGGCGGCTCGGGCGTGAAGGCGACGGGTCGGAGCCCCAAAAGCCTCGTCTCGGGGTCGAGGAGGCAATGGGCGACGACCCGGATCGTCGTCATCCTTCCTCGCCCGCCTCTTCTTTCAGGTCCCGCCCTTCGAGGACGGCTTTGACGTGCCGGTAGAACCTGACCCCGTCGATCTCGTGGTAGAACCGGACGTCCTCGGCGGCCTCGCCGATCCTTATCTTGATGGTGTTGTCCTGGAACTCCTTGACGTACTCGATCCCCGTTACGCCGGAGAGGGGAAACCTGTCCATCCTGTTTCTGAATAGGCCGGCCCGGACGAAGACGACCTCTCTATCCGTCACCGCGATCCAGGAGGAGATCTTCTCCTCGTCGAAGGCCCCTATCCTCGCGAAGGCCAGAGCCTTCTCGTCCTGGTACCTCCGGGGGACGGCCGGGAAGGCCATGATGGTGGCCTCGCCGGCCCGCTCCAGGTCTTCCAGGGCCTTTCTGATCTTCTTCGGGAGGCTCTCGGGTGCCGATGCCGCTTCCATTTCAGCCATGATGGATGATCCGATTCGGATTTGATTTTCTGCAGAGTTCGCGGGTCGAGTTCAGGTGACGATCTTATCGAGGGCGTCCTCTTCGAGAGCGATCTTCACCTCTCGCATCAGCCTCCTCCCCGTGCTCATGGACGTCCTCCAGAAGGCGTTCCCGTAGGGGTGGCCCACGGCCATGTGGACGTTCGTCCCGCCGCCGATCCGGGGGGCGACGTCGTAGATGGAGAAGTTCAGGTCCTTGTCGACGCAGGTCTGGAGGCAGAAGGGACCAATGATCCCGGGGCTGTAGTGGACCTTCGTCGCCTCGACGTATCTTTCGGCCAGGTCGAAGGCCTTCTCCAGGAGGGACTCGCGGAGGGTCGCTGAGTTGTGGCCGCAGACGGTGTACTCGGGGCTGATCTGGGCCTCGTTGAGGGTGAGCTGCTGGGGGGCGGGGATCCGGACGTGGCCGTCGAGGGAGGACTCAAACCGCCAGTCGATCCCGAGGAGCTCTATCCGGTCCAGGATCGGGGAGTAGAAGAAGTCGAGGTTGAAGACGGGGCCGATGACGTACCTCTCGATCCGCGCGAGGTCGAGGCCATCTTGGTCGATCACCCCGTGCTTGAGGAGGAGCTCCGACTTCTCCCGGTACTCTTCGCTGCTCGCGGCGGTGAAGAACCCCCTCTCCAGGGTCTTGACGGCATGCGGCAGCTTCACCATCACCAGCTCGTCGATCTCCTCCGGCTCCACCGTCTCGGGGAAGGGGAGGCCCGCCTTCTCCAGGATCCAGTAGTAGTCCTGCTCCTCCCCCCGCTCCTCGGACCGGAGGAGGTTTCTGCTCCCCAGGAGGGGGACCTCGAACTCGTCCTCCACCGAGTCGATCCCGCAGTAGGAGGTGAAGGACCGGTTGGGGACGAAGAGGACGCTCTTCGAGATGAGGGCGTCCTGCTGCTCGCTCCGGATCAGGTCAGAAAACCTGTTGAGGATCCGGACCTCGTCGACGACGCCGCTCGCGACCCTGCCGCTCACCCTCGTCGTCCTGAAGTACTTGGCGTAGGTCTTCTCCCTCCCCTTCTGGCATACTGCGAGGGTTCGAAATCCCTCCTCCACCGCCCCGTCACAGGTGTCCAGGGCGGAGTGGGAGGCGACGACCCCTATCATCGGGCCGCGGAGGTCGTACCCCTCCAAAACCTCCAAAATTTTGCTCCGGTCTATCAATTCTAAGCACCCCAAAATAATCTCGATCTCAATTCTGGACTAGAGTGGTACTCACTTATCAAGGTGACCGTCATGGCATCAGGCCTCCATGGATGCGACGTAGAGCTCTCCCTTCCCCCCGTCGACGAGGTCCCCCAAAAACTTCTTGAGACTCTGACCGTCGATCTCCACCGTCTCCTGGTACTGGTAGGATGGGAGGACCCGGGCGCGGCCGAAGACGGTGATGGCGCCGCTCGCCATCTCCGCCCCCGGCAGGTGGGCGTTCCCGCCGATGACGATCACCCCTCCCCGGTTTGCGATCCCCGGAAAGTCTCCGGCGTCCCCGAGGACGGTGATCTTCCCGCCGCAGAGGTGCTCTCCTAGATAGTCTCCGGCAGAGCCCTCTATCCGGATCTCGCCGCCGCGCATACCGCAGCTTTCGCCGCGGTACCCGGCGCCGACGTAGTCGCCGGCGTCGCCGGAGACATTGATCTTTCCGCCTCGCATCTCCCGGCCGAGCCAGTCTCCGGCCCGTCCCGCGATCTCGATCTCGCCGCCAGCCATCCCGTTTCCGGCGTGCATCCCCACATCGCCGCCAGCCTCGATCATCCCCGAGGTCATCTTCTCTCCGATTCGCTTCACCCTGGAGAAGTCCCCAGAGAGGAGGATCCGCGCGTCCGCCGCCTCCCCTGGAACGTCGTCCCCCGAGAGGGCGAAGAGGTCGGAGAGGACCGACCGCCGGTTCCCCTCCCATACCTCGATCCTCCCGATCTCTTCGAGGGTCAAAGGAGCTAGGACGTCGGGGCTGATCCCCTCCGCCTCTACGGGGACCAAAAACTTTCGCCGCGGCTCAATCCTGATCTCCCTCATCTAAATCACCCCCGCCCTGACGATCCGGGGACTGGTGACGTAGGCGTCCTGGACCATGTAGTTGGAGATCTGGATGCTGTAGTACTTGGCGAACTTATCGACGAGGTCAGCCCTGACTTTAGCCGCTTCGTCCTCCGGGACGGAGGCTTCGACCCAGTAGGTCTTCCCCTGAGGCACCGCCACCAACTCGCCGTTCCTGACGACGACCTCGCCACCCTTGATGGTGTACTTCGCCCTCGAGAGGGCCGCCTTCACCTTTTCGTGATCCTTCGATGGGTCGATCTTTTCTGGATCGATATCGTAGATCGAGACGTCCCCGTCCGCCCCCATCCCCAGGTGTCCCTTCTCTTCGAGCCCCAGGATCTTGGCGGGTCCGGCCCTGGTGACGATGGCGATATCGTTCCAGCCCATCTCCCTCTCTATGGAGGGAAGGGACGACCTTTTGCTCGCGAGCTCGTGCAAGGTCTTCAGCTCCTCCTCCCTCTTCGGCCGGCTCATCAGGAGGGCTACGACCTCCGGGTAGTTGACAAAGGGCCCGCCGTTGGGATGGTCTGTGGTCATGATCATCTGCCAGGGGTCCTCCGTCAGGAGGGCGAGCTCCAGGCCTATCGCCCACTGGATGGCGTTGATCGGCATCTTCCTACCGTAGACCAGGGGGACGACCCCGCTCGACTCCTCCAGCTCGATGTCGTGGTTCGACCACTTCGCCTTGAGGAGGCGGGCGTTACCGTACTCCAGGGGGGCGTCGGCGGTCATGGTGGTGGCGGACCCGAAGATCAATTGGCCCATGTCCATGGTGAACTGCTGGTGTCTATTGAAATAATCGGCGATCTCGGGGGCCTTCGACTCGAAGTCCCGCCAGCCGGTCCCGCCGTAGGCGGAGAACTGCATGTGGGTGACGTGGAGGACCTGCCGGTCCCGGCTGGCGGCGATATCCTCGACGGCCCGGAGGGTCTCGAGGGTCGTCTCGTAGTTTCCGGGCTTTCCCAGGTTGTTCGTGTGGAGGTGGACGGAGTGGGGGAGGCCGAGGGCCTCGTTCGCCCTCATCAGGCCTCTTATTATCTGCCGGGGCGTTACATCGAAGTTCGGGACGGGGTCGTCGATCCCTTTGACGTTCCCGCCGAAGCCCCAGGCCTCGCCGCCGCCGGGGTTCACCACCTTGACCCCGTAGCCTCGGCTGGCGCGAAGGCCCCAGGCGACGAAGGCCGCGAGCTTCCCGAGGTCGCCGTCCCGGACGCACTCCAGCACCTCCCAGTTGTTCCCAAAGAGGGTGAGCGCCCCTTTGTCGACGATGGGGATCTCCTCCAGCTCCTCGTGGGTGTGCCTCGCCTCCAGGATCGGGGTCGCCGCCTCGAAGGCGGTGGTGTAGCCGAGCCGAGCGTAGCGGTAGCCGATGGCGTAGCAGTTCGGGACTGTGTAGCCGGTCTGGGGCCGGAGGAGCTTCGTCCTCGCCTCCGTCCCACGCCTCCCGTCCTCGGGGCGCATGATCCTGCCCGTGTTCACCTTCGCCCCTGCGATGTGGGCGTGGGCGTCGAGGCCCCCCGGCATCACCAGCATCCCCCGGGCGTCGATCTTGTCGCCATCGCGGGACTCTTCGACGACTCTGCCGTCCTCGATGGAGATCTCCATCTCCTCGCCGAGGATCCCATTTCTCGGATCGTAGACGATCCCGCCCTCAATTATCATCGCTGAGCCTCCTGACGCGATCGAGGATCTCCCGCACCGCCTCCTCGTCCGTCGGATATGGGGAATCCACCACCTTCTTCATCCGCAGGGATAAGCCGTCCATCCGGTAGGCAGTCCCCTCCGCCTCGATCCCGCAGACGGCGGTGGGGATGACCACGTCGGCGAGGAGGGTCGTGGGGTTGGGGAAGGGATCTATCTGGATCACCGGGATCTCGACCATCCCCCCCACCGTCGCCCTCGGGAAGTTCGAGGCGGGGTCGGCGGCGACGACCATCATGGCGTCCGCCTCCCTCTTCGCCAGGAGGTCGCAGGCCGCCGTCTCCCCAGGGTTGAAGTAGGGCGCTCCCCGGGAGAGGTCGACGGCCATGGGAAAGCCCGTCGACCAGGCGCAGACCTGGCCGAAGCCGGCGACGTTGTAGTGCCCCCTCATCGCCATCACCACGAACTTGGTGAAGCCGTTGAGGTCCGCCACCAGGGAGAGGGCGTTGTCGACGTTCTTGTACCTCCCCCGGCTGTGGGTCAGCCCGAGGCCTATGAGGACGACCCCGAACTTCGCGGCCAACATCATCGCCGCAGCCTCCTCCAGGTCGGATTTGGCGACCCCAGCCACCGTCTCCGGGACGATCTCCCCCTTCCCCTGGACGATCATCCGGAGGGCAGACAACACCTCGTAGTCGGTACCCGGTTTTATGAGGATGAACTTGTCGGCATTCTTCGCCGTCCTCGTCTCCCGGACGTCGACGACTATCACCTTCCTCCCCCCCCTCCCGTCGGGGGTGAACATCCCCCGAGCGTTGGATGAGTAGCGGACGGTGTGGCGTGGGTGGGCCTCCGCAGGGTTTGCGCCCCAGAAGACGATCAGGTCCGCCCGGTTCTTTATCTGGCCGAGGGTCGCCCCCGCCATCCCCTTCTCCTCGATTCCGATGATGGAGGGGCCGTGGCAGACGGTGGCGGTGGAATCGACAACCCCTCCCACCTCCTCCGCAAGAAGGATCCCCAGTTTGGCGGTCTCGCAGACCGTCGAGCACCAGCCGTAGAGGAGGGGCCTCTTCGCCTCCTTCAGGATCTGGGCGGCCTGGTCGTACGCCTCCTCGTAGGTCGTCTCCAACAGCTCTCCATCCACTCTGATCATGGGGGCCGTCGTCCTCTCGTGCCCCAGGATCTTGCTCGAGCCGAGCCTGCAAGCCCTCTTCACCCCGACGATCTTTCCCTCCTCCACCTCGACCTTGATGTCGTCGCAGAGGCAGCCGCAGAAGGGGCAGAGGACGTCCTCGGCGATCATCTCTGCCCCTCTGTCTCCAGGTCGGCGAAGAGCTCCCGGACGCCCTTCACCCTCCGATCCGTCCCCGTCACCTCTACTTCGACCCCCTTGTAGAGGGGGGTCCCACAGCCGCCGGTCTTCGGCCCCACGACGGCGTTCGCCCAGGGCCCCATCGGCATGAAGATCAGCCCGGGGGGGATGCCGCCCTCCCTCTTCGCCGAGACGACTACCTCGCCGGACCTGGTCCTCACCAGGACGTTCCCGTCCTTGGGGATTCCGAGGGCGTCGTAGTCCGACTCGGCGAGGGCGCAGGTCGATGTGGCCTTGAAGAACTCGGGGGACATCTTCGCCTCACAGGTGGCACCCTGGCCGAGGGTGCGCCCGGATATCATGATCGCCTTCAAGATGATCACCATCAAATTCGAACTCCATCCACCATTCCATACCGGGGCTAAATATTGTGCGGTCATCCCTTTCGGGACGGTCAATTTAATATACAGCGTTGGCATTGCTAACTATTCTACTGACGTTTGGGGGATGGCTTTTGGCAGGCAGGGCTTGGAAGTTCAAGGATGACGTCGACACCGACGCGATCATACCCGGTCGCTACCTGGTGATAAACGACCCCGAGGGGCTCGCAAAGCACGTCTTCGAGGGGGTGCGTCCCGAGTTTGCGGGTGGGGTAGAGGCGGGCGACTTCGTGGTGGCGGGGACGAACTTCGGCTGCGGATCCTCCCGAGAGCATGCGCCCCTAGGCCTCAAGGGGGCGGGGGTGAAGGCGGTCGTAGCCAAGTCCTTCGCCCGGATCTTCTTCCGAAACGCCATCAACATCGGTTTACCCCTCTTCGTCTCTCCCGAGGTGGAGAGGATTCGCGACGGAGACATGATCGAGATCGACCCGGACGCCGGGATCATATTCAACCGGTCCCGCGGCGAGTCTTACCGGACGACGCCCCTCCCACCCTTCCTCCAGGAGATCGTGGGTTCGGGGGGGCTTGTAGAGTACACTAAAAGGATGGTGAGGTCTGCTTGAAGTACAAAGTTCCCGTTATACCTGGCGATGGGATCGGCCCCGAGATCGTGGCCGAGGGGCAGAAGGTGGCGGAGGCCGCGGCAGAGAAGCACGGCTTTGAGATAGAATGGACGACGTTCTCCCTCGGAGCAGACCACTACCTGGAGACTGGAGAGCTCGTCGGCGAGGATACCCTCAAAGACCTCTCTCGGTACAAGGCGATCTACCTCGGATCCATAGGCGACCCTCGGGTGAAGCCCGGCGTCCTGGAGAAGGGCGTCCTCCTCGCGATGCGGTTCTACTTCGACCAGTACGTCAACCTCCGGCCGGTCAAGCTCCTGGAGGGGGTCTGGACCCCTCTCAAGGATAAAGGCCCGGAGGATATCGACTTCACCGTAGTCCGGGAGAATACCGAGGACTTCTACATCGGGATCGGCAGCCGGGCGAGGGGGGGGAAGAGCCGCGCCGAGTTCGAGGTTATCAGAACCCTTTACGACGTCAAGTTCGGCCTGGACGTGGAGTCCGACAGCGACGAGATCGCCTACCAGATAGGGATGATCTCGAGGGAGGGGACCCGGAGGGTGATCAAGTACGCCTTCGACCTCGCCATGGTGCGGAGAAAGCACCTCTCCAGCGTCGACAAGGCGAACGTCCTCTCCGACATCTACGGCTTCTGGAGGGAGGAGTTCGAAGCCACGGCGGCCCAGTACCCAGAGGTATCGACCGACTTCAACTTCGTCGACGCCATCACCATGTGGTTTGTCAAAAATCCGGAGTGGTTCGACGTCGTCGTCGCCCCCAACATGTTCGGCGACATCATCACCGACCTCGGCGCCATGATCCAGGGCGGTCTCGGCCTCGCCCCCGGAGCGAACATCAACCCCGAGGGGACGAGCATGTTCGAGCCGATCCACGGAAGCGCCCCCAAGTACAAGGGGCAGAACAAGGTAAACCCCATCGCCACCATCTGGGCGGGGGCTATGCTCCTGGAGCACTTGGGCGAAGGCGCGGCCGCCGAGGACGTCGTCAGGGCGATCGAGACGAACATAAAGCGGGGGAAGGTCAGGACCTACGACATGGGCGGAAGCGCTACGACCTCGGAGGTCGGCGACGAGATCGCCGCCATCGTCCTCGGTGAGATCTGACGGAAGGCGAAAAGGTTTTATGCCGGATGACCATCTCTTGAACAGTGGTATGGGCTGATCTGCTCATGGGGGCTCGTAGCTCAGTTAGGCAGAGCGTCTGGCTTTTAAGTTTTTTGAACGGAGATACCAGGTGGTCGAGGGTTCAAATCCCTTCGAGCCCGCTTATTACATAATTCTGGGAAGTGGCTGTATGAAGAAGTTTGCGCTGCAGGATCACGATCTGGTGCCGGAACACATCCTCCTCACCTCCGAGGAGGCTGAGGAGGTCTTCAGGGCTTACGGCGTCGATTCTGCTCAGCTCCCGAAGATCCATGCCACCGATCCGGTGGTGAAGGAGATCGGAGGAAAGGTGGGCGACGTGGTGAAGATAATGAGGAAGAGTCCCACGTCGGGGGAATCGGTCTTTTACAGGCTGGTAATCGACTAAGGGGTGTTTTAAAGTTTGCTGGACAGAGAAGTTCTATACAAGGCCTATTTTACCAAAGATAAGCTGGTCCATCATCACATAAACTCTTTCAACGATTTCATAGATTCGGGCCTACAGAAGGTGATCGACGAGGTGGGGATCATCGAGACGAACATCGAAAACACCTACGTCAAGCTCGGCTCGATCCGGGTCGAGAACCCCACGGTCACCGAGGCCGACGGCTCGGTGGAGCGGCTCTACCCCAACGACGCTCGCCTCCGAAACCTCACCTACGCATCGCCCCTCCGGCTGGAGATGACGATCGTCGAGGGGGAGACGGAGAAGGAGCCGGTGGAGGCGATGATCGGGATGCTCCCCATCATGATCATGTCCAAGGTCTGCAACCTCTCGGGCCTCTCCAGAGACGAGATGATCGAGTTCGGCGAGGACCCCCTCGACCCGGGCGGATACTTCGTAGTCAACGGCTCGGAGAGGGTGATCATGACCCTGGAGGACCTATCACCCAACAAGATCCTGGTGGAGTACAACCAGAGGTACGACGACTTCATCGAGGTGGCTAAGGTCTTCTCCCAGAGGCAGGGTTATCGTTCTCTCGTGATCGTCGAGCGGGGCCGAAGGTCGATCCTGGAGGTATCCTTCCCCTCCGTCAGCGGTAGGCTAAACTTCGTCACCCTGGCGAGGGCCTTGGGCCTTGAGACCGATATGGAGATCGTCCAGGCCGTCTCCGAGAACCCCGAGATCATAAAGTTCATGCTGGAGAACCTGGAGGAGGCAGAGGTGGCGACCAAGGAGGAGGCCCTGGAGAAGATCGGGGGCCGGGTCGCCGCCGGCCAGGCGAAGGAGTACCAGAAGAAGAGGGCGGCCTACGTCCTGGATCGGTACCTCCTCCCCCACATCGGCGTCGAGGAGGGGGACCGGTATGCTAAGGGCCTCTTCCTCGCGAGGATGGCGGAGGCCTGCTTCGAGCTCGCCCTGGGGAAGCGGGGTGAGGACGACAAGGACCACTACGCCAATAAACGGCTGAAGCTCTCCGGGGACCTGATGGAGGACCTATTCCGGGTCGCCTTCAGCCGGCTGACGAGGGACATCAAGTACCAACTCGAACGGGCCAGCATGAGAAACCGGGAGCTGAACGTCATCACCACCGTCCGGGCAGACGTCCTCACCGAGAGGATGATCCATCCTCTGGCCACCGGGAACTGGGTCGGCGGCCGAACCGGCGTATCCCAACTCCTGGACAGGACCGACTACATGGCGAGCTTAAGCCACCTCCGGAGGGTCATATCGCCCCTATCCCGGTCCCAGCCCCACTTCGAGGCGAGGGACCTTCACCCCACCCAGTGGGGCCGGATCTGTCCGAGCGAGACCCCGGAGGGGCCCAACTGCGGCCTCGTCAAGAACTTCGCCCAGGGGGTCGAACTCTCCACGGGGGTCGAGGATTACGAGGACGTGAAGAGGATGCTTCTGGATCTGGAGGTAGTTCCTGTAGGTGGTCGCTATGAGTAGGGCGCGGGTATTTGTCAACGGGGAGTTCGTGGGGACCCATTCCGACCCCATCAGCCTCGCCAAAGATATGAGGCGGCTCCGGCGGGGCGGCAAGATAAGCAACCAGATCAACGTCTCCTTCTTCGCGAGGACGAACGAGATATTGATCAACACCGACTCCGGCCGAGCCCGAAGGCCCCTCATCGTGGTGGAGGATGGCGCTTCCATGGTCACCGAGGAGCACGTCGAGAAGCTCCGCAGGGGGGAGATCGCCTTCGACGACCTCGTCAAAGTGGGGCTCGTCGAGTACCTCGATGCCGAGGAGGAGGAGAACGCCCTGGTGGCGATCGAGGAGGAGGATATAACCCTCGATCACACCCACCTGGAGGTCGACCCCTCCCTCGTCCTGGGGATCTGCACCGGCCTCGTCCCCTACCCGGAGCACAACGCCAGCCCCCGAAACACCATGGGGGCTGGGATGATCAAGCAGTGTCTGGGGACGCCGCTGGCCAATACGAAGCTCCGGCCGGATACAAGAGGCCACTACCTCCATTACCCCCAGAGGGCCCTCTGCCGGAGCAGGACCGCCGACGCCATCGGTTTCGACGAGAGGCCCGCGGGCCAGAACTTCGTCGTCGCCGTCCTCGTCTACGAGGGGTACAACATCGAGGACGCCCTCATCCTCAACCGGGGCTCCATCGAGAGGGGCCTTGGCCGGAGCCACTTCTTCCGGGTATCGGAGGCGGAGGAGCGGAAGTACCCCGGCGGCCAGGAGGACAAGTTCGAGATCCCCGACATGGAGGTCCGGGGTGCGCGGGGGACGGAGGCCTACTCGCAATTGGACGACGACGGCCTCGTCAACCCCAACGCCGTGGTCGCCCCCAACGACGTCCTGATTGGGAAGACCTCGCCGCCCCGGTTCCTCGAGGAGCCGACGGAGTTCGGGATCACCCCCCAGCAGAGGCGCGAGACCTCGGTGACGATGAGGTCTAACGAGAAGGGGGTGGTGGACACGGTGATCCTCACCGAGTCCTCCAACGGCAACAGGCTCGCCAAGGTGAAGACGAGGGACCAGAGGGTCCCGGAGCTGGGGGACAAGTTCGCGTCGCGCCACGGCCAGAAGGGGGTCATCGGCCTGATCGTCCCGTCGGCGGACATGCCCTTCACCGAGTCCGGCCAGGTCCCCGATCTTATCGTCAACCCCCATGCCATCCCCTCGCGGATGACCGTCGGCCACGTCCTGGAGATGATCGGGGGGAAGATGGGATCCCTTGAGGGCAGGTTCGCCGACGCCACCGCCTTCCTGGGGGAGGAGGAGGCGGATATGAGGGCTGCCCTCACCAAGTTCGGCTTCTCCCACACCGGCCGGGAGGTGATGTACAACGGGATCAACGGCGAGCAGATCATGGCCGACGTCTTCGTCGGGGTGATCCTATACCAGAAGCTCTACCACATGGTCGCCGGAAAGATGCACGCCCGGTCGAGGGGTCCCGTCCAGGTCCTCACCCGGCAGCCGACGGAGGGGCGGGCGCGGGAGGGCGGCCTCCGGTTCGGCGAGATGGAGCGCGACGTCCTGATCGCCCACGGGGCGGCTCTGGCCCTGAAGGAGCGGCTCGTCGACGAGTCAGACAAGGTGACGGAGCTCGTCTGCAGCCGCTGCGGGATGATCGCCATCCACGATAAAAGGAGGAACGTCGACTACTGCTCGGTCTGCGGCTCGGACACCGAGATATACCCCGTGGAGATGAGCTACGCCTTCAAGCTCCTGCTGGACGAGATAAAATCTCTGGGCGTCGCCCCCAGGCTGGTTCTGGAGGACGCAGTTTAGGTGTGAACATGACCGTCCCGAAGAGAATAGGCAAGATCAGTTTCGGGCTCATCTCTCCTCAGGAGTTCCGGAGGATGAGCGTGGTGAAGATCATAACCGCAGACACCTACGACGACGACGGCTTCCCCATCGAGATGGGGCTGATGGACCCGAGGCTGGGGGTGATCGATCCAGGTCTCCGATGCAGGTCCTGTGGCGGACGTCCCGGTGAATGTCCGGGTCATTTCGGCCACATCGACCTGATAGCCCCCGTCATCCACGTCGGGTTTGCTAAATTGATACGAAAGATCCTCCGGGCGATCTGCCGGGACTGCTCGAGGCTGATGCTCCTGGAGAATGAGAAGCGGATGTACCTCGAGCAGATTGAGACCCTCGTCCGGCTCGGCCAGACTACCGACGACGTCGTCAACAAGGTCTTCGCCGAGGCCCGGAAGCACAAGGTATGCCCCTACTGTGGCTCGCCCCAGCAGGAGATCAAGTTCGAGCGGCCCCTCGCTTACGTCGAGGAAGGGCACAAGCTCACCCCCTCGGACATAAGGGATCGGTTCGAGAAGATCCCCGACGAGGACATCAAGGTGATGGGGATGAACCCCGACACCGCCAGGCCCGAATGGATGCTCCTCACCGTCCTGCCGGTGCCCCCGGTGACGATGAGGCCGTCGATCACCCTGGAGAGCGGCCAGAGGAGCGAGGACGACCTCACCCACAAGCTCGTCGACATCATCAGGATCAACCAGCGGTTCCAGGAGAACCGGGAGGCTGGAGCCCCCCAGCTGATCATCGAGGACCTCTGGGAGCTCCTCCAGTACCACATCACCACCTTCCTCGACAACACCGTCTCAGGGGTACCCCCCGCCCGCCATAGGAGCGGCCGACCCCTCAAGACCCTCTCCCAGAGGCTGAAGGGGAAGGAAGGACGGTTCCGAGGCAGTCTCTCCGGCAAGAGGGTAAACTTCAGCGCCAGGACCGTCATATCGCCGGACCCGAACCTCAGCATAAACGAGGTCGGCGTCCCCCTGGAGATCGCCATGGAGCTCTCGGTCCCCCTGGTGGTGAACGGAAGGAACATCGAGGTGATGCGGGACTTCGTCCGGAGGGGCGCAGATAAGCACCCCGGCGTCAACTACGTCACCCGGGCCGACGGCCGCCGGGTAAAGATCACCGACAGGAACGCCGAGGAGGTGGCAGACCAGATCGAGCCTGGATGGAGGGTCGACAGACAGCTGATGGACGGGGACATCGTCCTCTTCAACCGGCAGCCATCCCTTCATAGGATGTCGATCATGTCCCACCGGGTGATCGTCATGCCCTACAAGACCTTCAGGCTGAACCCGGCGGTCTGCCCCCCCTACAACGCCGACTTCGACGGGGACGAGATGAACCTCCACGTCCCCCAGACCGAGGAGGCGAGGGCGGAGGCCGAGATCCTGATGAGGGTCCAGGAGAACATATTGTCCCCGAGGTTCGGCGGGCCGATCATCGGCGGCATCCACGACTACGTCACCGGCAACTTCCTCCTGACCCACGCCGATCGGAGGATCAACCGGCTTGAGGTGATGGAGGTCTTGAAGAAGCTGCCGCACCTCGAGCTTCCCGAGCCGAAGGGGTTTGATGAGGGTGGGGAACCCTACTGGACCGGAAAGCAGATCTTCAGCCTCATCCTCCCGAAGGGGCTGAACCTCGAGTTCAAGGCGTCCTTCTGCATGAACTGCGACGCCTGCAAGAGGGAGGCCTGCGAGAACGACGCCTACGTCGTGATTCGCGACGGCCAGATTAGGTGTGGCACCATCGACGCTTCGGCAGTCGGCGCCTTCAAGGGGAAGATCACCGACAGGGTGATCAAGGAGTACGGCCCGACCGTCGGCGCCGGCTTCGTCGACGGGATGACCCAGATGGCGATCCGGGGGATCATGCTCGCGGGCTTCAGCTTCGGGATCGACGACGAGGACATCCCGAAGGATGCCGAGGACCAGATCGAGGACGTCCTCAACGCCGCCAGGGAGAACGTCTCGAAGCTGATCGAGGCGTACCAGGCGGGGGAGCTGGAGCCCCTTCCGGGAAGGACCCTCGACGAGACCCTGGAGATGAGGATCATGCAGACTCTCGGCAAGGCCAGGGACAACGCCGGCTCCATCGCCGGCCGGTACCTGGGGCTCGACAATAGCGGCGTCGTGATGGCCGTCAGCGGAGCCCGAGGGTCGATGCTCAACCTGACCCAGATGGCTGCCTGCGTCGGCCAGCAGTCCGTCCGAGGCGAGCGGATCCGCCGAGGCTACGACGGGAGGACTCTCCCCCACTTCAGGAGGGGAGATCTGGGGGCCGAGGCCCACGGCTTCGTCCAGTCCAGCTACAAGGAGGGTTTGAACCCGACGGAGTTCTTCTTCCATGCCATCGGCGGAAGGGAGGGGCTCGTGGATACGGCGATAAGGACGTCCCAGAGCGGCTACCTCCAGAGGAGGCTGATCAACGCCCTCCAGGATCTGGAGGTCCAGTACGACGGGACCGTCAAGGAGACGAGGGGCATCATCGTCCAGTTCAACTACGGTGAGGACGGGGTAGACGCCTCCAAGAGGGACTACGCCAGCCCCGAGAACGTCCATCGAATAGTTCAGAGGGTCCTCGGGAGGGCGGGAAGATGAGCCTCTCGGAGAAGGAGGTCCAGAAGAGGATCGAGGATCTGCCCCTCCCTCAGAGCATAAAAAGGGCCCTGGAGGGGGAGCTGAAGGGGATAGAGGTCTCCGAGGAGGAGTTCGGCGAGGTGGCGGGCCTGGTGGTCGCCGATTATGAGCGGTCCAGGGTCGAGCCCTGTGAGGCGGTGGGAGTAGTGGCTGCCCAGTCGATAGGCGAGCCCGGCACCCAGATGACGATGAGGACCTTCCACTACGCCGGAGTCGCCGAGATAAACGTCACCCTCGGCCTTCCGAGGCTGATCGAGATCGTCGACGCCCGGAAGATCCCCAGCACCCCCACCATGACGATCCGCCTTGAGAGGGAGTACGCCCTCGATCGGGACATCGCCCGAGAGGTGGCGTGGTCGATCGAGTCGACGAACATCCTCCACCTGGGGTCGATAGCCACCGACCTCGCCGAGATGAACGTGGTGATCGACCTCAACGAAGAGGCCCTTCTCCTGAGGAAGATTGCCGCGGAGGAGGTGGCGGAGAGGCTCGCGGAGGGGACGAAGCTCTCGGCGGATCAGCACGGGAACCAGATCATAATGACGCCGCCGGAGCCCTCCTACCGGGACCTCCTCCAGCTTGTCGAGAAGATCAAGACGATCTCCCTCAAGGGGATCGAGGGGATAAAGAGGGTCGTCATCAGGAAGGAGGGGGACGAGTACGTCCTCTACACCGAGGGTTCGGCCCTCAAGGACGTCATCCAGTTCAAGGGGGTCGACCCTACCAGGACGAAAACAAATAATATAACCGAGATAGGCGATGTCCTGGGGATCGAGGCGGCTCGAAACGCCATAATAAACGAGGCCACCGACACTTTGAGAGAACAGGGCCTCTCCGTCGATGTGAGGCACATCATGCTGGTGGCCGACATCATGACCTGCGACGGCGAGGTGAAGCAGATAGGCCGCCACGGCGTCTCGGGGGAGAAGGCGAGCGTCCTCGCGCGGGCCGCCTTCGAGGTGACGGTCAACCACATCCTCGACGCCGCGGTCCGGGGAGACGTGGACGATCTCAGGGGAGTGACTGAGAACGTCATTGTAGGCCAGCCGATCCAGCTGGGAACGGGCGACGTTCAGTTGGTCGCAAAACGATGAGGTAAAAGGATGATAAATATTGATAGAGCGCTCAGAAGTTCGATCAGAACCGGTAAAGTTGTTCTCGGCTCAAATCTCGCCCTGGAGGCCGGGACCAAAGGGCAGGCAAAGCTCTTCATCAGCGCCATCGACTGCCCGGAAGAGGTGGCAGTCGAGCTGAAGAAGGCCGACGTCCCCGTCTACAGCTATTCGGGAAGGGGAAAGGATCTGGGCTCAGCCTGCGGAAAGCCCTTCTCGGTCGCGGCTCTGGCGGTGATAGAGCCCGGCGAATCGGAGATCATGGCGCTCCTGAGGGAGATCAGGGGTAACGAGGATGAGTGAGTTCAAGCTTACCACCGAAGGGATCAGGTACATCGCCCTCTTCGAAAGCTTGACCGGCGGCGTCGCGAGAGACTGCATCATCGACGACGAGAACGACCGGATTATATTCGTCATCAAGAAGGGAGACATGGGAGCTGCCATCGGGAGGAAGGGCAGCAACATCAACCGGGTTAAGAAGTCGATAGGAAAGCAGATCGAGATCGTGGAGCACAGCGACGATGTCAAGGAGTTCCTGGAGAACGTCTTCCAGCCCGCCTCGATAAAGAACGTGACGATCGTCTCGAAAAACAATAAGCGATTGGCTTATGTAGAAGTAGCAAATAGGGACAAGGGCATCGCCATAGGCCGGGACGGCCGCAACATATTAAAGGCCAAGATGCTCTCTTCGAGGCATCACGGCGTTGATGACATCATCATCCAGTAAAAAAAGCCGGCGCTCGACTGAGGTCGGATGGGGCCAACGGTTGGCGATGGACATAGCATTCAACTAGGTGAAATAATGGGAAAGGGAATGTACGCGGCCAGGAAACTGGAGAGCGACCGCAAGAGCTTCCGGTGGAAAGATCTGAACTACAGCCGGAGGGTACTGAAGCTGAACGTCAAGGCAGACCCCCTGGGCGGCGCGCCGCGGGCTCGAGGCATCGTCCTGGAGAAGGTCGGCGTCGAGGCCAAACAGCCGAACTCCGCCATCAGGAAGTGCGTCCGGATACAGCTGATCAAGAACGGAAGACAGGTCACCGCCTTCTGTCCGGGGGACGGTGCCATCGGGTTCATAGACGAGCACGACGAGGTCGTGGTGGAGAGGATCGGCGGCAGGATGGGCGGAGCCAAGGGCGATATCCCAGGCGTCCGGTTCCAGGTCGTCGCCGTCAACAACGTGGCCTTGAACGAGATGGTCTCGGGGCGGAAGGAGAAGCCCGTAAGGTGATACCGTGAGCGTTAAGATCTTCAACAAATGGGACCCCGAGGAGATCGAGGTGGCGGACCAGAGCATAAAGCGCTATTTCAACCTCCGTCCGACGGTCGTCATGCATTCTGGCGGCAGGCATGCAAGACAGCAGTTCAAGAAGTCTGAGCAGCACATCGTCGAGCGGCTCATCAACAAGATGATGCAGGGGGAGGACAACACCGGCAAGAAGATGAAGACCTACAAGATCGTCGAAGAGGCCTTCGACATCGTCCACCAGAGGACGAAGGAGAACCCCCTCTCGGTCTTTGCGAAGGCGATCTCCAACGCCGGCCCTCGGGAAGAGGTGGTCCGTCTCAAGTACGGCGGGATAACCGTCCCCAAGGCCGTCGACACCGCCCCCCAGAGGAGGGTGGACGTCGCCCTGAACTTCATCTCCACCGGAGCCCAGAGGTCGGCCTTCAAGTCCAAGCGTTCGGCGGCCAGCTGTCTCGCCGACGAGATCATCGCCGCCTCGAAGGGCGATGTTCGAAGCTTCGCCATGAACAGGAAGGACAGCGTAGAGCGGGTCGCCAAGGCGGCCCGGTGACGCCTTCTTGGAGGCGTCCTCGCGTTCAGGGGGGCTCTTCGCCCCCTCAAAATTTGTTTCTGCTTCTCACCCTCGATTTGGGGGCGGCCCCCATCCATCGAGGGGTTTTTGGCAATAAGCAAGGCCAGATCATCTGGCCTGAGCTTTTCCGCCCCCCCCAAACGGGGTTCTTACTTGAACCTCTTCACGAAGGACTTGTCGATCCAGCTCTTGAAGGTGTAGATGATCCTCTTGGGGATGGGGACGCAGAGGTCGCCGTATATCCCGACGGCGCAGCCGCACCCCGTCGAGATGAGGGCTACGGGGCTGTCGGTGGAAGCCCTGATCGAGTAGGGCTTGAGGGCGTCGCCCTTCGCGACCCTCGCCAGGTTCCTGGCGGTGTGCTTCGCCTGGATCTCCGCCTCCATCCCCGTCTTGGTGGCGAGCTTCCCGTCGATCTCGATCCAGGCAGAGTCTCCGATGGCGAAGACATCCTTTCGCCCCTCGACCCTCAGGTACTGGTCGGCGAGGAGCCATCCATTCTTCTTTGGCAGGTCGAGGCTCTCGATCAGGGGCGCGGGCCCGATCCCCGCCGTCCAGATGGTCATGTCGCAGTCCAGGGCTGTGCCGTCGGCGAAGGTGACGCTGCCATCCTGGATCGATTCGACCCGTTTGTTCGTCAGGACCTCCACCCCCTTTCCCGCCAGGATCTTCTCCATCAGGATGGAGGCGTTCCGAGAGAGGGTCGGCAGAAGCCGGTCCATCATCTCGACGACGAATATCTTGCAGCTGGTGTTATCTGCAAGAAAGCAGGCCGTCTCTATCCCGGTGGGCCCCGACCCAATTATCGCGATCTTTTTCGGGCGGGTCTTTTCGACGAACCGCCTGGCCTTGACCGTATCCTCCAGGGTGTTGATGGCGAAGGCCTTCTCCGCCCCCTCTACCCCGAAGTAGTTCTGGACCGCCCCGGGGGCGAGGACCAGGACGTCGTAGTCGATATCGTTCTTCTCGCAAGTCACCCTCTTATCGGCGAAGTCCGCCTTCAGGGCCCGGTCCCTGACGTGGACGACGTCCATCTTCCTGCAGAAGGGCTCGAGGGGGGCGGTCATCTCCTCGATCCCGATCTCGCCGCCGAGGTAGTCGGGGTAGAGGGCCTGGCACTCGATCCTATCCTTCGGCTCGATGAGGACCAGCTCCAGCCCCTCCTTTGTGGCGGCGTTTCTCAAGAGCTCCGCTCCGCCGATGCCGCCGCCGATGACGACGACCCGCAGGAGGGTCTGCCTCTCCAGGTTCATCCGCCTCATCAACACCTCTGGCCCGGACTTAACCTCTGGTCATCGGTCATAAGGTCTTCGATATCCCCCCGCCGAACCACCGTCTCCGGGTCTCTCAGCCCGGAGACGTTCGTCCTCGTCCCACACCTCATCTTCCCCGGATGATCGAGAAGGATGCCGACGTCTGGGTGAGGACGGGGCCGTCTGCCGAGTCTGCCATCACCCTCCCCTCGGCGAAGGCTACCCGCCGGCCCATCCTCACCACCTTTCCGGCGGCCGCAATCCTCCCCTTCCGCACCCCTCGGAGGTAGGAGGTGGTCTCGGATATCGTCGCGATGCGATCGCCCGGATCGAGGAGGGTGAAGAGGGCGATGGCCATCGCCTCGTCGGCGAGGGCGGCGTAGATCCCCCCTTGCATCCACCCCGCCCCGTTCAGCATCTCGGGCCTCACCTCCATCTGAAGCTCGGCCTTCCCATCGCCGAACGTGGCGACCTCGATCCCCATCAGTTTGAAGAAGGGGTTTGCATCCCTACCCCTTTCTCTCAGATCTTCGAGGTAGCTCATTTTGTCGTCCTTCAAGACCTGTTTGTATAAGCTTTTTGGAGGGTGCTATCGTCAGGCCTGTTCGAGAACGTCCCCGAGACCAAAAAGAGATATCCGTTCGGGTTTACGTTTTTATCATGGCAGGGAACTCTTTCGGCACCATCTTCAAGATCACCACCTGGGGCGAGAGCCACGGCCGGGCCGTCGGGGCCGTCGTCGACGGCTGCCCCGCAGGTCTGGCCTTATCCGTGGAGGAGGTCCAGAGGGAGCTGGACCGGAGGCGTCCGGGGCAGAGCTTCATCTCTACCCAGCGGAAGGAGGAGGATCGAGTCGAGATTCTGAGCGGCACCTTCGATGGGGTTACGACGGGAACTCCCATCTCGATGCTCGTCTGGAACAAGGATGCGAAATCGAGCGCCTACGACGCCCTGCGAGACCGGCCGAGGCCGGGCCATGCCGATTGGCCTTACCTCGCCCGGTACGGGATCCGGGACCACCGGGGCGGGGGGAGAGCCTCGGCGAGGGAGACGGTCGGGCGGGTTGCTGCCGGGGCCGTCGCGAAGAGGCTCCTCGCCGTCGAGGGGATCTCTATCGTCGGCTACGTCCTGGAGCTCGGGGGCGTCCGGGCCGACCTTCCGGATGGCGAGGATCCATGGTGCCTGAGGGAGGCGGCCGAGAGGAACCCCGTCCGCTGCCCCGACCCGTTGGCTGCTGAAGAGATGGTCCGGGCCATCGAGGCGGCCCGTGCGGCCGGCGACAGCCTCGGGGGGATCGCCGAGATCGTCGCCGTCGGCGTTCCCCCGGGGCTGGGGGAGCCGGTCTTCGATAAGCTCGACGGAGACCTCGCCCGCGCCCTCATGGGGATCGGGGCGGTCAAGGCCGTCGAGATCGGCGCGGGGGTTGAGGCTGCCCGGATGCGCGGAAGCGAGATGAACGATCCCATCCTCCCCGGGCAGGAGGGACCAAGGTTTGAGACGAACAACGTCGGAGGGATCCTCGGCGGGATATCGACGGGGGCGCCGATAATCTGCAGGATCGCTGTCAAGCCGACGCCATCGATTTCCAGACCCCAGAGGACGGTGGACTTATCGACGGGGGAGGCGGTGGAGATCGATATCAGAGGCAGGCACGACCCCTCGATCCCCCCGAGGATCGTCCCCGTGGCGGAGGCGATGGTGGCCCTAGTCCTCGCGGACCACTTCCTGAGGCGAAAGGTGGCCAGGGTCTGAATCGAGGGAGCTAGATTTTATATCGGTCTCCCAAAGATCGACGTCCATGCAGAAGGAGTTTCACACCCTCCTCTCCCTCGACGAGGCGAGGAGGGTCGTCCTCGGCCGCCCGCTGACGGCCAGCTTCGAGACCGTCCCCCTGGAGAGGGCCGCCGGCCGGGTCCTTGCCGAGAGGGTGGCGTCGGGAATCGACGTCCCCGGCTTCCACCGGGCCGCCATGGACGGCTACGCCCTCAGATCCTCCGAGACCGTAGAGGCGAGGGAGGATCGGCCCATTGCCTTCTCCCTCATCGGCCGGGTCCCCATGGGACGGGCGCCGGAGTTGGCCGTCGGCGAGGGCGAGGCTGTCGAGGTATCCACCGGCTCGATGATGCCCGCTGGCGCCGACGCCGTCGTCATGGTCGAGCACTCCGAGGTAGACGGCTCATCTCTCCTCATAAGGCGGCCGGTCCACTTCGGGGAGAACACCCACCGGGCCGGGGGAGACGTCGCCATGGGCGAGACGGTCCTCCCTGCTGGGAGGAGGCTCTCGGCCCGGGAGATCGGCCTTTTGGCGGCGGTGGGCCGGAGGGATGTGAGGGTCCGATCTCTCAAGGTGGCGGTCGCCTCATCCGGGAATGAGCTCGTCCCTCCCGGCTCCGGCTCGGGGCTCTCCCCGGGCCAGATCTACGACATTAACTCTTACTCGATAGCAGCGGCCGTGGAGGAGTGTGGCGGAACCCCCTGGATCTGGGGAATTCTGCCCGATGACTGCGATAGGATGGCCGAGGGGCTCCTCGCCATGGCCGAGGAGTCTGACCTCGTCATCGTCTCCGGCAGCACCTCCGCCGGGGTAGGGGACATGGTCTATCGGGTCGTTGAGGAGGTCGGCGAGGTCGTATTTCACGGGATCAACCTCAAGCCCGGAAAGCCGACCCTCTTCGGGTCCGTCGGGGAGAAGCCCTTCATCGGCCTTCCCGGATACCCTACGAGCGCCCTCACCGTCTTCGGCCTCCTGGCGGCCCCGGCCATCCGGAGTGCGGTGGGGACGGAGCACCTCGCGCCTTCGGCGACCGGCAGGCTCGCGAGGCCCGTCCGGTCCGAAGGCCGGCGGCAGATGCTGGCGGTGGCGGTCGTCGGGGGGTGGGTCTACCCCGTAGACAAGGGGAGCGGCTCCATCACCACCCTCGCCGCCGCCGACGGCGTCGTCGATATCCCAAGCTCCGTCGAGTTCCTCGACCGGGGGGAGGAGGTGACGGTCCATCTATTCGGCGACGTCCAGAAGGCCTCCCTCCTCCTGGAGGGGGAGGACTGCCCCCGGCTCGAAACTCTCTTCGCCGCCCTCCCCTTCCCGGTCCGGTTCGTCCCCACCGGGAGCCGCTGCGGCGCCATCTCGGCAGAGGACGGCGTCGCGGATATAGCAGTCGTCTCGCGGTCTGTGGGGCTGGACCCCGTCTGGGACGAGGCGGTCCTCGAGCCGATCGGCGGCTATCGCAGAGAGCTGGTGATCATGGCGAAAGATCCTGAACTTCTCGAGCTGGAGGGGATAGAGGAGAGACGGGTCCTGGGCTGGACCAGGGACTCGGAGATGAGCCGGATATTCGGGAGAGTTCTGGAGGAGGCGGGCCACTCGTCGGTCGGATTTGTCGGTCGGGCCCGGACCCACGCCGCCGTCGCCGGCTCTGTGAAGGCGGACCGCGCCGACCTCGGCTTCGCCGCCCAGGAGGCGGCGGAGGAGGCTAGCCTCGCCGCGATGAAGGTGGCCGAAGACGAGATACTCTTTTTTGCCCGTCCCGATAAGATAGATCGGGATGCGGTCCGGACCTTCCTGGAGTCCCTCGGATCGCTCCTCAAGAGCGATGTTCTCTAAACCTTTCTTTGTCGTTGGGGCAGAAGAAGATGAAGACTGATTACAATGCCATGGCGGATGTATACGCTCGCAGCCGGAGGGCGAGTAAGCACGTGATTGCCGAGTTGCAGTCATTCTGTTCAATCACTCCCGCGTCCAAGGTGTTGGAGGTCGGCTGTGGCACAGCCAACCACATCCACGCCCTCATCGATTCGGCTGGCTGTGCTGGGTGGGGCGTCGAGCCTTCCGAAGGCATGCGGCAGCATGCGCCTGTTCATTCCCGGCTTAGGGTCTGCCAGGGATCGGCCGAGAATATCCCATTCGGGGATGCTTTCTTCGCCCTTCTGTTCTCGGTCAACGTGATCCATCATGTGCCCAGGCCCAGGAATTACTTTGAGGAGAGTTTTCGAGTTCTCCGCCCTGGTGGATGGATATGCACATTCACGGATTCGACCGAGATGATTCGGAGAAGGGTACCGCTTTCGCGGTATTGGCCATCGACCGCTGAAGTGGACATCGCACGATACCATACAGTCGCTGAGTTGCTCGACGTCATGGGTCAAGTGGGTTTCATCAATCTGGCTACTCGTGAGATCAAAAAAACATCGCGCCTTGTCGATGTTACGCCCTACCGGGAGAAGGCTTTTTCGTGCCTTCGGTTCATTGATGATGTTCAGTTCGAAGAAGGTCTTCAGCGGCTTGAGGAGGATCTGCGGAAAGGACCGGTGTATGTGAAGTCGGAATACGTGTGCATATGGGGAGAAGTCCCAACAAGCGCCTCCAACGCCGTGGCGCGGAATATCTCGCCTTCGCCACATGGCTGAAAGTCTGAGAGTGGCTGAAGGTCTGATCCCGGCTCGTCCTCAACCGCGAAGTCGTGCGGTTAGGGGGCGAAGCTGAATTCATGCATTTTATATTTTTTCCTTCAGCATATCTTATCTCACAGTCTCCAAGCCTATCCGCTAGCTAGGTCTCGGTGAGACCCACCTACCTAATAACTGTGGCTGGAGGGTTTCTGGCAATGGCCGGTACGGGGAAGCCCGTCATCGGTTGTTCGAGATGCTCGACGAGGGGTTCCCACAGTCCTCGGCGAACGTTCAGCTGGCCGAGCGGATCTGGGCTTCGGTCTTTTGGAGGCGGCGGAGGAGACGGGCCTCGCCACGGGGAAGATGGCGGAGGACGAGATCCTCTTTTTTGCCCGTCCTGATAAGAGAGATCGGGATCCGGTCCGGGCCTTCATGGAGGCGCTGGTTGGTGTCTCCAAGACTCCAAGCAAAAGCATAGCTCAAATCAAGAGAGAACCATCCTCAAAAGCCATTATGGCTATTTTTATATGCATGTAATCCGTTTTAACTTGAGTTCAGATAATCTATAACGGAGTCATATTCTCGTTTATAAAGCGATGCCTGTAGGGGGAGAGCACGAGCAAAAACATCTATTGGGGGAGTCGCCAGGTCGCAATTTCATGACAAAAGCCGAAGGCCAGAGGAGAGCTCCATCCGGTGTTTGTTCGTTGGGGATGGGCTCGATATCTCAAAGTTCGAGGATATGAATTTCGAGATCGTCGGGTCGGCGGCGGAGGCGATCGAGAAGCTGGAGGGCTCCTTCTACGACGTCGTCGTCACCGACTCTTCGACGGGCGGCATCGACCTTCTGAAGAAGGTCCGCTCCAAAGATCCTGAGATCCCCTTCATCCTTCTCATCGACGTTGGCGAGGGGGCGATCTCCGAGGCCATGAAATGCGGGGCAGAATACTGTTTTAAGGGAAGAGACGGAGGCGTCATGTCCTCGGACCTCGCCCATCGGATCCGGACGGCGGTGGCCTTCAGAAGGGAGCGGTCTCTCCGCCGGGAGCTGGACGAGCGGCACAGCGCCCTCCTTCAGAGCCTTCCGGCGATGACATTTTCCAGCTCCCTGGATTTCGTTCCAACCTCAATCCGCGGAAAGGTAGAAGAGATCACCGGCTACACCCCAGAGGCGATCTCCTCCAGAAACCCGAGTTGGTATCAGATAATCCACCCCGACGAACTCCTCTGGCTGAGACCGAAGATGGATGGGGCCAGAGCCGGTTCTTTGAACATATCGGAGAACGAGTATAGAATCGTCCGCAAGGACGGCGAAGTCGCCTGGGTCCACGAGCTGGTCCAGATCGTCTGTGAAGGGCCAGGACATCCCGCCAAAGTCGAGGGGGTCCTCTACGACATCACCTCCCGCAAGTGGACTGAGGCTGCGCTGGAGGATAGCGAAAGCAGATATCGGGAGCTAGCGGGCTTGTTGCCCCTGATCGCTTTCGAGCTCGATCTCGAGGGCCGGGTCACCTTCTACAACCAGAAAGGCCTGGAGGTCTTTGGATACTCCCCCGAAGACCTCAGGCGAGGCCTCACCATCTTTGACGTGATCGTGAACGTCGACCCTGATGAGCTGGAAGGGGGCTTCCGGCTCGCTTTGAGGGGAGTCTGTCCGGACTATGAGCTTCTAATGAAGAGAAAAGACGGCAGTACCTTCCCGTCCATCGTTAAAACCGCCCCCATAATCCGAGATGGCCACCCTTCGGGGCTGAGGGGGATCATCGTGGACATCTCCGAGAGGAAGGAGATGGAGGAGGCGCTGAGGGAGAGCGAGAGGTTCTATCGGACCATCATCGAGGATCAGACCGACCTCATCTGTCGTTTCCGGCCCGATGGGGTATTCACCTTCGCGAACGACGCCTACTGCCGCTACTTCGGCAAGACTCGTGAGGATCTGATCGGCCACGCCTTCACGCCTCTGATCCCGGAGGAGGATCTGGAGATGGCCCGCCAGAAGTTCTCGTCCCTCTCCCGAAAGTCCCCTCTAACCAGCTACGAGCACCGGGTCGTCCTCCCGGGCGGGCTGGTCCGTTGGCAGAGGTGGACCGATCGGGCGATCTTCGACGACTCGGGTGAACTCGTCGAGTTCCAGTCGGTGGGTCAGGACATCACCGAGCAGAAAAAGCTGGATGAAGAGCTTCGCCGCGCCTACAAGCGTCTGATGGACATAATCGGCTTCCTTCCGGACGCCACCTTCGTCGTAGACGAGGACAGACGGGTGATCGCGTGGAACCGGGCGATCGAGGATATGACGGGCGTTCGAAACGAGGAGATCATCGGGGAGGGCGATTACGCCTATGGAGTGCCCTTTTATGGTTTTAATAGGCCCATACTCATCGATCATATATTTTTAGACGATGACGGATTGAGGGACGAGTATGATTACATCAAACGGATGGGGGACACCGTCTTCGGCGAGGTCTTCGTTCCATCCCTTTATGGTGGAAAAGGTGCCTACCTCTTTGGGACAGCATCTCCCCTCTTTGACGATGAGGGACGGATCGTGGGCGCGATCGAGTCGATCCGGGATATAACCGATCGGAAGCGTGCAGAAATGGTGCTGCAGAAGGCTCACGACGAGCTGGAGATCAGGGTTTTGGAGAGGACGAGAGAGCTGGAGGCGAAGAACGCCGAGATGGAGAGGTTCGCCTACACCGTCTCCCACGACCTCCGGTCACCTCTCGTCACCATCCAGGGATTTCTCGGCTTTCTCCAGGAGGATGTGCGAGATCGGGACGGTGAGAAGATCGACGCCGACATCGAGATGATCTCCGATGCCGTCGAGAAGATGGACTACCTGCTGCAGGATACCCTCCGGCTCTCTCGGATCGGCCGGGTAGCAAACCCCCCGGAGGACGTGCCCTTCGAAGATATCGTCGGTGACGCCCTCGGCTCGATCTCGGAGATGGCGAGGTCGAGGGGGGTCGAGATCTCTCTGGCTGAAGAATGGCCCATCGTCCACGTCGACCGGCTGAGGATCGGAGAGACGCTCGTAAACCTGATCGAGAACGGCATAAGATACTCGGCCGACCAGCCCCGCCCCCGAGTGGAGGTGGGATGGCGAAAAGATGACGAAGAGACGGTCTTCTTCGTCCGAGACAACGGGATCGGGATCGATCCCGGCCAGCAGGAGAAGGTCTTCGAGCTGTTCTACAAGGCCGATCCGGAGGGGGAGGGGACCGGGGCGGGGCTCGCCATCGTCAAGAGGATCATAGAGGTCCACGGCGGCCGAATTTGGGTCGAGTCGGAGGAGGGCGAAGGCAGCACCTTCTGCTTCACTCTGCCGATGGTCGATTGAGGTTGGTGTCGAAGAGGTCGAGGACCATGGGCACAGACCGGATGTGATCCACGCACCTTTCGGGTCCGGCCCGACGAAAACCTAGCCTCTCGTAGATCTCAACAGCGTTGGGCGCTGAGTTGACGGTGACCGTCGTAATTTCGGGATCTCCTCTCCGGCAAATTTCCAGAGCCTTCTTTAAGAGTTCGCGGCCGATGCCCTCGCACTGGAACTCGCCGTCAACAAAGAAGAGGGTGACGTGGCCGACGTTACGAATCTCGATCATTCCGGCGATCTCTTTTTCGGTCGTAGCTATCAGGATGAAGTGGTTAGACTGCGATCGACGCAGAATTATGTGGGGGTCTATGTGGTTACGAAATTCGCGGACGCCCTCTTCGGAAAATTGAGGTGCGACAAACTCCTCGAAGACCCGAAGGGCGAGGTTATAGACCATAGTCTCCTCGCCGCGCTTCATCCGCCTGTACTCAAAAGGACCTCTCACCCACCACCGCCCCTTTTCAGCTTTCGCTCGTAGTAGCTGAGGGGATGGTTCACCCACCGGCAGAGGCTGTCCATCCCGGGGCAGTTGCCGTAGGTGGCCATGGTGGCGCAGGAGGGGGGCCTGTAGGCCGTACCTCCTCTGCCAGCGATGTGCTCCACCTGGTAGCGGGTCTTCTCCTCGTCGAAGTCGGGGCTTCTGTTGAAGATCCCGACGACCTCGTCGACCTTCATCCCCACGGCGAGGAGGAAGGTCGTCAGGGCGAACCGCGAGGTATGGGCGAGGTTTGCGCCCGCGGCCACCTGGCTGAGGAAACCGCGGATGCAGGGGGGGAAGGCCTCCTCGGTCACCTCCCCGAGGTCGACCCTCTCTTCCGCCCGCTTCGCCCGGAGCTCCTCCTCCACCTGGCCCAGGTCTGGCCGGAGCTTCTCGCACACCTCCTGGGATACCTTCAGGGGAAGCCCTCTCGCGACCCGGTCCCGAGCCCTCTCCTCCAGGAGCCGGGCCAGCTCGGAGCCGGTGATCGAGACCCAGCCCGCCTCCAGGGAGCGGTTGACGAGCTTCCAGCCGGGGCTCTTCATCCTCGCCGCCGCCTTCAGGTAGTCGGAGAAGGGGACGCGGAGGCAGTCCTGATCAGCCTGGGGGTGGAGATCCAGGTCGTGGGCGAGGAGGATAAGGCTGGCGAGATCCTCGCGGGCCATCTTCCGGCTTGCGAGCTTCGCCTCGGCGAGGGCGTACCTCCTCGAGAGGAGGTCGTCGTCGAGGCAGGAGACCATCACCCTCGCCAGGGGGTAGGATAGAAGCTCCGCCAGAGGGTGGGTCTTCTCCTCGGGGATCTCCCCCCTCACCGCCCCCAGGACCCGGTCTTGCGCCCTCCTCCTCACGAGACGGGAGAGCCTGGGCTCCTGGTTCGGCTCCTCCAGGAGCCCCTCCAGGGAGTAGCCAGCCTCCTTCACCCTCGCCGCCGCCTCCTGGGAGAAGGGGTAGTCGGCGAGGCTCATTCCTGCTCGATTCTCGGAGCGAGAAGGTAGTTGATCTCGACCCCCTGGCCGAGCTTGAAGCTGATCCTCAGGGGGTAGTCAACCCCCATCTCCAGCTTCACCTCCTGGGCCTTGCCGATCGCCTTGCTCATGTCGGCGAGGTAGTCCAAGGAGAAGAGGGACCTCGCCTTTCCGGGCTTCAGCCCCAAAAGCTCCGCCCCCGGCATCTTCAGCTTGAGGGAGTCGATATCCCCCTTGGCCTCCATGTAGAACTGGTCCTCGGGGTCGTCGGTGACGCCGAGGACGACGTGGTCAGAGACCTTCTCGGCGGCCCTGACCGCCTTCCGGAGATGGGCCCCGGGGAGGATGACGTGGGCGGGAAGATCCAGCTCCGGCACCCGCGGCTCTTTTCTTATGGCGCTCGGGTCGATGAGGCTCAAGGTGTAGGAGAGGGAGTTCACCCCTATCTTCAGCTTGTGGTTCTCCTCGTCCAGCTCGAGGGTGACGTTCTCGCCCCTCTCGGCCATGGAGAGGACGTCGGTGAGCCTCACCAGGTCGACGCCGATCTCTCCGGGCGTCGCCTTGAAGTACTCGAAGGCCTCGGAGTTTAGCCGGAAGGAGACCATGGCCACGTTGGCGGGGTCCACAGCCTTCAGCTCAACGCCGTTCTCTGACAGGGTGAACTTCACCTCGTCGACAAGAGACGAAACCGCCTCCACAGCATCCCGCAGGGTTTCTGCGCTTATCACTGCCTTGAACATCCTCGTAGCCCCTCCGTCGGAGAGAACAATTTTATCTTAAATATAGATTATCCCCTCAGTCGTACTCTCTCCAGGTGAAATTGCATTTTGTGCATCTGAAGAAGCGGACCTCGCTCTCGTCGGCAGAACGCAGCTGCCGGAGCCACCAGTAGGCGGTGTCGTTCCCGCACTCCGGACACTTGTACTTGGTGGTGGGAAGCCCCGCCGCCTCGGAATCCTCGATCACCGTCATCCTGCGCTCTTTCTGCTCGGTCCTGCTGACCAGGTTGTCGCCCTTCTTCATCTCCAACCTCTTGCCGCACCTCCGGCAGATCAGGACGCCGTCCGACGGGACCATTATGCTTTTACAATCGGGACAAAACTCCATCAGATGACGAGTACTCACTCGTCATATTAAAGTTTACCAGTTGAGTAATGGTGGAGGATGGCGAAGAGATTCGCCGGAGCGTCTTCATCTATGAGGTTATCATGAGCACTGCATTGAACCTGATCTGCGAGAACAGGCCCGGGGTGCTGAGGGACATAGCCGGGGTCGTCGCCAGCCTCGGCGGGAACATCGAATACACCCAGCAGTTCGTCCTGGAGCGGGGCGTCCACGGGGGGAAGGCCACCGTCTACATGGAGATCGATCAGTTGGCTTCAGGGATGGTGGAGAAGCTCGAGGCCCTCCCTTCGGTGATGGAGGTCTCCGTCCACCAGTCCTTCGACGAGATATACGGCTCGAGGGTGATCATCATCGGGGGAGGTGCCCAGGTCGCCCAGGCGGCCGTCGGGGCCGTCAACGAGGCGGATCGGCACAACCTCCGGGGAGAGAGGATCAGCGTCGACACGATCCCTCTGGTGGGAGAAGATCCCATAGCCGAAGCCGTCAACGCCGTGGGCCGGCTCCACAGGGCCTCGGTCTTGGTCCTGGCGGGAGCCCTCATGGGCGGCAGGATCTCCGACGAGGTCAAAAGGCTCCAGGAGGAGGGGATCCCGGTGATCGCCCTCAAGATGGCCGGCTCTGTACCGCGTCACGCAGACCTGGTGGTGACCGATCCGATCCAGGCCGGGACCTTCGCGGTGATGCACGTCGCCAAGACCGCGATCTTCGACATTAAAAGGGTCCGCGGGATGGAGTTCTGAAGAAAATGGGCCAATCAGGGCTCGTCTGGTCATCCCCGAAGCCCCATCGCCTCCAGGTCCCGGATGGCGTCGCCATCGAAGAGCTCCTCGATGGTGTAGAACTCCTCCCCCGCCATGAGGACTGGGGCGCTGAGGGTGAAGACCCCGTTGACCCGCAGCTCCGTCAGGGCCTCGGCGGTGGCCATATCCACCGTCTCGAACTCGACCCCCCAGCCAGCGAGGACCCTCTTGACCTGCTCGCACCGGGGACAGTCGGCGGTGGCGTAGACGACGTACTTCAGATGCATCCCCCCTTCCTTCTCTTGGCCTCCAAAGGGCGTTTCATCTCAACACCATCGGGTAGCCCTTCTCCGCCCAGACGGCGTACCCCTCATCCACGGCCCGATCGGCGCACTCTCTGCAGCAGGAGAAGTTGGCGAGGTAGGTTACGCCCCCCATCTCGTGCTCGAAGATGTTGTTGCAGCTGAGCCCCATCACCCTCCTGCAGTCCAGCCCCCGGCAGAACTCGTGGTCGTCGGCGACGATCGGAAACTCGTCCTCAAACCAGATCTTTGGGAGGAGGACCGGGAGTATCGCCATGTCCATGCCGCACCCGCAGGGGCCGTAGGTATCCTCGGGGCCGTCGTAGACGACAGCCCTCTCGATCTTATGATCCATCTTCCGCCACCCCGATTCCAACCCTCCCCTCGTCCCGAAACCTAAATAACCCTTTTCATCTCTGGCCCGGCGGAGGGGTCGGGACGGGCCGAGATGGGTGGATCTTTTTCCCTAGACGGAACCCCCTTGGAATGAAAATAAACTGTCGTTGTGGGGATTTTGGCCAAATATGCTTATAAATTCATTTTTCTTTGATTTTCTGGTATAATTTTGCCCACCAGTTTACGTAAATTATATATAGAGACCTGAGGGACAACCTGGTATCTAATAGGCTCTTTAGTCGGAGAAGGAAGGGGTAAAATCCTTTTTCTTCCTGTAAGAGCCGGATTCGATCTTAGGAGAGGAGCAAATATGCCGATACTTCCAGTGGCACCGGTCAGCAGACTCATCCGCGAGGCTGGGGCAAAAAGGGTCAGCGAGGGGGCGAGGGACGCCCTGGCAGAAGTTCTCGAGAGCTACGGGATGGAGGTGGCGGAGGAGGCCGTCGAATGGGCTAACCACGCCAAGAGGAAGACGGTGAAGGCCGAGGACATCCGGGAGGCGGTCAAGAGGGTGAGGCCGCCCCGGGCACCCGGCACCGACTGAGGGAGATCTTATTTAACCCTGGAGGTAGGGTCGTCCTTCTATGCCTGAAAGCTTGGACTACGCCTCCCTGGGTCTGGTCTGCGGCATCGAGATCCACCAGCAGCTCGATACCGCGGCCAAGCTCTTTTGCGGCTGCCCCACCAGGATCCGAGAGGTGGAGGAGTCGGATCATCAGTTCTTCAGGTACCTGCGACCGGCGCGAAGCGAGCTCGGCGAGATCGACAGGGCCGCCCTGGAAGAGGTTCTGGTCACCCGGAAGTTCATCTACAACTCTTACGATACTACCTGCCTGGTGGAGGCAGACGAGGAGCCCCCCAGCGAGCTGAACCCCGAGGCCCTGGAGATCGGGCTGGTCGTATCGAGGCTCCTCTCGATGAAGATCGCGGACGAGGTCCACACCATGAGGAAGATCGTCATCGACGGCTCCAACACCTCGGGCTTCCAGAGGACCGCCTACCTCGCCTCTCACGGCTCGATCGACACCTCTTGCGGGAGGGTCGGGGTGGAGACGATCTGCCTTGAGGAGGAGGCGGCCCGGATCGTCGAGGATCGGGGCGACGAGGTCGTCTACTCCCTCGACCGGTTGGGGATACCCCTCGTCGAGATCTGCACCTCTCCCGACATAGTCTCCCCCTCGCACGCCCGGGAGGTCGCCGGTCGGCTCGGGATGATCCTCCGGTCGACGGGGAGGGTGAAGAGAGGCCTGGGGACGATCCGCCAGGACGTCAACGTCTCGATCCGGGACGGGGCTCGGGTGGAGATCAAGGGGGTCCAGGACCTGAACCTGATCGAGACGATCGTGGCGGTGGAGGCGAGCCGGCAGCACAACCTCCTGAAGATCAGGGACGAGCTCCTCCGCCGACGGGCGCGGGTCGGCGACCGGGTCGCCGACCTCACCGGGATCTTTGGATCCGCCGAGTCGAAGGTGGTCCGCGCCGCCCTAAGGAAGGGGGGCGTCGTCCTGGGGGTGAAGCTTCTGGGCTTCGCTGGGCTCATCGGGATGGAGATCCAGCCAGGCCGGAGGCTCGGCTCGGAGCTATCGGACCGGGCGAAGAGGGCGGGGGTCGGCGGGATCTTCCACTCCGACGAGCTTCCAGCCTACGGGATCACCCGCGACGAGGTCGAAGCCGTCCGGGCGGAGCTCGGGGCCGGGGAGGGGGACGGATTCGCGATGGTGGCCGCACCCCTGGACCGGGCGGAGGCGGCGATGAAGGCGGTCCTCGAGAGGGCTGCCGAGGCCCTGGTGGGGGTCCCCGAGGAGACGAGGCGGGCCCTCCCCGAGGGGACAAGCGAGTACATGAGGCCCCTTCCCGGCTCTGCTCGGATGTACCCCGAGACGGACGTCCCTCCTGTGGTGGTGGCCCCCGAGTACGTCGCGTCCCTCGCCCTCCCCGAGCTCTTCGATCGGAAGGCGGTCCGGCTCGAGGAGGAGTACGGCCTCAACCGCGAGTTTGCAGGCCTCATGGCATCGTCCCCGAGCTGCCAGCTCTTCGAGGAAGCCGTCCGGAGCCTCTCCCTCCAGCCAGCCCTGGTGGTGAGAACCCTGGAGATGATACCGAGGGAGCTGGCCCGGGAGGGGGTTCCCATATCGAACCTGACGGAGGACCGGTTCATGGAGGCCCTATCCCTCATCGCCGGGGAGGGGTTGGCGAAGGAGGGGACCCCGAAGCTCCTGGAGGCGATGGCGGTGCGGCCCGATCTATCCGCCGCGGAGGCGGCGAGGGCGGCGGGCCTTCTGGGCGTAGGCCAGGGCGAGGTGGAGGCGGTCGTAGCCGCCATCGTCGCCGACCGGGAAGAGTTCGTCCGGGAGAGGGGCGAGGCGGCCTTGGGCCCTCTGATGGGCCTCGTCATGAAGGAGCTTCGGGGGAAGGCCGACGGAGCCCTCGTCAGCTCCGCTCTGCGGCGGGAGCTCGACCGGCTTCTGGCTGGTTGAGGCCTTGAACCCTGGAGACGGCCAGGGAACCCTATTTATTTCTGACCGCTCCAACTAACATTTTGTCTGTTGAGATCAGCCTCCGGGGGCTTCAGCTACGAGACGGGAGATTCTCCTCTGGGACGAGACGATCTTCAAGGACCGGGAGGTCCTGGAGTTCGACCACATGCCGGAGCACTTCGCTCACCGCGAGCCTCAGATGGAGGCTCTAAAGTTTTGCGCCAGGCCTGCCCTCCAGGGAGGACGCCCCGTCAACGCCCTCTGCCTCGGCCCTCCCGGCACTGGGAAGACGACGGCGATCTTCAAGCTCTTCAGCGAGATGGAGGCCGAGTCGTCGAAGGCGGTCCCCGTCCACGTCAACTGTCAGATGGACCATACGAGGCACGCCATCTTCCTCCGGATCTACAGCAAGCTCCTCGGCCACTCTCCTCCGGCGAGCGGCGTATCCTTCAAGAGGGTCCTGGAGAAGATCGCGAGGACGATGGCGAAGGAGAACCGGGTCATTGTGGTGGCCCTCGACGATGTCAACTACCTCTTCCCTGAGAAGGAGGTGGACCGGGTCCTCTACACCCTCCTTCGGGGCCACGAGGCCTTCCCCGGATTCCGGGCGGGGGTGATCGCCATCCTCAGCGAGCCTGCCCTCAACTACGTCTTCGATCCGAGGGTCAGCTCGGTCTTCCAGGCGGAGGAGGTGTCGTTCCCGCTCTACTCGCTCAAGGAGATCCGGGACATCCTAGCGCGGCGGGCCACCCTCGGGTTCTATCCTGGGGTCGTGTCCGAGGAGATCATCGCGAGGGTCTCCGACCTGACCGAGAGGGCCGGAGACCTCCGGGTCGGGATCGACCTCCTCAAGAGGGCGGGGATGGAGGCGGAGAGGAGGGCCTCCCGGACCATATCCGACGAGGACGTCGACCGGGCCTACGAGAGGTCGAGGCTCGTCCACCTATCGAGCGCCTTGAAGCCCCTCCGGGAGGATGAGCTCCTCCTCCTGGGCCTCGCGGCGGAGATGGAGTCCTCTAAGGCGGGAGCTCTATATGAGAAGTTTCAGGCCTCCACCGGCTCGGGGTACACCAGGTTCCACGAGATCCTGAATAAGCTGGACGCCGCCAGGCTTATAGATACCGACTTCAGTGGGCCTGGCCACCGTGGCAGGTCCAGGGTCGTCCGGATCAGGTACGATCCGAAGGAGGTGCTGGATAGGATAAGCCAGAAGAGAAATCCCGGGGCTGAAGCCGAAGATATATAGAATATATGCCGGCATAGTTTGTATTTTGGGATAACCTTCTCTATTTATCCTATTGTGATTAATTTTATAACAGATGCCATCGAGCAGGATGCCTCTGATGAATAGATTTTCAGTCAACCTTTTGGTCGCCGCCTTGGCGATCGGATCGATCCTGGCATTTTCGGGGTGTATCGGCCAGGATGAGGAGGATGCTTCCTCCAAAAAGGCGGCAAGCGTCACCGTCGCCGGCTCCACCACGGTGATGCCCCTGGTGGAGGCCTGTGCCGAGGAGTTCAACAAGATCCAGAACGAGGTCCGAGTCTCCGTCACTGGCGGCGGGTCCGGCGTCGGGATCAAGAACGTCGCCGGAGGGACGGCGGACGTTGCCATGGCCTCGCGGGAGGTGAAGCCGGACGAGATCGCCTCCTACGGCGACAGCTTCCGGGAGTTTCTCGTTGCCTACGACGCCATAGCCATCGTGGTCAGCCAGCGGATCTACGATGCTGGGATCACCGACCTCTCTCGGGAGGAGGTTCGGGCGATATACAGCGGCGATATCACAAACTGGAAGGACCTGGTAGGACCCGATGCTGGGATCTACGTGGCGGCGAGGGAGGTCGGCTCCGGTACGAGGGACACCTTCAACGAGATGGTCTTGGGAAGCGAAAAGGCCGAGACCCCTGGGGTCACCACTTACCACGGGAGCAACGCCGAGGTGAAGACCGCTGTGACGGGGAGCGATAAGGCGATAGGCTACGTCGGGATGAACTACGTCCAGGGCGGAGCCCAGCGGGCCGTAGCTTACGAGGGGGTCATGCCCATAGCAGAGACGATCAAGGACGGCTCCTACCCGCTGTCGAGGGCCCTGAACCTCTACACCTTCGGCGATCCGAGCCCCGCCGCCGAAACGTTCATAGACTTCGTCCTGAGCGAGGAGGGGCAGAGGATCGTGGAGGGGGCCGGATTCGTTTCGATCCGCTGAATCGGAAAAATAATATCTCGGAGGTGGGGCGCTGGTGCGTGAAGCGCCAGCGCGGCACTTTTTTTCTAATCGCGAACTCAGCATTCGCAGGTGAATACCTTCTCTTCGTCAAATAACTTGTCATCTCCATCCATGTTGCCGTAGCCGCCTATGCAGCAGGAGAGCCAGTCCGCCCTGGGCTTTGATCCAGAGCAACTGGTGCAGATCTCCATGTTCTTGGTGATCTTGAAGGTGCCGATGTAATTCTCATCGATCTCTATCAGCGGGTTCTTCCATCCATCGGCTGATCTGCAGTCCAGGCCTTCTTTTGTCATGAGCTGGCCAATGTGGACCGCGCCTTCGGTAACATCCTCCTCAATCTTCATGCTGGTTCTGCTGAATCCATTTATGGGTGAGGAGCTGTAGCCCTTTTGTGGCCATTTCTGCTGGTTTTTGAGTTCGACTCCTATATCCTTTTGGAAGGCAGAGGCGTACTCTATCTGGTGGAGCATCGAGACCCCCTGACCATCGCCACATGCAGCAGTATTATAATTCTTGGCCTCCGTCCTCTCCTTCAGTTTGGAGTTGTAGACTACGGGATTCTTCGCGTAGTATCCCGTTCCGTAGGCCATCGTCACGGGGGAGTAGACCATCTCGTTCTGTTCCAGGAATGAGATGTTGCCCGCGTAGACGTCACCGTCCCCTTTCTTTGAGGTATCTATGTAAGCGAGGGTATTCTGGTCTTGGGTGCATTTTCCGCCCGCTTTGCTCTGGTTTGAGCTGATGATGAAGGCTGCATCCATCGTCCCGCTACCGTGGAGATAGTTTTTGAGCTGGAGAGATTCGGTGTTGACCTTCTGGTATACCATAACGAAGCCCTCTCCCTGCAAGTCTTGCTCAAGCTTCTGCTCGTTTTTTATATAATAACCTTCAGGGTTTCCTGCCGCCCATGCGGAGCAAGATACTGCCAGCGTCACCAGGAGCGCTGTGCAGATTCTCATAATACCTTCAAAATGTTTCATACAATCCCTCCTGATCCGTTAGAACTGCGTAAAGGCGGATCTTCGGCACCGCTCCGATCCCCAAAGGCGAGGGGCGTTTCGGAAAAAGAGATATTTAGGGGAGTATCAGAGTCGTCATATCCTTGGTTGGGTGCCGATCGACAGCCTCCTCCAGCCCATTCGATATCGAGGCGATGGCCGTCATCATCAATGGCTGCCAAGGATGGGGCCGAGGCCATCAGCATCACCATGAGGCTGGCCCATAAAATCATGAGGACTGCCCAGATCTTCATCATCGTCCCTAAACTCCTCATATCCATCCCAGTTGACGGGTCTGCCCTCTCAGATCGCGACCTTCGAGCTGGCAGATACACCCTCCGGGGCGAGGTTACAATATATAATTAATCACAATAATATAAATAGATCTACAGGCCAAGCATACAAAACATTTCTGTAAATATCGATATTTTATGTATATTTCTTATATAGTTTCATCCCCATATCCCATCCCCCCCTCACATTTTCCAGCAGGTTTGATGGATCTCACTTTCCTTTAATAGCTAATATGCTGCCACAGGAAGGCCTCGATACTTTCTCATTCTCTCATTTTAGGTCTCATGGGTTTGGGCTTGAAGAGTGCATACGTCCAGCGATTTTTCGAGGGTCAGCCACTCATGTATATAGAATATATGGGGAACTGTTGACCCTTTATGTCTATTTATTTTATTGCGAATAACTTTATACGCAAGTTAGGCAGGGTGGGGGCCGTATGAGCATCAAGTCAAAATCTGTCGTGACCGGCGTCCTCATGGCGGCCTTCCTTTTGGCCGCCGGAGGCGCCGCAGCTCTGTCGGTATCGGGGTCGACCACCGTTCTTCCCTTCGGTGTCCAGTGCGCTGAGGAGTTCAACGCCGCCCAGAGCGCCGTCCAGGTCTCCGTCACCGGAGGCGGCTCCGGCGTGGGGATCAAGAACGTCGCTGAAGGGATCAGCGACGTCGCCATGGCCTCCAGGCCCGTCAAGGACTCCGAGAAGGAGGCTTACCCTGACGAGGAGTTCGTCGAGATCCTGGTGGCCTACGATGCGGTCTGCATCGCCGTCAGCCAGGCGGTATACGACGCCGGCGTCACCGAGCTCTCCGCGGAGGAGGTCCGGGCTATCTACAACGGCGAGATCACCAGCTGGGCCCAGCTCGGCGGCGATGATGAGGAGATCTACGTCCTTGGCCGCGAGGTCGGCTCCGGAACGAGGGACACCTTCAACGAGATGGTGATGGGGAGCGACAAGGCTGAGACCCCGGGGGTCACCACCAGCCACGGCAGCAACGCCGAGGTGAAGACCGCGATAACCAGCAGTGACAGCGCCATCGGCTACCTTGGACTGAACTACGTCTTGGACGGAGACCTGGGAGTAATCGCCTACGAGGGCGTTGAGCCTTCCTCTGAGACGGTAAAGGACATGTCCTATCCTCTAGCAAGGGAGCTCTACATGGTCACCTACGGCGAGTCCTCTGAAGAGTCCCAGGCCTTCCTGGACTTCGTCACCGGTGAAGACGGTCAGGCGATCGCCGAAGAGCTCGGCTTCGTCTCGATAACCTGAGCTTGAATATTGGATGATCTTCTGCCTGGGGCCTAAGAGGCTTGGGTCCCAGGCCCTCCCTCTGTCTTTAACCGTTTTTTTCGCCGATCGGTCAGGCTCTAAATCTACAGTTCTCAGGGCCTCATGCTTGATTCGATCTCTTCCAAGGCGGAGGATTCTGTTTTTCAAGGGCGGGGTCATCTTCCGTACTACCTTTTGCCGAGATATGTGCTCAAGAGTACAGCTCTCAGCGGGATAATACCTCGATCTCCGTTACCGGAAGCGGGACCAGAGTCGGGATCACGAGCCTGGCCTATGGCATCGCCGATATGGCCATGGCCTCAAGAGAGGTGAGGATGGAGGGGGTCGAGGTCTACGGCGATAGCTTCGAGCCCTTCCCCATAGCCATCGATGCCGTCGCCATCGCCATCAGCTCCGATGTCTACGAAGGAGGGATCAAAAATCTCTCTCGCCGTCAGCTTCTTAGCATGCATAACGGCGATGTTGATAGCTGGAACGAACTGGGGGGCCAAACTTGCCTACTTCGGCCATAGCCCGAGAGGCGGGCGCTGGAACCAGAGACCTCTTCAATGAGGTGGTCATGGGAGGGATCGATCACGACACCCCCGGAGCCGATTGGTATCGATCCGGCAACGGCGAGGTCTGGGCGATGATCGCCTCCAGCGAGGGTGCCATTGGATATCTAAGCCTAAACTATTCGAAGGATGGCGTGGTCAGGGCGATCGCCTACGATGGGGTCGTTCCGTCGGCAGAGACGGTGAGAGACGAGTCTTACCCCCTCGCGACGACCCTCAGCATTTACACCCTGGGCGAGGCCGACCCGAATGAGCGGGCGTTTCTGGATTTCGTCACCGGAGATCGGGGACGATCGATCGCTGAGGATCTGGACTTCTTCCCGATCTCGGCGCGTCTTCGCCGGGAGCTTTCCCTCCGAGCTCGTCAGATCGGTGAACCCTGATTCAGCAGGCCACCGTTCCTGGGGGGCCGCACCTCTCGAAGGCGTGGGCAAGGATCGTCCTGGTGGTGACGACCCCTTCCATCTCCCGGATCCTCTCGACGAGGCCGTTCAGGGCCAGCAGTCCCTCCACCTGGACGTCCAATAGTAAATCGAAGTCTCCAAAGAGGATGTAAATCGTCCTGATCCCCGAAAGGCCCCGGAGGGTGCTGTGGACCCTCCTCTCATGGCCGGGGACCGTCTTCAACATAATTATGCCGTATACCATTTTTCATCAACCTCCATCTGAAATGATCTGGAGATGTATACCGTTGGTGGACCCTCTGTCCCGTCGCCGACCCAAATCTCGGGGCGGCTAGGTCTTTCGGGTCCGATGAAATACAGATGCTCTATCCGTTTCTTTTCATCATTCTGATCCCCTTCAAAAAGGGGAGATCCGGCGTGGAGCTCTTCAGAGCCCCATCGCCTCTTTCAGCAGGGTGAAGACCTCGGTGTTGTCGATGAGCCCTCGGGAAAACTCGATCGCCATGGGCCCCGAGGCGAAGAGGGGGACGTCCACGGAGGTGTGGGACGCTTCCTCCAGGATGTTGAGGTCGGCATAAGTGTCGCTGACGGGATAGGCTCCGGACCCGAAGTTGGGGGCCCAGCCCTCGATGTACTCGCTGGTTGTGGCTCCCAGAACAAGGCCGCCGCACTCGTGGTCAGCGGTGACGACCACTAGGGTGTCAGGATTCTCGGCGGCGTAGTCGAGGGCCACCTTGACTGCCTCGTCAAAGGCGAGGGTGTCACCGACGATCCTCTCGTAGTCCCGGGCGTGGCCAGCGTGGTCGATCCTGGCGCCCTCCACCATCATGAAGAAGCCGTCCTCGTCCTTGGAGAGGATATCGATAGCCATCTCGGTCATCTCCGCCAGGCTCGGCTCAACTTGGGGGTCTCGGTCCAGCTCGTAGGACATGTGGGAGTCGGTGAAGATTCCCAGGAGCCTCTCGGTGGTGGCGGGGTCTATGGCCGCAAGCTCGCTCTCGTTTGTGACCACGGTCCATCCCAGGGGGACTGCCTCCTCCAGAAGGCTGCGGTTATCGAAGGAGAACTTGCTCGCGCCTCCCCCCAGGGCGACCTCCATTTTGCTATTGATGCACTGCTCGGCGATCTCGTTCTCCCAGTCCCGGAAGGCGACGTGGGCGTAGTATCCTGCGGGTGTGGCGTGGGTGATCCGAGAGGTGCTGACGACGCCCGTGGCCTTTCCGGCCTCATCGGCCATCTCCAGGATGGTCTTCAAGGGAACGCCGTACTTGGTGGCGTTCTCGTATCCTATGATATCGCCGTGAGCGGTGATATTGCCGACGTTGATCACGTCGTTATAGGTCTTCTGGCCGGTGGCCAGAGCGGTCACCGCGGCGGCGGAGTCGGTGATCCAGCTGTCCAGGGAGTGGGTGGACATGTGTCCAGAGTACTCCATCTCATCGATGTACAGCCTGGTCGTCTGGTAGTTTTCCAGGGTTGGCTGGTACTCGGGCTGGTCGCCGCCGGCCTTCTCCCATCTCGCGGCGGTCACCTGGGCGTATCCCATGCCGTCGCCGATCAGGAAGATCACGCTCTTGGCACTGTCTGCTGTTTCCTCCCCAACTTCGGCTCCCATGGCCGCCATGGGAAGCGAAGCTGTAGCGAACAATATCGCTAAAACCCAGAGGGTTAAATGGTTCCTTCTCATCTCTATACCTCTTCAGTCAGTTTTCGTGGCGTTTCTGCGGCACTCATCTGCCATTTCAGAAGGGGGCTCCGCCATCGCCACGATCGACCGAAGGAGGTAGGTCTATGTAAGAATTGCACAAATATAATAAATAGGTCTTCTTAGTTCATATTCTCCATATTTTCTATATAGGTCGGTAGGTCGGGCGCCCTGGATCCGTAACTGAGTTGCTTTCCCTCCCCTTGAGCAGAGGAGGGATCTAGGCCATCCCAACCCACCCATTGTATATAGAACATATTCCTGAATTTTCTCTATATATTTAATGTGGGCAAGTGGCTTATAGCAGGGAGCTCCCGGAGACTTCGATGGATCTATCGAAGAAGAGGGGTTTGATCGGTCGTCAGGTCAGGGAGTGGATCATCGAGTCCTCGTTCTTCTTCGCCGCCATCGCCTCGATCCTGGTGATGGTCGTGATCTTCTACTATCTGATTCGCGAGAGCCTTGCAGCCTTCATGGAGGTGGGGGTCTTCGACCTCGTCTTCGGGATGAAGTGGCACTCCGCCGGGGAGATCTTCGGGATGACCCCCATAATCGTGGGATCTATCATGGTGACCCTCCTCGCTCTCCTCATAAATATCCTGGTGGGGGTTCCCCTGGCGGTATATTTATCGGAGCTTGCCGGAACCAGGAGCCGCTCGATATTGAAGCCGGCGATCGAGCTTTTGGCCGGGGTCCCCTCCATCGTCTACGGCTTCCTCGGGGTTCTGATCCTCGTCGCCTACCTGGAGCGGAGCTTCAATATGCTGACGGGCCGGTCGATCCTGGCGGGGTCGATCCTCCTTGGGATCATGTTCATCCCCGCCCTGACGACGATCTGCGAGGACGCCCTCCGAGCCGTCCCCCGGGAGTTCAAGGAGGGGTCCCTCGCCCTGGGGGCGACCCAGTGGCAGACGGTCCGGCACGTCACCCTCCCGGCCGCCTCCTCGGGGATCATCGCCGCCGTCGTCCTCAACGTCGGAAACATCATCGGGGAGACGATGGCCGCCCTCCTGGTGGTGGGGAACGTGGCGCGGCTTCCCTCCCCCGTCTTCGACATCTTCGACCCGAGTGCCATCTTCACCTCGGTCATCGCCGGGGAGATGGGGGAGGTACCTCACGCCTCTCTCCACTACCACGCCCTCTTCGCCGTGGGGTTCGTCCTCCTCGCCATCGTCACCGTTCTCAACATCTCGGCGGACCTGGTCAGGGCTGCGATCCAGAGGCGGTTTGGCGGGTACTGAGATCCGCCAAACCGCTCTTCGGCTGCCGCCATCCCCCACCGGATATATAGCTGTAATAACCCTATATAGTGAATATAGATAAGTGCTTTAAGCGATGAAAGAGCGGTCAGATGAATAGCATGGACCATCCAGAGAAACGCGGACTGCCCCGGTCTCGCAGATACGGCGATCGCTTTGTAGAGGCTCTCCTCTTCGCCGCCGCCATCACCTCCATCCTGGCGATGGTCCTGATCTTCTACTTCCTATCCTTCGAGAGCTTCCTCGCCTTCCGGGAGGTGGGGGTCTTCGACATGCTCCTGGGGCAGAAATGGCATCCCGCCGGGGAGGTCTTCGGTATGGCCCCGATCATAGCGGGCTCAGTCCTCATCACCACAATCGCCCTCTTCATAAACATCCTGGTGGGCGTTCCCCTGGCGATATACCTCTCGGAGCTGGCAGGCCGCAGGTCTCGGGAGGTCCTGAAGCCTGCGATCGAGCTTTTGGCCGGGGTTCCCTCCATCGTCTACGGCTTCCTTGGAGTCCTCATCCTGGTGGTCTACCTGGAGCGGAGCTTCGGGATGCTGACGGGCCGGTCGATCCTGGCGGGGTCGATCCTCCTCGGGATCATGTTCATCCCCGCCCTGACGACGATCTGCGAGGACGCCCTCCGGGCCGTCCCCAAGGAGTTCAAGGAGGGGTCCCTCGCCCTCGGAGCCACCCGCTGGCAGACGGTCCGGCGGGTCACCCTCCCAGCCGCCTCCTCGGGGATCATCGCCGCCGTCATCCTCAACGTCGGCCGGATCATCGGGGAGACGATGGCCGCCCTCCTGGTGGTGGGGAACGTGGCGCGGCTTCCATCGCCGATCTTCGACGCCTTTGACCGGGGCGCCATCTTCACCTCGGTCATCGCCGGGGAGATGGGGGAGGTGGCCCACGGATCGATCCACTACCACTCCCTCTTCGCCGTGGGGTTCGTCCTCCTCGCCATCGTCACCGTCCTCAACATCTCGGCGGACCTGGTCAGGGCTGCGATCCAGAAGCGGTTTGGGGGGTACTGAGATGAGGAAGATCAGGCCAGCACCCCTGGCTTCGATCGTCGTCGCCCTCTTTCTCCTCACCTCTTCCCTCGTCTGCCTGGTGATCCAGCCCGATCCCATCCCCCTCGTCTCCTTCTGGATGGGGGGCCTCTTCTTGGACCTCGTCCTCATATCCGCCTCAGCCCTCACCCTCCGCCAGGATGTCTCTCCTGGCGGGCGGGCCCTATGGACGAGGGGGAGGGTCCTGCCCCTGGCGGCGGACCTCTCTTATCTCCTCGCCGTCATCCTCCTCGTCTTCTTCGGCCTGGTCGGCCCCGGCCTGGAGCTCGAGTTTCTGGGGCTTAGCGCGGTCTTCACCTATGCCATCGTCCTCCCCTTCCTCGTATTCCTCGCGAGCTTCCTCGCCATAAAAGACTCCATCAACCTCCTCTACGGTTACAGCTCCCGGGGGAGGGAGGTTCTCGTCTTCTCCATGGTTCGGCTCTCGGCGGTCTTCACCCTCATCCTCCTGGGGGGGATAATATCCGTCATCCTCTTCCGGGGGATCGGGGCGATAAGCTGGGAGTTTCTGACCCAGCCCCACTTCCGCCTGGGGACGGAGGGCGGGATCAGCACCTGCATCCAGGGGACCTTCTGGCTGGTGATGGGGGCGATGTTGATCTCGGCCCCCCTGGGGATCGGGGCCGCCATCTACCTCAACGAATACTCCAGGCACTCCGGGCTGAAGCGGGTCGTCACCATCGCCGTCGGCTGTCTCAACGGCGTCCCCTCCGTCGTCTACGGCCTCTTCGGCCTCGCCTTTTTGGTCGCGACCTTCGGATTGTCCCTCTTGGCGGGGTCGATCATCCTGGGGCTGATGAACCTGCCGACGATCATCCTCACCAGCCAGGAGGCGCTGAAGAGCGTTCCAAACTCCTTGCGGGAGGGGAGCGTGGCCCTGGGGGCGAGCAGGTGGCAGACGGTGAGGAAGGTGGTCATACCCTCGGCCCTTCCCGGGGTCCTGACGGGGCTGATCATCGGGGTGGCTAGGGCCGCCGGCGAGACGGCTCCGATCATGTGGACCGCCGTCACCTTCTCCGCCACCCCTGTCCAGATGTACTACGGCATCGTTCCCGACGTCACCCAGCCCGTCAACAACCTCTGCTACCACCTCCTCAACCTGATCTACTTCCTCGGGGCCTGGGACGTGGAGGAGAAGGCATGGGGGACGGCCCTCGTCCTCCTGGCCCTCGTCCTCTCCATCAACATGGTGGCGATCTTCGTCAGAAACCACTACCGAAAGAAGATCTCGTGGTGAGCCCCACCCCGGAACTTTTATCATTTCAGGGAGATAAGGGTCGGCCATGAGACCGATCTCACCCGATGAGATGAGAGCCGTCGACGCAAACTGCACCTATCTCGGGCTCCTCCCGATACAGCTGATGGAGAACGCCGGGTCAGCCCTCGCCTCGGAGGCGAGGAGGAGGGCTCGCGGCAAGAAGATCGCCGTCGTCGCCGGGCGAGGGAACAACGGCGGCGACGCTTTCGTGGCCGCACGCCACCTCGCCGACCTCGAGGTGACGGTCTTTCTCCTCGGCCGGTCGAGGGAGATCGCCACCCAGGAGGCTCGTCAGAACTGGGAGATTCTGGAGCACCTCAACTTCGACCTCCGGGAGGTCCGGGATTCCGGGGACCTGGCTTCCCTATCCCAGTACGACCTGATCTTGGACGGGGTCTTCGGTACCGGGGTCCGCGGCCCCGTCCGGGGCCTCGAGGCGGGGGCTATCGACGCCATCAACTCTTCGGGAAAGCCCGTCCTATCGGTGGACGTCCCCAGCGGCCTTGGGACCGATAAGGTCGTAGACCCCGACGTCACCGTCACCTTCCACCGGCCGAAGGTCGGGATCCCCGGCGAGGTGGTGGTGGCGGGGATCGGCATACCTCCGGCGGCGGAGTTCTTTGTAGGGCCCGGAGACCTCGCCCTCGTCACTCGCCGGGCCCCCGAGAGCCACAAGGGGGAGAACGGCAGGGTCTTGGTGATCGGTGGCGGCCCTTACAGCGGAGCTCCGGCCCTGACGGCGATGGCCGCCCTCCGGGCCGGGGCGGACCTGGCGACCGTCGCCGTCCCCATGAACGTCGCCGGGATCATAGCCGGCTTCTCCCCGAACCTGATCGTCCGGCCATTATCTGGCGACCACCTATCCCCCGACGACCTGGACCTTCTCCGGGAGCTGATGCCCCGCCACGACGTAGTCGTCGTCGGGATGGGCCTCGGCCGCCACCCAGAGACGAGGGAGGCCCTGACGGAGGTCGTCCCCGAAGGCGGGAAGGTGGTCATCGACGCTGACGCCCTCCTGCCGGGGATCCCCCTCCAGGGGATCATAACCCCCCACGAGAGCGAGTTTAGGAGGGTCAGCTCCATCAAGGTGCCCCCCGGCCGAGTCCAGAACGAGACGTTGATGAGCTTCGCGAGGGACATGGAGCTCACGGTCCTCCTGAAGGGGAAGGTCGACCTGATCACCGACGGTTCCGTCATCAGAGGCAACGCCACCGGGAACGCCGGGATGACCGTCGGCGGGACCGGAGACGTCCTCGCCGGGATCGTGGGGGCGTTCTACTGCAAGGCCTCGCCGCTCCAGGCTGCCGCGGCTGCCGCCTTCGTCAACGGGACCGCCGGGGACCTGGCCTTCGCTGAGAAGGGCTACTCCCTCCTCGCCACCGATGTCATCGAGATGATCCCACAGGCGATGATCCTCTGAAGCCCTCAAGAGGGTTCCAGGGATTTGAATGGACGAGGGCGTGATGGTTATGGGGCGGTGATCTCGTGAAACCAAGGCCAGGCCGTCGAGAATACCGGGGTGGTATGGTAGAGATAACGGAGAAGCCAGCCGTCGGCCGCAGGGCGGTGGCCATCGGGGCGATCCGCCTGAGGCCGTCCACAGTTCAGGCGATCCGCGACGGCGAGGTGGCGAAGGGGGACGTCCTCACCGTGGCGAGGGTGGCGGCCATCCAGGCGGTGAAGGAGACGCCGCGGACGATCCCCATGTGCCACCCCATATCGATCACCGGAGTCGAGGTCGCCTTCGAGCTCCTCGCCGACGCGGTGGTGGCGGAGGTCATCGTCACCTCCGTCGGCAGGACCGGGGTCGAGATGGAGGCCCTTGCCGGAGTCTCGGCAGCCCTCCTCAACGTCTGGGACATGGTCAAGTCTCGGGAGAAGGATGAGACCGGAAACTACCCCTCAACCTGCATCGAAGATATCCGGGTGGTGGAGAAGAGGAAGGAGGATCTTTGAAGCTGCCGGTCTATTCTGGATCTTCCCCCCCTCCATGAAGGGAGATTCGCCATCTGGACCCCTGGGGGCGGATGGGCAAAGGCCTAGGAGTTGATTTACGAAATATGGGCAGATTGAAATAGATAATTATTTATAGAATTTCCTCCAAAACGTAACTCTGGACCAGAGCTGGAGTTTGCATACCCTTCAGGACGATTTATCTTCGTTTGATGGGTGGAAGTTTCGGAAGAGATCAAGCTGGAGATTGAAGAGGAGGATAAGCATGGTGAGAATCGAGCTGCTGAAGGATGTGAAAGGTCTTGGCAAAAAGGGCGATCGAATATCAGATGTCCCATCCCCAAAGGCAGAAGAGCTGATAAAAGCCGGCAAAGCCAAAGATCTCGGATTCAAGAAGTAGCTGCTTGGCGCTTCTGAATCTTAAATCCCCTTTTTTTGCCGCCGCCCGATCCCGGATGGGGCCTTGTCTTGCCAATTTTAATATCGGTCCATCGATCCGCTGGGATAACCCGCAGAAGATCTTTTCATGAATCCGCAACGGGAAAATGAATAGCTAGATCATCACATTACTTGTTAATAAATACATTTATATTTGAATAGCTCCTTTGATTATTAATAATTATTCGAATGACTTCGAGGAGGTCGAATATCTATGGGTATGGTAAAGGAGTTCAGAGATTTTGCCATGAGGGGAAACGTCCTGGACATGGCGATCGGGATCATATTGGGTCTGGCCTTTGGGAAGATCGTGACGTCTCTAGTAAACGACATAATCATGCCGCCGGTGGGGATGCTCCTCGGAGGAGTCGATTTCACCAACATGTTCATATCCCTCACCGGCCAGCCCTTCGCTAGCCTCGCCGAAGCTCAGGCGGCTGGTGCGCCGACGATCAATTACGGCGTCTTCATCAATACGGTCCTCGACTTTTTGATCGTAGCCTTCGTGATATTCCTTCTGGTGCGGCAGATCAACAAGTTGAAGAAGGAAGAAGAGGCAGCTTTGCCGAATACCAAGGACTGTCCATACTGCAAGGAGAGCATCCCCCTCCAGGCCACTCGTTGCCCCCACTGCACCTCTGAGCTCCGGGGTGCCTAGGTAGACGGATACGCCTTGAAAGGGTCGGAGGAAATGGGTGGCGGATCGGGTCTGTTGATTTTGCCCCTCTTCCTCCACCATTTTATAAAATTGTATAAATGGGGAGTTATCATGGGACTACTCAACCAGATGAGCACGTTGGTCAAGGCCAAGATGAGCACCCTCATGGATAGGGTGGAAGATCCGAACGAGACCCTCGACTACTCTTACCAGAAGCAGCTGGAGCTTCTCCAGAACGTAAAGAGGGGGGTGGCGGAGGTCGCCACCTCCAAGAAGAGGCTGGAGCTCCAGAAGGCCAGGCTCGCAGCGAAGATGGACCAGCTCGACTCTCAGGCTCGGGAGGCTGTTAAGGCCGACCGGGAGGACCTCGCCCGCCAGGCCCTGGAGAGGAAGGCGGCCCTGGCCGTCGAGGCCGCGGGGCTCGAACAGCAGATCTCTGACCTCGGCCAGGAGCAGGCGAAGCTCGAGGCGACCGAGAAGAGGCTCTCAGCCAAGGTCGAGTCCTTCAGGGTTAAGAAGGAGACGATCAAGGCCCAGTACTCCGCCGCCGAGGCCCAGGTGAAGGTGACCGAGTCCCTCACTGGGATCAGCGAGGAGATGGCCGATGTCGGTTTAGCCGTTCAGAGATCTGAAGACAAGATTGAGACGATGAAGGCGAGGTCCATGGCCCTCGATGAGCTGGTGGAGACGGGAACCCTGGAGGAGTATGCAGGCAAGGACGACGTCGAGAGGGAGCTCGCTCGGGTCCGGGCCCAGGGGAGCGTCGAGGCCGACCTCGCTAGGCTCAAAGCGGAGGAAGGGAGATGATCATCCGGATCATGGGAGAGGGACAGTACAGGGTGAAGAGCGCCCTCCTGGACGATCTGAACGTCATCGACAACCGGATCGTCGATCGGGTGGCGAGGGAGGACGAGGCGGGGTTCCAAGAGGAGCTTTCTAGGCTGATTGCGACGATCAAGGCGAAGGGGGAGCCTCTGGACCCGAAGGAGATCGTCGAGTCGGAGATCATCGTCCCGCCGGGAGACCTGACCCTATCCGAGGCGGAGCGGGTATTCAGCGGCTCCGGCCTGATCGAGGATTAGGGGGGCTGGCCGAAACCCTCTCCGGGGAACCTATGCCCCATCCCCCGGGAGGGGATCGGACCCCTCTTTTTCATGAGAGGGTGAAGCTCTCGTTGGCTTTTGGTATGATCAACTCGACATCAAACTCGCTCCTGACGGCCTCTGCCATCGAAGAGGCGGCGTAGGGCTCACCATGGTTGAGGAAGACCGTCCTCGGGAAATCCTCGAAGGCGCGGAGCCAGTTGAGGAGCTCGTTTCTTCCGGCATGGGCTGAGAATGTGTCGAGGGATTCGATCCTGGCCTGGACGTCCAGCTCCTTATTCATCATTTTGATCGTCTTCGTCCCGTTCAGCAGCCTACGCCCCAGGGTTCCCTCAGCCTGATAGCCGATGAATAGAATGGTGGAGTTCTTACGTCCTAGGTTCTGAACCAGATGGTGGAGAACTCTGCCACCGGTGCACATGCCGCTGGCGGAGATTATGATGGAGGGCTCTTTCAGGTCGTTTATCGCCATAGACTCTTCTTTTGACCTGGCATAACGGATCCCGGGGAACTCCAGGGGGCTATCTCCGACCTTCAGGAGCCGGAGGGTCTCCTCGTCGAAGTACTCCGGGTGGCGTCGATAGATCTCTGTAGCCGAGATCGCCATGGGGCTGTCGACAAAGCACTTGACCCCCTTCAACTTCCCCTTTTCTGCATAGCGGTTCAGCTCGTACAGGATCTCCTGGGTTCGTCCGACGGCGAAGGCGGGGATTACGATGTTTCCGCCCCTCTCGATCGTGTCGAGGACGATCTCCAAAAGCCTCTTCCCCCGGTCGGCGATCTCTCCGTGATCCTTGTCCCCGTAGGTCGATTCGATCACCACCCAATCGGCCTCTTTCGCCGTCTCGGGATCGCGGAGGAAGGGGGCGCCGGGTCGGCCCACGTCGCCGCTTGTTATCAACTTCTTTCTTCCAATGGATAGCTCGATGGAGGCCGAGCCGAGGATGTGGCCCGCATCCAAAAATTTAACAGTAACTCCATTGATCTCCTGGGCCATCCCGTAATCGATCGGCTTGAACCTTTTCAGGGCTTCGACGACGTCCCCCTCCGTATAAAGCGGCCTCGCCGGGCCGTTGCCTTTGTTTCTATAACGATTCTCCCGGTCGGCGGCCTCTTGCATCAGGTAAGCCGAATCTTTGAGCATGATCTCGCAGAGGTCCTCGGTGGCTGGGGTTGAGTAGACGGACCCTGAGAAATCCTCCTTGACCAGAAGCGGGACCCGCCCGCTGTGGTCGATGTGGGCGTGGGTTAGCAACAACGACTTGAGGGAACGCGGATCGTGCCCAAAGCCCGCGAGGTTCTGATCGGTCTCGCCTCCCTGAAAGAGCCCCGCGTCGATCCCGATTCGGAAATCTCCTCCGTCAAGGACCATGTGTGAGCCTGTAACGCCTCCAGCTCCTCCGTAAAACTCCAGCTTCATATGCATATAAAAGTGTCTTGTCCAGATTAAGCTTCCGGGATCGAGAGACGGTTCGATTCACGAAGTGGGCGACTGGAGTCAAGGCAAAAAATTATGACCTTCAGGGTCCCATCAGCTTTTTTATGATCCGCATCAGACCCCCTCTTCCCTCCTCTGAGGAGAATGCCTCCTCCATAAGCCTCGCCGCTTCGGGCGATGAGGAGATGGCCGCTTTCGATCCCTCCGTCAGGATCTTTGAGATCTCTTCTGCTCTCATATCTTGGCCCGAAGAGCCACCCAGTTTAGCCAGGACCAGGGGGAGAACGATGGAGAGGATCTTGCCCACTGCCGCTGGAGGCAGCCCCGTCTTCTTCGAGATCGACTGCTTTATCGGCTCCAGATTGCTCCCAAGAATGGAGTCAAGCATCCTCGATCCCTCGGCCGGGTCCGGTCCGCTCAGGCGGCTGGAGGCACCCTCCCTCGGATCGTTCCTCCCCATCTGAGCGAGGACCTTCATGATCGCGCTGATGCCCTCTGGCTGGTTCGCATTCCTGTTCATGGCCCCCAGCAGGAGGGGCAACCCCATCTCCAGGGCCGACTTCACCGATTTATCATCCGCCCCCACCTCTCGGCTGATGAGGGTGAGCTTCTCTCCCGACGTCATCTCTTTCAAAAGACCTCCAACGATCGCATCCATAATCTTCATCTCCCGATCGGCACCGTATTACCCAATAGGTTGTCAAACTAATTAATTTTAACCTCTTGGTCCGGCCGTCTCTCCGTCCACTTCAGGTTTGCCCTCCGGTCCGTAATCCGGGCCTCGTTGCCCTCGGAGGAGATCGTTGTTTTGCAGCCGAAAGTTGGATATTTGATGATTTTAAAGGAGTATTTGGTGGTTTTCTTGACCAGCATATTGAATATCCAGGGGATTGGGCCGGCGTATGCCGAGTCCCTCGCAGCTGCCGGGATAAGCTCCGTTGAGAAGCTCCTCGAGGCCGGCTCGGGCAAGAACGGTCGGATGGGGATCGCTGAGAGGACCGGGATCGCGGAGAAGCTCATTCTGGAATGGGTAAACCGGTCGGACCTCTTCCGGATCAAGGGCGTCGGAGAGAAGTACTCAGATCTCCTGGTGGAGGCTGGGGTCGACACCGTCGTGGAGCTATCGAAGAGGATCCCCGAAAACCTCTACGCAAAGCTGGCTGAGGTCAACGGGACGAGAAAGCTCGTGAAGAGAAATCCAACCCTCCCTGAGGTGAAGTCCTGGGTCGAACAGGCCAAGGCCCTTCCGAGGATGATCCAACACTGAGCCGGCGCCAAAATATTTAATATGTTTATTCAGTCGGATGCCCCTCCCTGGCGGCGGGGCTTACGTCTGAAATTCTGATCTTTTTGGCTTAATTTGTGCCATGCTTCAGCCAAAGGTAGCAGTAATCCCGAGGGAGAACTCCCCGTTACAGAAACAGTAACTTCTCCTGGAGCGGGCTTCTTCCAATTTCAGAGCCCGAACTCCGGCAGCCTCTCCCGGGCTATCTCCCTCTCCCGCTGGTGCTCGACGAGGAAGGACCGGATTCTCTCGGCCGCCTCCTTCTTGCAGGTCCCACAGACCCGCTTGCCGCTCTTGCATTCGTCGAAGATCTCCTTAAGCTCGTCCTCGTCCCCGGATAAGTGGAATAACATCAGCTCGTAGACGGTGCACCTGTCTGGCTCCCCTCCTAGCTTCTTCTGCTCGGCTAGGGACTGCCTTCCGCCGGTGACCGCTCTCATCACCTTCTTTCTCGCCTCCTCGGGGTCCTCGGTGAGGGCGATGTGGCTCTCTGGCTTCGAGGATGACATCTTCCCGCCGGTGAGGCCGGTCATGAACCGATGGTATAGGGACGCCGGAGGGACGAAGCCGTAGCCTCCAGCCTCCACCTCGAGGCTCCTCATCGCCTCCTCGACCCTTCCCGAGTCCTTCGCCATGGCGTCGAAGACGTCGATGTGCTCCTCGTACCGTTTCACCTTCCTGTAGCCCATCTCCCGGAGGCGGGCGGCAGCGGCATCGATCAGGTCAGGGCCTGCTGCCTTCCCCCGGAGGCTGACGCGCCCCTCCCTCTCCTCCACCAAGAACTTTCTCATCCTGGCGGCGAGGTCCCGGGTGAGCCGGATGTGGGCGTCCTGGTCTGAGCCGACGGGTATGACGACGGGCTTCGGCCCCCCGTTCTCGGCGAGCTGGGGGTGGAGGATGTCGGCGCTCTGGACCATGACGGAGACCATGTGGGCGACGTTCGTCTCCCCGGAGAAGCCGTAAATGGCGGCCAGCTCCGAGAACCGGGCGGCGGCGGCGAGCTCGAAGGCGAGGTCCCGGACCGCCCCCCTCTTGGACTGGAAGTATATGGTCGCCGACGGCTCAAGCCCCAGGGCGATGATGCTGAGGACGTACTCCTCGATCCCCAGCTCTCGGCACCGCTGCCAGCTTATCCCCCGGACCGAGTGGGCCTCCATGTCGGCGATGGCGACGAAGGCGTCCCCCCCGTGCTTCTGGTGCCAGATGATCTCCTCCATCACCATCTTGCCGCCGAGATGAACCTTGCCGCTGGGCATGAACCCGCTCATCACGGCGAAGGGCCTCTTATCATTCATCGCCTCGACGACCCGCTGGTAATCGCGGTGGCCAAATATTATATGTCTTTTCATATATGAATGGGGATCGTCGATCTGGGGCAGAAGTTCCTCGAAGCTCGATATCCCGAACTCCTCGAATAGCTTCGAGTAGTCGTCTATCGAGACCGCGCCCCAGGGGTCCAGCTTCGTTGCCATAAGTCCAGGCGATGCAGAATATGGTATATTTACCTTCTCGTCATCTCCCCAGAGGCGGGGTGGCCGAGCCCAGAGGCCATCTCAAAATATTTAAATCATGAAGTCGATAATAATGGCGATGGACCTCGAATTCTTCCCCTGCGACCTTGTGACCTGGGACGGGTTTTATGACCTCGCCCGGGCCCTATCCCGCAAGATCAAGGCATCGGGCTGGAGGCCCGACCTGGTGGTGGCCATAGGCCGGGGTGGCTACGTCCCGGCCCGGGTCGTCTGTGACCTTTTGGTCCACGACCTTCTCACCAGCATCAAGGTCGAGCACTGGGGGATCGCAGCCCGGAAGAGGGATCGGGCATGGGTCCGCTTCCCCCTGGCTACGGCCGTTTCCGGCCAGAGGGTCCTCGTCGTCGACGACGTCACCGACACTGGTGACACCCTTTTGGCGACGGCGGGCTACTTAAAAGGCCTGGGTCCTGGGGAGGTGAGGACCGCGGTCCTGCAGCACAAGGCCAGCTCCTCCTTCGAGCCGGACTACTACGCCGAGCGGATCGACGTTTGGAGGTGGATCATATACCCTTGGGCGGCCCACGAGGATCTGGTGGGGTTCACCGAGCGGGTCCTCACCGGAGCGGATCGTCCCCTCTCGAAGGGTGAGATCATCGCAGATTTGAAGCGGAGGTTTGAGATCGATCTGGATCCGGAGGAGATGGCCGAGGTCCTGGAGGACGTCGTCGCCCTGGGGATGGCCGCCAGGTCTGGATCAGTTTATCAGGTCAATAGATGCTGAATGATAATCTATTTGGATAAACAAAAATAAGCTATTTATATGAGGATGATTTTCTAAACCGAAAAATAGATGTGATATTTATGAGACAATTTTCGGTCAAAGTTTTGGACGACGACGACCGGGAGTTCGTGGAGGTCCTCCGAGGCCTTGGCATCCCCCGGAACGTCGCCAGCATGATCACTTACCTCGCCAACGTCGAGGAAGCCACCTCCCGGGAGATCGAGATCGGATCCAACCTACGGCAGCCTGAGGTCAGCATCGCCATGAGGTCCCTCAGAAACAACGGCTGGGTCGAGGAGCGTGAGGTGAAGAAGGACGGGAAGGGAAGGCCGATGAAGGTCTACCGGCTGATCATATCACTCGAGGAGATCATCAAACACTTCGAGGAGGAGAAGAAGGTCGAGTCGACGATGGTGATGGAAAATATAGAAAGGCTGAAGGATCTGAGCGGAAGGCTCACCAGCATCTGAACTGGCCCCTCATCCGGAAGAGACGACCCGGACGATCTCCAGATCGCCGGGCTCCACCAGATCGTCGGTCGGAACTGGGTGGCCATCTAAGAGGGCCACCACCGTCTCGGCGTTTATATCCAGAAGCTCGAGGAGGCGGTCGTAGGTCTGGCCCACCTCCCAAGGGACGCGCCTCTCGGTGACGCGGCCGTCGGCTCGGATTTTGACGTTGAGATCCTTCACTACTCTTTCTCACCGCCTGTGCCCACGAGATCATCGAGGTTCTCCTCGATCAGCTTCTTCTCCAGGTTCTCCGTCTTCTTGTCGCCCTTCCGCTCCACGTCTCGTTTCTTGAACTTAGGCACAAGCATCACCCCAGCCATCACTTCGATCTCAGGCGGTATTAACCTTTCGTCACCCTCCCCGTCGGCCGATGGCAGCCCACTGGTCGTATATCCCCAGGTCGTCGGGGTTTGCCGCCACCTCGGCAGACCATCCGACGGACCTGAGGGCTTCGGCGACGATCCTGGCCTCCCTTTCGGTGTAGGTGGTGTATATCACCAGATCCCTCGCCAGCATCGCCGAGCTGATCAGGATCTCTCTCCAGAGGGGCCAGTTGACGTCGTCGATGAGCCCCACCATGAAACCCACCACCGCATTGAACCTCCGGGGCGGAAAGAACCGGTCCAGGAGCCGGGCGTCCAGGACCATCGCCCTATCGGGTTCGAGGTATTCGGCCTTCAGGGCCATGCATATCTCGCAGCTGTCCACGTCCTCCGTCCAGGGCCGAAGGCCGAGCCTCTTCAGAGCCTGGCTTCCCATCCCGCTCCCGCAGCAGATCTCCAGCACCTCGCTTCTGGAGGGGAGGAGAGGTCGGAGGAACCTCTCCAGGCCGTCGATCCTCTCGGGGACGAAGAGGGGGGGGCTCGCCACGGGGCATCCATCGCAGAAGAGCTCTTCTTTGAGGGAGATGGCGAGGGCCTCCACCACCCCCTCCAAGAACCTCCCCTCCTCTGCCTGGACAATTCTGGAGGCGTTATTCTGCAAAAGGGCGTCCAGGGCCCCCGAGGCGGAATAGCGGTCCGTCAGGAGGAGCCAGATCTCAGCTGGCTCCGTCAGCTTCAGGGCGACCCCGAGCCGATCGGATCCGGCCTTCTCCACCACCACCTCGATCAGTTCTTTGGCCTTCAGCCCCGACCGAAGGATCTCCGAGGTGACCGGGAGGCGGATGAGGTCGGCGAGGGACTCTTCGGCGAGGAAGACCTCCTCTTCGCCGTCGATCTTCAAAATCTCGTGGAGCAGCACGGACGAGAGATCCAAGCCCGAGAGATATCAAGGTTTCTTTCGGGGAAACGGCTATATGGTCTCCTGGCGATCCGCCTACGGTTGAAGCTGAAGGACGTTCCTGGCGTGGGGGCGAAGTTGACCGAGAGGCTCATCGCCCACTACGGAGATGAACAGGCCGCCCTCGGGGCCCTCCTGGAGGGGGACGTGGCCGGCCTCCTGGAGATGAGGGGGATGAGCGAGCGGCAGGCGACGGCCCTCGTCCAGCGGGCCCGAGGGGCGAGCTACGGCGTATCCCCCGCCGCCTTCCTCACCACCGAGGAGGCGGCCAGGATCTACGAGGCCCTGATGAGGCTGCTGGCGGAGGAGGCCCACACCGACCGCGCCAGGCAGAAGCTCTCCTGCCTCTTCCCCTCCTCCTCCAGGGAGATGATCGAGGAGAACAGGAGGTTTGCGGAGGAGGCGATGGCTACGGCGAAAACCCTCCAAGAAACCGACCTAGGCCAATGTCTATCTCAGTTGAGGCCGCTCCGGAAGGGCCCCGGCCCCCGGGTCCGGAGCCGGGCTGTGGCCACAAACTCGGCTGCCACCTTCCGGGCATTGAAGGCGAGGGGGATCGATAGAGCCGTCGACCTCCATCTCGTCGAGAGCCCGAGGGAGCTCCGGGACCTGGCCCAGGGTTACGATCTGGTGACCCTCATCGGCAGAAGCATCGACAGCCTCGACCTCCTCGAGGTTGAGGAGGCGGAGGGGGAGGAGGACTGGTACCTGATCCCCGAGCAGGTCCTCCATCTCTACCAGGAGAACGGGGTGACGATCGACGCCATCATCAAAGCCACAAAGATCCTGGAGGGCTCGAAGGTCGCCACCTTCGAGGGGCTGGAGGGGCTCGCGATCTGCATGGCGAAGCTGGCTGAGGAGGGAGACCCCGAGGTCCAGCGGCTCGAAAAGCTGATGGCGGAGGTGGAGGGCAGGGTGGAGGAGGCGGTGGCCTGGGCCAACGGCGAGCTGAAGACGAGGATGGAGAGCTGTTCGGTCACCCTCGCCGGGGACGACCTCCTCCTCGCCCTCGGTAAGGGGGACGACCTCCGGGACGTCTTCATATCCAGGATGGGGGAGACCTTCGCGACCGTCCTTAAGGAGGCCCGGTTCCGGGCCTCCACAGGTCTTGATCTGAAGGGGTCCGAACGGGCGAGGCTCGAGGAGATCCTCTACCCTGAAGTCCGCTATCCCCTGGAGGAGGACAGGGAGGCCCTCGTCCGGTTCGTCCAGGAGCTGCGGAAGAGGGCGGAGGCGAAGCGGCTCCGATTCCACCGGGATAGGGCGAAGGAGCTTTCGGGGATCTGGGGGGAAGTAGAGGCCCTCCACGAGTACCTGCTGGAGTTCGACGTGGCCTACTCCCTCGGCTCCTTCGCCCTATCCCGAGGCCTGGCGATGCCCGCCTTCGTGGAGGACCCCTCCATAGGCTTATTGGACGGAAAGAACCTCTTCCTGGAGGATCCGGAGCCCGTCAGCTATTCGGTCGGCCCAACGGGGCTCGCCGAGGCCGTGGAGACGACGGCGATATTGAGCGGCGTCAACTCCGGCGGCAAGACCGCCCTCCTCGATCTGCTGGCCCAAGCGGCGATCCTGGCCCACATGGGGCTTCCTGTCCCGGCGAGGTTTTGCAGGCTTGCCCTCTTCGATAGCCTCTACTACTTCGGCAAGAGCAGAGGCACTTTGGGGGCCGGGGCCTTCGAGGCGACGATCCGGAAGTTCTCCGCCCTTGCGGGGGGTGAGAGGAAGCTGGTCCTGGCAGACGAGCTGGAGGCGATGACCGAGCCGGGCGCCTCGGCGAGGATCATAGCCTCCCTCCTCGACGAGCTCTCCCGGGGCGGTTCGGTCGCCATCTTCGTCAGCCATCTCGCCGAGGAGGTGGCGAGGTTTGCAGAGACCGCCGTGAGGATCGACGGTATCGAGGCCCGGGGGCTCGACGAAGAGTACCGGCTGATCGTCGATAGAAGCCCTCGATATCGTCATCTGGCTAGGAGCACCCCGGAGCTGATCCTCGAGAGGCTCGCCCGAACCTCCGAGGTCGGAGAGAGGGATTTTTATGGGAGGCTCCTGTCGAAGTTCCGGTGAATTTTTATACTTGCATGTCAATTTATATCTCATGGACCCCTCTTATCATCTCGATATCTGGCAGATCGCCGCCATATGCCTCTTGATGCTCCCTTTATTCTTCATCGCCAACTACTTCGTAGTAAAGAAGATGGTCCGGGAGAGGAGGGCCCGGGAGGATAGGGTGGAGAGGTTCGTCGCCGCCACCGTCGCCCGGGATATGAGTCCCGAGGCGAGGTCGAGGAGGAGGCCGAGAAGAAGGTTCTGATCCCGGCTCCGATGGCTTGATGTACCTCGGCGATCTTCTGTCGGATCTCCTTGGTGGGCAGGATATTGGGAATTTATTTTTACTTAGTTCAGATGTACATCTGGCGTATATTGATCTGGAATCTCGCTATCATCAGATGATATAATAATTAATATATATCTACCTTCATGGGTTGCTCAATATTATGGGAAACCTCTTTATAGTATAAACAAGGGAGTTATCGGTGGGGTGTGTACTCAGATGAGCGATAAGACGGAGCAGTTGAAGGAGCTGTTCTTGAAGATCTCAAGCAGCACCAAAGTGGTCGAGAAGCAGGCCACCATCCACGGCGATCTCAAGGGGAGCGAAGAGATCGAAAGCAGGCTTCAAGTGGTTGTATCCGATATGGCCAAGCGATACAACATCCAGACGAAGCTCACCCCCCAGCAGCTGGCCACCGTGGTGAGGCTTTTTTATAAGGGGCTCAGCGACACCGAGATCGCTGAGCAGATCGGTGACCGGGCCCTCAACAAGACCGTCAGTCGCGCCAGGATCAAGCTCCATCTCTTCCGGGAATCCGACCTGAAGCCGCCCTTCGAGAAGGGGGAGTTTCTCAGGCTCGCCGAAGCCGGTCGGTCCGTCAAGGAGATGAGCGATAGCCTGGGGGTCGCCCCCTCCACCATCAGCGAGTACAAGAACATCTTCGAGTGCCAGGCGGCGGCCGAGAGGGACGGATATACCAAGCGGTTTGAGGATATAGTCTCGGACCAGGACGTATCGGAGAGGATGGTCACCCACATATCCAAGGATGGGCTCCAGGACACCATGGACACCGATTACGAGACCGCAGAAGCATGAATAGGTGGGGGTTCCCTCCACCTGGAGGTCCCCCCAGGGCCTGATTATATCAGATCCTCTTGGCCTCGTACGGCCCCGAAAGCACCGTCTGGTCGCTGTCGCGATAGTGGAACTCTCCCCGGATCGTCTCTTCGTCCACCAGCCGTCCGTCGGTGAAGGAGATGGTCGTCAGGGGGTCTCCTCCACCGGAGCTCCTGGTGGCCAGGTAGAAGGCTTTAACCTTGTCGCCGTCGATCGTCCCGAAGATCACACCACCGTACCCCTCTCCTGAGGGGGCGACCTCGACCGCATATGATCCGATTATGCTCTCTTCGATCTGCTCGATCTCGGCTATCATGATCTCTTCGATCCCGCCGAAGCTGTACCTGGACTCCCATCTGCCCGTCACGTCGAAGCTGCCGGCGGCGGCCCCCTGGAGGATCGCCGCCAGGGCGAGGACTGCAATTGACCATCGGACCGTTCTCATCTCTATCTCCCCGTATCTTTTCATCCTGACTGCGTCTGATATCTCTTTAGGATCTGTATTTTCGGATCTGTATTAATAGTTAATCTAAAAAAGAGCCTGATGGACGCCTCCCCCCTGGGCGTCCCGCCGGCATCAGAGCCAGAGGATCAGGAAAAACGTTGCTAGCATCCACTCCCCTTCCACCAGGAGGTCGAGGAAGACGGGATTGATCTCATTCCTGAAGTAGAGGATGTACCCATACCCGTATATTATGAGGAGGGCAGCGAAGAGCCTCAGATCTCCCTGCATAAACATCAGCAGGGGCAAGAGGGTGCTGTTGACGGCCAGGAGGACGGCGGTGGCCCACCCCCGTCCCAGGATGACGGGGACTGTCCTGACTCCGTTCACCCTGTCGCCCTCGACGTCCCTCATGTCGTAGAGGACCGTATCCACAAAGGTCTTGACGAACATGAAGTATCCGACGATGGCTATATTCCCTGCCACCAGATGTCCCGCACTAAAGGCCGGCATCAGCGTCGTGATCAGGGCCCAGGTCGACGCCACCACCACGTTCTTCATCACCGGGATGTCCTTCAGCCTGGGGACCCCCGGGAGGAGCCTCATACCGTAGAAGGCGTTAGCGACCATCGGTATCAGAATTATCGGCAGCGCATCAGGCATGCTCGAGAGGGTGAGGAGGGCCGCTATGAGGTAGGCGGCGAGGGAGGCGGAGATGACGAGCCGCTTCCGTCCATAAATGAAGCTCCTCCTATGAGGCATGTTGACGACGTCCTTATCGAGGTCCGCGATCTTGTCCAGGCTGTATACTGAAAATGATATCAAGAAAACTATAAAACAAGTCTGGATCTCTGGAGTGACGTCCAGCAGTATGTAGCCGATATATGTCTTGAAAAAGCCAGTCCCGCCAATGAAGAGGGAGCTCACCGCTAAAAACGTAAATAGTCGGTTGAATGCCCCGTTTAAACCAATTTTGTATGAATACTTATATGTCTCCATAATTTAGTCCCCGGATGTAACATTATCAGCATGATCTTGATAATCTTATCTATATATAAAATTTCGAACGTTATTTAAGTTAAATTCCTCCAAATATGAGCGATAATCTCTTCTATTCGCCGCATATCTCCATAACATTGCCTATTAATCTTATATTCCTGATATCTATCGGAATTGTCTATAGCTCTATAATTATTACTTCGGATCAGGATCATCCCATCGTCATCGTCAGAAACATTAACTCTACTCAACAATCTATGGATCCTGTCAACAATCTTATCTTAAGTCAGCAATTCAATCACAGATCGACATTCCATCGTCCATCTGCCTCCCCAACCGTCGGAGACCTTTTATCCCCCGGACCGGTGTCCCGATATGGGGTCCTCAGATCGATTGGATCTTATCCGACTTGCATAGATAATAATAGAAAAGGTCGTTACCCCATTCGATGGCTGCTTCCCCAAGGCAGTTCAGGTCCTTTCCGACGTCGTAAACCCCATCCATCCTGAAGAGCCCCAGGGAGAAGAGGGAATCTGTTACGGTGAACGCCGCAGTGACCTCCCCATCGATGCTGTAAAGCCTGGCGTTGTCGAGCTTTAGGAGTTCCTCCAGGATCTCTCTGTGGTCGTTGACGACTATCTCGATTATGGGCTTCGTCAGGATCAGGTCGACCTCTCCCCCGTTGATGGCGGCTGTTGCTACCGCCTCTGCGTATCCGGGGATTATGATCGGGGAGAGGCCTCGGATCATGGTAGCCTTTTTCAGTTCGGATATGAAGAACTCCTGGGTTTTGAGGATATCCGCTGGGTCCCCTTCGAGGATCTCGGAGTTGTTGAGCATCCCTATCCTGGTCTGAAGAAATTCCGGTATGGCACTTATGTCATGGGTGAGCCAGAATGAGCTGTGATCTTCCAGGACCAAGACGAAGTCTATCATCTCCGTAAGCATACAGGCCTGCATCCTGCCTAGGTTGGTCAGATCATAGCCTCTGTCAGTTCTGGTGACGAGGTTCGTTTCGGTCATCTCTTTGATGGCGTGGAGGATGGTGGTATTCCTGATGCCCATCTCCTTCTCCAGGTCGCTGGTGCTCTTGGCACCATCCTTAAGGCTGAGGAGAACCTTCGTCCGCACCTTCGAGCGGGTGAAGGTCTTGAGCGACTCCTCCGCCAGATCGTACCTTTCGGATGCCGACATATTTCACCTTTCGATATCTGGGGATTTATTCTCCTTTTTATAACGACGGATGGGGGCGGAAGGGTTGTAGGATCGACTTCATTCCTTTTCATCCTCTGACTATAAAATATACATAATTTCGCCCTGCGACGTCAGGATAGGCCAGGACCCGATGAGATATATATTTATCGATGCCTAAACAGTTAAATTTATAATGTTATGATTCGACGCTCTGGGAGGCATCTTCCGCCGATATCGTCCAAAGTAGCCGGAAGGAGCATTCTAAATCGGCTTTTGATCCCTCCTTGGCTTTCAGAAATAGTTGCCAGTCGATCCCCGGTCATGCCACCCGCCTGAAACTTTTTCGACGCCCGTCCCCGCAACGAAGGCCGCCGAGCTTGCCTTCAGGAAGGAGGACGCGAAGAGGGGGCTGAAGGATGACGAGGCCTAAGGATGTCGCTATTTGATCTCCTGCGAAGAACCCGGATCGACGGTCTGATAAAATCAAGAGGTGCGGCTGCCGGGAATCGAACCCGGGCTACGAGCTTGGGAAGCTCATGTCCTGACCCCTGGACCACAGCCGCTCGGCCCCCCTTTAGGGGGCCATATCTCATAAAGCTTATGCTTTGGGGTGGTTGGAGACGACCTCCTCGAAGGCCGAGAGGACCGTCTCCATCTCCTGGCGGGAGAGAAGGTAACAGCTCAGCTTGAACTGCCTGGTGAGGCCGGGCTTTATGCCGAATATGTTCCTCTTCTTCAGCTCCCTATAAAGGAAGTATCGCCCCTTCTTAGCCGTCTTCGAGATCTCGTAGAGGATTTCGCTTTTAAAGAACATGAGGTCATGGCCGTGGGGCCGATCCCCCTGGAGGTGCATCCCGAGCTTCTCCATCTCGCCGGCAAACCAGCGGGCCTTCTCCACCTCCTCGTCCCACCGCTTCGTCCTCTCGACGACGGCAGGAAAGCTCGCCATCATTGTCAGAATCCCTGCACCCCGGAGGGTGCAGCCGAGGATCTCCAGCTCTTTCTTGGGGACGAGCTTCGACCGCCGGAATATCCTCTCGGCGAGCTCCTCGGAGGCGCCGATGACCCCGATCGGTCCGGAGGAGGCCATCGACTTGTGGCCGCTCCCAACGATGACGTCGGCGCCCAGCCCCTTCGCGGAGACGGGCATCCTCCCCACCGAGTAGGCGCCGTTCACCGTCAGGGGGACGCCGGCGTCGTGGGAGATCTCCGAGACCGCCGTTGGGTCCACCAGGTTGCCGTAGTTTCCGTCGGGGTAGGTGAGGACCGCCATGCTCACCCTCTCTCCGCGCCCCCTCGCCCTCTCGATCGCCTCCTGGTAGCCTTGGGGTTCGATCCGGTACCCAGGCCCCTCCCCGGCGGGCACGAGCTCCACCTTCAGCCCCGCCAGCTCTGCGGCGAGGAGGGTGGTGTAGTGGGCGTTGCCGTCGGCGACCACCGTCTCCCCCGGCTCGCAGAGGGAGTGCATGGCGGCGAAGATCCCCTCCCTCGCTCCGTGGGTTATCCTGACCTGATCGACCTCGAGGAACTCGGGGAGGACCTGACGGACGAACTCCTTTATCGGCGGATTTTGGATCTCCTCCAGGGACCCGGTGCAATAGTCGCAGACGGAGTAGCCGTCGGCCCACTCCAGGACCGCCTCCCTCGCCTCGGGGGTGAGGATCCCCCCTCGCTGGAGGGGGTCGATGTTTATCGCCCCCGCGTTTCCCCTCTTCAGACATCTGAACTGATCGAGATTGTCAAGCATTCCTATTGAAGTTGGTAGATCCTGCAGTATAACCCTTGCCCTGAAACGGGTGTCCGTGGAAAAGGTGATATATCTTCCCCGAGGACCCGCCTTTGATGTCTAAGGTCATCGGCCACCGGGGAGCGAGGTCCATTGCACCCGAAAACACCTTGGCCTCCATCCGGGCGGCCGGAGGGTGCGGCGCTGATCTTGTGGAGGTGGACGTCCGCCTCACGAAAGACGGCATTCTGGTGGTGATCCACGACGACTCCGTCGACAGGACCACCAACGGCTCGGGGAAGGTGGAGGAGATGACCCTGGAGGAGATCAGGGGCCTCGACGCGGGCCGCGGCGAGAGGGTTCCGACCCTCGCCGAGGCGGCCCGCCTCGCCGAGGAGCTGGACCTCGCGATCGTCGTCGAGATGAAGGAGGTGGGGCTGGAAGATCTCGTCGTCCGGGAGCTAGCAGGGCGGAGGGCGATCGTCACCTCCTTCTTCCACCAATCGGTCCGGGAGGTCAAGGAGCTCGGGGGGCTCAAGACAGGGATCATCATATCCTCCCTCCCCATAAACCCCGTCGACCTCGCCCTCTGGGCCGAGGCTGACTCGATATTTCCCCGGTTGACGGACCCCAACCTCTTCATCAGGGCCCACAGGGCGGGGATCGAGGTATACCCCTGGACGATAAACGACCCGGACCAGGTCCGGTGGCTGAACCGGCTGGGGGCCGATGGGGTCGTCACCGACGACCCTTGCCGGGTCCGGAAGGCCGCCGACGATCCCGTCACCAACGTCAAAGCCGGCGAGTGCCAGTATTATCCCTGCCACCATTTCGAGGGCCAGGATTGCACCTTCTGCTTCTGTCCCCTCTACCCCTGCAAAGACCCCGAGCTCGGCAGGTTCATCAGGTCGAGGCGGGGAAAGAGGCTCTGGAGCTGCGTCGACTGCACCCTGGTCCACAGGCCCGAAGTGGCCCGGTACTTCAGGGATCACCCCGACGCCACCACCGAGGAGCTGAAGCAGGTAGATCGAGATGGTGGTTGAACGGGATCTGGCGCCCCTCTGGAGGAACGGACCTCTCTCGGCCGTCCTCCTGGTGATCAGAGGTGTTGACGGAAAGCTTTATGCACGACCGATGTAAAAGGGCCGGATTATGAGACGTAATCTAGCATTATTGGTCGCAGTTCTTGCCCTATTACAGGCCTGGTCTGTCATCGGGCAGGATCTCACCCTCGATTCGCCGGTGGAGGCCCCAGCGGCCCTCACCGATTTCCTGAACGATACCCCCAACGCCTCCGTGAACAACACCGTTAACGACACCTTGAACGAGACCGCCGCGGCCACCGGCCTCTCGGCGACAGATACTCAGAAGGCCTTCCTCGATCTGCCCGTCAACGATAGCCTGATCAATGCCGGCCTCTCGGCGACAGATACTCAGAAGGATTTCCTCGACCTGCCCGTCAACGATAGCCTGATCAACACCAACCTATCGATGACGAGCACCCAGAAGGCCTTCCTTCTGGATCAGCCGATCGAGACGCCGAAGACCTTCTACAACAAGGGCAGAATGATGGGCACCTGATCGCGGATCTTCTGATCGGGTTGAGGTTGAAGAGCTCAATCCCACACCGACTCCAGATGGAGTCGCTCTCTTATGATGGCCCGGACCTTGTCCTCCTTCGACAAGGTCTCGGGATATTTCTTGTCGTCCAGCTCCAGGGTCAGGGGCCCATCGTACCCGGCGTCTCGGAGGGCCGTCAGGACCAGGTCGACGGACCCGGTGCTCGGGGGAAGGTGTCGGACTCCGTCCACGGTGGCGCTGACGTGGACGTCTAGGATTCGGTCACCGAGGGCCTCGACGAAGGCCAAGGCCCCCGAAGGCGGCGGGGTAGCATGGGATATATCCAGGGTCATCCCCAGGCGAGGGAACTCGTCGAGGAATCTGCCCATCTCGTTGGGGTCTGAGCAGAGGTTCCAGGGGGCGGGCTCCAGGTTCTCCAGAGCCAGGAGAACCCCCCTCTCCTCCGCCCGGTCCAGACAGAGGCCCAGATACCGGCGGAGCTTCGCCCTCTCCGCCTCCCTGGCCGGCCGCCTCGCCGTCCTCTTGCCCGGGTGGACGACCACCACCCCCGCGCCCAGAAGCCCGGCGAGGTCGATGGCCGAGAGGGACTCCTCGATCGTCGCCAGGGCGACGAGGTCGTTGTAGGACGAGGGGTTGAGGTCCATGACGGGGGCATGAAGGGTCGTTATCCTTCCACCCAGCACCTCTCGGATCAACTCCGCCTGCCCCGGCCGCTTCCCACCCTCCCAGTACCATGGGGTCTCGACCCAGAACTCCATCTCTTCTAGCCCCGCTTCGGCGATGACCTCGGCCATGCTCTGGGGGCCGAGGTCCCAGAGGAACATCGATGAGGCCGACACCCTCGCCATCTTTCACCGCCTCAGGTCCTCTATCAGCCGCTCGATCCTCGCGAGCCGCTCCATCTGGACCTGCATCCTCCGGAGGAGGATGGGCGGCGTCTCGGCCGGAGCCGTGCACTGGTCGGTCCAGCTGTCCACCTCCCGCATGACCTTATCGACGATCCCCTCCAGCTCGCCGGGGAGCTTCCCCTCCTCCCGCAGGACCTCGACCCCTTCGTCCACAGACTTCTGGATCTCTGCTATCTTCAGAAGCAGCAGGTTGAGTTCGACCTCTATCCTGGCCTGATCCATACCTCTTCCTCTCCAGTCCGCCCTTCATATCGGAGTTCCGTCGGTGGAGGGATCGCTAAAAGGCCCTATCTCTTCACCGTGGGAGCGGGAGCCGGCCATCCTCCCCGACGGCCTAAGGCGGACTTCCCTTTCAGCTCGATCCCAGCTTAACTATCGCCTCTGCCAGGTCCCCGGAGGCCTCTTTGAGGGCCGCCTTCGCCTCCTGGGGGGTGCAGCCGGTCTGGGCCACCACCAGCTCGACGTCGGAGTCGGGGATCGATATCTCGCGGGGCCTCTCCAGGGCGGTGCCCACCACCTGGTACGACCTGTTCCCCTGGGCGTCCATCACCGTCACCGACGCGTCGAGGAAGAATATCTCCCGGTCCGCGGTCCTGATGATCACCTCTTCTACCCCCTCGATCTCCTCGATGCTGATCCCCATCTGCTTCATCATCTGCTTCATCTTCTTGGGGTTTACCCCCTTGCCACCGATGCCTGGGAACATGATCTAACCTTGGAGGGGCATCCATTGTAAATCTATCTGTGAACCCTCCATTCCGTCCAACTCCCCGACTCGGAGATCCGAGGCCGATCCCGGGGCTTCAGGCCGAGAAGAGGCCGGAACGTTTGAAGTCGTTTGACGGAAAAAAGTTCAGAAAATTGATTAATGGTTGTAAAATAACCCGGTTTTCCCCTGAAATTATAATGTTTAATTGTAAAGATCCCCATTAAACATGGAAAAGGATATATCCGATGCGGTTTTAGGGGATCCGGTCGAATCGTTCGGCTTTTAAGGCAAATGGGAGGGATTGGATATAGCATCAGAAACGGGTGGAGGAAGGCCACGGGACATAATGCACATCGGCCCCGTGGACATAAGAGACGGCACGTCCAACCCGGCGCCCCTCGGTCTGATGGGCTTCGGCATGACGACGGTTCTCTTGAACATGCACAACGCTGGCTGGTTTGAGCTCGGCTCTATGATCCTGGCCATGGGAGTCTTCTACGGCGGGATCGCTCAGATCATCGCCGGGATAATGGAGTGGAAGAAGGGGAACACCTTCGGGACGACGGCCTTCACCTCTTACGGCCTCTTCTGGCTCACCCTCGTCGCTCTGATCCTGGTGCCGAACACCACCTGGGCGGCGGGGACCAAGACGTCAAATCCTGCATTGATCGCCTACTTCTTCATGTGGGGGCTCTTCACCTTCTACATGTTCATAGGCACCCTGAGGCTGAACAGAGCCCTCCAGGTGGTCTTCTTGACGCTGACGATCCTCTTCTGGCTCCTGGCCATCAGGGATTACACCGGCAGCGCCACCATAGCCACCATCACCGGCTACGAGGGGATATTCTGCGGCTTCACGGCGATATACGCAGCATGCGCCCAGGTCCTGAACGAGGTCTACGGCAAGACCGTCTTGCCAATAGGGCCTGTCAAGCGGAAATGATCCCGAGATGAATCGGACGGCATGGAACCTGCTGGTCGACCTCATCTCCTTTTTAGCTTTTTTTGCGTCGACGGCTTCGGGCCTGGTCCTATGGTGGGCTCTGCCCGCCCCAGGGAGCGGGTTTCGCCGCGGAGGGGCGGCGGTGGCAGGGGAACTCTTCCTCGGGTTATCCACCCCCGAGTGGGTCGCCATCCACCGGATTACGAGCCTGATCCTCGCGGCCCTCATCCTCCTCCACATAGCCCTTCACTGGAACTGGATCCGAAAATGGGTCCGATGAACCCCAGGACCGCCTGCGTCCCCTGCAGAGATCCAGGCCGAAGACCTCCGAGCCGTCGCCCCTTCCTCGGACAGTTCGCATATTGAAGATAAGCACCAAAGAACCTTATATTCTGACTTCCCTTATCATCTCTGGTGTATAGGTCATGATGCATTCGGGAGATAGGATCAAGGGCGGAGATATGCCGACGGACCTGATCGAGAAGGTGGACGGCCTCCTGGATCAGTTCATGGGGATCGTCGAGAGCCTGGTGGAGGAGAGGAGGATCCAAAGGGGGATCGTCAGGAGCCAGAACCCCAGCAGCATGGTGGCGGTCCTGGACCAGGCCACCCTTTACATCCTGGCCCAGAACCATGCTGGCGCCCTCTCCACCATGTACACATACCACCCCGATAAGCGGATCTCCGAGCAGAAGGCCATCAGCAGCGCCCGGTGGGAGTTCGGATACGAGGATCCGTTGATGATAGTCTTTCCGGCGGTCGTCCTCGACGAGGGGGAGAGGGATAGGAGGGAGATCCTCCGGGTCATCGCCATCGCCCACGTCGAGGCTGAGATCCAGAGGGCGATAAACCTCATGAGCCTGATGCAGATCAGGCCCCTCTTCGGCCACGCCTCCTATATAGTGGACGATCGGACCGCCTCGGTCATCCTACCCCTCACCGACGATGGCGACGACCTCTACGATGAGGCGGTGAAGCCGGCCCTGGAGCGGGCGGGGCTCGTACCCCGGAGGGCCCTCGACTTCGGCGACGACGAGGAGAAGCTGAAGGCGATCTGGAGGGAGATATGCAGGGCCAGGATGGTGGTGGCCGACCTGACAGGCACCGACCCCCTGGTGATGTACGAGCTCGGGATCGCCCACACCATCGGAAAAGAGTCCCTCGTCCTCTGCCGCCGCGGCACCTGCCCCCGTTTCCCTGGAAAGCTGATCCGGGCCAACTTCCTTGAGTACGACGGCGGCGAGGACGGCCTTTTGAAGCTCCGGGCGGAGATGGCCGAGATCCTCCACCAGATGATGAACCCGGTGATGGGCTCGGACTGAGGCGGGAAAAAGTTGGGCTCTGGTGGCCTTCACCGCCCTGAGTTCGCGCCCCATCCGGCTGAGACCGTCAAATTTGGGGGGTCTTGCACCGCTTCTCCATCAGGGAGTAGACCCTCGCGAACTCGGTGTTGACGCCCACCACCTCTTCGTTGAAGCCCCGGAGGTTATCGGGGACCGGGCCGAGGCCGTCGGCCTTATCCTGGGCGTCGACGACGGCTCCCGGAGGAACGAAGCTCCCCTCGGCGAGATTCACCCCCACCACCAGGGCCAGATGGCCGACGAAGCACCTCTTCCCCAGGACGGAGGCATGGACTACGGCGTTGAAGCCGACGAAGCTCTCGTCGCCGATCTCCATCGGCCCGTGGATCACGGCGCCGTGGGCGACTGACACCTTCCTTCCCAGCCTTATGCTCGTCCCTTCGAGGCCGTGGAAGACGGCGCCGTCCTGGACGTTGCAGTCGTCGCCGATGATGATCGGCGTCGCCTCGTCCGCCCGGACGGAGGCGCAGGGCGCGACGTAGACCCGCTCTCCGATCCTGACGTCCCCGATGACGGTCGCCGCCGGATCGACGTAGGCGGTCTTGGCGATGGTGGGCATCGATTCGGCATCGTTCCAGCTAGTTTTTGGATTGGCTCTGATCATCCAGACTCACCGTCCCCTAGACTACCTTCTAAGATAAAAGGCATTATCATCGACGATCGTGACCTTGTTGAAGGGCCGGATCGAAATGGGCGACGCCGGGAACTAAATACTATAAATCTCCAATAATATAAGATTTTGTGGTGGTAGCTGGGATGCAGATGGGCTACAAGGATGGATTCTCGATGTCTCAAGAGCCCAGAGAAAAGCGAATTTCTGGTATGCGTAACGTATTTTCGAGATAATTGGCGCTAATTTTAAATAGATAAGATACCCTTATAATTCAGCCCAATAAATCTTTGGCATGACGTTCTCTTGGAGGGAGACGCCATTTTGGGGAATATCCTTCGGTAGTGTGCGCGTGTCGAACGAGAATGGATGGTTATCGACGAAGGGTGTCTGATTATGGCAGAAAATGTTGAAACCTATGAGCCGCCGGGTGGGCGGTGGATGATAGTGATAGTAGGCTTGATCATCCAGCTATGTCTGGGTGCCATTTATGCTTACGGTGTATTGAGAACTCCATTGCTGAACCACTTCAAGGGACTAGGGCTCGATCCGAGCGCCATGGCGATGACGTGGCCTTTCATCGTATTCCTGGCGATGTTTGCCATAACTATGCCTCTGGCTGGCCCCTATATCCAGAAGATGGGTCCCAAGAAAGTCTGTATGATCGGCGGGGCGTTATGCGGTGTCGGCTGGCTGGCGGCCTCCTTCGCCAAATCTCCGACGATGCTGATACCTCTTTACGGCATCATCGGCGGTCTTGGAGTGGGGATAGCCTACGGTGCACCGATCTACACCTCCGCCCAGTGGTTCCCCGATAAGCGCGGCCTCGCCGTCGGATTGACGGTCTTGGGCTTCGGCTTCTCCTCGGCCATAATCACATACGCGACCCGGTTCTTGATGGGGAGCGGCTGGGATATAATGACCGTTATGCGGGCTTTCGGCGTGGCGTTCATCATCATAACGGTGATATTATCGGTCTTCCTCAAGTGCCCGCCGTCTGGCTGCAAGCCAGGAGGCTGGACGGCCCCCCCATCGACGTCGGTTACCCGGAAGATCGACTTCATGCGAAACGAGATGTCCAAGACCAAGACCTTCTACGGGCTTTGGCTCTGCTACACCATCGGGGCCCTGGCCGGTCTCACGGCGATAGGGATTGCAGGTCCCGTGGGCCTGGAGGTATTCGCCAATGCGGGGATGACGGCTGAGGAGGCTACCAAATGGACCTTCCTCCTGATCTTGCCCTTTGCCATCTTCAATGGAGCAGGAAGGCCGATATTCGGAAGCCTGACGGACAAGCTGACCCCGAGAAATACGGCGATCCTGAGCTACGTTCTGATCCTGGCGGCGTGCCTGCTGATGTACTCGAGCTATTCCTCCTTCTACGCATACGTCATCTGCTTCGCGATCCTGTGGGGTTGCCTCGGTGGATGGCTCGCCATAGCTCCTACGGCGACTGCAAGCTTCTTCGGGATGAAGGACAACGCCAAGAACTACGGCCTCGTATTCACTGCCTACGGCGCTGGCGCCATCATCGGAGGTATCGTCTCCGCTCAGGCGAAGGACCTCCTCGGAGCCTTCCAGCCCTTCTTCCTGATCGTCGCAGCTCTGGCGGTTCTGGGGATCGTCGTCGCCTTCGCCTTGTTGAAGCCCCCCGAGGCGAAGTGATGAGTTTGTAGCTTCAGGGGTGATGGATAAAGGTGGATGGCTGGGTTGTCGGGAGAGGCGGCGGAGGGCGCCGCTCCTTCCCACGCCCCACCTATTCGCCCACTTTTCTTTTTATCTCGGCCTTCATCGGACCTTTTCTCTATCGGAATTCTCCTGAGCCAGCCCCGGCGGGCCCCTCTCTTCTCATCCCCTCGCCTTGCCAAAGATATTATATAAAACTCCACCATCTCACATCATCATGTTCAAGCTCGGAGAGTACGGGGAGGTTGAGGCCTCAGAGATCGCGGATCACCTCAAGAGGGCGGGTCTGAGGGTCGATCTCAAACCCTCGATCTCCGCCTTCGCGGAGACCGCCGCCTACATGGAGGGGAGGGCGAGCCAGCTGAGGGAGCGGGTCGATGAGTTTGGGATCTACGACAGGTATATGGAGGCCATCAAGGCCGCCCTCGCCGAGGGGGTTGAGGCCGAGGCCTTTACAGATCGTTACCTTTCCCTCCTGGACCCCTCCTGGCGGGGGAAGATGGACGAGATCGCCTCTCTCTTGAAGGACGGGTCCGTCACCCCCGCCGACGGCGAGTCGGATCAGGAGATGATGAACCGGACGGTGGAGCTGCTGGAAAAGCTGGAGGCTCTCCAGTTTCTCGACGCCGCCCTGGAGCTGAACGAGGTCGAAGGCCCTCCTGGTGGCGACCTCGGAGCAGACCCCCTCATAAGGATAGCCGTCGACCCCGAGGAGTCCGACGTAGAAGACGATCTGCTGAAGTCGGTCCTCGCCGTCCGCCTCGAGAAGATCGTCGAGGTCCGCCTCGACGAGATGACGACCCCCATGCTGAAGAACGTCGGCGACGAGTTTGCCGAGGAGTTCGCCGAGGAGTACTACAAGATCTTCGCCATGGCCATGACGGTCGAGAGGCTACTATCCCCTCCAGAAGACTCCAATAAGATCGACCTCGACGATTTCCGAGAGAGCCTCGTCTTCGAGGAGGATATGGAGGATTTCGTCCTGATGGTCGACGGGACGGAGGTGGCTGAGGAGCTTGCCAGGACCCTCAAGAAGGAGGGTGTGATCAAGATCAAGGGAGATAGGATAGCGTGGAAGTCTTGATATGCCCTTTCGTCGGCGGGAAGACGCGGTCGACCTGCCTCCCCCCGGGTTTTCTTCAATCCTATCCGCTCTGAAGGGACGGTCCGTCCTGCCGTCAAACGGAGGTTTGAGCTGCATGAAAGTGATTGCAATAATCGGTAGCCCCAGACGGGGGGGAAATACCGACCTTCTCGTCGACCAGATCTTGAGGGGCTCCACCTCCCGAGGCTCCATCGCCGAGAAGGTCTGGCTCTACGATATCGATATCGAACCGTGCATCGACTGCCGTCGATGCAAGCGAGGGGACCATTCTTGTGCCATCGTCGACGGGATGAAGGGGCTTTATCCAAAGATGGAGGAGGCGGACGTCATCGTCTTTGGAACCCCGATCTACTGGTACGGCCCCACGGGGAAGATGAAGCTCTTCATCGACAGGCTCCGACCCTACATCGCGAGCGGCAAACTTTCGGGAAAGGCGGGCTTTGTCGTCGCCCCCTCCGAGGAGGGGCCGGGATGCTGTGGTCCCACGATGGAGATGTTCAGGATGTCCTTTGACTACCTGGGGATGGTTTTTTCTGGAAGCATCCTCGTCGCCGCGTACGAGAGGGGAGCGGTCGGCGAGGATGAGGTGGAGATGGAAAGGGCCTACCAGGCGGGCCGATCCTTCTGACCTCATCGATCATCGTGGGTAGATGCCGTTTTTTTTCTGTCCTCTGATCCCTCCAAAAGGTATCAGAAAATCAGAGCATCTCCTGGCGGATCTCCTCCTCGGGCCTTCTCGCGGTCAATACCGCCGCCTTCGTGGCGGGGCTCTGCCAGAGAGGCCTCCACCGCCCTCCCGATGTTCCTGGATCCTGCGGTCCCGATCCTCACCAGATCTGCAACCGACCTCCTGAGGGACCTTTCGGAGCAGAGGCCCCGGCCGACCTTCCGCCGTCGAGGATAAAGCCTTTTACTCCTCATCGCCTAACCTGGACCGAAGAGACGGTCCCTATCGAGGGAGGCGGCGATCAACATACCGAAAAAGTCCCCCCGAAGGCTCTCCCCTCAGGAGATGCTGGCGGAGGCGAAGAGGCTCTGCCACGCCTCCTGCGCCGAGGGCTGCGTCGAGGTGAAGCGAGCGGGGCTCCACCTGAAGCTCCTGGAGATGAGGCCCCACTGGTCGGTTCTGAAACGGGAAGAGCAAGAGAGGACCATCGACCGGGGGGAGACCGAGCCCTTCGACATGGCCATACCCCTCCCCGCCAAGGACCGGAGGGATCCGGCGGGGACCAGCCGGGGGGCGGACCTATTCTGGGAGCGGTTCAGATGCACCGGATGCGGCAGATGCTGCTATACCCCTGGGGCGGGGCTCTACGTCGATCGGGAGGACATGGAGCGGATCTGCCGCCACCTCGGCTGGCCGATGAAGCGGCTTGAGGCCCTCTGCAGCCGCGAGAGGGAGCTGGGGGCCTGGGCCATCCGGCAGCCCTGCCCCTTCTACGACTCCGAAGAAGGTTGCACCATCTATCCCGCCCGGCCGAAGACCTGCACCCTCTACCCCCTCCACCCGCCCCTGAGGGAGATGCCGTACCATTTGGCCGTCGACGCCTTCTGCCCAGCGGCTAGGTGCTTCGTCAAAGAGACCCTGGGGTGGTGGATCGTCTGCGAGACGAACTGGGCCCGGATCCTCAAGGTTCTGGAGGAGGTGGCTTACGAGATCGACGGAGAGGGATGAGCTAGGCGTAAATGGTGCGAGGGTGGATGGCGGCGAGGATGGGATCGATATTTTAAAATAGATTGAATGGATTTTATAGAATATGAAAATACGGACTATACTGGCCTGTCTCTTATCAGGATTGATTCTATTGCTGATAGCCTTCTTAGTCCTCCTCCAATACCTTTACGTGAGTCATGGGCCCGCGGTGATCGGAACATAATAAAAAGGCGAATCCGTCAGATCATCTCTTCTGCCACCATATAATCTACGATCTCGCAGAACCCCGGCCCGAACTCCAGCTCTGAGACGTAGTCGGACTCCTCCTTCAGCTCCGGGACGGCGTTCGCGACGGCCGCCCGGAACCCCGCCACCCTGAACATGGGAAGGTCGCTTCTGCTGTCGCCGATGGCCGCGACTTCTTCTCTTCGGAGGCCGAGCCGGTTCATCACCTTCGCGAGGGCGAGCCCCTTGTCCACCCTCCGGTCCTTTATGTGGACGGCGAAGCCGCTGTCGACCAGATCGGCGTCTATTCCCCATCCTCGGAGGCGGGATTCGGCCTCCTCGACCTTGAAGTTCGATTCGACGACGAGGTCGGTGATCCTATACCTTGCGTCCTTCTTCGATATGGGGTAGACCTCTTTTAGGCGACGGTACGCCTCCTGGCAGATGGCGGGGTCGGCGAGGAGCTCCATATCCCCTTCCCCCCAGGCTATGACGCCGCCGTTCTCGGCGATGAAGGTCCTGCTCGTCCCCAGGAGGATGGCCGCGGCCCTGGTGAAGCAGTGGACGTTCCCCGAGACGAGGATGACTGTGGTGCGGGAGTTGAGCCTGGCGACCGCCTCGGCGGCTTTTGGGTGTAGATGCCTCTTATCGTCGGTGATGGTCCCGTCGATGTCGAGGGCTACGGCCCGGATCAATCCAATAGCCCCGCAGTGGTGACCGAGAAGACCGCCTCGCCGTCGGGGAGGTTAGGGGAGTCGACGAGCCTTGCGATCCTCTTCTCCCCCTTGGACTTTCGGAGGTAAATCCTGAAGGTGGCGGTGTGGCCGACGATGTGGCCTCCCACCGGCTTCGTCGGGTCGCCGAAGAAGGCGTCGGGCTTGGCCATCACTTGGTTCGTCACCAGGACGACGGCGTTGTTCAGGTCGGCAAACCGCATCAGGGTGTGAAGGTGCTTGTTGAGCTTCTGCTGCCGGTCGGCCAGGGTCCCCCGACCGACGTACTCGGCCCGGAAGTGGGCGGTGAGGGAGTCGACGATGAGGAGCCTCACCGGCTTTCCGGACTTCTTCAGCTTCTCGGCCAGATCGAGGGCGCTCTCGGCGAGGAGGATCTGATGGTTGGAGTTGTAGGCCCGAGCGACGTGGATATTCCTCAAAAACTCCTCTGGCTCCCGAGGGCGGTCCGATGCGGGGAGCCCTTCTACCATCTGGGCGATCCTCTCGGGCCTGAAGGTGTTCTCGGTATCGATGATCACCACGGAGCCGTTGAGGCCTCCCTCCTCCTCCGGGAGCTGGACGTTGACCGCCGCCTGGTGGGCCACTTGGGTCTTTCCGGACCCGAACTCGCCGTACATCTCCACTATCGACTGGGTCTCAAAACCCCCGCCCATCAGGGCGTCGAAGGTCTCGCTCCCCGTGGTGACCTTGCCGACGAGCTTCCTCCTCTCCATCACCTGGTCGCCGGTCTCAAACCCTCCGATGTCGGCGGCCGCCCTGGCTGATGCAATGATCTTCGCCGCCGTCGACTCACCGACGTCGGCACAGGCCGCCAGCTGCGCCGGTGAGGCGACGGCCAGGGCCTCGACGCTGGCAAACCCCGCCTCCCTCAGCTTCTCCGCCGTCGCCGGACCGACCCCGGAGAGATCTTCAAGTAAAACTTCCGCCATAATTCACCAATCCTCCTATGGCCCCTCTCGGCTTAACCCCTTTACTCGGGCGGGGCGAAAGTAACCCTGGTGCTCCATCCGCAGCTCAGCTCCACCTCGCCGTTCCAGCCCGACCTCGCCATGCAGTCGAAGATCTCGATCCGGGATCCGAGGTCGAGGTCCTCGATCAGCCGGACCCGGTCGTTCCAGAGGGCGACCCTGACCCGGCCAGTATCGTCGGAGACGTAGATGTTCGCCACCCTCCCGATCGTCCCGTCGTCCCGCTCGAACTCCCGGACCTCCCCGAGGCCGGATACGAAGCCGGATACGCTGCAGATCGATCCGGCGGCGAGCTCCGATACCGGGGTGATCTTCTCCTGGTAATCGACCGAAACGTCGCTCTTCTTCACGACCGAGTAGCCGCCGGCCTGGATCTCCACCGAGCCGTACCTCTCTCGGGAGAGGGCGTTCGTCACCTCCAGGGTGTCGCCCTCCACGAGGTCGATCTCCGCCTTCTCGTTCCAGAGGGTGAGCCTGATCTTCCCTGAGTCGTCCCCGAGGATGACGGACCTGACCAGGCCGACGGAGCCGTCCCGTCGGGAGAACTCCCGGAACGTCCCCGGGTCGAGGACCCTGGCGCGGATGTGGATGTCCCCCATATCCGCCCTCACCTCCGAGATCTTGAGGGGCTCCGTCCGGGTGGTGATCTCCGCCTCCACCTCCTCGAGGCCGCCCCGGTCGACCGTCACCTCGGTCCCGAAGTACCCCTCCCGGGTGAACCCCCGCACCCGCAGGGTCTGGTCGATGTGGATCTCTCCGGTGGAGACGGGCTCCGCCAGCTCGTCCCAGAGGACGATCCTGACGCTCCCGGTCTCGTCGCTGACGGTGACGTTGACGACCCTCCCGACGCCCCCGCTGCTCCGGGGGAACTCGTGGACATCGGAGATGGCGACGACCTTGCCGACGAAGGTGACCTTCCCCGTCTCAGGCCTGATCCGGTCGATCTTCAGCTCCACCTCACCGAACTCCCGGGCGACGAGCATCGCCGCTGTCCTCCGGTCGCAGAGCTCCCCCATCAGCTCGAACTTCTCTCCGACCCTCTCCTCGAACTCCTCGGGGGAGATCTGACCCTTGATCTGCTCGTAGATCTCGCCGATCTCCTGGTCCATGAAGACCACCCTCAGGCCTTCTCCGCCGGCGCAGTCGTCTCCGGCTGGGGCTCGAGGTAGGAGGCGTCGCACCGCGAGACGAAGAGGTCGCAGACCTCCTCCGGGTCGCCGTCGGCGAGGACAGCACCGTTCTCAAAGAGGATCGCCCGGTGGGATATCTCCCGGACGAAGTCGACGTGGTGGCTGACGAGGAGGATGGTGGTGTTGAACTCGGCGTTGATCCTCTTGATGGCGTTTGCCACCCCCCGGAGGGTTATGGGGTCGATGTCTCCGAAGGGCTCGTCGAGGATGAGGACCCCGGGGTTCGAGGCCATCAGGAGGGCGATGGAGACCCTAACCTTCTCGCCTCCGCTGAGCTGGTGGGGATACTTCTCCAGGATCGAGGGATCGAGGTCCAGGACCCTGAAGACAGGCTCTGCGTACCTCCTCGCCTCCGTCTCCGGAAACCGCGGGAAGAGCTCTTCGAAGATATCCCTCGTCAGCCCCAGCTTGTCCAGGATCGTCTTCGCCTCGTCCTCCGTCATGTCGGTGAGGGTGTAGATCACGTCCAGGATCTTGTCGCTGATCTTCATCTCCTCCGCCACCTTCCGGGCGTAGTCGATGACGTCCTGCCCCTTGACCCCGAGCTTGTAGGCGATCTGCTCCAGGATCGTCTCCCCGGGGAAGAGGGCGAACTCCTGGTACATTATCCCGATGTTCCTCCGGACCTCCATCCTATCCCTGGAGTACTCCACCATGTCCACCCAGCCGTCTCCGAGCCTGTAGAGGACGGAGCCCTCGTTCGGCCGGGCGATCCCCTGGATGATCTTGAGGAGGGTCGTCTTCCCCCCGCCGCTCGACCCGATGAGGGCCGTGATCTCCCCATCTTTGATCTCCAAGTTCAGGTCCTCGATCCTCAGAACCTCGCCGGTACCGACGAGGTAGTTTCTCTTGCGGAGGTCGACGATCTTGATGGCGGGCGGGGCCTGGGGACGGGGGGCGAGGGGCTCGGCGTCGCCGAGGAGGGATAAGAACCGGTTCAGGATCTCTTCAGGGTTCCCCTCGTCCAGGATCTCCCCCTTATCCAGCCAGATCATTCTATCGGCCAGGTACCTGTGGACCTCGGGGAGGTGGGATACTACGACGGTGGTGATCCCCAGCTCCCGGTTCACGTTCTTGATCGCGTCGAGGACCTCCTGCTTCGTCGCCGGGCAGGCCATGGTGGCGGGCTCGTCCAGCAGGAGAAGCTTCGGCCTTTTGGCGAGCTGCCTTGCGATCAGAAGCCTCTGTTTCTCGCCGCCGCTGAGGATCGTGGCCAGGTGATTCGCCTTCTTATCCAGGCCGACGAGCTTCAGGTAATCCATCGCCTCGGCCATCACCCCTTCGTATTCGGGGTCGTACTCCGTCGGGATCGTCTCGTATCCCGTCATCCGGGAGTAGACCCGCCTTGCCACGTTCTTGAGGGCGGGCTCGGTCCAGAGGCCGAAGTCCCTCTGGAGGTGGATGGCGGTGATCTGCCTCTGCTTTTGGATCAGCTCTGGCCCCGAGTCGGGGGATATTTCGAGGCCGTCGATCACGATCCTGCCGGAGTCGAAGGTCTCGATGCCGCGGAGGATCTTCAAGAGGGTGCTCTTGCCGCTCCCGCTCCTCCCCACGATTCCCAGGATCTCACCCTCTCTTGCGTCGAAGCTCACCCCCCTGAGGGCCTCCACCCGGCGGTCTTTCAGCTCGTAGACTTTGGATATGTTATCAACCTGGAGCAATATCAGGACCTCCTATATCTCATCATTCTGGCAAATGTATAATCGTTCTTCCATTCTGATTCGCCGCCGATTCGGGAAAAAGCGAGGCCCGACGTCCCCCCACCCTGAGGCTTCGAGCCTCATGCCGATCCGGCGGGCTCATCGGACCTTCGTCCCCGGAGGAGCCTCTTTCTCGGGGGCGAGGAGGACGGCCTCGCCATCGACGTCGGCGGCGAGGAGCATCCCCTGGGACTCGACGCCGAAGAGCTTAGCGGGCTCGAGGTTGGTGAGGACGGCGATCCTCTTTCCCACCAGATCCTCGGGGAGGTGGGTCTTGGCGATCCCCGCCACGATCTGCCTCTCCTCGGACCCTATATCGACCAGGAGGCGGAGGAGCTTATCCGATCCTTTTATCCCCTCTGCCGCTTTCACCTCCCCAACCCTGATGTCGAGGCTCTTGAAATCTTCGAACTTCACGGTCGCCATCTTCTCTTCTCCCTGCTTCTTCCCCTTTTTCGCGTCTATCGCCGCTATCCTATCCCTGAAGATCTCGTCGAGGTTCGAAACGAGGGCTTCCTCCATCTTGTTGAAGATGTGCTCGGGGACGCCGAGCATCCTTCCCGCCTCGATCGGGACCAAGGCGTCGTCGAATCGGGCGTCTGCGGCGGTGCCGTCGAGCCCGAGCTGCCTCCAGGCCAGCTCCATCTTCGCCGGCATCACAGGCTGGAGGAAGATCGCCAGGGCCTTGGCTATCTGGAGGCAGTTCCTCAGGACCGCACCGCACCGCACTCGGTCGGATTTGGCGAGCTTCCAGGGCTCGCTTCCCTGGAAGTATACGTTACCAAAGTCCGCCAGGGCCATGGCTCCATCGGCGAGCTTCTTGAACTCATGCTCCTCCAAGGCGGAGACCACCTCGGCGACCGTCTCCTCGATCTTCGCCATCACCTCCGGGTCCAGCTCCCCGGAGGGGACGGACCGGTCGAAGTTCTTGGAGGTGAAGGTGACGGCCCGATTGACGAAGTTTCCGAGGGCACCCACCAGCTCGCCGTTGACCTTCTCGGCGAAGATCTTCCAGGAGAAGTTCAGCTCCTTGGTATGGGAGGTGTAGGAGGCGAGGTAGTAGCGGAGGAGGTCGGGGTGGAGCCCTTTATCCAAATAATCGTCGATCACCCAGACGACGTACCCCCTGCTCTTGGAGAAGGTCTTGTTGTCGATCTTCAGCATACCGCTGGCGACGACGGCGCTGGGGAGGGTGTAGCCCGCCCCCTTCAGCAACGCTGGCCAGAAGATGCAGTGGTGGTAGACGATGTCTCCTCCGATGAAGTGGACGATTCGAGACGGATTCATCCAGTACCGCTCCCAGTCGCCTTTGGCCCGGTGGGCCCACTCCTCGGTGAAGGAGATATAGCCTATCGGCGCGTCGACCCAGACATAGACGACGAGATCCTCTGAGCCCGGAAACTTCACCCCCCAGTCGAGGTTTCGGGTGATGCACCAGTCCTTCAGCTCCTGCCTCACCCACTCCAGGGCGTAGTTTCTCGCGTTCGTCGTGCCTCCGAGGCTCTGGAGGTAATCGACGAGGAAGTCGCTGAAGGACGAGAGGCGGAAGAAGTAGTGCCTCTGGGTCCGGTACTCCGCACCGCTGCCGCAGACCTTGCAGACCGGCTCGGCGATCTCCCCCGGCTCCAGGTGGCGGCCGCACCCCTGGTCGCACTCGTCGCCCCTGGCGGGGGATCTGCAGTAGGGGCAGATCCCCTCGACGTACCGATCGGGGAGGAACCGGTTGCAGGAGGGACAGTAGGCGAGCTGGATCTCCCGGGGATAGACGTACCCCTCCTCCATCAGAGCCTCGACGATCGACTGGGTCCGGCGGTGGTTGGACGGGTCGTCGGTGTTTCCGAAGTAGTCGAACTCCACCCCCATCCGCCGAAATACCTCGTCAAAGTGGTCGTGGTATCGGGTCACCAGCTCCGTCGGCGTCGTTCCCCTCTCCTCGGCGTTGACGACGATGGGAGTTCCATGGGAGTCGGATCCGCAGATGAAGAGGGGTTCTTTTCCCATCTTCTTCAGCCCCCGGACGTAGATGTCGGCGGGGACGTAGGTCCTGAGGTGGCCGATGTGACAGGGGCCGTTGGCATAGGGCAGTCCACAGGTTACGAGTATGGGAAGTTCGGATGGAGCCAAATCAGAACACCTGCCGGAGCTATGCCCAAACTTCCTGATATACGTTTCCCATCTCAAAAAGGAGAGGGCGACGGGTCTGGCCGCTCCCCTCAACCTCGGCGGGCCTTTTTGATCCACCATATAGGGATCTATCGGGCGTTGCCGCTCTCCAGCCGGCGGCCGCCGGGGTCGTGAAGCCCCTCCCGAGATGCGCATCTTCTTTCGGAACGATGAGAACGTCGAAGCTCCTTATAGCATCGGGATCTACGGAAGCTACTTATATGGTAAAATTCAAGAATTAGACCCAAGCCGAAGAGATCGACTCGCAGAACAGGATGGTGGGGGGCGGGAATTTGGCCGAAGATAAGCGAGTTGATCTCTCTGATCGTAAATCGGTCCTGGGCTTCGCGGATCTATGCCATTTATGCCCTTAAACAAGAAGGGACTGTCGGGAATATGGACGAAAGAGATATGGTTAAACGGGTGAGGTCGTTCGCCAGCTCTGAGCTGAAGCTGAACATTTTGCTCCGCTTAAAATACAACGAACAGAATATAAATGACCTCCAGACGGCACTGGGGGGGAGGAACACCACCATCCTCCATGCCATAAGGGACATGAGCGATGAGGATCTGATCTACAGGGGTCGGTATGGATATAAGCTGACGAACCTTGGGAGTATAAGGACGAGCGTCCTTGAAGGCGTCATCGCCGTCCTGGCAGATCTCGAGGCCCGCCCCGACTTCTGGCTGAACCACGACATAAGCAGCATTCCGCCGGAGATGCTGGACAGGCTGAGCATGCTCCTCCGGTCAGAGATGATATCTCCGGACCCCACCACCCCCCTGGAGTGCCAAGAGCGGCTGGCGGCTCTCCTCTCCACCTCCAGTAAGATCATCGCCCTCCTCCCGGTGATGATCTTCCCGAAGGACTCGGAGGTCTTCTTAAAGGCCGTCAGGAGGGGGGCGTCGGTCGAGCTGCTGTTGACCGACAATATCGCAGGGACCCTCATGGACGATGAGGGCATACTGGGCCCTGAGGTCAGAAGGGCGCTGAAGTTTGAGAACTTCAAGTTGCGCCACACCCCCGAGGAGATCAGGCTAGCCCTATTCGTCACCGAATCTTTTCTCTACCTGGGGCTTTATCGCCTCGACGGAGTCTACGATATCGGGTCCGAGACGATCTATATTGGAGAGGGTGCGGTCCAATGGGGGATGCAGCTCTTTGAATTCTATGCCAGAAGGGCCGAGGGTCTCGACGAGGATGGGATCGCCAAACTCTCGTCCTCGGAAGACCTCCCCGGCGGCCCGGAGGCCCTGAAGGGCTCGGCGGAGGGGCTCACCCCCTTGGAGGAGCTGACGATCGTCCTCGTCGAAGACAATGTCGGTCACGCCGCCTTCATCAGCCGGGTCTTCGAAGAGAGGGGCAATCGACGGCGATTACAGCATCTGACCACCCTTCGGGAGGCTCTCGCCTGGATCGGGGAGAATAGGGACGATCCCTTTCTCGTCATCGCAGACTACCTCCTTCCAGACGGCCACGGCCTGGATCTGACGGGGAACGCTGAGAGCCCACTGGAGGTCGGCTTTCCCCTGATAATCCTCACCGGTTTCGGATCCGAGAAGATTGCCGTCCAAGCCCTCAAGTCCGGGGCGATCGATTACGTGGTGAAGGACGCCGAGAGCATGCACAGGCTCCCGGAGATCGTCGAAGAGGCCCTCCACAAGTGGGCCGTATATAAAGGGCGGGAGGGGTCGAAGGCCGATGGCCTCAACGAGGCTCCCCTCCGGGGCGTTGAAGCTTCTACCACCGGTGAGGACGGGCCTCTCAAGATTTAGCGTCCGGCCCGGGGGAGGGTGAAGAGGAAGGTAGTTCCTTTCTCCTCCCCCGGCTCCGCCCAGATCCTGCCGCCGTGGACCTCTATTATCCTCTTGACTATCGCAAGGCCGACGCCGCTACCCTCGGATTCGGGGTTGAGCTTGTAGAAGAGGTCGAAGACCTTATCTAGCTCCTCTCTTTCTATCCCGATCCCGTTGTCCCTGACGAAGAAGACGGTCTCGCCCCCCGCCTCTCGCCACCCCATCTCGATCTCGGGGTTCCTCTCCTCTCCCATGTACTTGATGCCGTTCTCGACGAGGTTCTTCAGCACCTCCTCGATCCTCAGCCTGTCGACCCGGACGGAAGGCCAGCTCTCCGGGAGGATGATCCTGACGTTCTTTGATCTTGTCTTATCGGATAGCTCTTTCAGAGCTCCCTCGACGATATCTCCGAAGTAGACCTCCTCGGGGGGGTTGACGACCCGGCCGACCCGGGAGAGCTTCAGGGTGTCCTTTAGGAGGTGGTCCATCTTGAAGACGGCGTCCTCGATCATCCAAAGGTCGGTCTCTACCTTATCACGATCCATCGCCGAGAGGTCCTCCCGGAGGAACCCGACGAATCCCTGGATGGTGACCAGGGGAGACCTGAGGTCGTGGGAGACGGTATAGACGAACCGCTCCATCTCGGCGTTCTTCGCCTCCACCTCGCCAATCCTCTCCTGGAGCTCTTCTTTCGCCCTCACCAGCTCCATCCTGGTCCTCGACCGGATGATCGCACCGCCGACGATCCCCGCCGCCACCTGGAGGACTGATATCTCGTTATTGCTCCAGGCCCTCTCCCGTCGACAGTCGTCGAAGCCGATGAAGCCCCAGAGCTGGCCCTGGGCGAGGATGGGGACGATAAGGATCGAGACGATCCCCTGGGGCTCCAGGCTGGCCCTCTCCGTCTCGGGGAGGTCCTTGATCAGCCCTTTATACGGCAAACCCCTGGAGATCGTCTCGTAGAACGAGGCGTTATCGGGGTGGTACGGGAGGTTCTGGAGGTTGGGGTTGTTAATCTGGGGTTCGACGTCCTCCTTCTCCCACTCGTAGAGCTGGTTCATGAAGACCTTCCCATCTTCGGTGTGGTGGTTCTCAAAGATGTAGGCCCGGTCCGCCTCCACCGCCTCCCCCAGGAGCTGGAGGACCTCGATGATGACGCGGTCGATATCGTCTTTGGTGAGGAGGGTGTACGAGGCGAAAGCGGAGGCGGAGAGGAGCTCGCCCCTCTTCTGGAGTTCGCTCTCGACATATTTCAGATAGGTGATGTCCCTGGCGATCCCGCATATTCCGACGACCTGACCCCGGTCGTCCCTCAGGGGGACCTTGACGACATGGAAGGTGATCGAATCTCCTTCAGAGGTATCTCTGGCCACTTCGCCGACGAAGATGTCACCGGATAGCACCTGGGCGTCTGCATCGCGGATTTGAACTGCCGTCTCGGGGCTGAAGAGGACCTCATCTTTATTTCCCAGGATCTCCGAAGCCGGCATCCCGAAGATCCTCTCCATCATGGGGTTGACCTGGACGTACCTGCTCTCCCGGTCTTTGATGAAGATGCAGTCTTGGGCGGTATCAAAGATCGCCCTCAACCTCTCTTCGCTGTACCTCAGCTTCTGGTGGTAAGTCTCCAGACGATCCAGCATCTCGTTGATCGACTTCGCCAGGTTTGCCAGCTCGCCCCTTCCAGCTTTTGGAATGTGGAATTCATAGGGCTCTTCCGTCCTTCTGATCGCCTCTACGGAGCTGGTGATGGTCGCCAAAGGGTTGAGGAGGGACCGCTCCTGGAAGAAGAGGATCGCGCCCCCAACGAAGAGGCTGAAGAGGCCTATCGCCAGCGCCATACGGTGGACGATCTCCATTCCGCTCCGGTGGATCTCCCTCGGGAGCCGCGCTTCAAAGAGGATGGTGGGGTCCCCATATATGTCCTCGATGGCCTTGGAGGCGATGATCGTCTCCTCGTCTGCCATCTCGATCTGGAGGGGAGGATCTGTCGAGGTGAGATCCCTCACCTCTCGGGCCGGGGCTAGGGGCTCCATCCTCAGAGCGAGGCCTGTAAAACTGCCCAGCTCTGCGACCCTCGCCTCATCCAGGTGATGGCCGACGATGAGAGTCCCAGCGATGGGAGTCTCAGAGGCCCGATCGTTCCACCTACTCCCTGTGATGGGATGGGAGCTGACCATCAAAAGCCCCTTTTGATCGGCGATTATGCCGGTCATGGCATCTTCTGGCGAGGAATGGGCGAGGAGGGGGTCGTCCCTCTCCAGGTTCAGAAGAACCTCTGGGGCTGAAACCACCTCCCCGGTGGTCGGATCGAAGGCCCTGGAGTAAAATAAGTCGCCAGAGCCGTCGTAAAATATCATAAAGTCGGTTCCGAGGTTGGAGAAGGTCCAGTCGTCCAGGTTATTCTGGACGTAATCCTCGTCTTCCCCCATAACGAAATCTCGGGTATCATCCCAGGGGGCCCAGTCCCCCCCGACCCGCTTCAGGGATGCTAGATCCTCCCGAATGTAGAAGAGGGTAGCTTCAACCTCTTGGTGGACGTAAGCCTCCTCCAGATCCGATAGAGCGCCCGTCATCAGCTGCCACATGAAGGCGGTGGAGATCAGGCCCATGATGAGGATCATCCCGCCGGTGAAGGCCAGGATGCTTCGGCGCAGCGTCATGGTGAAGGCCTCGGTTCCGCTCTACCTTGGGGGGTTCATGTGGGTCTGGGGGAGATGTTCCAGTCGAGCCAGTACCCTTTGATCTCCTCGACGGTCTGCTTCAGGTCCTCGAAGCTGAGGGGCTTGGTGAGGTAGCTGTTGACGTGGTTGGAGTAGGCCTGCCGGAGGTCGTCTTCGCTGGTGGAGGTGGTGAGGACAACGACGGGGATGATCCTCAGCCTCTCCGACTTCTTGATCTGAGATAGGACCTCGTGTCCGTCGATCTTCGGGAGCCTCAGGTCCAGGAGGACCATCTTAGGGAGGCTCCTCTTCCCCTGTTCGTGGAGGCGGAGGTAATCTAGGGCTGCCTTCCCATCCCTCACCCATTCTATCCTCCCGGAGAAGCCCAGCCGATCGAAGGCTCTCATGATCAGCATCGCATGGGCGTTGTTGTCCTCTACGAGCAGTATGGTGAAGGGGTCCTCAGCCTCTCGGACGTCTCCGGAATCCAGGCCGTAGCTCACTTTCTTTCAACCTCCTCTAAAACGAGCTTGTCTCTCGGTACTCTCGGTGATGAAGGCCTCGCACCTGCCTTACTATCATCCGTCCGTGGTTTATGAAGATAACCCTCCGAGTATACCGAATAATTGTCCATCGCGGGTGCGGAACTGGTGACGATGATTCACCTCCTCAGGTGGTTCCATCGATGAGATCCATCGGACACCTTCGGAGGGAGGGATCTTCAACGATAATGCGGGTTTCATCTTTCCATTCGTGAATTGCCCCGTTCCCACAAAGCATAGAGGATAGCCCCCTCTGGGCAGGCGTCGACGCAGCCGCCGCAGAGTATGCACTCGGCGTCTTCCATCCGCCTCTGCTGGATCATATCCTTCACATCCAGCCCCATGGGGCAGGTCGTGGAGCACTTACCGCAGCCGGTGCACCGGTCCCCATCAGCGAAGAGGCGGAGCGCCGGCCACCGGAAGAGATTCCCTATCTTCCTGCCGATGATCATGATCACTGCGATCGGGCAGAAGTAATGACAGAAGCCACGTCTTCCAGCGGATATGGCGAATATGGTGATAAAGGTGATCTGGGAATAGAATATGGTGTATGCTCCCTCTTTCGCGATCGAGATGCCATGATAGGTGTAATAAAATGGGTCGATGGCTGTAAACCCTCCGGCGGAGTGGACTGCAAGGATGAGGGGGGCAAAGAGCAGAAGGAATATCAGATATTTGAGCCAGTTCAGCCAGCCGTGGTTGGTTCTTCTATCATTAATCTGAATATAGATCTCCTGTAAGCCACCTGCGGGGCAGAGCCACCCGCACCAGAGCCGTCCCAAAAATAGCGAGCTGATGAATATTAGGATGAAGACCATCAGCCCTCCGGTGACGATCCCCTCCGATGCTCCTCGAGTTATTATTGG
>LUYE01000055.1 GCA_001602645.1 Methanosarcinales archaeon Methan_01
CAGGAAAAAACTTCAAAGGCATTATTTTAATTTGCAAAATTAATGTTCCATAGCACTAGGTCTCCAGGTCCTTCGCCCTACACGAGGGTGACGTATCTCCTCTAGCTGAAATATTCTTGCTAGTCTAATCAGATTTCCTCTAATGGTGGGTTTGCCTCGCACAATTTTCATGACGCCGAACCAAAGCTTTATCGCAAGTGCTGACAAATTGGTGTCCCGATGAGTAACGAGGCAGATACCTGTCGAAAGTATGTCGTGCCAAAGCTCGCTCAAGCGGGTTGGGAAGATCCGCCTCATTCCATCGCAGAGCAGAGGGCGTTCACCGACGGGCGGATCGTCGTTACAGGAAATAAGGTCAGGAGGCGCAAGCAGAAGCGGGCAGACTATCTTCTTCGTTACAACCGAGACTTAACGCTGGCAGTCGTCGAGGCGAAGGCGAGTTACAAGTCGGCTGGTGACGGGATGCAGCAGGCAAAAGAGTACTCAGAGATGCTCGGGCTCAAATTTGCCTATTCCACCAACGGCGGGGGGATCGTCGAGTTCGACTATACGACTGGCATCGAAAACGAGCTTGATGCGTTTCCCACCCCTGACCAGCTCTGGTCGCGGCTGAGATCTCATGAAGGGATCGGGGACGGCAAGGTCGAAGAACGCTTTTTGACCCCCTTGGACCTCAGCTCTGGAAAGACGCCCCGGTACTATCAGGAGATCGCCATCAATCGAGTTGTTCAGTCGATATTGAAGGGAAAGACGCGAATATTGCTCACGATGGCGACGGGGACGGGAAAGACCTTCGTCGCTTATCAAATCTGCTGGAAGCTCTGGAACTCAGGCTGGAATCGGGCCGGGGATTTCAACCGGCCGAAGATCCTCTATCTCGCAGATCGGAACGTTTTGATCGACGATCCGAAGGACAAGACCTTCGGGAAGTTCGGGGATGCCCGGTGGAAGATCGAGAAGGGCGAGGCGAAGAAGAGCAGAGACATCTACTTTTCAACCTACCAGTCGATCGCAAAAGACGAGCGAAGGCCCGGCCTTTACAAAGAGTATCCCAAGGACTTCTTCGATCTGATCATAGTCGACGAATGCCACCGGGGGAGCGCTCGGGACGACAGCAACTGGCGGGAGATTCTGGAGTACTTCGAGCCCGCATATCAGCTGGGGATGACGGCGACGCCTTTGAGGAAGGACAATCGGGATACCTATCGATATTTCGGAAAGCCGGTTTACGAGTACAGCCTTCGGCAGGGGATCGAGGACGGGTTTCTCGCACCTTATCGGGTTCATCGGGTGGTCACAGAGTACGACGCAGAGGGGTGGCGGCCCACCCAGGGGCAGATCGACCGTTACGGCCGTGAGATCCCCGACGGGGTTTACGGCACCAAGGACTTCGAGAGGGTCATCGCCCTGAGGGCGCGGACGGAGGCGATCGCCCGCCATATGACCGGTTTTTTAATTGAGACGGATCGGTTCGCAAAAACGATGGTCTTCTGCGTCGACCAGGAGCACGCCGACGAGATGCGAAGGGCGCTGAACAATCTGAACGCGGATCTCGTGGTGGATTATCCTGATTATGTCTGCCGGGTGACTTCGGAGGAGGGGGATGTGGGGCGGGGGCATCTCAGCGATTTTCAGGATGTGGAGAGCAGGGTTCCAGTGATCCTTACCACCTCGAAGCTTCTCTCCACGGGGGTTGACGCCCCGACCTGCAAGAACGTGGTCCTGGCGAGGGTGATCAGCTCCATGACCGAGTTCAAGCAGATCATCGGGAGGGGGACGCGGGTGAGGGAGGACTACGGCAAGCTATTCTTCAGCATTCTGGACTACACGGGGAGCGCCACCCAGCTCTTTGCCGACCCCGAGTTCGACGGCGATCCGGCGATCATCACCATCGAGGAGATGGACGAGGAGGGGAGGACGAAAGGAGGATCGAAGAAGGTCGTCCAGCCTGAAGAGGAGGGAGAGGGAGGCGGCGAAGGCGAGGGTTCAGGCACCCCGGAGATATTCGAGCCGCCGGAGGGAGGGCCCCGGAAGTACTACGTCGACGGCGGGTACGTGGAGATTGTGGCCCAGGTGGTCCACGTCCTGGCGGAGGACGGTAGTCTCCTTCGGGTCGTCAAGCTGACGGACTACACCGCGGAGAAGGTGAGGACGATCTATCCCGCCTCGGAGCTTCAGGAGAAGTGGGCGGATTTGGAGGAGCGGGCCGAGATCATATCCCGACTGGAGGAGAGGGGGATAGACTTCGATGAGCTGGCGGAGGCGGCGGGGAGGCCGGAGGCCGATCCCTTCGACCTGCTGTGTCATCTAGCCTACGACGCCCCTCTCCTCACCCGGCGGGAGAGGGCGGAGAAGCTCCGGAAGAACAAGAAGGACTTCTTCGACCGGTACGGCCCGGAGGCGAGGGCGGTTTTGGAGGAGCTGCTCGAAAAGTACGCCGATCACGGGATAGCAGAGTTTGAGATCCCGGAGGCGCTGGAGCTTCCTCCGATCTCGGGTTACGGGAACGTGATGGAGATCTCGGGGTTCTTCGGCGGACCAGAAAGGTTAAGGGAGGCGGTCAGAGAGCTGCAGACGCTCTTGTATGCGGTGTAGGGTGAACTAGCGATGGCACGGGGAAGGAGGAGCAGAGAAAGAGGGGAGGGCGGGGACCGGTCCCTGACGACGGCCCAGAGGCTCGGTAGCATCGTCAAGTCGGCGCGGGACATCATGAGGAAGGACAAGGGGCTGAGCGGGGAGCTGGACCGTTTGCCGATGCTGGTCTGGGTGATGTTTCTCAAGTTTCTCGACGACACCGAGAAGATTCGGGAGACTGAAGCGCAGATCCGGGGCGATAGGTTTGTCCCAGCCATCGAGCATCCCTATCGGTGGAGGGACTGGGCCGCGGATCCGGGCGGGATCAGCGGCCCGGAGCTGATCTCCTTCATAAACAACGATGAAGTGATGCGGCCCGATGGGAAGAGGGGGCCGGGGCTCTTCGCCTATCTTCGAAATTTACACGGCTCCGAAGGGCGGGACCGGCGGGACGTCATCGCCGAGGTCTTTCGAGACACCAACAACCGGATGATCAGCGGCTATCTCCTCCGGGACGTGATCAACAAGGTCGACGAGATCCACTTCGACTCCTCGGAGGAGATTCACGTCATGGGCCACCTCTATGAGTCGATGCTGAAGGAGATGAGGGACTCCGCTGGGGATTCGGGCGAGTTTTACACTCCTAGGCCGGTCGTCAAGCTGATGGTGGAGGTGACGGGCCCAAGGCTCGGGGAGATGGTCCTCGACCCCGCCTGCGGGACGGGAGGGTTTCTCGCGGAGTCTTACCTGCACCTTGAAAATCAGTGCAAAACGGTGGAGGATCGGGAGGTACTCCAGAAGAGGAGCATCTTCGGAGGGGAGGCAAAGCCGCTACCTTACATGCTCTGCCAGATGAACCTGCTCCTCCACGGCATGGAGTCGCCACAGATCGATCCCGAGAACAGCCTCCGGTTCAACATAAGGGAGATCGGCGAGAAGGACAGGGTGGACGTGATCCTGACAAACCCGCCCTTCGGAGGCGAGGAGGAGCGGGGGATATTGACGAACTTTCCCGACGACAAGCAGACGGCGGAGACGGCCCTCCTGTTCCTGCAGCTGATCATGAGGCGGCTCCGGCGTCACCCCAAGCCCGGCAGGGCTGCCGTCGTCGTTCCGAACGGAACGCTTTTCGGCGACGGGGTGGCCGCTCGGATCAAGGAGGAGCTTCTGAAAGAGTTCAACCTCCACACGATCGTCCGGCTTCCGAACGGGGTCTTCTCCCCCTACACCAACATCCCCACAAACCTCCTATTCTTCGACCGGTCCGGCCCCACCAGGGAGATCTGGTACTACGAGCACCCCCTCCCCGAAGGGAGGAAGAACTACACCAAGACGAAGCCCCTCTCGTTCGAGGAGTTCTCGCCCCTCCTGGCGTGGTGGCAGGACCGCGAGGAGAACGGCAGGGCCTGGCGAGTCCCCGTCGATGACGTCCTCAAGTACGACGAGGGAGGAAGCCTCGTCTCAGCGAACCTGGACATCAAAAACCCGGATGGCGGCGAGAAGCTGAAGCACCTCCCGCCCGAGAAGTTGGTGGAGAGCATCCTCGCTAAGGAGGAGCGGATCATCGAGATCATGGACGAGATCAGGTGGGTGCTGGGGGAAGGGGCGAGATGAGCGCCGAGTGGCCGAAGGTTCCTTTAGGAGATGTCCTGACGCCCATCAGCCGTCCTGTGACCATAGAACCAAATGAGACGTATCGCATTCTTGGTGCTCACTTGTACGCTCAAGGTCTTTACACCAAGGAAGTCAAGGACGGCTCGCAAATTCGAGCCAAAACCCTCTATCGTATAGAAGAGGGCGACTTCGTTTACAATCGACTTTTTGCCTGGAAAGGTTCCTTTGCCATCGCTACCGACGAGAATGACGGATGCTACGCCTCTAATGAATTTCCGTGCTTCTCCATCAATCGAGAACGAGTTGACGGTCAATATCTCTGGCGATATTTCAGTCGTGCTTCAGCTTGGAACGAAGCCCTTGGTCTGAGTACCGGAGGGACACCAATCAGTCGAAATCGGCTGAAGGAGAACAAGTTTCTCGCTATGAAAATACCCCTCCCGCCCCTCGACGAGCAGCGCAGGATTATGGCGCGGATCGAGGAGCTGGCCGCCAGGATCGAGGAGGCGCAGAAGCTCCGGCGGCAGGCGGCGGAGGAGGCGGAGGCGATTTTGTCCTCTGCTAAGAACGCTCTTTTTAGCAAAGAACATATGAAACAATGGAAACATATTACGCTTGGAGAAATTGCTGATATACAATCGGGCGTCACATTAGGACGGAAATTGAGAGGGCCCACCATCAAATTACCATATTTACGTGTTGCCAACGTACAAGATGGATATCTCGACCTAAAGACCATAAAAAAAGTTGAAATTTTAGAAGATGAACATGATAAATGGCAGTTGCTGTCAGGAGATATTCTACTCACAGAAGGTGGCGATTGGGACAAACTGGGCAGAGGAACTGTTTGGCATGGTGAAATAGAGGATTGTATTCACCAGAATCACATATTTCGTGTTCGTGTTAACCTCGATGAATTCGATCCAGACTATCTTTGTGCACTAATCGGATCTCCCTACGGGAAAGCGTATTTTCAATCAGCTTCAAAACAAACAACGAATCTTGCTACAATTAACCAACGGCAGCTAAAAGCATTCGTGATATTTTATCCCGCCATCGATGAACAGCGCCGCATCGTCGCCCGCCTCGACGAGCTCCTGGCCCAGGTCGATGGACTCAAGAAACACCAGGTCCGGACGGCGGAGGAGCTGGACGCGCTCCTTCCGGCGGTGCTGGATCGGGCCTTCCGGGGCCAGCTCTGATCCCGCGCCGCCTGGCGGTATTCGAGCTATTTTATTTTACAATTCTTCTAGAAACTCTTCCAAGCTGATGCTGGAGCCGCCACCTATTCCTCCTTCAATGCCATGAGGTGCGCCTCGATCGCCTCCCTGCTATTGCTGAGGGCATCCTGGATCGTATCACCCTGAGAGTAGCAGCCCGGAAGCTCCGGCACCTCAGCCCAGAACCCGCCCTCCTCCGCCGGATGTATCAGAACTGTGTACTCCATGACTCGACCATAGGGCGGCGGCCTCAGCAGACCTCCGCCCCTTCCTCCTCAGCTTTCTTCCCCTCTATCTTCTCCAGCTTCTCCAAAACCGGCCTCGTCGAGACCGAGTTCATCTCCATCCCCAGCTCCTCGGGCGCAAGGCCCAGGGCGAGCCCCGCCATCTGGGTGACGTATAAGATCGGGAGATCGATCTCTTCGCCGAGCTTCTTCTCCAGGAGCGGCTGGTTGGCATCGAGCATCAGGTGGCATAGCGGGCATAGGGCGACGACGAAGTCGGCGCCGGAGGCCCGGGCGTTTCGCAGGATCCGGATCAGGGTCTCGGCGGCGGCCTCCTCCTCGGGCATGAAGATGGGGCCGCAGCAACACTTCATCTTCAGCCGGAAGTCGGTCGGCTCCGCGCCGAGGGTCCGGATGAGGTCTTCGAGGATCGAGGGGTTTTCGGGGCTGTCGATCCCCCCGCCGGGGCGGGTGAGGAGACAGCCGTAGTAGGGGGCGGCCTTCAGCCCCGCCAGGGGCCGGACGATGAGGTCCCCTGGGTCCTGGTCTTCGGCTCCGGCCAGGGCTCTTGTGATCGTCTCGATGACGTGGAGGACCTCCTTCTCTCCATCGTACTTCTTCTCCAGGGCCTCGTTCACCCTCTTTCTCATATGGCGGTCTTTGAGGCGGATCATGGCCGCCCGCAGCCTGCTGTAGCAGATCGAGCAGGAGGTCATCACCGGCAGGTCCGTCCTCACCAGGTTTCTTGCCGCCAGGGCCGTCGAGACGACCTCGTTTGAGACGTGGGTGGCGCCGCAGCAGTTCCAGTTGTCGATCTCCGCGAGCTCGATCCCCAGGGCCCGGCAGACCGCCAGGGTCGATATCTCGTACTCCCTGCCGGTCGACCGGGCGACGCATCCGGGATAGTATGCGAGCTTCATTTTTCGGCCTCCTCCGTTTCTTCGGCCTTCTCAGACTCTCCTTCTTCCCTTCCGTCGTCCCCGAGAAGCTCGAAGATCCGCTTCATCTCCTCGATCCCCTCGATCCTCTCGCCCCTCGCCGCCTCAAAGCCGAGCTCGATCTTCCCCTTCGGGACGAGCTCTGCGCCGAAGGCCATGATCTGCGCCGCCGAGCTGGGGCTTCTTATCATGTACTCCGCCGACAGCAGGAACTCTGATATCCGTCCATAATCCCTGATCTGGCGGGCGAAGATCCCCTCGAAGACCGAGTCTTTGCACCTTTTACCCTCCTCCTCGTAGATCGTCTTGAGGGCGGCGACGACGGCCATCGGCCTGATCTTCCTCGGGCAGCGGACGGTGCAGAGGAGGCACGAGGTGCAGAGCCAGATCGACCTGCTCGCCAGGGCCTCCACCTTCTCCCCCTCCAGGACGAGCTTCACGAGCTTTCGGATGGGGACGTCCATCAGGGAGGCGGTGGGGCAGCTCGCGGAGCAGGTCCCGCATTGGATGCAGGTCTTCACCTCGGCGCCGGCGAGGACGAGGACTCGATCTCTGAACTTCTCCCCCTCGGGCGTCATGGTCGTGGTTGCCGCGGTCGTCGTCGCCTCCGTCTTCATCGCCGTATCCGTCACTTTCCATCACCCCCCTCGGCCTCGGCTGCCGCCTTAGCTTTAGCCTTTCTTATCCTCTCGCCTATCTTCTCCCTCGCCTCCTCGATCTCGTCCCTCTCCCAGACGAACCTCACCTTCGGCTTGTTGATCACCGCCTCGACCCCCGCCAGGGCCTCGTTGATCTTCGAGATGAGGTCGGGGTCCCTCGCCGGCGCCTCCACCTCGGGTATCGGGACCCGCTCGATCTCCGGCGGCACCACGATCCCGGAGAGGTCCGGCCTCCTCCTCGACTTTTTGACGATGGCGGAGATCGCCTCCTTCCACTCCTCCGCCCACGGCGTCTCCTTGACGGGGGTGTGGGTCACCCCCGACCGGTCCACCTCCACGGCGAAGCAGTGGCAGGAGTTGGCGCAGGCTCCGCAGAAGATGCACTGATCCTTCTCGACCTTTATCTTGCCGTCCTCGCCGACGTACCAGCAGTCGGCGGGGCAGACGTTGAAGCAGGCGTGACACCCCATGGGGTCACATAGTGGCAGCTGCCGCTCCACGAGCCTTATATCCCCCTCGAAGGGCTTGGTGACGTCCATGGCGTCGTAGGGGCAGACGAGGAGGCACCTGCCACAGCCGATGCACTTCTCAGAGTCGACCTCGATCTCCCCGGAGAATGCAAACTCCTCCTCCAGCTCCAGGGGATTGCCCTCGACTTTGATCGCCTCCTCGGGGCAGATCCCGACGCAGAGGCCGCAGTGGTCGCAGAGCTCCTCGTCGACGAGGAGCTGCTCGAAGGGGACGAGGTCGGTGGGGGTGGGCTCCTTCTCCTGGAGGAGGAAGGCTTCGCAGAACTTAGCACATTTTCCGCAGAGGTTACACTTTTCGGGGTCGACCTCTATCTTTCCCTTCCCCTCCCCCCTCTCCTCCTCCCGGAGGGGGCCGAAGACGTCCCTCGTCGGGCGGAAGACGACGGTGATCGCCTCCGTCGGGCAGACTGGCTCGCAGAGGGCGCAAGGAAGACAACGCTCGTTCGGCTCGGCCCGGGAGACGAGGTGGGGGTACTCCTCCATATCCCGATAGTCTCGATCGTTGGCGGTCATCCTGTAGGCGTCGACGGGGCAGAAGGCGGCGCACATCCCGCAGAAGACGCATTTGTCGAGATCGATGAGGACCGGGGGAGCGTCGAGGCCGGTGGCGATCTCGATGACGGGGCCGAGCTGGAGGGCGTTTACCGGACAGAGGGCGACGCAGATACCGCATCCGTTGCACTTCTTGTAGTCGTAGTCCAGGACCTTCACCGACTCCTCCGACCTCTGGATCGACCTTATGGTGGAGCCCTCCACCTCCATCTCCTTCTCGATCTCCATCGGCATCAGGAACCGCCTCCTGCAGGCTCCAGGGGCCTGAGAGCGGCCAGCTCTGAGCCCGCCGGCCCCATCTCCTTCAGCTCGCTGACGAACTTCCTAACCTCTTTTGCCAGGATCTCGCCTTCGCTCGCGGCGCACCAGATGATCTTGACCCTTCCGGGGTTGATGCCCACCTTCTCCAGGACGCCCCTGAGGACCTGGACCCGCTGGTAGGCCTGGTAGTTGCCCTTGTTGTAGTGACACTCGCCTAGGCGGCAGCCGGAGATCAGGACCCCGTCCGCCCCGCCCTTAAGGGCCTCGAGGACGAAGGCAGGGTCGACCCTCCCGGCGCACATCACCCGGATCGCCCTCATGTTCGTCGGGTACTGGATCCGGGAGGTGCCGGCCAGATCCGCCCCGGCGTAGCTGCACCAGTTGCAGAGGAACCCGACGATGAAGGGGTACTGGCCTTTGACCGCCGTAGCCGCCCGGATCTGGGCGAGGATCTGCTCGTCGGAGAAGAGGGTCATATCGATGGCGTCGACGGGGCAGGCGGCGGCACAGGTTCCGCACCCCTTGCAGGACGCCTCGTCGACGAAGGCGGTCTTGTCCACGGAGATCGCCTTGCTGGGGCAGGTCTCGACGCAGAGCTGGCAGCCGATGCACTTCTCCTGGTCCACCATGGCGACGACGGGGTCTAGGGCGAGCTCTCCCCTCAAGAGAAGCCTCATCGCCTTCGCCGCCGCCGCCTCCCCCTGGGCGATGGAGACCTGGATCTCTTTTGGTCCCGAGGCGCAGCCGGCGATGAAGACGCCATCGATGTGGGCCTCCACCGGCCTCATCTTCGGGTGGGCGATCTCGAAGAAACCGTCAGGGCGCTTAGCGAGGCCGAGGAGGTTGCCAACGACGTCGGCATCCTTATTCGGCTCGAGCCCCGCCGAGAGGACGACGAGGTCGTAGGGCCTCGAACGGAAGCCCCCGAGGAGGGTGTCCTCGTAGTTGACGCGAAGGCTCCCGTCCACCTCCTCCACCTCGGAGACCCGGCCCCGGATGAAGTTGATCCCGAGCCGCTGGGCCCGCATGTAGAACTCCTCGTACCCCTCGCCCCCGGCCCGAAGGTCGATGTAGTGGATCGAGACCTCCGTCTCTGGGTACTTCTCCTTGATCAGCTGGGCGTTCTTGAGGGCGTACATGCAGCAGACTCGAGAGCAGTAGGCGTTTCCGACCGTCTCGTCTCGGGAGCCGACGCACTGGAGGAAGGCGACGGACTTGGCTACCTCGCCCGTCGACGGCCTCACCACCTCGCCGCCTGTCGGGCCAGCGGCGTTTAGGAGCCTCTCCACCTGGAGGGCGGATATGACGTCTCTATATCTGCCGTAGCCGTACTCCTCCTTTCTGGCGGGGTCGAAGGATTGCCAGCCGGTGGCGACGATGATCGCCCCGACGTCGAACCTGAAATCCTCTTGTCTCTGGTCGTACTTGATGGCGTCGACGGGGCAGGCCTCGGCGCAGAGGCCGCAGCCGATGCAGGCGGAGGTATCAATGCAGGCGACCAGAGGCACCGCCTGGGGTATCGGCATGTAGATCGCCTTTCTTTTGCCGAGACCGAACTCGTAGTCATCGGGAACCTCCACGGGGCAGACCCCGGCGCACTCGTTGAGGCAGCCCTTGCAGAGCTTCTCGTCGACGAACCGCGCCTTCTTGACCCCGGATACGGTGAACCTCCCGACGGACCCCTCAATGTTCAGAATCTCGGCGTAGGTCACGAGGTCGATGAGGGGGTGGTTGTAGACGTCGGTCATCTTCGGCGCGAGGACGCAGATGGAGCAGTCGTTCGTCGGAAAGACGTCGGTGAGGAGGGCCATGTACCCTCCGATCGTCGGCCTCCTCTCGACGAGGTGGACGTGAAGGCCGCAGTCGGCCAGATCGAGAGAGGCCTGGATCCCGGCTACGCCTCCGCCGATCACCAGGACCTCCCGGCTGACTGGCATCGTCTCCCCGTGGAGGGGGTTTAGGAGGGTCGCCTTCGCCACCGCCATCCGTATCAGGTCTTTAGCCTTCTCCTGGGCCTGGGGGGGCTCGTCCATGTGGACCCAGGAGCACTGCTCCCGGATGTTCGCCATCTCCAGCATGAAGGGGTTCAGCCCCGCCTCGGAGATTACCCTCCTGAAGGTCGGCTCGTGGAGCCGGGGAGAGCAGGCGGCGACGACGATGCTCTCCAGCTTCTGCTCCGCGATGTCCTCCTTGATAGTATCCTGGCCGGTGTCAGAGCAGGTGAACTGGAGGTCCCGGGCGACCTCGACCCCAGGGAGGGTTTTGGCGAACTCGGCGAGGGCGGAGGGCTCCAGAACCCCTGCAATGTTCAGGCCACAGTGACAAACGTAGACTCCAATTCGCATCGACAGGACTCCGGTAATCATTCGGAATCCTTCAACTTAAAGGTACCCGTTAAGGGCGATGGGCACGAATCTGCCAAATTGTTTCGGTATTTCTCTTCATCTCCGGCGTCGAACGGGTCTCGTGAGATCTTAAAATCGAAAATGACGGTTTTACTCCGCCTGCCGTCCCACCAATCGGTGAGGGCTCTCGCTCCGGAGGTGGGATGGTAAAAGTAAGGTGCCGGGAACGGGATCCGAACCCGTGACTTCCAGATGCCTCAGGAGACGAGCGCCTCATTTTCGTTCCCTATGAGTCTGGCGCCCTAACCAGCTAGGCCACCCCGGCACAGCAGATCCCCTACGGCCATTTGTTACATAAACGTTGTGCTCATAGGCTGCTGAGGCCGAAGAGGAGAACTTATTTCTAATAGGGACCTGGATACGGTCCGCTGACTTTTATGTCTTCAAGCATATCCTGCACGGTGAGCGATTCCCTATCGGGAAAGGTGATCGTCCTCGCGGTGACGGGGTCCATCGCCGCGGTGAGGACCATCGACCTCGCCCGGGACCTGATCCGGCGGGGGGCGGCCGTCCACCCCGTCATGAGCGGAGCCGCCACGGAGATCATCCATCCTTACGCCCTGGAGTACGCGAGCGGAAATCCCGCGGTGACGAAGATCACGGGGAAGGTCGAGCACGTCGAGTTCTGCGGCGTCGGGGGGAGGGCAGACCTCCTCCTGATCGCTCCGGCCACCGCCAACACCATAGGAAAGATCGCCCTCGGCATCGACGACACCCCCGTCACCACCTACGCCACCACAGCCCTCGGCTCTGGCGTCCCCATCGTCGTCGTCCCCGCCATGCACGAGGCGATGTACCGCCACCCCGCCGTCATGAGGAACCTGGAGGCCCTCCGGTCGATGGGGGTCGTCGTCGTCGACCCCCGGATCGAGGAGGAGAAGGCTAAGATCGCCGAGAACGGGACGGTCGTCCTGGAGGTCGAAAGGCTCCTCGGACCCAACGACCTCGCCGGAAGGAGGGTCCTGGTGACGGGGGGCGCCACCGCCGAGAGGGTCGATCCCATTCGGATTTTGACGAACCGGGCCTCGGGGAAGACCGGGGTCGAGATCGCCCTGGAGGCCCGGAGGCGCGGAGCCGATGTGACTTTAGTCCATCGAGGCCATCTCGGCCTGCCCGTCAAAGAGGTCCACGTCGAGGGCGCCGAGGATATGCTGCGGGCGGTCATGGCGGAGCTGGCCGGCGGCGGCTACGACGCCATCGTCGCCGCTGCCGCCGTCTCCGACTACACCCTCGACCCTTCTGCCGAGAAGATCAAGTCCGGTGGGGAGGTGGTCCTCCGGCTGAGGCCGACCTCCAAGATCATCGCCGCCGTCAGGGCGAGCCATCCCGAGATCAAGATGGTGGGGTTCAAGGCCGAGACCTTCCTATCCGACGAGGAGCTGATATCCCGGGCCCGGGAGTCGATGGAGAAGAACCGCCTCGACATCGTCGTCGGAAACGACGTCGGGAAGGGCGGAATGGGGACCGAGGAGAACCGGGTTTTGATCTTATCCCGGTCGGGGACGGTCACCGAGGTCTCCGGAAAGAAAAGGGCTATCGGAAGAGCCGTTGTCGACGCCCTGGCGGAGGAGCTCTCATGAGGGCCGCCGCCCCAGCCCACATCACCGGGTTCTTCGCCGCCCGGCCCGACCCCGATCCGAGGCGGGCGGGCTCGGTCGGCGGCGGCCTCAACCTCGACTTGCCGGCCGCCACCACCGTCCGAAGGTCGGAGGAGACGGCCGTCCTCCTCAACGGAGCGGTCTCGGAGGCGCCGGTGACGAGGAAGGTCGTCGATATCCTCGCGCCGTCCCCCGTCCGGGTCGAGACGGAGCTTTCTATGCCCCTGGGGTCCGGCTTCGGGGCGAGCGGGGCGGGGGCCCTCAGCTCTGCCTACGCCATCAACGGGGCCTTCGGCCTCGGCCTCACCGCCAATGCCGTCGGCGAGGCGGCCCACGTGGCGGAGGTTGCCTCCGGGACCGGCCTGGGGGACGTCCTGGCCCAGAACACCGGCGGCCTGGTGGTCCGGCTCTCGCCGGGGGCGCCCGGCCTTGGTGTCGTCGACAGGATCCCGGTCCCGCCCTTGAAGGTGGACTTTCTTGTCAGGGGTCCCCTCTCCACAAAGGAGGTTCTATCGGACCCGGGGACGATGAGGGGGGTGAACCGAGAGGGGGAGCGGGCCCTCAGGGAGCTTCTGAAGAGGCCGACCCTGGAGAGGTTCGTCTCCCTATCCTGGGAGTTCGCCCGAAGGTCGGGGCTCGCCCGGGACTGGATGGAGGACGCCGTGGAGGCGGTGGAGGCTTGTGGAGGAATGGCTAGCATGGTGATGCTGGGGGATGCGATCTTCGCCCTCAACGGAGGGGACGCTTTGGCGGAGTTTGGAGTGGCGATCACTGCCAGGGTGAATCTCGGGGGGGCCGGCCTTGAGTGACGTTCCCCCATCTCATCCGCGGTACGCCTCCCTGCTGACCCGGGAGAAGGTGGTGGAGGGGGTCGAGAGGGGGATCACCGGATTGAACGGCCTCATCGCCCAAGGCAGGGGCGAGGCCCTCGACTACCTCCTCGGCGAAAAGACGACTCCCCCTGCCGAAGAGGCGGAGCGGGCGGCGGCGGCGCTCCTCCTCCTCGCCGAACGGCCGGTCCTCAGCGTCAACGGAAACGCCGCCGCCCTCGTCCCCGAGGAGATGGTCCTTTTGGCGAGAAAGATAGGGGCGCCCCTGGAGGTGAACATATTCTACCGGACCGAGGAGCGAGTCCGGAGGATCGCCGACCATCTCCGGTCCTTCGGGGCCGAGGAGGTCCTCGGCGAGGAGCCCGACGCATCGATCCCCGGCCTCGACCACGCCAGGGCGAAGGCGACGAGGGGCGGCATATTCGACGCCGACGTCGTCTTCGTCCCCCTGGAGGACGGGGACCGGTGCGAGGCCCTGGTGAGGATGGGAAAGAGGGTGATCACCGTCGATCTGAACCCTCTCTCTCGGACCGCCAGGACCTCGACGGTGACGATCGTCGACAACGTGGTCCGGGCTCTGCCGAACCTGATCACCCTGGTGGAGGAGATGGCAAGTTTGAGGGAGGCGGAGCTTCTATCGACGATATCGGCCTATGACAACCGGGCCGTCCTCCGCCGGTCGGTGGAGGCGATGATCTCCCACCTCTCCCGCCAGTTCCCCGACCTAGTGGACTGATCCCCACCAAAATATTTTATATATAGTTTGTATAACCTCCAGCCATGCCCAAGAGGGTCCTCTCCCACCAGGAGCTTCTGGAATCGGTCCACGCCGCCACCAGCGCCCCCTTCGAGTCGATCTACCCGAGCGATCGCTGCTACCTGGCCCTCTCCCTCTCGGAGGTCTGGGAGCTCGTCCAGTCCTTCGGCCCCGGCTCGATGAACGGGGATAAGGAGGAGACGGATCACCAGGCTCGGAGGCTCTGGTACGCCTTCAAGGAGATGAACAGCCGGTGCGCCTGCGGGATGGTGAGGTTAAAAACCCCCCTGCAGCGGGACGTGGTGGGGGTGGTAACCTTCGACGAGCTATTCGCCGATCCGGGGCCGAAGGACCCCAAGGGCCTCGACGACTGCGTCATCAGCGACGACCTGGCGGAGTACGCCGAGGAGGTCTTCTCAGGTCGGACCGGCGCGGGTTCCGGGAACGGAGCAGGTGGGTGCCGGAAGGACATCGACCCCCTCCAGAGCGGGATCGAGATGACCCTCATCGATCCCCTGACAAAGGACGTCTTCCGGAGGAGCCAGGGAGGGACCTTTGGCCCCGGCCAGTGGCAGGTCTCGGAGATCAGGGCGATAGCCGTCTGGTTCTGATGGGGTTCTTGAACCGCCGAAGATAGCGATGAACTAATCTTGCGCTCGGTTCTGCGGGAATGCTCAAAAATTAGACGGCAGAGGGGGTCCCGAGTTTTCTCTCCCTCGCCTCCGGGGGACCGCCCCGGCGGGATATCTTCTCCTTCAGGAACCGGCCGGTGATGCTCTCCGGGTCGGCGGCCACCTCCTCCGGGGTACCCTCGGCGACGATCCGGCCCCCGGCGTTCCCCCCCTCGGGTCCGAGGTCGATGACATAGTCTGCAGACTTGATGACGTCCAGGTTGTGCTCGATGACGACGACGGTGTTCCCCCGGGCGACGAGGTCGTTCAATACCCCGATCAGCTTAGAAACGTCGTCGAAGTGGAGCCCCGTCGTCGGCTCGTCGAGGAGGTAGATCGTCCTACCCGTCGCCTTCTTGGAGAGCTCCCTCGTCAGCTTGATCCTCTGGGCCTCGCCTCCGGAGAGGGTGGTCGAGGACTGGCCGAGCTTGATGTAGCCGAGGCCGACCCCCATCAGGGTGTCGAGCTTGTTTCTGATCGCCGGGACGTTCTTGAAATGATCCCTCGCCTCCTCCACCGTCATCTCCAGGACCTCGGCGATGGACCTCTCCCGGTACTTCACCTCCAGGGTCTCGGCGTTGTACCTCGCGCCCTTGCACTCCTCGCACTCGACGTAGACGTCCGGAAGGAAGTTCATCTCGATCTTGATCAGGCCGTCCCCCTGGCAGGCCTCGCACCGGCCTCCCTTGAGGTTGAAGGAGAACCTGCCGGGCTTGTAGCCCCGGACCCGCGCCTCCTTCGTCTCGGCGAAGGCCTGTCTTATCGGATCGAAGACCTTGGTGTAGGTGGCGGGGTTCGACCGGGGTGTCCTCCCGATGGGGCTCTGGTCGATGACGATCACCTTGTCGATCTCCGAGTCGAAGGTGAGGCCGTCGTGGAGGCCGGGGGTCTCGCTGGACCGATAGATCTTCTTCATCAGGGCCCGGTAGAGGGTGTCGTAGATGAGGGTGGACTTCCCGGAGCCGGAGACGCCGGTGACGACGGTGAAGACGCCGATGGGGATCTTGGCGTCGATGTTCTTGAGGTTGTTCTCCTTACAGCCAGCGATCCGGACGAACTTATCGCTCCGCCTCCTCGCCGGAGGGGTCTCGATCCGTTTTTCGCCGGATAGGTACAGGCCCGTCAGGGATTCCGGGTCTGCCTCCACCTCTCCGGGGGTCCCCTCGGCGACGACCCGCCCTCCGTGGATCCCAGCTCCGGGGCCCATGTCCACCACGTAGTCGGCGGCGCGGATCGTCTCCTCGTCGTGCTCGACGACGATGAGGGTGTTCCCCAGGTCCCGGAGCTTCTTCAACGTCTCGACCAGCCGGGCGTTGTCCCTCTGGTGGAGGCCGATGGAAGGCTCGTCGAGGACGTAGAGGACCCCCATCAGGTTCGACCCGATCTGGGTGGCGAGCCTGATCCGCTGGGCCTCGCCCCCCGATAGAGTCCCAGCGCTCCGGGAGAGGGTGAGGTAAGAGAGGCCGACGTGCTCGAGGAAGCCGAGGCGGGATCTGATCTCCTTCAGAACCTGTCGGGCGATCTCCTCCTCCCTCTCGGAGAGGGTGAGGCCGTCTAAGAGGGCTAGAATCTCGGATACCGTTAGATCGGCGACCTCGGCGATGGACATCCCGGCGACCTTCACCGCCAGGACCTTCTCTTTGAGCCTTTTCCCCCCGCACCGCGGGCATGGGAGGACCTTCATGAACCTCTCCAGCTCCTCCCGCCGGTAATCGGAGCTCGTCTGGTGGTAGAGCCGCTCCGACTGGGGGATGAGCCCCTCCCAGTGGCCGTGGTGGGACCAGTAAGCGTCCCCATTCTTCATCGACATATCAAACCTGATCCTCTCCTGGGAGCCGTAGAGGAGGGCGTACCGCTGCTCCTCGGTCAGATCCTTGATGGGGGTGAAGATGCTGAAGCCGAAGTGCTTTGCGACGGCGGCGAGGTGCTGGCCCCTCCAGCCGTCGACGTGGTTGTGGTAGAGGGCGACGGCCCCGTCGGCTATGGAGAGCTCCGGATCGGGCAGGATCAGGTCAGGGTCGAACTCCATCTTTATCCCGAGGCCGTTGCAGGCCTCGCAGGCGCCGAAGGGGCTGTTGAAGGAGAAGGTCCTGGGCTGGAGCTCCTCGAAGACGATCCCGCAGACGGGGCAGGCCATCTTCGAGGAGTAGAGCCTCTCCTCTCCCTCGGCGTCGAGGACGAGGAGGAGGCCGTCGGCCCGCTGCAGGGCGGCCTCGACCGCCTCGACGAGCCTCGACCTCTCCTCCAGGGGGTCGAGGCGATCGATGACGACCTCGATGTCGTGCTTTCGGTAACGATCGAGGTCGACCTCCTCGTCGGTCCTCTGGATTTCGCCGTCGACCCGGACTCGGGCGAAGCCCTCGGCGTTTAGGTCCTTGATGAGCTGGCCGTAGGTCCCCTTCTTCTGTCGGATTATCGGCGCCAGGATCGTCACCATGCCGCCTCCCCCCTCTGTCGGCTCCGCCGCCTCGACGATCCGGTCGGCGATCCTCTCCGGAGAGCTCGCCTCGATCCTGACGCCGTGGATGGGGCAGTGGGGGACGCCGATCCGGGCGAATAAGAGCCGGAGGTAGTCGTAGATCTCGGTGACCGTCCCGACGGTGGACCGGGGGTTCTTCGAGGTCGTCTTCTGCTCGATGGATATCGCCGGGGATAGCCCCTCGATGGAGTCGACGTCGGGCTTGTTCATCTGGCCGAGGAACTGGCGGGCGTAGGCCGATAGGGACTCGACGTACCTTCGCTGCCCCTCGGCGTAGATGGTGTCGAAGGCGAGGGTCGACTTCCCCGAGCCGGAGACGCCGGTGATGACGATGAATTTGTCCCGGGGAAGCTCGATGGTGATGTCTTTTAAGTTGTGCTCTCTTGCACCTTTTATGACGATCGATCTCATCTCTGAATCTCACTTGGGATCATTGGCCTGATGAGCCTATTGAAGGTCGAGGCTTCGTCGATGATCAGCCTAATACTTTTCGGGCGGCTTCGACGGGTATGCATTCAAATGCCGTGGTTAAAAAAAGTTGGATATTTCTGAAGCGGCCGGGTAGGAGAAGCAGATTCCGCGAAGGGAGATGGGGCCGAGGACTCGAGAGGTTCGGCCCGGGGTCTTTTGGCTCAGAGGCGACCTCGGCGGCGATAAATCGATCTGCTGAGATCTTGAAGGCCGTTTGATAGTCGCCGAAGGTTTAATGAGGCAGCCCCCGGGCGGTCTCGGAAGCCGGGGATCTGTTAATTCGCCAGCGGCTTCTTTTAACTTACCTGTACCTTCTGTAGAGGTTGTACGTCCCTGAAATGAGCCCCAAGACCGCTCCGATGACAAGGCCGATGTATCCGGAGCCTTCGTCGAAGAATCTGAAGCCAGAGTATCCGATGACGCTCCCGATCAGTATCGATATCGCCATCTCGATGCCGGCAGATGCGGCCTTGAACGCCTGATCTAGGTTCTCTATATTCATCTCGGATGGTCCATCTCTTCTTCAATGATCCGGTCATGATCCAAATCGTTCGCCACATTTATCTAATATTTCCTATCAGCGATATGGGATGAAGCGAAACGAGGCCCTCCAGGAGGCGCTCCAAGAAAACCCCTATCTCCGCTGGAGGTACACCATCCTCTCCGCCGTACTGCTGGTGGCGATTGTGGCTTTCCTCCTCGTCTACCTCTTCTTGTTCTGAGGCCACCGGATCGATCGAGCCGGAGGCCCGGGGGATGGAGTCCTGACCGATCCGGCTGGATATCTCGGCGATCGCCCCGGGCGAAAGAGCCGGAGATGATCTGCCATCGTCTCGTCGGAGAGATGGTCAGGTTCAGAGTTCGAGATCCTGGCGGGGTTCGCCGACGTTATGAGCTTCTGCCGCTACATCCTCTTGCTTCCCTTTATATCGCCTCGCCGAGAACTACGCCCTCCCAGCCGCCGGGCGGGGCGTAGCCTCCTTAAGCTTCCACGTCGGTGACTGACCGGACGAAAAGAGGTGGCCGAATATGAGTGATACGCCCGCCTGGCTTTACGACGAGACGCAACAGATAGGGACCGACTACGAGGATCTCTCCGAGATCCGGGCCTACGATCAGAGGATGGCGAAGATCAGGGACGTCGCAAAGGAGTTGGGGGAGGTCATCGACCTTCTCGACCTCTCGCCGGAGGCGACGGTCCTGGAGCTAGGGTGCGGCACCGGCGAGTTTCTCATCGCCGCCGTGAGCCGATGTTCCAGGGTGATCGGGGCCGATATATCCGAGCCGATGCTCCGATACGCCCGCAAGAAGGCTAGAGAGCGGCTCCGGGAGGAGGGGCGGGTCGGTGACCTCGATCGTATCGAGTACGTCAGGGGCGGCTTTCTCACCTACGAGCACGAGGGCGAGCCCCTCGACGCCGTAGTGACCCAGTTCGCCCTTCATCACCTCTCCGACTTCTGGAAGCAGGTGGCATTGATCCGGATCGCGGGGATGCTGAAGCCTGGGGGGAGGCTGTTCATCCGGGACGTCGTCTACTCCTTCGACCCCGCCGACTACGAGGGGTTCTTCGGCCGGTACCTCTCCCGGATGGCGGAGTTGGGCGGCGAGGGGACGCCTCAGGATATCCTGGTCCACATAAGAGACGAGCACTCCACCATCGGCTGGATGATGGAGGGGATGATCGAGAGGGCGGGCTTTTCGATCGAGAGGCCCGATTATCGGGCGGGGTTCATCGCCAGCTACCTCTGCGTCAAGGAAGGGCGGTGATGAGATGGTCCCGTCCAGACCCCGCCGTACCCCGATTCGTGCCGCTGCCGCAAGATCTTAGTATATCGAGGGCCCCTATCTCGACGGAGGATTTTATCATGATCGAAGAGGATCGGGACGCCCGGACCTGGGCGACCCTCTGCCATCTGAGCGCCCTTTTGATGCTCCTGGGGGTCCCCCTGGGGAACGTCCTGGGGCCTCTGGTGGTCTGGCTCGTAACGAGGAACCACCACCCCTTCATAGACGATCAGGGGAGGGAGGCCCTCAACTTCCAGCTCTCCATCACCCTCTACTGGATTCTGGCGGGGGTTCTGGTCTTCTTATCGTTCGGCTCCATCGCCTTCCTCTGGCCGGCCGCTCATCCCAGGATGATCGACTTCTGGAACCCGATGGCTATGCCCTTCACCATGCTCTTCGGCTTGCTTCTGATCTTCGGCCTGCTGGCCTTCGACGTCGTCCTCGCCATCGTCGCGGCGATCAAGACGAGCAACGGCGAAGCTTATCGGTATCCCCTCACCATAAGGGCGATAAGGTAGAGGTGATCGATCGAGCCTCTATCGATTTCAAAGAGCAGCTCTCTTTCGCCCAGCGGAGGGGATCACTCGATCCCCTCGAAGCACTTCTCGACGTGCTCAGCTTTTGGAGGCTGCGTCGCGAGGCTGACGGCCACCGTGACCAAGAAGGCTAGGGGCAACGCCACCACGATCGGGTCGACGACGGGCCAGGGCATGGCGGAGATGAGGACGTCCCGGCCCAAGATCATCTTAGCGATCCCCAGGGGGACGGCCTCTTTCTGATGGACGAAGACTAGCCAGAAGAGGCTGACGAAGGTGCCGGTGACGAGGCCCGCGATGGCTCCGGCTCTCGTCGCCCTCTTCCAGAAGAGGGCGCATGCGTACATCGGGAGGAAGGCAGCGGCACAGAGGCCGAAGAAGATCGCCGTCCCAGGGGCGATGATGCTCGGGGGGAGGAGGTATCCGAGGATGACGGCCACCACCACCGCTATGATGATGCCGATGCGGGTTATCAGAATGGATCGTCCTCCCCTCACCCCCACCAGCGTCTCGTAGACGTCCCTTCCGACCGCCGTCCCCTGGGCGTGGAACTGAGAGCTCAAAGTCGACATCGCCGCCGCGAGGAGGGTGAGCATGAAGACGTAGACGAACCACTCGGGCATCGCCCTGTTTATGTAGACGGGGATTATGCTGTCGGAGTTCCCGGAGGCTGCGGCTATCGCTATGACGCTGTCGTGCTGGACGAAGTAGACGTTGGAGAGGGCCCCCACCACGAAGGCTACCCCTGTCATCATCAGGATGAATACCCCGCCGATGAGGACCGCCCTGTTCAGCTCCCGGCCGGACTTCACCGTCATGAACCGGACGACGAGCTGGGGCATCGCCAGAACCCCGATCCCGACCCCCAGGACGAGGCTCGATATGAGGGTCCACCACCAGGCCGACCCCGAGGCCGGCATGGCGGTCCATCCCAGGTGGCCCATGGCGGCCAGGTTCGCGGGGACGAGGGGGGCGAGGTCTGTGAGGGCCTGGTGGGCGGCGGCGATCCCGCCGAGATGGCTGTAGGTCATCAAAAGGAGGAAGGCCATCCCTACGAACATGATCGTAGCCTGGAGGGCGTCGGTGTACATCACCCCCTTCAGGCCACCGAGGACGACGTAGGCGGCGATGATGACGGAGAAGAAGAGGAGGGCGAGGTCGAAGTTTATCGCGAGGGTCGTCTCGATGAACCGGGCGGCACCGATCAGGACGACGGAGGCGTACATCGGCATCCCCAGAAATATCACGAGGCCGCTGAAGTACTGGATGAACCTGCTATCAAACCTCCTCGCCAACAGCTCGGGGAAGGTCATCGCTGAGAGGTTGTAGCCCATCTTCCGGGTCCTTTTGCCGAAGACGACGAAGGCGATGAAGATGCCGACGAATATGTTCAGAAAGGTGAGCCAGAGGAGACCCATACCGAAGAGGCCGGCGGTGCCGCCGAAGCCGACGATGGCAGAGGTGCTGATGAAGGTGGCGCCGTAGCTCATGGCCATGACGTAGGGGTGGATCTTCCTCCCCGCCACCATGTAGTCTGAGGAGTTGCAGGTCTCCCTCCAGCCCCTGTATCCCAGGTATCCGACCGCCAGGATGTAGACCAGAACGATTATGTTGAGCAGTAATATGTCCATCCAGATCACAGCCCCAGCTCTTTCTCTTCCATCGATGTCTCTCCCTTCTCCCAGGAAACTTCATCACGAATTTCTTCAGGTTCCTTCTCTCCGCCCCTGTTCCAGTTGACGAGGCCATAGCCGACGCATAGGAGGGCGCTCAGAACGGAGAGGAGATAGACCCCCAAGATCCACGGATCGTTTATGCCCAACATGGTTCCACCAAATCTTGAAAGCTCGAAGATCTCCATTGTTCAAGTGATAGCACGTTTCATATTATCACATAAATAAGGATAACGATCGAACGTTATGAACTTTCTCATAAGAGTCAACGAAGATGGTTCAGAGCAGGGCGGCAGCGAAGAAGAAGACCGGGGATATTTGGGGGGACGATGAGGGGAGCGGATCTCATGGGGCGTTTTCGTCCCCCTCGGTGGTGTTCCACCAATCCCGGGGGTCGAACTCGTTCTTCGGATCGTCGCTGACCCTGCCGTATCCGGCGTCTACCACCATCCTGTTGTAGCAGGGAACGAGCTTTGGCCTTCCATCATGGTCGGAGAGGCGAAGGACGGAGCCACTCCCGCCGTGGTCGTCCAGGTCCAGGAAGACCTGGACGTTGAGGAGCATCTCCATGCTGTACTCTCGAGAGTGGACACCTTCTGCGGTTCCCATCGGCGGGCATCCGACGTCTACCAGGCGAACGGTGCCCAGGCCCTCCACCTCGAAGGTACAACCGTCGATCACCCTGCGAACGATCCCCGAGGCCTCGGTGGGATGGCCGAGGGCAGCCGAGGAGGTGGACAGGAGGGCGAGGATGATAAAAAAGGATCTCAAGGTCATGGTGATCTGATGGGATCGGCGAAGATTAAGCTTTCTCCTTTCGCCGGTCCTCTCCGCCAGCCGAACCCGATCCCTGCGTCCTCATCCCTCGCCGGGGAGAGGAGGCCCCTGGTGCGGAAGGGGGAACTATCCGATAGGTCTGGATGTTCGGATGGCACCAGGGTCTTGGCGGCGGGAGGGGAGGCGTCCTGGGGTGCGATTCCAGCACCGGTGTTCGCCCTAGGCCGGTGGATTGCTGCAGAAATGATCCGGATTATTTATATACGTAACAACTTATATGTGCTTCCATGAAGGTGAGATCGATATCGGTCATCGTTTTTTTATTGGCGGTCCTATCGGCCGGAGCCTCCGGCCTCCCGCCGACCGACCGTGAATCTTCCGGGAGCCTGAACCAGACTGATCTTCCCGAAGCATCTCGAAGCCTCGTGGAGTTTGCAGAAAGGGCTCTCGAGTACGTCAGGGAGAACGGAAAAGAGAGGGCCCTGGAGGAGTTCAACAACAAGAGCGGCCAGTTCGTCGTCGGAGACCTCCGCTACGTCTTCGCCTACGACTTCGACGGGACCTGTCTAGCCCATCCCCTCAGGCCGGAGTCGGTCGGCGAAAACCTGATTGACCTAAGGGACGCAAACGGGTTTCTCCTCGTCAGGAACCTCAACCGGCTGGCCTCCCAGGGCGGGGGGTTCGCCTACTACGTCAGGCCCAACCCCCTCCACCAGGACGCCCCCGAGCTGAAGCTCTCCTACGTCGCCAGGGTCGACGAAGACTGGTGGCTCGGAACGGGGGTCTGGCTCTCGGAGGTCCCGGCCGTCTTCAGCGCCGATGCTCTCCTCGATCTGGTCAGCTTCGTCGACGGAGCGGTCGCCTGCGCCCGGGAGAGGGGCAAGGAGAAGGCCTTGGAGGCGTTCAACGACAGGAACGGCAGCTTCGTAGACGGCAACCAGTACCTCTTCGCCTACGACTTCGACGAGAACCGGGTCCTAGCCCACCCCTTCCAGCCGGATCTGGTGGGGAAGGTCCGACGGGGGGGGCTGGATATCTACGGGTTCGCCATGGATCCCTCCGTTGAAACCGGTCTGGGCGGCATAAGAGAGGTGGCTAGAGACGGAACGGGCCTCGTCTACTACATGTATCCCGATCCGGCGAGCGATATGACCCCCGCCATCAAGCTCGGCTACGTGAGAGCCGTGGATGACGACTGGTGGCTCGGCTCGGGGATTTATGCAAAAGAGGCCGAGGAGGCCGAATCCTCCCGTGAACCTCCGGCCTCCAGGGAAGAGCTGGCGGCGTTCGTCGAGGCGGCGGCGTCTTACGCCCGGGTCTATGGGAGGAATATCGCGATAGAAGACTTCATGGACCTCGAGGGCCCTTTCGTGAGGGAGGAGGTCTACATATTCGCCGCAGATTTCAACGGAACGAGCCTCGCCCTTCCCTTCCTCCCCTCAGCGGTCGGGACTAACCGGCTCGACCTTCAGAACTCCGAGGGGGTCTACATAAACCGGGAGATGAGGTCGATCGCCAAAAACGGCAGCGGCTTCTTCGAGTACTTATGGACCAATCCCCTCACCGGCGAGGCGGAGCCGAAGACGAGCTACGTGACGAAGGTCGACGACGGCTGGTGGCTGGGGGCCGGGATCTACCTCGGGGACGGGGATGGGTCGACGGAAGCTTCAATCTCGTAAAAAGGGACAGATCTCGGGTCCCAATGCAGAATCAGGATCGGGACCCGAGATATCTCTCTTCCGGTTCAGCCCCTACCTCCACTCCGGCGGGAAGGCGACGCAAGAGACCCCGCGCTTCTCGCACTCATCGTTGAAGATCTCGACGGCTTCCCTGGCCGGAAGCCCCTCCGCCTCCAGCTCTGCGACCCACTCTCTCGTCACGTTATGGAAGGCCTCATGCCAGCGCGCCTCCTCCTCGGGCGGCAGGGTGATGAAGACGACCCCGCTATCGTTCAGCTCGGCGATGATCCCGTCATAGGTCTCCTCCGTCATCCCGCCCGTCGTACGGTAGGGGTTCTGACAGACCTCCGCTATGACGGTCTTGAGGTCTTCGGCGGCCCCCTCCCAGGCTTCCTGGTTCATGAAGAGCCCTTCGCCGACGCAGCCGAAGGGAACGAGGGTGCAGTGGTCGGCGACGTCGGAAAGGCCGAAGGGTTGGATCATGGAGGGACAGGTGACGATCCCGTCGATCGTCCCGTTCTCCATCGCCTCCCGGACGGATTCGAGGGGCATGAAGACCGGGACCGCCCCGATAGCCTCGATGCACCTCGTCTGAAGGCCGCCGGGGCTTCGGATCCGGAGGCCTTTGACGTCCTCCAGGGTATCGACCGGCTCTTTTGTCCAGAGGTGGGAGTTGATGCAGGGGTTCACCTCCAGAACCATCACGCCGGCGAACTCGCCCCGGAGGGCCCGGTCGTATACGGCATTCCCGATATCAACTGCCTTCTCCTTCCCCTCGATGGCCGCCGGGAGGCTGAGGACGTCGGAGAGGGGAAATCGTCCCGGCGACCAGGTGAGGGTGGCGTACCCCATATCGGAATGGCCGGAGGCGACGAGGTCGTAGTGATCGGGCCCCGGCCCCATCGCCCCGCCGTCGAATAAAGTGCAGACGATCCTTCCGCCGCTCCTCTCCTCCAGGGCGTCGAGCATCGGTATCCAGACGGTCTGGACCTCGATGCTCTCGGAAAGGTGCCATGTGCTGAAGTTAATCTTCATAGTCTCCCCCAACGATGGGGAGTCCGAAGCGGTCCCGGCGCCGATCATGCTGGCAAGAAATGGGCTTGCCAGGAGGATCGATAAAGGAATTATGAAGGCGTATCTTCTCGTCATCTTGTATCAGTCTCCAGAACGTTTTCTTGCGTTGTGAACTTTTTTCTCTCGCCTTATCGCCTTCTCGGGTTTAGGAATTTATCCTTCTCCATCCTCAGCTGCTGGGGTCTAGGATCTTTCGGCCTTTCTCTCGCCGTACCCTCCTTACCTCATCTTCCAAAATCCGCTGCAATATCGCGAGAGAGCAGGCGTAGGTGGCCTCAATCCCCTCGTATCCGAGCCCCTTGCTGAGGAGGCTCACCCTCGGGCTGTAAGGGGTGTCGGAGGCGTAATGGAGCATCCCAAATTCGAAAGGCATCTCGTCTCCCTCTTCGAAAGAGCCCTTCTCGCCTCTCCCCTGCGAGCTTTCTTGGACCGCCGAGAGGTAAGGCCCTGCCTCCATCTCGATGCTGTTGTAGTCCTCCCGCCTGAACTCCTCCATCGCCTCTTTATTGTGGAGAAATGTTCCTCTGACCGTCACCGCCTTCTGGTCGTCGAAGACGGCAGAATCTCGTAGATGTCTCCTCACGTCTCTCAGGGTGAAGCAGTTCTTAAAAGTGAAGAGCCGTCGGGAATGCATATCGAATACGACTTTCGGGATCATCACGTCCCCCAATCGCCCGTAGATCGTCGCCGCCTTCCCCATGACGTAGACGCCCGAGAGGGTCCCCAGCCTCTCCATCGCCTGCGTGAGGAGATGGTGGGCGGCGAGGCCCAGAGGGTAGTCGACGTTCAGGATCAGGGACCGGCTGTCTTCGAGGGATGTGGCCCCCTCGATGGCGAGACGACAGTCCATTCGATCGGGCTTGAGCTTTGCGATCTCAATGATCTGAGCCTTCAGGTCGACGAACCTTGAGATATCGTATCGTCTGATCCCGACCTCCTCCTCTGCGGACCTGAGGGCCGCAAAGCGGCTCACGTCGGACCGGACGTAGGCCAGCATCGAGTAGTAGAGGAGGTTCTCTCCGAGGGCCGGATCGTCGTCTTTGAGACGCTCCCACCTCTTTTTTAGACGCTCGTCCTCCAGGAGGCGAGCCAGGATCTCCTTTCGGTTTTTGGCCGCAAAGCCTGAGAGGAGGTTGGCGAGACTGTGATCGTTGCTGGAAACGAAGTAGACGGGCCGCCCCTCGATATCCATATCCCGGAAATGGGCGAGGAGATCGGCGAGCCATCCGACCATCGACTCCCGGTATCTTCCGGGATCTTGGGAGGCGAGCTCCACGGTGATCTCCTTGGGACCTGCGGCGATGGCAGAGAGTCTCTCAGCCCAGGACCCGCCCCAGGTCTTCCGGATCATATCCCAGTCGTCCCGGGAGATGGCAAGGGCCTTTCTGATCTCCTCCCCCGATTCCAGAACCCTCCCGGAGCTGGATGCGATCCCCCTGCCGAGATCCGATCTCGCCAGCTTCGAATGCATCTTGTTCCACTCCATCTGAAAGCAGGTCAGGGCCGGTATCAGGTCGTCCAGGTCTGAAGGGCTGCATACGTGGGCCGCCAACGTCTTTTGGCCGTCGAAGAGGGTCAGGCGGCGTCGGGCCTGAGCTCGAACCTGCCTGCAGCGGGACGGCTCGATGAGCCCCGATGACCTGAGGGCGTCGTCGCTTTTGCCCATCACCACCCGGTCCACCGTCGCCATGCAGTCGGGAAGCCTTCTTGCCGAGTAGAGGAAGGCCGAGACATCCACCTCCTCGGACGATGCTAGGGGATGAAGGCTCGACCTCATCCTCGCATGTCCATCCTCCAGGAGGGCGAGCCTCAGAGCGCCCCGCTGGAGCAGAGCTCGGTACGCCCTTATGTGCTCCTCGATCGGCCCTTCTTCCGGTCTCATCCTTGCTAGCACCTTTTTTCAGTGAACGAAACGCTCCAGGTCGATCAACAATAAGAGAGAGAGCAGGGCCATCGCCCACATCACCAGGGGCACCTGACCCCTCTTGCCGCAGGCAGCCTTCAGGACCGTCCAGCTGAGGCAGCCCCAGATTATCCCCTGGGTTATCGAGTAGGTGAGAGGCATCAGGAACATGGCCATGAAGAAGGGGATCGCATCGTCGAACCTCTCCCACCGGACGTAGATGAGGGGCTTGAGCATGAAGACCCCCACCAGTACCAGGATCGGCGCCGTCGCCAGGGTCGGGACGAGGGATAGGAGGGGCGAGAGGAAGAGGAACGGCAGAAATAAGATCCCCGCCACCACCGCCACAAGCCCCGTCCTCCCTCCTTCCTGGACGCCGGCCGCGGACTCGACAAAGCAGGTGGAGGGGCTGGTTCCAAAAGCAGCCGACGCCACGACCCCGAGGGCGTTCGCCCTGAGGCTTTTGTCGAGGTTCCTCGGGTCGCCCTCCTCGTCGATGAGGTTTCCGGCCTCGCAAACCCCTACGCAGGTGGCGAGGCTGTCAAATAGACATGAAAGGAGGAATACGAAGATCACGGGCCAGAGGGAGAGGCTCAGGGACCCCAGAAGGTCGAGCTGGAGGAGGAGGCTGAAGTCTGGGGCCGACCACCATCCGCCCGCGAGGGATGGCTCTTCCATCCCCAGGAAGGTCTCTGCCCCCCAGGCGAGGAGGGCGGTGGCCGCGATCCCCAGGATCAGGCTTCCTCTAACCCGTCTCACCATCAGGACGGCGGTGAAGATGAACCCGGCGAGGAAGGTGAGGGTGGTGGCGCTGATCTTCCCCCAGCCGAGAACCCCGCTCTCCAGGGGGACGACGAATCCCGCCGACTGAAAGCCCAAGGATGCGATGAAGAGGCCGATCCCGCCGGCAAAGCCGTAGCGGAGCATGGGCGGGACTCCCTCCAAGATAATCTTTCTCCTGTCGAAGACGGTCAGCAAGAGAAAGATCACCCCGGCCCAGAAGACGCAGCCGAGGGCCTTATCCCAGGGAACTCCCTCCACCTCCACCACGGTGTAGACGAAGAGGTAGTTGATGCTCATCCCCGGAGCCACAACTATCGGATTTTTGGCGTAAAGCCCCATGAGGATGCTGGAGAAGGCGCTCACCAGGACCGTGGCCGTCAGGACGGCGCCGAAGGGGAGCCCCGCCTCCGAGAGGACCGCGGGGTTCACGAGGATGATGTACATCGTCGCGAGGAAGGCGGTGGCCCCCGCCAGAACCTCAGTTTTTATGTCTGTGCCGTTATTGTAGAGGTCAAACCCCCTGGAGATCATCGTCGTAATATCCAGTATCATCCCACCCATCGGTCTCAGCTGATCTGATCTTGCTCTGGGCAGTTAAGACGGTTTTGACCCTCCCGGCCGAGCGGAAAAGGATTAAAACCGGTCTCGACCTTGACCTTCGAAGGATGGCAGCTTTTGGTCGGTGAAACTGGTATGAAGCTCGAAGAACTGATCGCCGCGGCCCGCGGTGAGGTGGAGGTCGACCTCCTTATTGAGGGAGCAGAAGTCGTGAATACCCTCTCCGGCGAGCGGCGCCTATCGGAGGTGGCGATCTCAGGGGGGACCGTGGTGGGCTTCGACTGCGAAAGCGCCAAAAAGACCCTCGATCTCTCGGGGATGGTATTGGCTCCGGGGTTCATCGACGGCCACGTCCACCTGGAGTCGGCGATGGTGACCATCCCCGAGTACGCGAGGGCCGTCGTCCCTCGGGGCACCACGGCGGTGGTGGCCGACCCCCACGAGATCGCCAACGTCCTGGGGGCGGAGGGGATCAGGTACATCCTCGACTCCTCGCGGCTTTCGCCCCTCTCGGTCTTCGTTATGCTCCCATCCTGCGTTCCTGCGACGCACCTCGAGACCTCCGGAGCATGCCTCGACGCCCCGGCCCTCTCGGAGCTGATCGATGAGGAGGGGGTCATCGGGATAGCCGAGGTGATGAACTATCCAGGGGTATTATTCAGAGACCCCTCGGTCCTGGCGAAGATCGGGCTTGCGGGAGAGAGAAGGGTCGACGGCCACTGCCCCCTCCTCTCGGGCCGTGACCTCACCGCCTACGTCGCTGCCGGCATCGGATCAGACCACGAGTGCACCTCCCTGGAGGAGGCCCGCGAGAAGCTCAGGCTTGGGATGAGGATTATGATCCGGGAGGGGACGGCCGCAAAGAACCTCGACGACCTCCTTCCCCTGGTGAACGAGGTCAACTCCAGGCGTTTCCTCTTCGTCTCCGACGACCGCCACCCCTCCGAGATCCTCAGGGAGGGGCACATCGACTCCATGGTCAGGAGGGCCGTAGGTGCGGGCCTTGACCCCGTCGTCGCTATCCAGATCGCAAGCCTCAACGCCGCCGAGTACTTCGGCCTCCGGGACCTTGGCGCGATAGCTCCGGGCCGGAGGGCGGACATCGTCGTTTTAGACGGCCTGGACGAGTTTAACGTCCAGAAGGTCCTGAAGGACGGGGCCGTCGTCGCAGAGGGCGGCCGCCTTCTTCTCCCCCTGAGAGCGGCCGCAAGGCCCCGATCGTCATCGATGAACGTCGGCGCGATCGCCCCCGGATCCTTCGAGATAAAGGCCGAGGGTGACCTGGTGAGGGTGATAGGGGTGATCCCCAACCAGATCATCACGAGATCGCTTCTGACCAGGCCGAAGGTCGAAGGGGACAGAGTCGTCGCCGATCTGGACCGCGACCTTCTGGTGATGGCCGTCGTCGAGAGGCACAGGGGAACCGGGAACGTCGGCCTCGGCCTCGTCAAAGGCTTCGGCCTTGTCCGGGGGGCGATCGCCACCTCCGTCGCCCACGACTCCCACAACATCGCCGCCGTCGGTACAAGCACCGAGGAGCTTTACTGGGCGGTCTCGGCTGTTGAGGAGATGGAGGGCGGCCTCGTCGTCGTCGACGACGGGGCGGTCGAGGCATCTCTCCCTCTGCCGATAGCCGGCCTCCTCTCGGACCGGTCGATGGAGGAGGTCGCGGAGAAGATCAAGGAGGTGGTGGTGGCCGCAAAGGACCTCGGCTCGTCCCTGGAGGACCCCTTCATGACCCTCTCCTTCCTCTGCCTCCCGGTGATACCGGAGCTGAAGCTGACGGACAAGGGGCTCGTCGACGTCACACGGTTCGACTTCGTCTCCCTCTTCGTCGGCGAGGGCGAGGAGGGGAAGGCCTGACTGATGATGAGGGGATCGGTCCTGAGAAGATGAATCCGAAGAGAAGAGCCCTCGACTCCAGCCCGTCAGGGATCTGGTTTCGCTGGAACAAGAAGAACAGCTACAGCATCGCAGCGCTGCTACCCCTCGTCGGTGGGGCGGGGCTAGCAGACGAGCCGAGGGAAGGGATCATGCTCTACAGCTTCGCCTCGGCCCAGGCCGAGGAGGTCTATCGGGAGGTCGGAGCCTCGAAAGTCGAGGCGATCTACGTCGCAGGAGGCCCCCACCCCTCGGCGAGGCCCGTGGAGGCGCTTCGATCTTTCGATTACGTCGTCATCGGCGAGGGGGAGGAGACCCTGCCGGAGCTGATCGGCTGCATCCGGGGCGGGGGTGATCCCGGTCTAGTCCGGGGGATCGCCTTCAAGCGGGATGGCCGTGTTCTGATAACGCCATCGAGAGAACACGTCGATCTTGATCTATACGCGCCCTTCAAGCCGCCGATATTCGCCCCCATCGAGATCAGCCGCGGCTGCCCCTGGGGGTGCTTCTTTTGCCAGACTCCAAGCCTCTTCGGAAGGCGGATGCGCCATCGGTCGATCCCGAGGATCCTGAAGTACGCCCGATGCTACTCGGACCTGCGGTTCACCTCGCCGAACGCCCTCGCCTACGGCTCCGACGGCGTCCACCTCCGGATAGATAAGGTGGAGCGTCTTCTTTCCGCCCTCTCGGATCTGGGAAAACCGATCTTCTTCGGGACCTTCCCCTCGGAGGTGAGGCCCGACTTCGTGACGGAGGAGGCGGTGGAGCTCTTGGCGAGACACTGCACCAACCGGACCATCAGCATCGGGGGCCAGTCCGGCAGCGACCGAATCTTGAAGATGGCGGGAAGGGGCCACGACGTCGAGGCGGTGAGGAGGGCCTGCGACCTCAGCCTGGACGGGGGTTTGGTTCCGAACCTCGACCTGATCGTCGGCCTCCCGGGGGAGACGGCCGAAGATCAGATGCTGACCCTCTCCCTCGCCCGGGAGGTCGTCGGGAAAGGTGGCAGGGTCCGGGCCCACCACTTCACGCCGCTGCCGGGAACCCCCCTGGAGGGGGCAGACCCCGCCCCCCTGCTGGAGGAGGTGGCAAAAGAGATGGGCGAGCTCGCCCTCCGGGGAGCGGCGAAGGGCAGATGGGCAGCGGCTTTTCAGAGGTAGAAGCGGCGAAAGGGGGGGCGATAGTCGTCGAGAAGCTCGTACTTCACCACGATCTGGTCGCTCTCGACGTGGATCTCTCTCACCGCCTGGGAGAAGAGGTACCAGGCGTATCCCCGGTCGGGGACCTTCAGCCTCTCCGGGACGCTCGCGGAGAACTCCGTCTCGTTCAGGATGTAAGAGCGGAGGAGCTCGCTCCCCGAGGCGAAGAGGAAGGGGAAGCCGATCCGCTCCACCTCTTCCGCCATGCAGGGGTCGGTCAGCCTAAGCCGCTGCTTGAGATGCTGCCGGTATTCCTCTTCCGTGATGACTAGCTCTTTCAGTTCGCTCAACGCGGTTCACCATTCTTCCCTAAAGCGAGATGAAAGATAAAAATTGCGGGGCGGGCGACTCCGGGCCGAGCCGGCTTGGAGGACCCCTCTCGGAAGGGCGGCCGTCGTCGGTCAGAACGGAGGGCGGGACCCGGGCCGCCACACCTTTGGGGGATGGAGGGTGCCCTCCGGGCTGGACCGGAGGAGCCATCCTCCGACAGCCGTCTGTCTTCGCCGTTGATATTCCGATGCTTGTATATCCGGCGCTGAGGCGGTCATTCGACGGAGACGTCCAGGTCCAGCCCCGAGAGGGCGCCGACGACGTCTTGGGCCATGATGGCCCTCGTCTCCGGGTCGAGCTCCTTGTTGAGGTCGATCCTGACCCTTTTTCCCTCCACATCGATCCCGTCGACCCTCTTCGCCGCGACGATGTTCAGCCCCTTGGCGGGGTCGAGAACCCCGGTCATCATCCTTCGGATGAAATCCTCGTCTATCACCCTCTTGCCGGCTATCGCCTCGTACTTCATGATCGCCGCCTTGAGGCCGGATGTCGCAAGCTGTGCGCAGTGGACCTTCTGCTTGGGAAGCCCCCCCAGCTCCTCCACCACGTCCTTGAAGTGGATCCCTCTCGCCTCCTCCAGGGTCTTGCCCTTGGCCAGCTCCGTGGTGACGCTGGTGCTGGCGATGTTCGCGGCGCAGCCGAAGCTCTCGAACTTGATATCCTCGATCACCTCGGTCTTGGGGTCGACCTTCATATAAAGCTGGACCATGTCGCCGCAGGCGGCGCTCCCCACCTTCGCCGTCACGTCCGCGTCCTCGATCCTCCCGGGGTTCCTCGGGTTTTTGAAGTGGTCCAGGACCTTTTCGGTATATCCAAGGTTTGTCATGATCAGGCCTCTACCTTCTGTTCAGGCTTTGAGCCCGTGATGCTGACGGGGTCGGCGGGACAGGCCGCGATCTTCTCGACGAGCTTTGCGAGGACCTCCTTCCTCATACCGCCGACGAACTTGATCGACCCGACGACGAGGTGGCCGCCGCCGTTGACGCCCCCCGCGGCGATCTCCTCGCGAAGCTCCCGGACCATCTTCGGGATGTTCATCCGGACTCCCCGGCTCCTCAGGACGGCGAAGTCGGGGCCGTAGCCGATGGTCACCACCGGCTTTCCCTCGTACCTCTTGCAGAGGAGGTCGTGGACCTCGCCGGAGGTCTTCCCCGGCGGCGGAAAGGTGAACTTGTGGGCGTAGTTCTCGACGTCCAGGACGTTCATGACGGCGCCGTTTGGGAGGGTCTGGGTCTTGACGTGGGCGAGGGATGCCCGGAGCTGCTCATCGATCGCCTCCTTCGCCTGCTCGCAGAGGAGCTGGACGATCTTCCTGTGGCGGTCGAGCCTCCCGAGGCAGAGGATGTCGTTGACGAGGCCGCGACCATCGTTGAACCGGAGCCAGAAGGCCTCGTAGTCGAGGGCTAGGGCGATCTTCTTCAGGTCGTCGATCGAAAACCGATCTTCTACGAGGCGGATGTACCGCGCAGCCTCGGCGGCCTCGCTCCGGTCGCCGACGGCCGAGACCGCCGGGAAGTGCTTGATCTTCTCCTCCACCTCGGGGTTTATCATCCTCGCGATCTCCGTTGCTATCATCCCCGTGGTGATCCCGAAGTCCCCTCCCTGGTGGGCGGGGTTGACGTGGGCGATGAGGTACTTGTCGACGGCCTCGTCGGGGTGGTGGTGGTCGACGACGAGCATCTCCAGGCCGTAGATCTGGGCCTGCTTCATCGCTGGGACGTCCTCCTCGGTGGAGCCGTTGTCCAAAAGGACGATGAGGGGCATCTTCTGGTCGTGGCGGGAGTGGTCCTCCAGGGCGTAGGAGAGGTCCTTTGTGACGTCCTCCAGCTCGTAGAAGGGGGCCTTCGACGGCGCCCGGCGATAATTATAATATTCAGCGTCGGCACCCCCCACCTCCCGGATGAGGGGGAGGATCGCCGCCTCGATCGCCACCGCTGCGCTCATTCCGTCGGCGTCGGCGTGGTGCCTCACCACAATCGGCTTCGACTTGAGGATCGCCCGCCGGATCTCCTTCGCCACCTCCTTCATCTTCGGCCGGAGCCTCGCGATGACCTCGCTCTCCACCATGAGCGGCAGGTCGGCGGGCTCGGCCCTCACGTCGATCGCCCCCTCGATCCGGTCTTTGACGCCGGAGGCCTCCCCGCCCCAGAGCTGCCTCATCGACCTGATCTCGATCTGGATCTGGCCGTTTCTGACGGAGACCTCCCCGATCCCCCTCACGATCATCTCGGTGTCGATCTCGGGGTAGGCCCGGACCCCCGCCCGCTCGAAGGCGGCGCAGAAGACGAGGCCACTCTCGTCGGCGACGGTGAAGATGGTGGGCCCTCCCGTCTGCTTCACCTGGATCACCTCCCCCTCGATGGAGACGAGTTTGCCGACGCGGCCGGATAGCTCGGTGACCCTGGTCGTCGGGAGCTCCTTTCTCACCTCCAGGGTGTGGTGCTCCCCCACCTCGACGGGCTCCAGCTCGATGTTGCCGTTGGGGGCGATGTTTCTCACCCGGACGACCATCTCCTCGCCGACCTCAGGGGTTCTCTTCAAAAACTTGTTGTGGGCGAGGCCCCGGACGTGGTCGTTCAGGTCGACGAAGGCCCCGAAGTTGGCGATCCCCGAGACCTTCCCGCGGTAGGCGTCGCCGATCACCAGGTCCTCGGTGTCGCAGGCCCCATCCAGGACGCGGACGACGGGCTTTTTGGAGCAGTTGGGGCATAGCTCGCTTTTAGTGGCGAGCTTGGAGCCGCAGATGGCGCATAGGTACTCCCGGCCAAGGCCTCCGCAGGCCTCGCAGTTATCGGTGACGGGGATCTTTCCCCTCCCCTTGCAGACAGGACATGTCGCCGCCCCCTTCGTCACCAGGTCGTCGATCTCGGTGGAAGAGGCCTCGCCAAGGCTGACGGATTCGATCTTGCCGGTCCCCTTGCAGTTGGGACAGTCCCTCTCTCCGGTCACCAAATAGCCTTTGCCCCCGCATCTATCGCAGAGCTTCATCACCGGGGAGAAGGCCGCCAAGGGATTTATCGGTTTTGGAGGGGAAAAGGGGATAAATAGCATCTCCGACCTCTCCAGGCCATGCGAGTTGTGGTCTTGCGCCTCGGCCACCGGCCGGAACGGGACAAGAGGATCACCACCCACGTGGGCCTCGTCGCCCGGGCCTTCGGGGCCGAGGAGATGATCCTCGCCGGGAGGGACGAGAAGCTCGTCAGTGGCCTTGAAGACGTCGCCCATCGGTGGGGGGGGGACTTCCGGGTCAGGTCGGTCGGGAGCTGGAGGGGCGAGGCGGGAGGTTGGAAGGAGTCGGGGGGGAGGATCGTCCACCTCACCATGTACGGCGAGCCGATCTCCGAGAAGATCGATGAGATCCGGTCATCGGGGGATTTGATGGTGGTGGTGGGGGCGGAGAAGGTCCCCGCCGAGATCTACGAGATGGCGGATTGGAACGTGGGGGTCGGAAACCAGCCCCACTCAGAGGTGGCAGCCCTCGCCGTCTTCCTGGACAGGCTCTGGCAGGGGGAAGAGCTGGAGAGGGTTTTTTCGGGGAGGATAGAGGTCGTCCCCAGCCCTCGGTACAAGACCGTCGTCGAGCGGCCTGAAGATGAGGGAGAGGGCTGATGGGGGTGAGGGCTGATCGACCTCAGCGGGTTCTCGTGGTCGGCCAGTCCGTCCGGTCGATCGCCCTCTCGGCGGCCCGGTCAGGCCACATAGTCTTCGCCGCCGACTGCTACTCGGACCTGGATCTGGTGGAGTCCGTTTCGGGTTCCGCCCACCTGGACTGGGACCCGGCGGCCCCCGAGGACCTCGCCTTCAAGGCGAGAGCGGTCATCGAGGCGGCGATAGAGGCCGACTCCGTCGACTGCCTCGTCCTCGGCCCCGGGGTCGAGGGGATGAAGGTGGGAGGGGTGAGGGTCCTCAACAACCCTCCGGAGAAGGTCGCAGAGGCGTCCGACAAGCTCTGGCTCGCCCGCTGGCTCGAAGCGGAGGGGTTCGCCACGGTCCCGACCGTGCCGATCGGCGAGGTCCGGCCCGGCGCCTTCCCTCTCATGGTCAAGCCCCGGCGGGGGGCGGGGGGGGCCGAGAACCGGCTCGTCTATACCGATGAAGAGCTCGCCCTTCTCGAAGGGGAGCTGATAGCCCAGCGTTTCGTCCGAGGGACCTCCGCCAGCGTATCGGTGATCGCCGACGGCGAGAGGGCTGTGGCGATATCCGCGAACGAGCAGTTGATCGGGACCGAGTGGCTTGGCGGAGCAGGCTATCGATACTGCGGCAACATAACGCCCCTGGCCCTCCCCCGGGCCGCCTCCGCGGAGATGATGAGGGCCGCCGAGGAGATCGCCTCTCGCCTCCAACTCGTCGGCTCCAACGGCGTCGACTTCATCCTCGCGGACTCCGGCCCCGTCGTCCTGGAGGTGAATCCCAGGTTTCAGGGGAGCCTGGACTCGGTGGAGATATCGACGGGTCTGAGCCTCTTCCAGGCCCACCTCCTCTCCTTCGACGGCGTCCTCCCCAAGAGGCCGGCGCCCCGGAGGTTCGGCGGGAGAGGTGTCCTATACGCCGAAGAAGACCTAAGAATAGATGGAGACCTCAGAGCCGCCACCACGTCAATAGCCGACGTCCCGCGGCCCGGATCAGTGGCGAGGCGGGGCGAACCCGTCACGTCGATCATCAGCTCCGCAAGGGATAGAGATGGAGCCCTGGCCCTTCTCCGGAGGAGGTGTTCTCGGATCCGCAGGGCCCTCCGGGGTCTTTGAGCCTCACCAGGACATGACCCGGTAGAACCAGTGGGAGATTATGGTGACGAACTTCTCAAATCCGCTTCCCTTCTCCAACTTCTTCCGATCCTCATCCCGGTACTTCTTATCCTTCATCCAAGACATGATTTTTGGGTTGTCTATCTGGAGATATAACGATATCGGTCTTCGGCTGGGCCATTGCGGTCTATGTCGGAGGGAAACCAAAATCTTTATGATACATAAGAGAGGCTCTCATGCCAGTGATAGATATGGAGATATTAACCGCCATCGAATACCTTCAGGCTCTGATCGTCGTGGTCCTCTTCTTCGGGATTCTAGCCATGGGGTTCAAGGTCTGGCGCTGGAACTACGCCTGACCCGCTCTGAAGTCCCCTTCTTCTTTTTGTCTTCCCACCGGCTGGATACAGCCGAGGCTCTTCCTATTCAGGCTACCTTTCCCAGGACGACGACCTTCGTACCCTGGATGTCGAGCCTCGAGCCCTGACCTGGGATTATCTGGACGGATGCGGAGCTGAACTTGTAGCCGACGGCGTAGGCCACAACCGAGTGCCATCCGGGGTCGAGGGCGGCCCAGTAGGCTCCGTCCTGATCCGTGGTGACGGTGAAGATCCCATCGACTCTGACCGTAGCTCCGGGGATGGGGGCACCAGCCTTATCGGTGACCGCTCCCTCCAGCCACCCCGCCTCCTTCGAGGAGGACCCGGCAGGAAGGTCCGACCATGCGGCGGCGGACCCCACGATCGTTCCTGCCGCCGAGACGGTCCCGGTCCATACCCTCGCCGTAGACGGGTTGAAGGCGAAACCCTCCGTCTCTGCGGTCACGGTGTAGGTCCCCGAGGGGACGTCCATCCCGTAGTAGCCCTGGGCGTTCGTCGCGGTGCTGAAGGTGCCTCCCCCCGATCCTGCAATTCTGACCAATGCGCCGGGAACTCCGTTCCCGTAGACATCTACGACCCTTCCGACGAGGCCGTAGCCTGTCGGATATCCGGCGGAGCTGACGGATAGGGCGACGGCGTTGCTCCGGGTGCTGGTGTTGAACTGATATCTGTGGGCCTCCAGCGTCTCAGCATATCCGTCCAGCCGGTACCAGCCCCGGGTCACAAACCTCTGGTACAATATCCTCCTCCCGCCATCATAAACGGAGAGCGGCCCCCAGCTGCCTACGTATAGCCAGAGGGTGTAGGGGGAGCCGAGGCCGATGACGCCTTCCGTTACCAGGAAGGGTCCAGACTGGAGGTAGAGCTGGTTTGGGCTCCGCAGCTCCTCGGCGAGCGAGAGGCTCTCTTCAGGAGAGAAGGGGTTGGCTGCGACGAGCTGAGGTATGTCGCCGATGCCCGGGGTGTAGGGGTCCCAGGAAGGCCTTCCTGGTAGGTATTGGGACCCCGGGTCGGGGCCGAAGGGATCCCATTCGGGCCTATCGGCGGCGAAGGGGTTTGGCAGATAGTCCAGCAAAATTTCATCTTCAGCGGCGAGGCCGCTGGCATATGGGGCTGCCAGATAGATCAATCCCAACATCCAAAGCGCCGATCTGCTCATCCATCTCAAGGCTTAAACCTCCCGTAAATAAATGACCTTCGCCATCGACTTAAAGATGGCGAGAGGTGGTTGAGGTTCCAGAACTGTTGTTTTTCCCTACCGGAGAGCCCATCTTCTCCTTCATCCATCCCAAAGTTCAATATCATCAGAAAGAACTGTTCTTTCAGAACGACCATAACGCTATGCCCTGCGGAGTCGGCTGGCTCAAGGAAGGACGGCCCGGATCGGATATCTGCGAAAATTTCTATCCGGTTTTGGGCATTCGAACTCTGAATCAACGGCTAGCGCCCTAGGCAACATATATATATCACCGAAATGTGCCAATGTACAAAACCGACATTCGTTGGAGGAGAGTCATGAACTACCTTAGGGCTAGAGGACTGCTTTGCCTGCTCCTGGTCGCCATGGCGGCAGTTCTGCCAATGGGTGCGCTGGCACAAGATGATGCTCCAGACGATTCGGTCCCTTCCGGGGCCGAGTCCTCGAGCAGGGCCGGTGCTGAAGAGTCGACCGCCAGAGATGGGACGGTCGGAGGGGTGACGCCGTCTGAGGATCTGGAGGAGGCGCCGGCTGAAGATCTGACGCCTCCAGAGGAGTTGGATGATGCTCCGGCCGAAGATCTGACGCCTCCAGAGGAGTTGGATGATGCTCCGGCCGAGGACGTGACGCCTCCAGAGGCGATTGAAGATGCGCCCATGGAAGATGCCCCTATGGAAGACTCGGCGCTGCCGGAAGCCTCTATGGCTGCGGGAGTCTCCTCATGGAGCTCATCTGCGGAGAACGAGACGTTGGACGAGAACGAGACGTTGGACGAGAACGAGACGTTGGACGAGAATGAGACGGCGGACGAGAACGAGACGGTCGAGGTGGAGCTATCCACCACTGATCGTATCTGGCGGGAGGGGAAGAACCCGGCCACCTACACCTGGAATCCTCAGACCTTTTCGGGCTTCTTCTACGATCTCGACGACGACGTGGGAACCGAGACCCTCACCGTCCATCTGAAGGAGTCGGGCGGCAGTTACGACAGGTCCATAAAAGAGGGCGAACTGGAGTACGAGACCAAGGCCGACTCGATCAGTTTCGATTTCCGCGGTTGGGGCGAATACCAGGTCATAGGTTTCATGGCTCAGAAGTACTTCGCCGGGTACATGGGAACAGATCGGGACGTCGTGGACAAGGAGATCAGCCTGCTGGACGAGGAGGAGCTCCGCGAGGTTCTGATCGACGACGACGAGGAGTACACCGTCGACACCGGCTCGGTCCTGCAGCTGGAAGAGGGGTACGAGATCCGGATCAAGGAGATCGATCTCGACGGGAACAAGGTCTGGTTCGCCCTCGCCAAGGATGGCGAGGAGGTGGACAGCAAGGTCATAGACCCAAGAGACCTCGGATCTTCGACGTACAAATACGAGATCGACCTGAGCGGCGAGGACCTGCCCCTGGTCATGATCCACGTCTCGAACATCTTCTCCGGGGCCGAGACGAGCCTCGTCACCGTCGACGGCATCTTCCAGATCTCCGACGATTACACCACCGTCGCCAGCGGCGATAAGTACGGAGATATGGAGATCGACTCGATATCTGGCGACACCATCAGGATGACGAACGACAACTCCATCTCCCTGCGGAAAGGAAAGTCCGTCCCGGTGATGGGGGACGTCAGCTTCCTGGTGGCCGACTCCGACGAGCTGCGTTTTGGTCCGACGGTGAAGAGGACGGGAAGCTACGAGATCAGAGGGACGATCGTCGACCCGAATGTCGAGGAGTTCACCTGGACCCCCTACAACTTTGAGGGGTTCTACTACGACATCGACGACGACGTGGGGACCGAGACCCTCGAGGTCAGGTTCACCGGAGACAAGGTCGATGACGGGGATCTCAGATACAAGACCGTCCCCCAGTCGGTGAGGTTTGAGTACGACGACTGGGGAAGCTACAATGTCATCGGGTTTTTGGCAGAGAAGTACTTCGCCGGATACACCGACGAGACGGAGTTCACCGACGAGTTCGGCGTCCTCAACGAGGAGGAGCTTAGAAAGGTCCTAATGGACGACGACGAGTCCTACACCCTTAGGAGCGGGGCCACCTTCCCGCTGAAGGAGGGCTACGAGCTCCAGATAAAGGAGGTGGACCTGGAGGGGAACAAGGTCTTCCTCTCCATCACCAAGGACGGGGACGAGGTCGGAAACAAGGTCGTAGAGCCCGGCCGCGAGGTGACCGGCTCCACCTTCACCTACGAAGTGGAGATCGGAAGCGAGAAGGTGCCGATCATCGCGGTCCACGTCCAGAGCGTCTTCCGGGGAAGGGAGGAGGACCTGGCCACCGTCGAGGGGATCTTCCAGATATCCGACGACCCGCGATCCGTCGAAGAGGGAGAGGCCTACGACAAGATGGAGATCGACAGCGTATCTGACGGCGGCATAGAGATGAGAAACGACGGCTCCTTCAGCCTCGGCAGGGGAAGGACCGTATCCATCATGGAGAACATGAAGTTCCGGATCTCCGACAGCGATAAGAGGCTCGTAGTTCCGATCGTCGAGGTGAAGGGCGAGTCGAAGCCGATGACGATCAAGATCCCGGATGCGGTGGTGGGGACCCCTGCAGAGATCTTGGTCACCTCCGACGGAGCGCCGGTGATCGGCGCCCTCATCACCATCAACGGTGACGAAGCCGGGACCACCGACGCCGATGGGGTCTTCCTCTACTCGCCGAGCATCTCGGGGAGCTTCGACATCGAGGCGAAGAAGGACGAGTACTCCGAGGTGAAGGCGGTGATGAACGTCACCCAGATCAAGGAGGAGAGGGTCCTCGCCGTCACCACGCCTCAAGAGGTGATGAAGGGAGAGAGCTTCGTGATCAAGGCCACCATCGGCCTGGACCAGAGGCCGGTGGAAGGTGCTGATATAGCCTTCGACGACGTCAGCATCGGGACGACGGACAGCCTCGGCACCGCCTCCTACGCCTCGGCCTCCGTCGGCTCCCACGTCATCACCGTCACCAAGGAGGGTTATGAGGGAGGGTCGAGAAATATCGTGGTCGCCTCTCCCATCGTGGTGACCGGCCTCGATCTTCCCGAGACGACCCGCGCCGGCAAGACGGTCAAGATCACCGCCACCGCCGAGAACGGCGGGTCTGTCAGCGACAACACCACCCTGGAGCTGAAGGTGAACGGAGTCCCGTCCGGATCGACGGATATCACCGTCGGACCCGGGGAGACGGGATCTGCGACCTTCGAGTACGAGCCTCTGGAGCCCGGGGTGTACACCGTAGAGGTGAGGGGGGTCCAGAGGACGATGACGGTGGAGGAGAAGAGCTCCGCCGGGATGGTGGTGGGGATTCTGATCCTCCTCGCCGCCATCGGTGGAGGAGCTTACCTCTACTCCACAGGCAAATTGAAGGAGATCGCTGGGCAGATCAAGAACCGTTGATTCTGCCCAATCAACTATTTTTCTATATATTACCATGCATAAGCTGTGCCCCCCTTCCGGGCGCAGGGAGCCTGAGGCCCGGCTTCTATCGTCTCACCATCCCAGGGAATGATTGATATACCCTGACCTGCTCAGTCACGGCAGAGTGTAGCATATCGGTTTCGGCCGACTAAAAATTCAGGATAGTATTCCCATGAACTTCTGGCAACCGAAGATCGAGACGATGAAGAGGTCAGATCTGGAGGATCTGCAGCTGAGACGTCTGAAGGACGCGGTGAAGAGGGCCTACGATCGCGTCCCCTTCTACCACCGGAGGATGAGGGATCTCGGGGTGACCCCCTCGGACGTGACCTCCCTGGCGGACGTGAGGACCCTCCCGGAGACGAGGAAGGGAGACCTTCGGGATAACTACCCCTTCGGCCTCTTCGCCGTCCCCAAGGGCGAGGTGGTCCGGGTCCACGCCTCCTCCGGGACGACAGGGAAGCCGACAGTCGTCGGCTATACCGCCCGGGACATCGAGACCTGGTCCGACATGGTGGCCCGGGACCTGGTGATGGTCGGCTGCACGAAGGAGGACATATTCCAGAACGCCGTCAACTACGGCTTCTTCACCGGGGGGCTCGGGATCCACTACGGCATCGAGCGGATGGGGGCGATGGCGGTCCCCAGCGGCACGGGGAGCACCAGGCGTCAGATCGAGATCATGATCGACTTCGGCGTCACCGCCCTCCACTGCACCCCCTCTTACGCCCTCTACCTCGCCGAGACGGTGATCGACATGGGCCTCGTGGACGACCTATCCCTGAAGGTGGGGTGCTTCGGGGCGGAGCCCTGGTCGGATAGAGCCCGGACGGAGCTGGAGGAGATGCTGAATATAAAGGCCTACGACTCGTACGGGCTATCGGAGATGTTCGGCCCCGGGGTCGCTTTCGAGTGCCAGGAGCAGAACGGCCTCCACATCTGGGAGGACCACTTCCTGGTGGAGGTCGTCGATCCCGACGGCCTGCCTTGCGCCCCCGGCGAGCGGGGGGAGCTCGTCCTCACCTCCCTCACCAAGGAGGCGATGCCCCTCATCAGGTACCATACCGGGGACGTCACCTTCATGATGGAGGAGGAGTGCCCCTGCGGGAGGACGAGCGCCAAGCTCCACCGGTTCCTGGGGCGGGCCGACGACATGTTGGTCGTAAGAGGGATCAACGTCTTCCCGAGCCAGATCGAGGACGTCCTCCTCAAGATCCCCGAGATCGGGGACTACTTCCAGGTCGTCGTCGACAGGAAGAGGCACGGCCTCGACGAGATCTCGATCAAGGTGGAGATGAGCGATCTCGCCTTCACCGGGGAGCTCGCGGACCTCGCGCGGCTCCAGAAGAAGGTGGAGGACGAACTGAAGTCGGTGATGAAGATCAGGTCGAAGATCGAGCTCGTGGAGAAGGGGAGCCTCCCCCGGACGGAGGGGAAGTCGAAGAAGATCGTGGACCTCCGGGATCTTTAGCGCCGGCGATGGGGGCGGAGGTTCCGTCCCCCTCTATGGCCTGATCTCGGTAGCCTTTTCTTTCACCATCTCGGCCACTCTTTCGGCGAGCCTCTCCAAGATCCCCTTCATCCTCTCGGAGTTGTCGCAGTGGGAGCCGGTCTTGGGGTTGCAGACCGAGAGGGCGTCCATCGCTCGGTCGGCGAGCCTTTCCTCTCCCATCTCCTCGAAGCTCATCAGAAGCTCCGCCATCTTCCGGTTGAACTCCCGGCACTTCTCGGCGTCGCAGATGGCGTCGCCGTGGAGCCTTCGGAGGGCATCGACCTCCTTACAGAGGGCCTCCCTTCGGTCCCGATCTCCTTGGCCTCCTCCCCTGGGAGGCGATGGATCGGCCATCTCTCACCCTACCTTTCTGCCTCCTGGATGGGGGCGTCTCGACCGATGAACGAAGGGTTATGCTTCTGGAGGCATCCTCTCCGCCTCATCCCAGGCCCCTCGCCCGGTCGAAGGCCTCCTTCGCCGCCTCGTCCTCCCCCAGCATCTGGAGGGCCCAGCTCTTGCTGTTCCAGGCGGAGGCGAGGCCGGGATCGATCTCCAGGGCCCGGTCGAAGCAGTCGAGGGCCTCGGAGTACCGGCCGAGCCTGTTGAGGGTCGTCCCCTTCCGGTTCCAGGCCTCGGCGAGCTGGGGATTTATCTTGAGGGCCTCATCGTAGCAGCCGAGGGCATCGTCGAACCGGAGGAGCATCTGGAGGGCGTTTCCCCGATGGCACCAGATCTCCGCCGATTCGGGCTCGATCGCGAGGGCCTTCTCGAAGGATGTCAGGGCCTTGTCGTACCTCCCGATCATCATCAGGGCCTCTCCCTTCCCGTCCCAGGCGGCGGCTAGGCCGGGATCGATCAAAAGGGCCCGGTCGAAGCAGCTAACCGCCTCGGTGTAGCGGCCCGAACTGGCGAGGGATCTGCCCCATATCGTCCAGTCTTCGGCGGTGTAGTTCGCGGGGGCGGCGGCCTCCTCGGTAGTCTCGTTGGAGGTGGGCTCATCGGGGGTCCCCCCATCCTCGACGGCCTCGTTCGCCTCCTCCACCTCCGCCCGAGAGGCGTCGACGGTCCCATCCCCGGCGGACGTTCCCGGTGAAACCTCCGGTCCAGGCTTTTCCTCCTCAGCCTCCGCCTCTTCATCAGAGGAGTCGCTCAGAACCTGGCTCAACTCCAAGATGCTGATTTGGGGCCTCTTCCTCGGCTCGAAGACGGGCGAGGGCTCCTCGGTCAGATTCGACGGGGGGCTCTCCGTCGTCGATCCATTCGTCGAATCGAGGTCGGTCAGGTTGAGGTCGATGAGCCCTGCATCTCCGCCATAGGCCCCAACAGAGGCGTTGGAATTGGAGCTCAAATCCGGACCCTCAACCTCCGGCTCCGATTGGACCGGGGCGTCTCCAGCCACTGTCGGAGGCTCCTCGGCGGCGACCACCTTCTCAGGCCCCGAAGGATGGCTATCGACGCTGGATATCCCGGGCACCTCGTAGATCAGCCGGGAGCCGTCGTAATCGCCGTAGAAGTTCCCCTCCCAGATGTTCGTCCCGAGGTCGAAGGCGTTGTAGTTCTCGTTATCTTGGAGGACGTTCTTCCGGAGGAGGTTTTCCCTCGATCCGGCGTTGATCCATATCCCATACTTGTTCATCCAGACGACGTTCTCCTCGATGACGCATCCTTCCGCCCCTTCCAGGAATATGCCGTACCACCGGTTGTCGGTGATCAGGTTTCCCCGGATCGCATTCTCCTTCGACCTCACCTCGATCCCGGCCCAGCCGAAGCCCCCGTTCTCGAGGACGAAGCCCTGGAGGGTGACGCCGTCGGCGACGAGGGTGACGGCGCTCCCCCTCCCGCCGGCGTCGACGATCGGCCGGTCGGTGCCGTCCCCAGAGTTTCGGAGGACGATGGGCTTGTCCACCACCAGGTTCTCGCGATAGGTGCCGTTTTGGACGGAAACGACGTCTCCGGGGGACGCGGCGTCGATGGCGGCCTGGATGCCGACGTGGTCGCAGCCCTCGGGGCCGACGGTGATGGTGGCCGCCTCCCCCAGCGGGAGGGAGAGGATCGTCATCAACGAGAATAATATGATGGTCTTAGAGCTCATGGGGCCTCCTGCCTGGAGGTCCTTTGTACCTCGATCTAAGAAAATCTTTTGGTGGAGGGGTTGGAGATGGTCTCTGATCGGGTTTCTCCTCCTCGATCTTCTAGGATATGGATTCGGATCGTTCCCGGCCTCTCGGGACAGCTCTGTCTTGTGGAGATCTTCGGGGACGGGCCAGCCGGAGGCTGAGGGGGTTGGGGGGCCAGCAGGCGTCCCGGGCTAAAGCCAACTCCGTCATCCCGAATGGAGACCACCGATGAGTCGATGGATCCGGAAGCCTCCGAAGGTGATCCGTGGTCGAGGGATAGCTGACGGAGACCACAGACCAGATTGAAATAATATCAAATAAGAATTCTATTCTACCCTAATAAAAATTCTCTTGGTAGTAGAATATATTGAGTACGAGATCATGGTCTGTAACACCGGTAACGTCACCGTCAACAACGTCATGGTCTACGACAGCCTCCTCCCCGGCAGCCCGTTCGACCTAGGGACACTGTCTCCCGGCGATTGCAGGAACGTCACGGAAGACCTGATCCACGAGGTGACCGAATATGACGTCTGCCTCGGCTGGATCAACAACACCGCGAACGCCACCGGCGACGACTACTGCGGCGATCCGATCAGCACCGACAAGAACGGGACGTGGAACGTGAGCACGACCTACAGCTCGTCCCTGGAGATCATCAAGACCGGGAACACCATCGGTCCCGTCGGATTCGGTGATGAGATAGAATACGAGATCATGGTCTGTAACACCGGTAACGTGACGGTCTACAACGTCATGGTCTACGACAGCCTCCTTGCCGGGAGCCCCTTCGATATAGGGATCCTGAACGCGACCGAGTGCAGGAACGTATCGGAGAGCCTCATCTATCGCGTGACCGAGGAGGATGCCTGCAGCGGCTGGATCAACAACACCGCAAACGCCACTGGCGACGACTATTGCGGCATTTTCATCGAAACTGATAAGAACGGCACATGGAACGTCAGCACGGGTTACGTCGCCTCCATCGATGTAACGAAGGAGGCGAACACCACCGGGCCCTTCAACCTATCTCAGGTGATCGAGTACACGATCGTGGTCAACAACACCGGAAACGTCAACCTGACGAACGTTACCGTCGAGGACGACCTCACAAGAAAGTCCTGGAATATCGCAGATCCCTTCGAGCCCGGAAAGCCGGAGACCTTCAAGACCACCCACACCGTCAACCAGACGGATATGGATCGGGGTTACATCATAAACAACGCCACAGTGCAGGGCAAAGACATCTGCGGCGAGACTAGAGAAGATATAGATACCGTCATCATCAAGAACGAAGAGCTGCACAACCTCACCATCACGAAGGCGGCGGACAAGCTCTCCGTCCAGGAGTGCGACGAGGTTACCTACACCATCACCGTCTGCAACTGGGGAGACGGTCCCGAGTACAACGTCACCGTCTGGGACGTCTTCGACCGGCGGGTCGAGATCCTCTCGATGACCCCCACCCCCGACCCCGACGGCAAATGGCACTTCGGCGTGCTACAGCCGGGCGAGTGCAGAGAGATCAAGATCAAGATCCGGGTCCCCGAGCGGCAGGACTTCGAGTTCGGGATGGACCAGGGCGTCAGCGGCGAGGGTTTCGTCAAGGTGGCCAACGACTACAGCACGACCTTCGAGGCTTACCTGATCAAGAACTGCGCCTACGTCACGAGCGACTTCTATACCAAGCCCCTCTCGGCCTGCGCCTGTGTTCGAGTTGGCGAGGATCTTGGCACTGAACTCCAGACTCGTGAGTACGGCAGCGGCTTATTTGACGCCGAGGAGCGGGTCGCGGTCTTCACTGAGAACAAGTCGATCGAGTGGGAGGAGGACGTCTCTGCGACCTACAAGCCGACCTCGATCACCCTCTACCAGAACCGCACCGTCGACTACGACTCGGCCTGGGTTAAGAAGGCCCGGGCTAAGAACTACATCACGGGTACGACTATGACGGAGACCTACCACGACGCCTCATGGCTCGACCGTGAGTCGAGGATGTTCCTCGACAAGAACGAGTCGGTGATGGAGGTAGACAGCGCGTTCGACGGCCGGGGCCACGTGGGCTTCCTCAAGATGCCGACGAACAGGTCGTCGCCCCAGACGACGCCGCTGATCGAGGTCCGGGAGGAGTACGTCGGCAGCTTCAAGGTCGTCCAGAAGATCGACGAGTACGGCAAGGGCGTATCCTACGAGAAGGCTGCCTCAGGCGGGGGCCTCGTGGTGGGCGATCGCCGGATCGGCTCGACCCAGCGGAGCTATGAGTCAGGTTCGGGAAGCTACGACTCCGAGGAGGTGATCGAGACCTATACGAGCTACATAGCTAAAGATATCAGCCTCGTTTACGCCCCGACGACTACGAGGCTGACAGACGACGTCTGGATCAACTCATCGATGAAGTGGAAGGAGGGGATCTATTCGAGGGTCCCCGAGAGGAGCTACATCGGCGAGGAGTACACCGGGGCGTCTGAGCTCGATAAGGAGACGGTGGCCCGGGGCTTAAACGAGATGGATACCGTGGCCGATTTCTCGGGGCAGGCCCGTTACCGGGCCGTATTCGCCGATCCGAACGACACGGCCGAGCCGTTCATCGAGTTCGATGAGGCTTACTCCGGCGACTACTCGATCGAGCGTCGTGTCCTCTTAACGGGCACTTCGAAGTACGACCGGCCCCACCTGAACGTGACGAAGACTCTGGACGGGATCGTCGAGGAGAGGGACAGGTGCGACGGTGACAACTGCACCAAGACGAAACAGGTGGCGACCTACACCATCCGGATCGAGAACGACGGCAACTCTGCCCTGGGCCCGATCTACGTGCGGGACCTCTTCCCTCCGGGGGCGGTCTTCATCGAGTCGTCGCTGCGGCCTTCGGAACTGACGGAGACGACCGCCAATTGGACCCTGACCCACATTGCCATCGGCGGAGCGATCGAGATCGTAGTCAAGCTTGACGTCACTAAGTACTACCCGTCCGAGATCGTCAACCGGGTCGAGGTCTGCGGTGGGAAGGACGTCGATTGGGTATGCTTCGGAAACTACAGCGCCTGGGAGATGAACTGGCTTACTTGTTGTCTGAACGAGACGGTCTCGGTGGTGAAGACCGGCGAGGTCGATGAGGCGAACGGGAGCGTCGTCCGGTACAGGATCGAGATCGATAACCTCGACGCCGTCACCCGGGTGGCGACGGTGACCGACCATCTGCCCGCAGGGATGACGTTCCTCGAGTCGTCGACGGCCATCGCCTCTTACGATGGGGTCGAGGTCGTCTGGAGCCTGATCGACATCGGGCCGTTCGAGACGAGGACGATCGAGTTCTCGGCCCTCGCGCCCGAAGCCGGCCGGTACACCAACGCCGTCATCGTTGACCCGAGGTCCGTCGACGGGCCCGTCGTCGGGCCGGTGACCGCCAGATGTGTCGTCGAGGTCGGCTCTGCCGAGGAGTGCGGACCGATTTCCTGCGGCGGATGGAGCCCGCCGAACTGGGACCTTCAGCACAGCGGAAACGAGCCGGACGAGATGACCTGTGACCAGCTCACAGGCACCGGAACGGGGTCGTGCCCTGCGCCGTGAAGGGGCGCGGGGCATATCCTACATTTTTCTCTTCGACCAGATCCTCAGAGGAGGATCGGTCAGCTTCGGCCCGGCCCGGACATTTTGCGGGTGATTCGTGGGCCAGCAGCAGAACGAGATCTACTGATATCTGTATTAAAAAATATGGTGGTCGGAGCCCAACCAATACTGAATACCTGGGGACGTCAAAGATGGGATGGAAGATGGCGAAGATAGACGGAGGGTGAGGGGGCTTCTTTTCCCCTTCAGCAGTCTACGCCTCCACAGGGGCATATCTTTGGCTCTGCAGCAGGTTTCTCGTGGAACTTCAGCTCCCTCTGAATCTCGAACTCTCCAGCAAACTTTTCTCGTCTCTTAATATCGCTGTAGAAAGTCTTGTGGAGGCTCGACTCCGTCCCCCACATCCCCTCGAAGCTGTTTTGGGTATTCGACCCCACAGTCCGCCTGATGGTGGAGTTGCTGGTCTGGGCGAGAAACATCGTCTGGTCTGCCTCCATCCGTCTGGCGCTGAAGTTCTCGTGGATGTCGGCTCCGATGCCGCCATAACGCTCTAAGGATCGGATAGACCTGCTGCCCACCAGGGGCGTCGGTCCCGCGTAGACGAGCTTGGTGTTCTCGAAGAAGTTCAGCTTCTGCAGAGTCGTGCCGTTGGGATCGCTGCAGTTTTTGATCGGCCTTGTCAGCTTGTTGGGCTCCTGCGAATAAGCCTGGGCCGATTCGAGCCCTATGTCACCCTCGCCGAAGATCCGGTTCTGATAATCCATCGCCAGCTTCTTGTCCAGAACCGAGGTTTTGAGATCCACATATCCGGACCCTTCAACGAGCTGGCTCTCACAGAACTGCTCGTATTGGAGGGGCTCGTCGTGGAGGGCCCGGTAGTTTCCAGAGTCCAGATCTTTTATCGATCTGTCCTTTATGGTTACCTTGGCGGGTCTTCGGGATGAGATCCAGCCGATATCGCCCACGGGGGCGCTCTCTGATATGTAGTAGGTCCCCGCGGTCAGGTTGCAGATCTTCCAATATCCATTGACGTTTGTGGACGTCCTCCAGGCGTCGGATTCGCCCCGGATGGTGATCGTCCAACCGCGCAGACGCTCCTCATATGGATCGGGTTTTCCGTTCTGGTTTTTGTCCCAGTAAGTGTGACCGGAGAGGCAAAATCCGGCCTGATCTAGGGCATCAGCCGCCGATCCGTTCGATCTGTCCATTTCAACGGCTTTATGGGCTATAGGATCTGACTCGTTCTCCTGAGGAGAAGGAGTATGACCCACCAGGTCGGCTTCACGGATTCCCCCGGTTCCAGATGGCAGTTGGTGGTCCATCCGGAGTCCTTCCTCCTCGGTCTCCGGTGGCGAAACGCTCTCGCCGTTTCCAAAGATCTGCTCATCCTCGGCCATCTCTCCTGCCGAGGCGAGGAGCAGGATCAGAATCGCGACGGTTAGCCTCCGAGCATGAGCAAAGCTGCTACTCCCTTTCATAGAAGATTTAACTACCCCCCTTCGACTGAATGGCTGCGACTTCTAACTCCGACTCCACCGTTGAAAGGCCGACGAAGGTCGAGATATCCGGATCCGTTTCAAGCCCGCCCTTCTGGTGCCGGATACTCCGTCCTGCGATCTGAGATGACCTTCAACGATGAACCTCCCTCTTGGAGAGATGACCTCCATGATTGAAGATGTCTCTGTCAATGTTCCCTCGCAAAGTACTTAACATTTTCTGGAGGAGCTGCCTTCCGGGTCGCGGAGGTATCGGGACGCCAGTCCCCGAGGTGAGACTGTCCTGCAGGACGGTCTCATCGGCTCTCGATCGGGGGGAGGGCCTCCCAAGGTACGATCACGAAATTCTATATGGTCCGACGGATGAAAGGAGGCGGACCTCAAACTCTCAGAAGTCGAAGATCGACCTCTGCTCATCAGCCCTCTTCTCCCCCATCCTCTCCCCGTTCGTCTTATCCTCCCAGGCGGCCCGGAGGGCTATGGTGCCGTACTTTCCACCACCTCCCGGCTCCACCACCACCTCTCCGGACCTGAAGGCAGAGATGGCTTCCACCACCCTCTCCTCGCCAGCAAGCTCCGAGATGTCGGCGTCTAGAAGAACCTCGATCTCGCTTTTTCCGCTGATCAGATCGTTCCAGGCCCTCTGGACCTTCGCCGAATGGACGCTCTTCACCCCCAGGGCCATGGCGATGATCTCGGCTAGGGGTATCAGATGGACGTAGGGGGGGCGGTGGTCGGGATGGACCGGATTGGGGGAGTCGGCCAGCATCTCGACCCTATCCCTGACCCCCAACTTTATCAGCCCCCCGCACTCGCACCTCCCTCTCCTCTCGGTCATCTCCCGGGGGGAGTAATGCCTATAGCATCGAGTGCAAGCGGTCCTGTTGTACTTGCCCTCTTCTGGGGGAAAGCCGACGTTCAGGGTGGGTTGGCGCCCATCCTCTCGCCCGATCGCCCTCCTCAGATCCTCGAAGGAGAGGTACTTCATATACATCTGGTTGAACTCTCTTCCTAGCTTATCGGGCCAAGGAGAGTGGGCGTCGGAGTTTGAAAGAAAGGTCCTATCTCTCAGCTCGGATATCCGATCAGCGTAGTCGGAGTCGGCGCTGAGGCCCAGCTCGACGTACTTTATTTGAGACGATCGATCCTGGTAGCACTCCGCGAGGGAGGGATAGTGGGCGTACATCCCGGTCCAGGGGGTGAAGGCGTGGCTCGGACCTATCAGGCAGTCGGCCTCCAGGGCGGCGTCGGCTATCTCCGGCGGGGTCATGGGGAGGGCAGGCCTACCGTCGGCTTCGAGGATCCTTTCCCGGCACGAGAAGGCCTCCGCCAGCTCCGAGGCTTTGGAGAGGTCCGGGACGATGATGAGGTGGTGGACCTTCGACGAGTCCTCCACCTCCACGGTGAGGACGAAGGCCGTCCCTCCGAGCCAAAAGAGCCCCCCCTCTTCGGGGAGCTTCCTCACCTCTTCCAGCCACCTAGGATGGAGGCAGTCTCCGGTGGCCACGACCCCGATCCCCTTCTTCGCCGCCTCCCTTCCGATGGTGGCGAGGTCCATATTGCTGGAGGTGGCGGCGGAGTACCGCGAGTGGATGTGGAGATCGAGGTTGACCTTCATCGTCCCTCAGATCGCACGGCCCGGGATAAACCATTTATCCCCAAAAGAGATATATTATCTGTTGACTTCGAACCTCAGAGACGTCCTAGAGAGATTCGCGAGGGGCGAGATCTCTCTGGATGAGGCCGCCCGGGAGGCGAACCTCCTCTCCTATCGGGAGGTGGGAGAGATGGCGAAGCTCGATCCCCGCCGGGTAGACAGAATCGGTGTTCCAGAGGCGATCCTGGCGGAGGGGAAGAGCCCCTCGGACCTGGTGGATATCGTCCTCTCCTTCCTGGTGGCTTCGAAGGCTGTCCTCGTCACCAGGGTGTCCCCCGACCAGCTCGCAGCCCTGAGAGAGGCCCCCCTCCCCCCCGGCGCGGAGCTCCGGGAGGAGGCGAGGGCGAAGGCGGCGGTGATATCGAGGGGTTGGCCGCCTGAGCCCTCCGGGGGAAAGGTTGGCGTCCTCTCCGCGGGGACCGCCGACATCCCCGTCGCTGAGGAGGCTAGGGTGACGGCGGAGCTATTGGGATGCGATACGGCGGTCGAGTACGACGTGGGGGTCGCCGGGATCCACAGGCTCTTTCCCTCCCTGGAGAAGATGCTGGATAGAGACGCCCTGGTGGTGGCTGCAGGCCGGGAGGGGACCCTCCCAGCGGTGGTGGCGGGGCTGACGGAGGCGCCTGTGGTGGGGCTTCCCGTCTCGACGGGGTACGGCGCTGGCGGCGGGGGCGAGGCCGCCCTCCTTTCGATGCTCCAGTCCTGTTCTGTGATGGTCGTGGTCAACATCGACGCCGGGTTTGTGGCTGGCGCTTTTGCCGCAAAGATCGCCAACCAGGCGGCGAATAGGAGAAATATGTAATGGCTGTTTTTAATTATTGGCCGGAAAACTATTTATATGATCAAACAGAGCTATAAACACGAGCGGGTAAACTAATTTTCCACTAACCCCCACTCCCCTACCCGCTCACACCTAATCATGCCTCGACGGGTCTATGAGGCGGGCTTGATACCATTGGTTCTTTATATTGTCTCATTTATCCATCATCCTTGATTGAATTTTGCAAACCATATCTTATGAATAATATTGATTCAAAAAATTAATTACTCCTCACCCATTCCCAGGCTCCTCCATCATGATCCCGGAAGATGGGGAGAGCAGGTTCCCTCAACGCCGTTTTCCGGCGTTGGCGGGGGCGGGAACCGGGGTCGACCCCGCCCGGTCCGCACCTCTGCCGACGACCGAGACCTCGATCTTCATACCGCTCTGGCGGCAGTACTCCTCGATCCGCCGCTTCGCGTGCTCCACCATCCCGCCGTTGGTGATGACGAGGACCGCCTCTCCGCAGAGGGCCCGGAGGATCGTCCTATCTATGACGTTCGATCCTATATCCGAAACGATCTGGTTCTTCTCGGCGAAGGCTCTGCTCTTGGTTCCCATCACCCCCACGAGGTCTATCCTCTCGTCCGCGAGGAGGCTAGAAAGGGCCTGGGGGTCCCCGCCGTCGGTGTCGTAGACGATCACCCGGCCGATCCTGACGGATTTATCCAGAGTCTCCACCACGGCTCGTCCGCCCTGGAGGTGGATCACCAAGACCTCTTCGGATTTGTCCCTCCCCGGGCCAACGCTATCGATCCCCTCGGGATGGATCCTCTCGCCCACCTCGGTCTCAGGAGGGACCTTCATCCAGCGTAGGTTCGGCGGGCTGAGATGGCCGACGAGCTCCGAGACCGTCCTCGGCCTCTTTCCGAACGCTGCGAGATCCCTCTTCGAGATCTCGTCGTAGACCTCCAGGATGAGGGGCTGCCGGAGCCCCGATCCGGAGAGGTGCCTCGGATCTCCGAAGATATCCTCGGGCCGCCCCTCGTCCATCACCATCCCGTCGGCGAGGAGGCAGACGCGGTCGGACCAACGGTATGCGAGGTCGACGTCGTGGGTGGATATGATGATCGTCGTCCCCCTCTGGCTCAGCTCCTCCAGGAGCTCCATCACCTCCTCCGATCCAGCCGGATCCAGGTTGGAGAGGGGTTCGTCGAGGATCATCACCTCCGGTTCCATCGCCATCACCCCGGCGATCGCAGCCCTCTTCTTCTGGCCGCCGCTGAGGTGGTGAGGGGGGCGCCCCTTCAGCCCCGAGATCCCGACGCCCTCGAGGGCCATCTCCACCCTCTCCTCCACCTCTTCCATCGGAAGGCCGAGGTTTACAGGGCCGAAGGCGACGTCCTGGCGGACGGTGGGGGCGAAGAGCTGATCGTCGGAGTTCTGGAAGACTATCCCCACCCTCCTCCTCGTCTCCCGGAGGGAGCGGGGGTCGTACTGGAGGGGCCTTCCTCGAAAGAGGACCTCTCCTGCCGTAGGGCGGAGGGTCCCGTTGAGGAGGAGAAAGAGGGTGGACTTTCCCGAGCCGTTCGGCCCGACGAAGGCTATCCTTTCCCCATCCTCGATCCTGAGGTCGACCCCCCGGATCGCCGGGGTTCCGTCGGGATAGACGTATCGGAGGCCTTTCGTCTCCAGAAGGGTCGTCGCCATAGCTGCCTCAGATCAGGGAGGTTCCCCGGGTGATGTAGGCGAGGGCTGTTATGGCGGCGACGTAGCCACAGGCTCCTAGAAGCTCCTGGACCTCCACCCGCCTCTTCTCCTCGAAGAGGGAGAGCCTACCGTCGTAACATCTCGCGTCCATGGCGGTGTAGAGCCGTTCTCCCTGCTCCCACGACCGGATGAAGAGGGTCCCCGCCATCATCGAGAAGGAACGGATCGATCGGAGAAGGCCGTCGTATCCGAGCCTCATCGCCTGGGCGTGGGTCGTGCCGACTGCCACCTCCAGGAAGACGAAGATGTACCGATAGATCATCATCGAGAGCTCGACGAAGGAGTCGGGGAGTCTGAGCCCCTTCAGGAGGGCGAAGAGCTCCACCATGGGGGTCGTCAGAGCGAGGAAGAATAGGCAGCTCGTCCCGCTGATCGTCCGGGATAAGACGAGGATGGATAGCTCCGCCCCCTCGGCCGTCGCCCCGAAGCTCTGGCCGAGAAGGCTGATGGAGAAGATCTCCGGGCCGGATCCGAAGAAGAGGAGGATGACGACGGTCCCCAAGAGGGCGAAGACCAGGGGCGGAGCCAACAGCTTCCCGTAAAACCCGGCCGGGACCTTTCCGAGCCGGATAGAGGCGAAGCTCATGGTGAGGGCGATGAAGAGGGGGGCGACCGGCGAGGTCGACATCACCCCGACGAGGAGGGCCGCGGCCACCAGGGCGAGCTTCAGCCTGCTGCTCTTTTCTCGGAGGGGGCTGGCGAGGGCGAGGTCGTCGAGGAGGGAGTTATGCAAGGCGGAACCCTCAGGCGGATTGTTTCCCGCGGTAGTAGCCGAAGAAGTATCCGATGACGATCGCCCCCAGAGCCGCCTGGAGGCTGAAGAGGAGGCTCTCTATCTCGCCGCTCGGCGGCTCGATGAGCGGCTCAAACCAGGGCTCGTAGGTGCCCTCGGTCAGCTCTGCGATCACCCCTTCCGCCTCGCCGTCGGCCCCGCCCCAATCGGCTCCGGTGTTTGACGCGGCTACGTATAGGAAGAGGGCGAAGAAGAGGATGATGGCAAGGCCGGCGATGATCTCCCCCTTCATGCCGGGATCGCCTCCCTCAGCTTTCCGAGCCCCTTCTCGTCGATCACCTTCAGCTTCACCATGACGTCCCCTTTCACCTGGATTATGTACTTGAATAACAGGGCGGTGACGACCCCCTCTACCAGGGCCAGAGGCACCTGGGTGAGAGCGAAGACGGTCCCGAAGGCATAGAAGGACCCGACGACCCCGCCGGTAGCCGAGGGGAAGGCGAGGGCGAGCTGGAGGGTGGTGACGAGGTACGTCGCCCAGTCCGCCAGGGTGGCGGCGAGGAAGATCGAGAGGTAGAAGTGGAGGTTGAGCCGCGTGCATCCCCGGTAGACGAGATAGCCGACGGCCGGCCCTGCGATCCCCATGGAGAAGACGTTGGCCCCCAGGGTGGTGATCCCGCCGTGGGCGAGGAAGAGGGCCTGATAGACGAGGACTATCAGGCTCAGGACCGCCGTCAGGGCGGGGCCGAAGAGGATCGCTCCCATCCCGGTCCCCGTGGGGTGGGAGCAGGAGCCGGTCACCGAGGGGAGCTTTAGGGAGGAGAGGACGAAGATGAAGGCCCCGGCCAGGGCCAGGAGGGGGAGGGTCTCCCTCCTCTCCTTCACAAGCCTGTTCATCCTGTAGATCCCGTAGGCTACGACGGGGAGGGAGAGGGCGTACCACACCTCCCACCAGGGGTGGGGGAGGAAACCTTCCATGATGTGCAAAAGATCACTTCCTATTCGAGCTTCGGTCTACTCCAGCGAGGTGGGAGATCATGGCATATAAAGTTTGCTTGAAATGGGATCAATCAACTTTATTTGAGGCCGGATAGGTCGACGGCGACCCTTCCGGAGAGCTCGATCCACCCATCTCGATACCGGGCGGCGAGGGCCATCGCCTCGACTCCTCCGGCCACCGCCTCCCGGAGGGCGGCCCCGAAGGCGGGGTCGGTATCGTCGTTGGGCATCAAGGCTGAAGCGTCGCCCCTCATGACGACGAAGACGATGGCGGCCCGATAACCCTCGCGGTGCGCTCCCGCCAGCTCCTGAAGGTGGCGGCGCCCCCGCTCGGTGGGGGCGTCGGGGAAGAGGGCGATCCCATCCCGGACGAGGGTGCAGCACTTTGCCTCCAGAAGGCAAGGCCTCTCGCCTGCGAGGAGGAAGTCGAGCCTGCTCCTGCCCCGGGCCGGCTCGGACCTCTCAAGCTTCCATCCCGCAAACTCCGGGAGTTCGCCGGAGGAGAGGGCGCCCCTCAGGATCTGGTTTGCGACCCTCGAGTCGACGACTATGGTCTCCCCATCGGCGACGGCGGCGAAGACGTCGAGCTTCGTCTTCCGCCGGTGGCGGTCGCCGGCCGGACGGAGGAGGAGTTCCGCCCCCGGGACGAGGAGTTCCCGGAGCCTTCCGGGGTTTGGGAGGTGGCAGCTATGGGCCTCTCCGCCATCTGCCACCTCGGCGATCACCGAGAACCGGCTCGTCCTGGCGAGGAACCTGCCCCGGACCATCTCCCCCTCGATCTTCAGTCGGGCCATCTCTTTCGCTCTGCGCCGCGAGCCCTTAAATATGGTAGGGTTCCCCTATCCTCCCATTGAACCGAGCGTTTACCGTCACCGAGCTGAACCAGAGGATCAGGGATAGGCTGACCAGCGACCTGAGACTATGTGACCTCTGGGCCCGGGGGGAGCTCTCCAACGTCGTCAACCACCGTTCAGGCCACCGGTACTTCACCCTCAAGGATGGAGAGTCTCAGATCCCTTGCGTCCTCTTCCGGGGGAACGCCTCCCGCCTCGACTTCGATCTAGCCGACGGCCAGAACGTCCTCGTCTTTGGGGACGTGGAGTTCTACCGCCCCCAAGGAAGGGTCCAGATCCTGGTGAAGGCGGCAAGGCTCGACGTTGGCCTCGGCGAGAAGCACCAGGAGCTGGAGCTTTTAAAGGAACGGCTCGCCGCCGAGGGGCTCTTCGACGCCGGAAGGAAGAGGCCGATCCCCGCCCATCCCGCCTGCATCGGGGTCGTCACCTCCCCTGACGGCGCGGCCCTGAGGGACGTCCTGAGGGTCCTCGGAGCCTGTCCCGCCCGGATCGTCATATCGCCGGCGGTGGTCCAGGGTGACTCTGCCCCCGCGTCGATCGCCTCGGCGATATCCGCCCTCCAGGGGATCGCGGACGTCATCATCGTCGGCAGGGGCGGGGGTTCGGCGGAGGACCTCTCCCCCTTCAACTCGGAGGTGGTGGCGAGGGCGATATATCAGTCGGCCCCGCCGGTCGTCTCCGCCGTCGGCCACGAGACGGACGTGACGGTGGCCGACTTCGTAGCAGACCTCCGGGCCCCCACCCCCTCGGCGGCGGCGGAGATGGTGAGGCCGGACCTCGAGAGGCTCGGGGAGGCTCTGGCGGGGGCGGAGGCGAGGATGATCCGGTCCCTCTCGGCGAGCCTCGATCGGAGGCGGGCGCGGTACCTCGACCTCGGCCGCCTCCTAGCCGGTCGCAGGATGATGGCTATCGTCTCCGAGGAGCGGCAGAGCCTCGACCGGATGACAGACCGGCTCGTCTCGGCGGAGGATCGGCGGATGGAGCTCTTCGCCGCGAGGCTGGAGGTGGCAGCGGGAAAGCTCGAATCCCTCTCACCTCTATCGACCCTCCGGAGGGGCTACTGCATCGCCCTCGCCGATTCAGGAGTCATCCGGCGCGCCTCGGATCTCGCCCCGGGCGAGCTCTTCGAGCTCGTCTTCGCTGAGGGGAGGCTCCTCTGCCGGTCGGTGAAGGAGATGGTGGATCGGAGTTGATGGGTTTGAAGGATGCGGTATTGACCGATTTGAGCGCCCCGGAGGATCTCAGCCTCGAGGCGTCTCTGGCGGAGCTGGAGGGGATCGTCCGGTCCCTGGAGGAGGGGGAGCTGACCCTGGAGGAGAGCCTGAAGGCCTTTGAGCGGGGGGTCTCCCTCATCAGGAGGTGCAACTCCCTCCTCGACGGGGCGGAGCAGAGGATAGAGATCCTCGTCGGGGAGCTCCCCGAGGACCTGGCGAGGTGACCTGCCATGGGGGAAGCCGAACTTTATCGTTCCTTCACCAGGAGGACGAGAGCCCTCCTGGGGGAGGGCGAGGAGGCGAGGATCGTCCTCTTCGGCGACTCCATCACCGCCGGCTTCGCCGTCCGGAGGGGCTTCGACCACTTCTGGCTATCGATGCTGAAGGAGACGTACCCGAAGGCGGCTGTCGCCATGCGAAACCAGGGGGCTTGCGGCGCCACGAGCTTCGACGGCCTCGCCCGCCTCGACGGGTCGGTCGTAGCTCACAACCCGGACCTTGTCACCGTCAACTTCGGGATAAACGACATGTATTCGGGGATCCGGCTCGGCGAGTTCAAGGGCAACCTCATCGAGATCGTCGAGAGGATCCTGGAGGGTCCAGGCTCCGGATCGGGCCCCGAGCTTCTCCTCCTCAGCTCCGAGCCCCTGATGACGCCAAAGTTCGATCGAATCGTCCTCGGCTACTATCAGGTCTTAGAGGACGTCGCCGAGGAGATGGGGGTCGGCTTCGTCGACGTTTACGGGGCGTGGATGCGGCGGGTCGCCGAGGGCGTCCCTCTGGACAGCCTGATCCTCCCGGGGCTCGACCACCCGAACGAGCTGGGGTACAGAATCATCGCCGAGGAGCTGATGCGCTTCTTCTAGCTCCCGCCGCCTCCAATCCCGGCCCTACCCTTTCGGCCCTCCATCATTTTGCCACCCTCTCTACCGTTTTCCTTCAATCTCGTCGACGAAGGCGTTCCACCTCTTGACGTCGTTCACCTTCTTCTTAATCACCTCTCTTCCGACGTCGGTCTTCTGCTCCTTCTTCGCCAGGATCTCCCGGAGGTCCAAAAGGGACCTGATGACGGCGGCCGTCTCCTCGAAGAGGCGGTGCGCCTCATCCCGGGTCAGCCGCGCCTCCTTCAGCTTTCCCTCGTCGGCCGCCTCCTTCGCCTTGAGGAGCCGGATCAGCTCCCTCGCCTCTATCTCCTCCTTCTCCGATANNCCTCCTTCAGGAGGTCGGGGTCGATCTCGAGCCTCTCGGGGTCCTGGACCCCCACCCAGACGAGGGTCCGGTGGAGGTTGGCGAGGAGCCGGTCTCTCTCGCGGTCGGTGAGGAGGTAGGCGGGGGCGGGGGGGTCGGGG
>LUYE01000002.1 GCA_001602645.1 Methanosarcinales archaeon Methan_01
AATCTTTGCTATAAATTATGGGGAAAATGTTTGGAGATTACATTGTTAGTGCGGAACGACGGCTCCAGCTTTTCTGGATCTGGCCATCTCAGATCTGCTATGACGAGGTCGGGGTCGAGGCTGACTATCGCCTCTATATCCGGGTCCGACCATTTTCCAACCTGCGGAAGCTGGCTGAGATGGGGGAATATGGCCAGGTTTTTATCCTCAGAAAAACCGCTCCCAACGCCCACCACCTTATCTGCCGAATTGACGCATTTAGTCGCTTCCCCACCGGATATTGCTAAAACCACTATCCTCTCCACAGGTTTAGGTACAGTGACTACTTTAGCCCCCTCGTAGATGGTGAACGTCTCGATAGTCAGGCTCCTCTCATCACCGCTGATGATTGCCTCTATCTGAGCGATGTCGTCCTCATCGATCTGGCCGTCGCCGTCGGCGTCCGCCAACCTGGTAGCTTCATTCGCTCCGTTGATGATCCCCTGGAGGTATTCCACGTCCTTTTCGTCTATCTCGTCGTCCATGTTAGCATTCCCAAAGATCCCCAGCGTGAAATCCGCGGCGATCACCGGCGTGATATTCGGAGAAATGAACGCCAAGAACACCACGATCAAGGCCATTTTTTCCATAATTCCTCCCTATTTGTATCATGTTAAGATTTGATTAGTATGATTTTAAAGTGCATTAAATTTCATAGTTTATAACTATTTCGACAAAAATGATTTGAATGTATGATGAGTCGGAACAACCACATCCCTAAAACCTTCCTCGATGAAATCAGAATCATCCCTTGATTGCAGAAATATGCCATCATCCTGGCAGATGTCGGAATTCGTGTCAGGATACTCGACGCTACGATGAGGAAATAATCTTAAAATGAGTATTGTGACGGGACCTCTACAAAACGCCAGGCTTCCCGTCCGCATGAGAAAAAGACACAACATCAAGAAGGAGGAGGATATGCATAGACCCCCTGATAGGGTATCCTCATCCACTCCTCCAGATACTCCCGGTGTAGCTCAACGGGATCCATATCTTCGAAGAGCACCGGATAAAGCCACTTGGCCAGATAGGCCGCACCGAGGGGGTCCTGCCCGCCAGAGGCGGTGCCATAGTAGCTCATTATGAGGACCTTCCCTTCCTCAGCGGCCCTCGTTTTGCCGAGGGTATCCGATTCGATCACCCGCTGCCATGACATGGCCGCCTGGCCGTCATCAGTGGGTGAATAACCGAGGCCATCCTCGGTATTGTAGGACGCGAGGACGATGGCATCGGGGTCTTGATCAAGAATCCACTCCATCTCGAACTTCTGTCCAGACGAATAGCCTGAACTTATATCTTCGGCTCCACCGTTCTCGAGGATCATATGGCTGCTGAGAAGGCCGGGGGCAAACTCGGTCTCTCCCTTCCATACGTTGCTGATGGATGTGGTAAAGACGCGAGCTTTATCCTCCCCCAGGCTGGCCGTCCTCTCCTTGATAAGATCCATAGTGCGTGAACGCCAGTCAAAGAAACCTCTGGCCCTCTCCTCCTCCCCCATTATCATGCCGAGAAGGGCCAGCTCTTCATCGTACCTAAATGGCTTGGCGAGGTCGAGGCTAACTACAGTTATGCCCATAGGCTTCACGGTCTCCAGTACTGAGTCCAGATAGGTACCGGGTGTGGTTACAAGGAGGTCTGGGTTCGCCTCAGCTATCGCCTCGAAGTTTGGTTCATAGATCGTTCCTATATCGACCTTGTCCAGAAGACGGGGGTACATGAGCGGGTCATCGAAGATGTAAGAGGTGACGGCAACCACTCTATCTTCCACTCCGAGCATGCAGAACTCGCGACATGGACTGGTGTGAAGCCCTGCTGCCGCCTTTACAGGCAGAGAGACGGTCACCGTGCGGTTTGCGGAGTCGATCACGGTTAATCTGTCTGCCGACCCTTCTATGATCCTCTCAATCTGATCAAGATCCTGTGCATCGATATTGCCGTCGTAGTTCGCATCTGCCAGCTCAGTTCCTTCGTTCGTTCCGTCGATTATCCCTTCAACGTACGCTACGTCATCTTCGTCTATTGTTTCATCCATGTTGGCGTTTCCGAAGACTTCAAGCGTATAATCGGATGCAAGCGCTGGTGTAACAGCCAGTGAAATGCATGAGATCAACAGCAATGCAAAGGCCGATCTGTCCATATCACCCCTCCTATACCATACATATGTGATAATTAATATAAACTAATACCTACTAATCCCCCCCCCGCCTCCAGGATGGCGGGGGGGATCGGCGGCTCCTCTAGCTCCGGCAACCTTTTTCGTTTGCTGGCCCTCTAATTCAGACAGCTTCGGCGTTCAGAGACCTGATGGGTACGACGTAAGGCCGATCCAGATCCCTCATCACCACCGCCTCTACGCCGAATATCTCCCTGATGTTCTCCATCGTCAACAGCGACGAAGGATCGCCGACGGCATGGACCATCCCATTCTTCAGCATCACGAGGCTATCGGAGTACCTCGCCGCCAGGTTCAGGTCGTGGATCGCCATAACCGCCGATATCCCGGTCTTCTTCACGATCGACCTCACCGTATCCAAGGCCTCGAGCTGGTGCTTGACGTCCAGGTTTGAGGTCGGCTCGTCGAGAAGGAGGACCTCCGGCTCCTGGGCCAGGGCCCGGGCGATGAGGACACGCTGTTTCTGGCCCCCGGAAAGTTCGGAAAAGTCTTTGAGGGCGAACTCCTCGACGTGGAGGAGCTTCATGATATCGACGACCTTGTCGATGTCCTCGTCGGCAACCCTCCAGCCCATGTGGGGCTTTCTCCCCATCAGGATGGTATCGAAGACGGTGGTGGTGAGGACGCTCGTCGTAGACTGAGGGACGTACCCGATGTACCTCGCCACCTCCTGCCGGCTGAGGCTCTGAAGGTCCCGGCCGCCGTCGAGGAGGATCGACCCCCTGGGCTTGAGGATACGGTCGATGCATTTGATCATGGTGGTCTTGCCCGAACCGTTGGGGCCGACGAGGCTCAAAACCTCCGAGTCACCGACGACCAGGTTCAACCCTTCAAGGATCCTGCGGCTTCCGTAGCTGAAGGAGAGATCCTTGATCGTTATCTTTACCAATACTCCTTCCTCCTTTTCAAGAACAGATAGATGAAGAACGGTACTCCGAGAAATGACGTCATGATCCCCACCGGCAGGATCACTGGAGCCAGGATCGTCCGGGCGAGGGTGTCGGCCCCCAGGAGTATCAAGGCCCCGACGAGACCCGAGGCCGGCAGCAGGAACCGGTGGTCGCCTCCCACCACCATCCGCGTTATGTGGGGCGCCACAAGGCCTATGAACCCGATCGTCCCCGTGAAGCATATCACGCTCGCGGTGATGAGGGATGCCAGCATCATGCAGAGGACCCTAACAAACTCGACGTTGACGCCGAGGCTCTTCGCCGTCTCGTCACCCGCCCCCAGGGCGTTGATGTCCCAGGAGAAGTACATGAGGGCGAGGGTGCAGACGACGGTCACGAGAGCTATGATCCCGACCTTCTCCCAGGAGGAGCGGCCGAGGCTTCCCATCGCCCAGAAGACGACCTCCTGGACCTGCTCAGCCTGGCCAATGTACTGGAGAAAGGACGTCATGGCACTGAAAAGGTACATGATGGCGATCCCCGCCAGGATCATAGTCTCTGGAGTTATACCCTTGTACTTGGCGAGGCCGTAGACGGTGAGGGATGCCAGCATTGTGAATATGAAGGCGTTTCCGACGATCAGCCACTGGCCGCTGACGAAGCCCGCCCCGAGGATGATGGCGAGGGACGCCCCGAAGCTCGCGGCTGAAGCTATCCCCAAAGTGAAGGGGCTCGCCAGAGGGTTTTTGAGGATCCCCTGCATCGCCGCCCCGGCGACGGCGAGCCCCATCCCGGCGAAGATCCCCATCAGGACCCGATGGAGCCGGAGCTGCCAGACGATCGTGTTTATGAAGTCGGTGGTCTCGAAGGTGCCTGGAAAGAAACGGGCCAGGATCGCCGTGTAGACCTCGGCGGGGGTGATGTTCGCGGAGCCCAGGGTCGCAGCGACCCCTGCCAAGGCCACTATCCCGGCCAGGGAAAGGAGGATGAAGAGGACCTTTCTCCCCACGAACGAGGCGTAATCTTCCTTCAGTTCGGAGGCTTCTATGGCGCCTTCTTTCGAGATCGTCTCAGCTTCGCTCATAAATTTACACTCACTATAATCAAAAGCGTCTTTCGACCCATCTTGCAGCGACAAAGCTTAAAGCCTTGAAGATCTGCCGAGCGGTTCGATGCCGGAGGTACTGCCATCCCAAGGCCGTTCACAGCTCTATGCCTCCAGCGGAGGATAGACAAAGATCAGGTCGTCAGGGTACTCCACACCCATGAAGCGATCGAGGTACTCCCTATAGATCTCTTCGGGATTTATGTTGATATCTGGATGGAACCACTTGGCTGAGTAGGCCTGCAGAACGATGCTGTCCAGGCCCCAGGCGATCTCTGAGCAGTACAAATAAACCCTCCCATCCTCTACAGCCGCCACCTTCTCCCATCCAGGGCGGTTTTTAAGCTCCCCTACGATCAGATCAGGCTCTTCGGTGTCGTTCCAACCCCAACGGCCTCGGTCGGGGAGGCTAATCGTTTTGACTATAATCTGTGGATTTTCCATGACGATCCATTCCATATCTACAGTCACGTACTCTGGCAGTTCCCTGGCAACGTTTCTTCCTCCGGCATGATCGACAAGAAATTGGCCCCAAGATCCATTGCCGCAAGTGCTTCCTGCCTCGTCACCTCGTTCTATGTAAACTGTTGGCATACTGTTCTCGTCGAGGCTCTCTACAAAATCCGCGATGATGTCCTCGTATCCTGCTCGCCATTCTATGTACTCTTTCGCCCTCTCTTCTTCATTCAAGATATAGCCCAAAGTCTCAACTTCAGATTTTATTAGTTCATCTCTATAGAAATCCAATCCGATGATGATAATATCAAAATGGCTGAGCATTTCTTCCATCTGCGAGACACGACCAGAATGTGCAGACGTGATCACGATGTCTGGATCGAGCTCCGCTATCATCTCATAATCGGGTTCTGAATAGGTACCCACAACAGGGAGGTTTGATAAATCTGAATAGTAGTTGGTAGCTTCATAGCTGGGCTGATCTATCCCCACGAGCTTATCCGTCGCCCCGAGAACTTTCACCGCCTCGGTGCGATAGTTGCCCAGGGAGATGATGCGTTCGATGGGCTCTTCTATCGTAATCTCTCGTCCCAGGGAGTCCACGATCGTTCGAGGATAGCTGTCGTCATCATAGGATGACGCTACAGCAGGCAAACCCAGCGAAAGAATTGAGAGCAGGATCGATAACGCTAACAGACAGCCAATTCGCTTCATCTCCTCACCATGCAAACCTATTTAAGCCATCGTGAATACGAAATTCCAAGATGATTTTATTAGATATAATCTTATCGCCGTAAAATAACATTAGATTTTAATTATCAATAATTTTTATTTTAGAATAAATGCACGACAAATTGCTGCGAGGTTCGATCTTTGACTTTTGGTCCGCCATGGCCGGATGTTATTCTCCGATTCATCTTCAAGAGGCATGGCGACTGAAATGCTATCGGATCCATTCGGATCATGTTTGAGAGTTTCTCAGCATTTCGCAAAATAATACAATAATGTAACAATATTTGTAGAATTATAATCAATTATTAAAACGATGTAAAAGCTTATATAACTAAGTATGATTAAATGTGATTCGAGATCGATAGTTAAGGAGTTACGAGATGCACCACCTCAAGCGAAGAACCATCCCATTCACCTCCATCGTGAGCCAGGAAGATATGAAGTTCGCCCTCATCCTCAACGCCGTCAACCCCCGGATTGGAGGCGTGCTGATAAGGGGCGATAAAGGGACCGCCAAATCGACCGCCGTCCGCTCCCTAGCCGACCTCCTGGACGAGATCCCCGTAGTGGAAGGCTGCCCCTTCAACTGCAATCCTCATAACCCGGAGGAGATGTGCGACCTCTGCTACGAGCGCGGCCAGACGGGCTCGCTGGAGGCGACAGCCCGCAGGACCCCGGTGGTCGACCTGCCCCTGGGGGCGACGGAGGACAGGGTCGTGGGGTCCCTCGACGTCGAGAGGGCGATCAAGGAGGGGATCAAAGCCCTGGAGCCGGGGATCTTGGCCGCCGCCAATCGGGGGATCCTCTACATCGACGAGGTGAACCTCCTCGACGACCACGTAGCCGACGTCCTCCTCGACTCGGCAGCCATGGGGGTGAACATAGTCGAGCGGGAGGGGATATCCGTCGCCCATCCGTCCAGATTCATCCTGGTGGGGACGATGAACCCCGAGGAGGGGGAGATCAGGCCCCAGCTGCTGGACAGGTTCGGCCTCCAGGTGAACGTCGAGGGGATCGACGACGTGGACCTGAGGATGGAGATCGCCAAGAGGGCCGACAATTTCGAGGCTGACCCCGAGGGCTTCGCCCGGGAGTTCGAGCCTGCCCAGGCGGAGTTGAGGAGGCGGATCGTCGAGGCTAAGAAGATGCTGAAGAGGGTGACCCTGGACGACGACCTCCTTCGGACGATAGCATCTACATGCGTCGACCTGGGAGTGAAGACCCATCGGGCCGAGATCGTGATATCCAGGACAGCCAAGACGATAGCCTCCTTCGAGGGGAGGACCGAGGCCAACCAGGAGGACGTTCGACGGGCGATGGAGCTGGCCCTCGCCCACAGGATGAGGAGCAGGCCCTTTGAGCCGCCTACCCTCAACAAAGAGCGGCTGGAGAAGTCGATGGAGAAGAACCAGGAACATCAGAAGAAGCAGTCAAAAGATCAGGATAAGAGAGAGGAGAAGCCCCAGGAGAGGCAAGAGAAGGTGGAATCCGACGGATCCGAGGCAGATAGTCATGGTCAGGAGAAGATCTTCGAGATAGGCGATCCGATCGACGTCCGCCAGATCGATCTTCTCCGAAGAAGGGACAGGACGCCGCGCCGGAAGACCGGTGGCAGGAGGATGAACACCTTGGCCAAGTCCGGGTCGGGGAGGTACATCCGCTCCAGGATGCCCCAGGAGGGCAAGGACGTCGCCATCGATGCCACCATCAGGGCAGCGGCTCCCTACCAGCGGTTTCGAGACGGAGATAACGCCATCAAGGTCCAGGGGCAGGACATTCGGGAGAAGGAGAGAGTGAGGAAGACGTCGGCAGTGGTCATGTTCGTGGTCGACGCCAGCGGATCCATGGGGGCTGTAAGGAGGATGGAGAGCGCCAAGGGCGCCGTCCTGTCGATGCTGATGGACTCCTATCAGAAACGGGATAAGATCGGGATGATCGCCTTCAAGGGCAACGACGCAGAGCTGTTGCTGCCGCCATGCTCCAGCGTCGACCAGGCTTTAAGCAGGCTCAGCGAACTCCCGACGGGCGGCAGAACCCCCTTATCTGCGGGACTATCCAAAGGGCTGCAGCTCCTCAAAAGCGAGATGACGAAGGACAGGGAGGCTAAGCCCATGATGGTCCTGATATCCGACGGCAGGGCCAACGTATCTCTTGGGGGAAAGATACGGGATGAGATCAGAGAGATATCTGAGAGGACGAAGGAGGCCGGCATCCACACTATCGTCATCGATACCGAGGTCGTCGAGTCGTCCTTCATGGATATGAGGCTCGGGTACTGCAGAGATGTGGCGGATGCCGCTGGCGGAAGGTACTATCCCATAGCCGGCCTCAGCTCTGAGGCGCTATTCAGCATAGTCGATGGGGAGGAGCAGGGCTTATTCGAGAAGAACGCCTGAGCATGTTTGAAAGGCTTTCTTGGAAGGTCGGCTTCCGGGATGAGCCAACAATCATTTTTTTGGGCGCGACCTCCATAGCTATATAGCAATATATTTACGCAAGTAGAATTAGCACCCGGATTTAGTCGATAAATTAGTACATTAAAATCGCGGTTTATAAGATGAAAATAGACAAAGTTATAAATATAAGCAATTTAATAGACATTTTTGTAATACTCCGTCGGCCCCCATCTCCAAGCATTGCTTTCAGGGCTTCTGCTGGTGAGTCAGTCGGGAATCGAGCAGGTGGTAAGATGAGACGAGCTGTTCCCAAGATCCTCACCTTCCTTATATCAGCATTATGTATCTCGCTGATATCGATGCCAGCTTCAGCCGCCAGCTATACGCTGGGCATATTTGGAAACGCCAACATGGATGGCACCATCGATGAGGAGGACATAGAATATTTAAAGGGTATAATCACGGGCGAAAATGAACCTACCGAACTCGCTGACGCCAATTACGATGGCAAGATCGATGAGGATGACATATCTCAGACAGAGCTGATCATCCGAGGGGAAGCTGACGAGCTAACTCTGCTCCAATACATCGGATACCCGGAGGAGTTGACCGAAGAGCCGGTGACCATCCCCATGCCGATAGAGAGAATAGCTGCCATCGGCGGTACCTACGGACCAGAGACACTATGCGCCTTTGGTGAAGAGGACAGAATAGTGGGTGTTCTTCAATCTGCAAAGGAGCGGAGGGAACTAGAACCCTTTCTGAAGGATAAGCCCGCGGTTGGAACCAGCACATTCACCTGGGATCTCGAGAAGATCTTAGAACAAGATCCAGATATCGTATTAGCGTATGCCTTTCGATACTTCCCAGAGTACGACGATCAACTGCAGGCCTCGGGCATACCTCTGGTTCAGATGGACTTTTACCAGCCCGAGAAATATTCACAGGAGATAAGAAATCTGGGATGGATTTTAGGAGATCAAGAAAGGGCCGAAGAGCTGATCGAGTTTGAGCAGCAACACCTGGACCTCATAAAGGAGAGAACTGGAGAGCTTGAAAAGAGGCAAAAAGTATATGCTGAGTGGTATGCTGACTATCAAGCAGTCGGTCCGGATAATGCTAACAACGACGCCATCACCATCGGAGGAGGAGTAAACATATTCCAGGATGCTACTACGAAATATCCCGAAATCGACTCTGAGACGGTGATCGTCAGGAATCCTCAAGTCATCATTAAGTGTAGCAATAGCCTGGATCTCTTCGGATGCGGCGTTAAGGATGCGGGTCCGCTGGAAGAACTGAAGGGAGAAATGGTGAACCGACCCGGCTGGGAGAATATAGACGCAATTTCGAACGATAGGGTCTACATCATAAGCACCTACAGCCACTCAATTCACCCAAGCGTGTACTACTCGTACTTTGCCAAGTGCATACATCCAGAATTGTTCGAAGATATAGATCCGGATGAGATCTACAGGGAGTGGCTTCAGAAGTTCCTCGGAGTGGAATTTGCTGGCCTCTACGCTTATCCGCCACCTTCAAGTTGGTGATTGAAGCAACGGAGGGTGGGACGGTATAATCAGGGGCCAGGGGCGACGTTCACCGTCAACCGGCCCCATCCCCATTGTTCCGGGGCGTTGATCACCAGCCTATCCCCGGAGGGCCCGATCAGTTTCCACCGGTCGAACTACGATCTGAGCGACGATGTATGAATAAAAATAGAATCTAAGATATGAGAGAAAATCCATCTCTTCGTTCGATCTTTAAATAATCACTTACTTATTTTCCTGGTACATATTTATAATCTCGTTTATGGACGCCACGGCTATGGGCGTCCCACCCCGGGTGCCGACGATCGAGATGGATGGCACGTCCGTCCGTCTCAACCGCTCTTTGCTCTCGGCGGCGTTCACGAAGCCCACGGGAACTCCTATCACCAGGTCGGGCTTCAATGCTCCCTCTTCCATCAGACCGCAGAGGGCGAGGAGCGCCGAGGGGGCGTTTCCTATCAGAACGATGCTCCCGTCGAGCTCGTCCTTCAGCTTCATTACGCCGGCGGAGGCCCTGGTGACCCCCTTCTCTTCTGCGATATCGTCGCCTTTGCCAAGAAATATCGTCACTTTGCTTTGATGCCCCTTCTTAACCACGCCAGCCTCCACCATCTTTATGTCCGCATAGATCCCAGCGCCCTTTTCCAGGGCTTTCAGCCCTGCATTCAACGGATCGTTCTTGAATCGCATCATATCCGCCACATTAACGTCACCTGTAGCTATAACACACCGCTGTCTGATCCGGTCTTCCGGGGTTTCGTTCCCCACAACTCTAGCTATGTAACTTCTGCTTCTGTTGTAGATCTCCTGGGCTTCGCGGGTGACGGATCCCAGATCTGCATACTCATTCTCGATCATATCTCAACGACCTCTTTGATTTACCATAATGCATCTTCCATCGAATCTCAGCTCCTTCTATATGCTGGCCCTCTTCAAGACCATATGGCATCCGGCGGAGAAGGCAGCCCAGAACCCCACCATGATCATAAAGGATGCCCAGGGGAAGGGCTGGCCGAGGACGGCAGCCCTGAGGCAGAGGCTCGAATGGGTGAGAGGAAAGGCGTAAAGGCCAAACTTCAGAGCTTCGGGGACCTGGCTCAGGGAGAAGAAAGTCCCACCAAGAAAGGTCATCGGCAACAGAATGAGGCTGCTGAAGGTGCCCATATCCTCATGAGACTTGGATAGAAGGGCCGCCAGCACTCCGAGGAAGGAGAATAAAAGGCAGGTGACCAAGAGGCTGGCCAGAAATAATGGCGTCACGTAGAAGGTCGGCGATACCAGCAGCGCCAGCCCTACGAAGGCTACGGAGCTTACAAGCCCCCGAACAGCGCCCACCATCGCCTTCCCCAGGAGGAGGGACGAGGAGCTGATGGGGGCCATGAGACATTCATCGAAGCTCTTGAAGTAGAGCCTATCGACGTTGAGCCTCGTACCTGCTCCGTTGAAGCTGCTGTTCATGGCTGTGAGGGCGATTATGCCGGGAACTACGAAGGCGAAGTAGCTGGTGCCTTCTACGGAGATGCCTCTGCCAAGACCCCAACCAAAAGCGACCAGATAGAGGAGGGGGCTGACCAGGGTGGTGATTAAGTATCTGAATATTCGGCGCTTGAGGACCAAGAGATCGGCCCAGAGGACGGAGTAGGCGTCGGCGAAACTCATCCCGTCACCTTCCGGCCCGTAAGCTCGACGAAAACGTCTTCCAGGTTCGACTCTCTCATGATAATGTTGCCACCCGATGGAAGCGTCTTTACGTATTCTGCCGCAGCGGCCCTGTCCGGGAAATATCGGTACTCGGTGTTGTTCTCGCTCTTTCTAGACTCTACGGTGACGAGTCCGAGATTCTGGCGCAGTTCAAGCGGACTTCCAAGAGATATCATCCGTCCCCGATGAATTATCCCAACCCTGTCGCATAGAACCTCGGCCTCCTCGATGTAATGGGTTGTCAGGAAGATGGTCGCTCCCTCCGATTTCATCCCCCTGATCAGGTCCCAGATCTTCCGCCGGGCCTGAGCATCCAACCCGATGGTGGGCTCGTCCAGAAAGAGCAGCTTAGGCGTGTGAAGAAGGGCCCGGGCGATCATGGCCCGCCTGGTCATCCCCCCCGATATCCGTTCGATCAGGTAATCGCTGAACTCCGTCAGGCCGACATAATCGAGCATCTCGTCGATCCGCTCCCTCCGCTCCTTTTTTTCAAGATGATGAAGCCGGGCATGAAGCTCCAGGTTCTCCCTCACGGTAAGCTCCTTGTTGAGGCTCATGTGCTGCTGAACTATCCCGAACTCCTGCTTCACCTTTGAGGACTCTTCCACCACGTCGAAACCGTTGATCCAGGCCCGTCCGGAAGAGGGCTTGGTCAGGGTTGCGAGCATCCTGATGGTGGTGGTCTTCCCTGCGCCGTTAGGGCCAAGAAACCCAAAGGATTCTCCTCTTCCGACGAAGAGGTCCAGGTCGTCAACAGCCCGCTTATTCCCGTATTCCTTGGCGAGATGTTCAGTCTCGATCATCGAAGACATGCAAATTTCAGCTCCCTATTACGAGCTCGGTTACATCGCTCTCAATCATAACATCGATCTTCAGAGATTATATCGTCATACTTCCACCAGGATCGATCAGCCATGACCAAGTCCTCAAGCTCCATCTTCGGTCTGAGGGTTGCGGCGTTCCCATCTTAATAACTTGCGATTAGTTCATATAATATGTGACTAAAATGAGTAGATAGCTGTAGATGAGGATATGGGGTGTCGGAAGTTTCATCAGATTCGGCACACTGCCTGAAGGGATCAATGAGGAACTGAGAATGCATAACCTTCTCTTGGAAACGCTGAACACGACCGTCTTCACCATGACGACCGTATTTTTGATGCTTTTCCTCACCGGACTCATGATGGAGATGGGCGTATTCCAGCGCATGTCGTTTCTGGCCAAGCCACTCGTCTCCATATCACACTTGCCATCTGTATCCGCCTCTAGCCTCGTGATCAGCCTCGGATCCGCTCTTGCTGCAAACACTATGATAGCCAGGCTGAGAGAGGAGGGGAGTTTGAGCGAACGCCAGACGTTTCTCAGCGCGTTGATGAACAGCGTTCCTGTCTATTTTCGGGAGTTTTTCACATATCAACTGGCCTTTGTGATACCCGTTCTGGGAATATTCGTTGGTGGCGTGTACGCTGCAGTGGCCATCGCAACGGGGTTGATAAAGCTGTTATTGGTTGTGATCCTGGGTCGAGCATATCTTTCTCGGGAGTCATCGTTGCCTTTGGAGGTAGACGAGACGCAAGCCAAGAAGGGCGTAATAGAGGCCGCAAAAAAATCACTCCAAGGTCAGACAAGGATATTTTTCAGGATTTCAACCCTCTATTTCTTCATGACGTTCTTGGTTCTGTACTTGAGCAGCAATGGAATTCTACAATCGATGAACGCCCTCCCCATAGCCCAAATTTTTCAGGTTCCTTCAGAAACCGTTGTGCCTCTGACCATCTACGTTGCCAGCCCCAAAGCAGGAATAACCCTGCTGGGGCCGATGATTCAAAATGGCTCCATATCAGAGACGAAGGCATTGATAGTCTTGATGCTGGGAAGCCTGTTCATGCTTCCTGCTTATGCTGTGAGGTCTCTTATCCCCAATTATACCTCCGTATTCGGAATGAGGCTGGGCCTTTCTTTGGTTCTCACGTCTACGGCCATCAGCGTTCTGGTTAGGCTTATGGTATTAGCGGCGTTGATGATTGTGCTTTATTAAAGAATGCTCAATGAAGCGATGCCTTTGTCTGTTTCATTTTTAAGGCTCCTAGCTGTTTCGTATGGTCAACTCCGGGATGGCGATAAGCTGATCCAGTTATGCACGTATTTGTCATAAATCTCGTTCCGGAGTCGGATGGTAGCGATACGTCCCATGATCATCCAATGCCGGCAATCATGAGGCATTTTGGGCCAAGCTACAGGAGATAGAAAATTACCTTCTACAGCCTCAGCTGCTCCTTCTCATACAGATCCTGCACCACCTGCGCGAGCCCCGACCCCTTCACCTCCTCGCCGTAGGAGGGGAGGAGAGCGATCTGCTTATCCGCAAACTTAGCCCTTATCGCCTCGATGTAGCCTTTCTGCGAGGCGACCCGCCGGCTGCAGTAATCGCAGCCGCAGGGGGCCATGACGTGGTTTACGATTATGGAGTCGACGGAGACGCCGTGGGCCTCGACGGTTTTGATCAAACGCTCGCTCTCCATCACCGCCGCCTTCTCCGGGATGGTGACGACGGATATGGTCGTAATATCGGGGTCGATGAGGGCGTTTCTCATCGTCTCGGCTTTGGTGCGCAGCCGGCGGACCTCCGTCACGATGGAGTCGCCGAAGCCCGGCTCCAGCATGTTGAAGATCCCGGTCCACCGCGACTTCATCCCCAGGAGCCTGGTGACGACGCCGGTCGTCACCTCCGGCAGCTTCAGGAGCGGCAGAACGAGGGCGGTGGGGGCGGAGTCGATGACGACGAAGTCGTACTCCCCCCCCATATAGACGTCGTAGAGCCTGTCCATGAAGATCAGCTCCCCGACGCCGGGGACGACCCCGAAGTCCTGGGGGCGGACCTCAAACTGGAACATCTCAAATAATGCTCGAAAGAGGCTCCTGTAGGCGGCGTAGAACTTCTCCGCCTCGGCCGAAAGGTCAGGCTCTACGGCGTAGAGGTTCTCTGCTATCGGCGTCGGCCGGTCTCCTATCTCCACCTCCAGGATGTCGGATAGGGAGTGAGCGGGGTCCATGGAGAAGGCGAGGGTCTTCTTTCCGTTCCGGGAGGCCCAGAGCCCCGTCGCCGCCGAGCAGACGCTCTTTCCGACGCCCCCCTTCCCGGCCATGTAGACGAGTCGCATGAGCTTTTTTCATCCCGGGCGAGGATTTACCCCTTTTGCTCTTCTTCGACGGTGCGGGGCGGATAGATCCGAAGTTTTAATATGCCATTGGTCCTTTCAGCCCCCCAGAGACGAATCGAGGAACGGGGCATGACGAGAAATATCAAGGTCGAGAAGCTGAGCCAGCAGCCAGTCGAAGA
>LUYE01000016.1 GCA_001602645.1 Methanosarcinales archaeon Methan_01
TATCCGGGCGAGGAGGGACGCCTCCAGGTTCTTGAAGCTCATGTTGCAGATCTGGATGTAAAACCCCGGCCTCCCGTCGGGGGTCTCAGTCCGCCGGGCCCTCCGCTCGATCCCCGCCTCCGCCGGGCACATGATGACGGAGGTCCCAAAGCCCGTCGCCTCTCGGGCCGCCTCCATCGCCCACCGTTCGGTAATCGCCGTGATCAGAACCCTCGCCACCTTTATCGGAAAGCCCTCCGCAAAGGTATCCTCGATCTCTACGCCGTTTATCTCCATCCCGTCCACTCCTCAAGATCTTCGACAACAGTTTAATAATTCGAATCGCGTGAATTTGAGTTCATACCTTCGGCTTCAAAATTTCCTGGGGCTTTGGGTTGTACGCGGCAAGGCTGAAGCCTCCGTCGTCGAAGGCCGCCGCCGAGCAGACCGGCCTTTCAAAGGGGAGGTCGAAGGCCGCCCTCGCCACCTCCTCGGCGTCGCCCCCGGCGACGGCCACCTCCTCAAACTCCGTCTTCTCGTAGGTGGCGACCATGAAGGCCCCGCCCCCGGTGAGGTCGAACTCCTTCACCCTGATCTCGTCCTTCCGGGAGATCCCCAGCCACCCCCGCCCCCCCATCACCGCCCCGGCGATCCGGGGGGTGTCCAGCTCGTCCCTCTCGTAGCCGAAGGCGGTGAGGCTGAAGGCGATAGCCTCAAGAGGCCTCGTCCCATCGTTGATCTTCTCGGCGATCATGTCCGCCTGGGTCCCGTTGGCGACGACCGCCGCCCTCCCGGCGACCCGGATGGCGTTGTAGGCGATGTAGGGGTTTCTCTCCAGATCTTGAGGATTCAGGGGCGATACGAGAACGAGATCGCCCCGGACCCTCGCCCGCCGGTTGGGAAAGGAGCGGGACGACACCCGGTATCCGACCCACGCCCTTCCTCTCGTCCCGCCTATGACCACGATCCTTCCTACGTACATATCCATCCTCCAGAAGGTAGAGGTCCTGGGGGGTCCTCGTCCCCCTCAGTCCAGAAGGCCGAACTTCTCGGCGTTGGCGTCGGCCATCGCCTGGATCTGCGCCAGGACCTCCGCTCCCCCCTCCGCCCGGAAGAGGTGCTTGTACCTCCCCTGGGTCTTGAGGTAATCCTCGACGGGCCTCTTCCTCCGGACCTTCGTCACCCCGGCGAGGGCGCCGTCGACGTACTCATACAAAGGCCAGAGGCAGGTCTCGACGACGAGCCTCGCCTGCTCGATGGTGTCCCCCGCCTCGAAGCTCCAGCCGGTGATGCAGGGGGCGTTCACCTGGATGTAGGCGGGGCCGTCGGCCGATAGAGACCTCCTTACCTTCCGCCGGAGGTCGACGGGGTAGGCGATGGAGGCGGTGGCGACGTAGGGGACGCCGTGGGCTACGGCTATCGCCGGCAGGTCCTTCTTCGGCCTGGGATTACCAAGGCTCAGCTTCCCCGTCGGCGTCGTCGTCGTCTTGGCGCAGAAGGGGGTCGAGCCGCTCCTCTGGACCCCCGTGTTCATGTAGGCCTCGTTGTCGTAGCAGACGTAGGTGATCCTGTGCCCCCGGTCGAACATCCCCGAGATCGAGCCGAAGCCGATGTCGAAGGTGGACCCGTCGCCGCCGATGACCAGGAGGTTTATGTCCGTCTTTCCGAACCTCTTGAGGGCCACCTCCACCCCGGAGGCGACGGCCGCGGGGTTCTCGAAGAGGGAGTGGATCCAGGGGACCCTCCAGGAGCTCTCCGGGAAGGGGGTCGAGGTGACCTCGAGGCATCCCGTAGGCGAGACGACGATGGTGTTGGGACCCGCAGCGTCCAGGACGAGCTTTATCGCCGTCGGCATTCCACATCCTGCGCAGGCCCTGTGGCCGGGCGCAAACAAACTCTCTTCCATGATAATCCTCCTAGAGACACTCTGGCTTCACGTCGAAGATCTCAAACTCCGCCTCGATCCCGGCGTCTTTGACCTTCGACGCCCTCTCGACGATCCCTCTTATCTGCTTGACCCCGATGTCCCTGCCGCCGAGGCCAGCCGCAAAACCGATGATCGGCATCCTCGCGGGGCTGTTGTAGAAGGCACCCTTGAGGTCAGTCAGAAGGGCGCTCTCGTAACCCATCGAGAGATCCTTCTCGATCGTCACTATGACGTTTGCATCCTTGAGGGCCTTCTTCAGCTCCTCCTCGGGGAAGGGCCGATAGCTGCGGATCTTGACGAGGCCCACCTTCACCCCTTCGGACCGGAGCCCGTCGATCGCCTCCTTGATCGTCCCTATGACGGAGCCCATGGCGACGAGGGCGACCTCGGCGTCCTCCATGGCGTAGGTATCGATGAGGCCACCGTATCCCCGGCCGAAGACCTCCTCGAACTCCTTCGAGGCCTCAGCGATCTTCTTTTTCGCCCTCTCCATCGCCTGATACTGGAGGTACTTGAACTCGGTGAACCAGCTCGGATCGGCGAAGGCCCCGAAGGTCTTGGGATCCTCTGGGTCGAGGACGTCCTCCGGCCTGAAGGGCGGGAGGAACTCTCTGACCTTCTCGATATCGAGGAACTCCACCGGCTCGTAGACGTGGGTGAGGATGAACCCGTCCATGCAGGCCATGGAGGGGGTGAGGATCTTCGGGTCCTCGGAGATCTTGTAGAGCTGGGGGGTGAGGTCCATCGCCTCCTGGACGTTCTCGGCGTAGATCTGGATCCAGCCCGCATCCCTGGCGGCCATGGCGTCCTGCTGATCGTTCCAGATGGAGAGGGGGGCGCTCAAGGCCCTGTTAACCGTCGTCATGACGATCGGAAGCCTCATCCCCGAGACGTTGAAGAGGACCTCGAACATCAGGGCGAGCCCCTGGGAGGTCGTCGAGGTGTAGGTCCGGGCCCCCGCAGCAGACGCCCCGATGAGGGAGGAGAGGGAGGAGAACTCCGACTCGACGTTGATGTACTCGCAGTCTAGCTCACCATTGGCTACGAACTCCGAGAGGTGCTCGACGATGTGGGTCTGGGGGGTGATCGGATAGACCGATATGACATCGGGAGAGCAGCACCGGACGGCGTCGGCTATCGCATAAGATCCTTCCACCACTTTCTTCATCTACTTCTCCTCCAGGACCATGGTGATCGCACCCCGCGGGCATTCGTGGGCGCAGACGCTGCACCCCTTGCAATAGTCCAGATCCGGAACGAAGTTCCCCTCGATCTGGTGGATGCAGCTCTCGGGACAGTAGATCTCGCAGAGGCTGCACTTGATGCACTTATCGTGATCGAAGACGGGAACGAAGGTCCTCCAGGCGCCGGTCTTGGTGATCTCGGTGCTCCCCGGCTCCACCACCATTTTAACTATACACCTAGTCATCGGCTGACCCCCTCGTAAGCGGTCTTTATGGCTGCCAGGTTCTTCTCACCGAGGGACCCGCTGAACCGGCTCAATATGGCCTTGTTTATGCTCTCGAGGCTCACCTCGCCGGTGGCGCCGCAGAAGGCTCCGAGCAACGTCGTGTTGACGATGGGCCTCCCCAGCTTCTCGAGGGCGATCTTGGTGGCATCGATGGTGACGACATCCGCCTTGGTTTTGAGCTTGAGGTCTTTTGTATCCCTGTCGGTGTTTATGATTATCTTCCCCTCCGGCTTGAGGCCGCTCGCCACGTCGACGACCTCCAGGAGGGTGACGTCCTGGACGATGACATAATCGGGCTCGTAGATCTGGCTTCTGATCCGGATCGGCTCGGATGCAATTCGGGTAAAAGCCATGACTGGAGCGCCTCGCCGCTCCACACCAAAGGCTGGAAAGGCCTGGGAGTACTTCTTATCCTCAAAAGCCGCAATCGCTATCAACTCAGCAGCAGTAACAGCTCCCTGGCCACCCCGGCCGTGAAATCGAATCTCCTTCAACCGGTGACCTCCTCATCGGCGTGAGGCAGCGACAGGATATAGCCTTTTCGGAGATCGAGCCGACGGAGGCGCATCAGCACATTTTTATATCGGACGGGAGCGTAAGGAAAAGAGTTTCCCATGAAGGATGATGCTGAAGAGGAGAACGGCAAAGACGAAAGGGACTGTCAGGACGAGCTGCTCTTCGCGGTCAAGGCAGCCCAGCAGAGCCTCACCGAGGGGACCAGCCCCAACGTCCGGGAGGTCCTGGGCTTCGTCGAAGGGATGGCCCCCTTCCTGGACAGGGATACCCTGATCCAGCTCAAGTGCGCAAGCTGCGACAACTACGCCCCGTCCTTCTTCTCCGGAGAGGAAGAGTTCGGCGTCGTGGAGCCGCGAGCCTATTGCCACTCCAAACGGCAGCCTCTCCACCACCTCAACCTCTTCACCATAGCCAAGTGCCTGGAACACTCCCGAGAGGGACAGGAAGAGCTGCTGGAGCTGGCGAACTCTGTGGTGGAGGAGGACCTCCGGCCAGCCCTCGCCGACAAGAAGCTCTACGACAGAAACGCCTTCGCCAGCTACGATGTGGACTACCGGACGATCTCCAAGCGGAGCATGGTCTGCATAGTCTTCGGCCACGATGACGAGGGCGAGTTCGTGGAGAGCGGGATCAGAGTTTGCATTCTGAGAAGGCTGGACCCGGGCTTCGGCGAGGATACCGCCAAGATCAGGGCGGTCCAGACCTACGGCCGGCCCGTCATGGTGGTGATGGCCGCCCGCCAGATCCGGCGACAGATGGATATCGACGAGGTCTTCGAGGGGATCGCCGAGAAAAGGGAGATGGACATCGTCTATCTCTGATCTCTTTTTGGCTTCGATCACAAGTACTAAATAACTAATTGAAGGATGTTTATTGCAATGGCAGACTGCATTGTGCCCGATACGAGCGTGGTGATCGACGGCAGAGTTTCGGCCAGGGTCGCCTCCGGCGAATTTGAGGGCAAACGAGTGGTAGTCCCCGAGGCGGTGGTGGCGGAGCTGGAGGCCCAGGCCAACCACGGCCGCGAGACGGGGATCAAGGGGCTTGAAGAGCTGAGACGCCTCTCGGAGCTGGCGAAGGCCGGCAAGATCGAGCTGGAATACGTGGGAGTGAGGCCCGACCTGGACCAGATCAAGCTCGCCGGAGGCGGCGAGATCGACGCCATGATCAGGGACGTGGCCCTGGAGATCGGGGCCTATTTCCTCACCAGCGACTCGATCCAGTCGAGGGTGGCGGGGGCGATGGGGCTCGAGGTGGAGTACGTCCGACCCCAAAGGGAGGAGATCAAGCCGATCTCCCTTGAGAAATATTTCACCCCCGACACCCTCTCCGTCCACCTCAAGGAGGGGACGATCCCCATGGCGAAGAGGGGGAAGGTCGGAGAGTTCAACCTCGTCAAGATCGGAAACAGGAGCCTCAGCGAGAGGGACCTCCGGGATATGGTGAGGGAGATATTCGAGAGGGTCAAGTCCGACCCGGGCGCCCACATCGAGATGGAGAAGATCGGCGCCGCCGTCGCCCAGCTCGGACCCATGAGAATCGCCATCGCTCGGCCCCCCTTCGCCGACGGCCTCGAGATAACGGCGGTGAGGCCCGTGGCCAAGGTCGACCTGGAGGACTACCGGCACAGCGACGAGCTGAAGGCGAGGCTGAAGGAGGCCCACCGGGGTATCATGATCGCAGGCCCCCCCGGCTCGGGGAAGTCCACCTTCGCCGCTGGCGTCGCCAAGTACCTCCAGAAGTGCGACTACATCGTCAAGACCCTGGAAGCTCCAAGAGACCTCCAGGTCCCGGCGGAGATCACCCAGTACGGACCCCTGGAGGGGTCCATGGAGGCCTCGGCCGACATCCTCCTCCTGGTGAGGCCCGACTACACCATCTACGACGAGGTGAGGAAGACGAACGACTTCCAGGTCTTCGCCGACCTGAGGATGGCGGGGGTCGGAATGATCGGGGTCGTCCACGCCAATAAGCCGATCGACGCCCTCCAGAGGCTGATCGGCAGGGTCGACCTGGGGATGATCCCCCAGGTGATCGACACCATCGTCTTCATCGAGAAGGGGGAGGTGACGAAGGTCATGGACGTCGAGTTCATGGTAAAGGTGCCCGCCGGGATGACCGAGGCGGACCTCTCCCGGCCCGTCATCGTCGTCAAGGACTTCGAGACCGGGAAGGCGGAGTACGAGCTCTACACCTATGGCGAGGAGATCGTCGTCATGCCCATCTCCGCCGAGGGGAAGAAGCCCGCCTCCTGGGACCTCGCCTCCCTCCAGGTCCAGAAGGAGATGGCAACCCACCTCAAGGGACCCTTCGAGGTGGAGATGATCAGCGACTCCTCGGCGGTGGTGAAGGTCCAGGAGAACGAGGCGGCGAGGATCATTGGAAAGTCGGGCAAGAGGATCGAGGAGATCGAGCGGACGCTGGGGATTCACATCGACGTCCAGACCTTCGACAGCCGGGAGGAGCCCCTGGCCCCCCACATCGAAGACACCGGCCGCCACCTGGCAATCTGGGTCGGCGGAAAGCCCGGCGAGCGGGTCGAGATCTTCCTGGGAAAGGAGCCGGTCTTCACCGCCACCGTCGGCCGCCGAGGCGACATCCGGATGGTGAAGTCCTCAGACCTCGCCAAGCAGATCATGCTGAGGCTGAAGCACGGCGAGAAGCTGGAGGCGAGGAAGATCCGGGAGTGAAGAGCTCCCCCTTCCTCCTCATCCCTCCCTTCCTCCGTCCCCGATCTCCTCATTTTAACCGCCTCGGCCTCATGCCGGCTCGGATTTTTTGGTTATTTTAAATTGTATATGTATATATTCCCGGCCCGGCTGCCCTCAGATCCCCAGGGTCAGCCTGATGGTGTTTCTCACCGCCGGGGCGAGCCCCAGGGTCAGGAGGGCAAGGCGGGTCAGGCTCTCGAGGGACGGATCGTCCCGGAGGGCCCTCTCGACGAGGGCGAGGACGGGGATGAGGATCAGGAGCTTGAGGGGGAACATCACCAGGGCGGTCCCAGCGAGATCGATGAGGAGGCTTGGGACGACGTGCTTCTCGACGTAGCCGAACCAGTCCACCCCGACGTAGGTGGAGGCGGCGTCGAACATGTGGGCGAAGATGAGGAGGAGGTTGGGCCGCCCCGAGAGGGGGGCGATCTTGAGCTTCAACCCGGCCGCCGCCACCGCCAGGGTCGCCGCCGACCCGATGGCCAGGATCGCAAAGGGCGTCCAGGGGCTCTCCACCCCCAGGGTGGCGAGGAGGGCGAGGTTGGTCGCCGTCCAGGCGAGGCCGACGACGGCGTACCCGAAGATCCAGCGCTCCCCCAGGGCCCATCGGCTGAGGAGGAGGCCTGCCAGGGTCGCCACGGCGGCGAGGAAGTATATCAGCGGCGTAATCAGCAGATACTTGAGGGGAGCCGCCACCAGCTCCGCGTCCTCGACGACCCGGAGGCTCGCCCCCGCCAGGATGTAGGGGACGGTGGCGAGGACGAACCGCTCGTCGATGGCGATCTCAAGCCGCCGAAATAGCCTGAGGAGAAGCAGGATCATGCCGCCCAAGAGGAGGGCCCAGGTGACGGTGTTGACGGGATTGTATCCGGTGTCGTAGAGGATGGGGTCGACGTAGTGATCGTATATCCAGGGGTGCAAGGGATCCCAGCTCCTGCCGAAGGCGGTCGATCTCGGACTGAAGGGTGTTGGTAGCGGCATGGTATATTAGAGGATCGTTCTGGGGAATGGAGAAAGGGGGATCAGAGGCCGATGAGGGGAGGAAGCGGGGGGATGAGATGGAGAGGACGGATCGAGGCTATAGACAGCGCTTATCCTCATCGGGAGCGGGAAGGGCGCGGAAGATTTATATAGTGATGGTGGCGAAGGGAGTTCGTCCGTTTTCTGATTTTAATTCGAGGTATTTAGATGGTCGAGGTGTTCAAAGGCACAACTACGGTGGGAATCGTCTGCAAGGATGGTGTAGTCCTCGCTTCGGAGAGCCGGGCTACCATGGGCCACTTCATCGCCAGCACCACAGCCCAGAAGATATACCAGATCGCCGACCGCGTCGGCCTGACCACCGCGGGAGTGGTCGGCGACGCCCAGTCCCTCGTCAGGATGATCCAGGTCGAGTCCAGGCTATACAACATGCAGAGGGGCGAGCCGATGACGGTAAAAGGGACGACCTCCCTCCTCTCCAACGTCCTCTCCTCTAGGCGATACTTCCCCTTGATGGTCCAGCTCCTCCTCGGCGGGGTGGACAAGAAGGGGCCCCAGCTCTTCTCCCTGGACGCCCTGGGCGGCTCGATCCAGGAACAGAAGGTGGTGGCCACGGGATCCGGCTCCCCCACAGCCTACGGCGTCCTGGAGGCCCTCTACGACCCCGAGATGACCGTCGAGGAGGGGATGAAGCTGGGGATCCGCGCCATCCACAACGCCATGAAGAGGGATTCCGCCTCGGGTGACGTCATTCAGGTGGTCAAGATCACCGCCGAGGAGTATGAGGTGGAGGATGAGTCCGCTGTGGAGAAGATCCGGCAGGCGCTCTGAAAAATAAACTTTTTTTGGATGGGTTTAATTGTCTGTTGAGGAAGTGCTCCTTGAGCTCAAGCGGAGGGTACAGACCAAACTGCCTCCGAACATAAACGTCACCGGCATAGAATTCGAGGGCCCCGAGCTGGTAATATACACCGACGACCCGAGAAGGCTGGCGGACGATGGAGAGATAGTCCGATCCCTAGCAAAAGATCTGAGAAAGAGGGTGGTGGTGAGGCCGGACCTGAAGGTCCTGGCAGACCCGGAGGGAGCGGTCAAGAAGATCCAACAGGTGGTCCCCCCCGAGGCGGGGCTGACCAACTACTACTTCGACAGCGAGACCGGGGAGGTGGTGATCGAGGCGGAGAAGCCGGGGCTCGTGATCGGTCGGCACGGTGCCACCCTCAGGGAGATCACAAAGCTGATCGGCTGGACCCCGAAGGTGGTGAGGACGCCGCCGGTCCGGTCCGCCACCATCGCCAACACCAAAGAGTACCTCCGGTCCGTCCAATCCGAGAGGAAGGAGATCCTCAAGACGATCGGCAGGAGGATCCACCGGGATGTCGCCTCGAAGGATCAGTGGGTGAGGATAACTACCCTCGGCGGGTGTCGGGAGGTCGGCAGGAGCTGCATGCTCCTCTCGACCCCTGAGTCGAAGATCATCGTCGACTGCGGCGTAAACGTCGGCTCCGACGACAGTGCGACGCCGTACCTATACGTACCCGAGGTATACCCCTTAAACCAGATCGACGCCGTCGTCCTCACCCACGCCCACCTGGACCACGCCGGCCTCGTCCCGATGCTCTACAAGTACGGCTATGAGGGGCCGATCTACTGCACCCCCCCCACCAGGGACCTATTTGTCCTCCTCCAGCTCGACTACATCGACATCGCCGGACGCGAGGGGAAGAGGATGCCCTACGAGTCGGCGATGATCCGGGAGGCTCTTAAGCATACCATCACCCTGAACTACGGCGACGTCACCGACATAGCCCCCGATACGAAGCTCACCATGCACAACGCCGGCCACATCCTCGGCTCTGCCATCTGCCACTTCCACGTGGGAGACGGCCTCTACAACGTCGCCTTCACCGGGGACTTCAAGTTCGAGAAGACGAGGCTCTTCGACCCCGCCGTCCACTCCTTCCCGAGGCTGGAGACCCTGGTGACGGAGGCGACCTACGGCGGATCGAACAGCACCCAGCCCTCTCGGAAGGAAGCCGAGGTGAGGCTCCTGAAGGTCGTCCGGGATACCATAAAGCGGGGCGGAAAGGTGATCATCCCCGCCTTCGCCGTCGGCAGAAGCCAGGAGGTGATGATAGCCCTGGAGGAGGCTATCAGGAAGAAGTCCCTCGACGAGATCAGCGTCTACCTCGACGGGATGATCTACGAGGCGACGGCGATCCATACATCGTATCCCGAGTACCTGAACAACGAGCTCAGGGACCTGATCTTCCACAAGGGGATCAACCCCTTCCTCTCGGAGTGCTTCGTCCAGGTGGAGACCTCAAACCAGAGGGCGAAGATCGTGGAGGGCGACCCCTGCGTCGTCCTGGCGACGAGTGGGATGATGAATGGCGGGCCGATCCTGGAGTACCTGAAGGCCCTCGGCCCCGACGAGCGGAATACCCTGGTGATCGTCGGCTACCAGGCGGAGGGGACCCTCGGCCGCCGGATCCAGAAGGGGTGGAACGAGGTCCCCCTCTCCGCCGAGGGGAGGACCCAGACCGTCAAGATCAACCTGGAGGTGGTCACCGTCGACGGCTTCTCCGGCCACTCGGACCGAAACCAGCTGATGGACTACATCAGGAGGGTCTACCCCAAACCCTCGAGGGTGATCACAAACCACGGCGACGAGGCGAACTGCCTCGACCTCGCGAGCTCCATCTACAAGAAACACAGGATACCGACGATGGCGCCGATGAACCTGGAGACGGTGAGGCTCGTCTGATCCGGGCTGGAGGGGGCTTTTAGGCCCCGGGGGCCGGGGGATGGGGCGGCCCCATCCCTCCGCCGCCTTTTGATGACGAATCCGGCATTTTGGGCGACGGGTTCCTCAAAAGATTTATCAAATTTGAGCGCCAATGGGCGGACGAGGTTTTGTGCGATGGGAAAGAGAACTCGGATCATCAACGATCCCTCAGATCTGGTTCCTCTGCTCCTGGCTTTCGGTTCAGAAGTTCACAAACGGGTCTTCGAAGAGCTCTGCGAGGATTGGCGGACGGAGGCGGAGCTCTCGGAGCTCATGAGCGACGAGAGGGGGGTTCATAGGAGCCTCGAGCTTCTGAAGAAGAGCGGCCTCGTGGAGACGAAGTGGAAGATGCCGAAGCCCGGGGAGAGCCCGGAGAAGGAGTACCATTCCAGCTACTCCCGGGTCCAGGCGAACTTCGTATGCCCCCTGGAGGATCTGAGCGAGCTTATATACATCACCTCGATGTCGGATGATGAGCTCCGGGATACGACCGAGAGGATCCGAGAGATCGTCGCCAACGGCAACACCTCCCTCTCCAACCTGTCTCGAGAGCTGAATCTCAGCCAGGCCTTCATAAGAGGGGCTGCCAAACGGGCGGAGGGGCTCGCCGTCAGAGGCCAGAGGATCGAGCTCTCCAAGGATGAGGGTTGAAGAATGGTAGACGTTCTACAGAGCAAGAGGGACAGCTCGCGGTTTCAGATCCTGGTGGAGATCGCCGCCAACCAGCCGAACGTCCGGCAGAAGGAGGTGGCGGAGAGGCTCGGCGTCACCCCCCAGGCGATCTCCGAGTACATCAAGGACCTGGTTGCCGACGGGCTTGTCGTATCCGACGGGAGGATGAGGTACCGGATCACGAAAGAGGGGGTGGAGATGCTCCTGGAGAGCGCCGCCGAGCTGAAACGGTACGCGAGATACGTCATGGAGGAGATCATAAGCCACGTCTCCGTCTGGGGAGCCATCGCCGACCTCGACCTCGAGGAGGGGGAGACCGTCTCCCTGGAGATGAGGGGCGGCCTCCTCTACGCCGGCAGGAAGGAGGGGGTCGAGGCGAGCGGGGTGACCATCGCCGAGGCCCGGGCCGGGGAGGACGTGGGGGTCTCAAACCTCAAGGGGCTGATCAGCCTCAAGGAGGGGACGGTCACCGTCTGCAAGGTCCCCCGGGTCCAGATGGGCGGCTCCCGGAAGGTGGACCTCGCGGCCCTCTCCAGGATCGTCCTCGCCAGCGAGATGGTGGGGGCCCTGGGGATAGAGTCCCTCGTCGCCCTCAGGAAGGTCGGCCGGGATCCGGACGTCTTCTTCGGGGCTAAGGAGTCGGCGGTGGAGTCGGCCTTCCACGGGGTATCCTCGGTGATCGTCTGCGTCGACGAGCAGGTTCCAAACCTCATGGGGAGGCTCGAGGGCGAGGGGCTGAAGTACGAGCTCGTCGACCTCACCGCCTCCTGATCGGGTCGAGATGCCGATCGAGGTTCTGGCGAGGGCAGATAAGGCCCGAGTCCTCATCCTCCCCCTCCGGGGCGGTGAACCCCTCTTCGAGGGGCAACTCCGCCTCCAGGATACTCCGAAGGGCCCCCGCCCCAAGAAGTTTCTCATAAACAAGGACGGGGACGAGAGGTACCTCCAGCCCGAAGACCTGGTCAGGCTCCTCCGGAAGGCGGGGAAGACCTACATCGCCCGGGGCGACCCCTCCCTGGAGGCGAAGTTCGTCGAGTTTCTCGACGCGTTTCAGATCCCTCACCGGAAGGTATCGATCTGTCAGCATTGCCTCTCGGAGAAGAGGAGGTTCACCCCCCTGGACAACAAGGCCGTCAGGCACAAGGGCAGCCTGATCTGCGAGCGGTGCGCCCTGGAGGAGCTCCAGCGGGAGGCCGACTTCCGACACCTCGGCCGGGCGGCGAAGGTCCACATGGCCCGGGTCCTCCTCAAGAGGAGGGACCTCGACGACGTCCTCGGCCTCCTGGCCCTCGATAGGCTCGAGGCCGACCTGACGAAGTTCGACGAGATCCCGGCCGAGAGGGAGGAGGACCCGATGGCCGTCGAGGCCCTCGACCTCCCTCCCGAGCTGAAGAGCTTTCTTTTGCGAAGGACCAAGGCCCTCCTCCCGGTCCAGGCGAAGGCGATCCGGCAGGGGCTCCTGGAGGGAAGAAGCCTCCTGGTCGTCTCGGCCACCGCCACCGGCAAGAGCCTCGTGGGGGAGATGGCGGGGATCAAAAACTTCCTGCAAGGAAGGGGGAAGCTCCTCTTCCTCGTCCCCCTGGTGGCCCTCGCAAACCAGAAGTACGACCAGCTCTCCCTCTATCGGGACCTGGGGGCCAGGGCTGCCATCCGGGTCGGCGTCTCCAGGATCAAGCTCGGAAAGGCGAAGAGGATGAACCAGGACCTCAACTCGGAGATCATCGTCGGGACCTACGAGGGGGTGGACAAGCTCCTCCGGACCGGCAGGGGCCTGGGGAAGGTGGGGACCGTCGTCATCGACGAGGTCCACATGCTGGAGGAGAAGGAACGGGGCCACAGGCTATCGGGGCTGATCGCAAGGCTCAGGTTCTCCTACCCCGCCGCTCAGTTCATCTACCTCTCGGCGACCGTCGGAAATCCCGCCGCCCTGGCGGTCCAGCTCGGCTCCGACCTCGTCGACTACCAGGTGAGGCCCGTCGCCATCGAGCGCCACCTGATCTTCGCAGAATTCCGGGAGAAGAGGGGGCTTTTGAGACGGCTCGTCAAGGAGGCGGCGTCCAAGACCTCCTCGACGGGGTACAAAGGCCAGACGATAATCTTCACCAACTCGCGGAAGAACTGCAACAGCCTTGCCACGGCGATACCCAACTCCGCCGCCTACCACGCCGGGATGCAGTACGACCAGAGGCGCAAGGTGGAGGCCCTCTTCGGCAGCGGCGGGATCGACGCCGTGGTGACGACGGCGGCCCTGGCCGCCGGCGTCGACTTTCCCGCCTCCCAGGTGATCTTCGACTCCCTCGCCATGGGGATCGAGTGGCTCAGCGTCCACGAGTTCAACCAGATGCTCGGAAGGGCCGGCAGGCCCGGCTACCACGACCGGGGGATCGTCTACCTCCTCCCCGAGCCGGGGAAGAAGTACCAGGGCGGGAAGGGCGAGTCGGAGGATGAGGTGGCCCTCCGCCTCCTCCGGGGAGAGATGGAGGACGTCCTCCCCGAGTACGGGGAGGAGGAGCAGCAGGAGGAGGTCCTGGCCAACGCCGGCGTGGCGAGGAACAGGGAAGAGCTCCTCCAGCTCCACAGGCTGACGATCGGCCTCGACGACCTGGGATCGAGCCTCGCCTCCCTGGAGGAGGCGGGCCTCGTCCGAGGGATCTCCCCCACCCGAATCGGCGGGGCGGCGGCCGCCCACTTCCTCACCCCAGAAGAGGTACGGGTGGTGAGAAAGGGGCTCGCCGAGGATAGAGGGGCCCTGGAGATGGCCGTCGACCTGGATAAGTTCACAGACCTCTACCTCAAAGCCGCAGAGCGGATATCGGCGACCCTCAGGATGCAGGTCTCCTCGAGGGCCCTCCACGGCTCGGTGATGGATCTCTTGAGCAGCGAGGACCTGTCCAAGCTCGACCCGAAGCTGAGGGAGGAGCTGATGAACCTCGCAAAAGACTTCACCCGATGCGGCTGCCGGGACTCCCCCTACTGCGGCTGCCCCGAGAGGGGGGTCTCCCTCAAGATCCTGGAGCTCCGGGCCGAAGGGATGAGCCCGAGCCGGATCGTCCAGGAGTTCACCGACTCTTACGGGGTCTACGCCTACACCGGCGACCTGATAAACTACCTGGACGCGGTCGTTCGCCGCCTGGAGGCGATCGAGGAGATGGCCCGGGTCCTGGGAAAGAGGGGGACGGCGGCGGAGGCGAAGCTCCTCCGGGAGAGGATCGAGGGCTGAGACGAAGGATCCTATCCTCAGCATCGGCAAAGCCCATCACCTCGACCGGCTCCCGAATCCGGGATGGCAGATGACCTCCTACCCGGGGCCGACGGCAACGCCGCCGTCTCAGGCCAAGGAGGGGATATCCATAGACGGCCCTGTGATCACGAGGATGGCGGTCTACCCCGACTTCTTCCGCTATTAGTGGAGGCTTATCCAGACATGCCAGCTGCGGCCTGGAAGGCTACCACGCCATAGCCGTCTTCGGCTACAACAAGACGGACGAAGATGGGGAGATGAAGATCTTCCGGAGATCTCCATCCATCGGCGGAGGGCCCCCTGGAAGGCCCCCAGGCTCTGGAGCCCATCTTTGAGCCTCGCCCGCGATTATATAAAGACAGTCTGAAAGGATTCTGGTGATCATTCTCACAGAAGGTAGTCTATCGACACCTCAGCCCCGTCCAGATCGTAGCCGATAACCTCCACCACCAGTGATCCCTCCTCCTCGACGACGGAGACTTCGAGCCCCTCCGAGGCGGTGACGGCCGACGGCGTCGCCTCTTTGGGGAGATAGAAGGCCAGATGGCACTCCTCCCACCAGCCGTCAGCCTCAAATTCGAGGGTCGTCACCCCATCTCGGATCGACGTCAGGGCGTCGCTCAGGGCGTAGAGCTCCCCGAGATCCTCGTCGTACTCGACCTCGGAGCCCGCGAGGAAGGCGAGGTCGTCGAGGCTATCGGCCTTCAGGTAGCCGACGATCAGGGCCCTTCCTCCATCGTCGATATATGCGTCCAGAAGGATGCTCCCAAAAGCCGATCCAGCCTCGCTGCCACCTCCGGCGACCGCCTCGTCTCGCCCCGAGGCCGGGGCGAGGGCGAGGAGGATCAAGAGGGCGATCAATGGGAACGATCCGCCGGCCGAGCCCCAGCGTCCGGGGCGGTCTCTGAGATCTCTTCCGATCAACTCGAAGACCCCTCAGATCCCTAAGGCCGGGGGAAGAGGCCGATCCAAACCCCCTCCAACCATGGCCGGGCCGCATCCCCATCCAGGCCCTCCGAAGAGCCCCGGGGAGGAGGGAGAGAGGCCCAGGTCCAGGAGGATCAGATCGAGGGGGTCTGGCCGCCGGGGGCCGAGGTGAGAGAACGGTCCGCCGACCGAGCTCCGGGCTGCTGCGACCGGGTCCCACCCGGGGCCTCCGGGTGCCAGCCCCCATCCGGAGGTAATGCCCGCCAGGGGGCATCCCTCCATCCCTACCCCTGCACCGATGGAGGGGTCCAGGATGACGGCGTAGCTTCCGGCATAGGGGCCGCTGAAGACCAGGAGGCTTCCGACGCTGATCTCCGATCCGTTCTGCTGGAGGATCTCGACGGTGAGCTTGCCCACCATCTCCGGCCCCGACCCGGGGGAGGGGATCGCCCCCCATCCCCCCGCCGGCACCATCAGGTCCGCCTCCAGGGTGGTCGTCCCCCCCTCCAAGGTGACGTTGAGGCGGTCGAGGAGGTAGGGGGCCCGGCCGAGGCGGAGGTTCCCCCGGTAGCTGTAGGCCCCGTCCTCCCCCTCGATCTCCTCCTTGATCTCTCCCAGGGTCCGGTTCTCTCCCAGGAGCCTCCGGACCCGGGATGGGTCGACGCCTCTCACCCTTTCGACCTGCAGCCTCACAGGCAGAGCCTCGTCTTCAGAACTGAAGGCAAACCCCACCTCCGAGATGAAGATCGATATCAGTATCCCAGGTCCGTCCCCGTGGCAGCCGATCCCGGCGATCTGGTATGCTACGGGACAAGGGCCCCCCTCCCTCAGCCCGTCCCCGATGCATGCCGGGGCGTCGAATGTCAGGGGCTCTCCCGCTCCAATAACGCCCCCTAGGATCAGGGCCGCCACTCCCAGCCAGAGGCCCCTCCGGATCGGATGGCCCGTCAAGTCATCACCTCTTCCAGACTCTCAAAACCTCGCCGTCCCCGATTTGGGGGTACTTCTGACCCGGCCACCCCGCAGAATTGGGGGCGTCCGGCAGGGATATCCGACCACCATGCCTCCACCGCCGTCATCTCCCCCCCCAGTTTAGCCGCTCGGAGAGCTCGATGACGTTGGTCCTTCCCCGTTCCTTCTTCGTCACGATATTTCTCCTCTCAAGAGAGACTATGATCCCGGTTAGGGAGGATTTGGGGATCCCCGTCTCGTACCTGATATCCGCCTGAGTCATCTTCCCCTCGTGCTTTATGAGAGCCTCCAAGACCGACCTTTCCCTCTCGGTGAGGGTATCCATCACCGCCACCATCTCCGCCGAGATCGAGGCGGCGATGGTGGCCTCGGGGGCAGGAAAGGCTGCCTCGACGGGGCCCGAAGATTGGAGGGGGGCTTCCTCCGAAACCATCTGATCTTGCTCATCCTCGGCCTCCGGGAGCCCGAAGACCGGGGCCGCCGTCTCGGATTCAAAAGCCACCTCATCCGCTGGAGGCGAGGCTGCCTCCTTACGCCCTCGGACCATGACCGCGGCGACGATCAAGAGGGCGACGAGGAGGCCCCCCCCCAGGAGGAGGGAGAGGCTGGAGGGTTTCGGCGTCGGGAGGGCCGCAGCCTCTGCTTCGGCGCCTGAGACCGGCTGGCGGTACATGACGGCGGCCCCGGGATTCGTCACGTCGTAGCCGTGGAACTCCACCACAAAGGAGTCGCTAGAGGAGGAGACGAGGTAGTCGAGCCCCTCGGTCCCGGAGATGTTGGTGAGCTGGACGTTCTCTGATAGATAGAAGGTGACGTGATACTCGCCGTAGCTCCCTTCAGCGGATAGCCGGATCTCCCAGTCGTCCCCGCTCTTTTTGGTGAGGGCGTTGGTCACCGCGTAGAGCTGGAGGGCGCCCTCGTCGTACTGGTAATCGGAGCCGTTGAGAAAGGCGAGGCCAGCGATGCTCTTCGCATATCCGGTGACCAGTGCCTTCCCGGCGTCGTCGGCATATATGTCCAGGACGAGACCCCCCACTTCGTCGATCTCGGCCCCTGATGCGAGAAAGGCCGGGCTGATAAGGACTGCGGCGACTGCGAAGAGGGTCAGAGTCCATCGGCAGAGGCTGTACTTCTCCGTCATCGATCTCCTTCGGCAACCCCGGTTCTGACCGGAGGTTGGTGGTCGAATATATTTAAGATTTGGGCATATAGAATTCAATGAAAAGGGCACCCCAGGCGATGATGAGACGCCCGGGATGCGAGACGAACCTCGGCCCTCCTCATAGACGCATAATTGATAAACGATCAGGTTCAACTAGAGATGCTCTACATGACCGGGAAGTATTATCGCATCGGCATGGGCCTGGGGCTGTTCCTCTCGCAGGTCTTCCTCCTCCTGATGACCTCCGCCTTCATCCCAGGGGCGGCAGGCCTAGAGGCGAACGAGTACGGCGAGATCGACGATACCCCAGAAGCCCCGAATCCTGCGACCTCCGAAGAGGCGGCGAGCCCTGCCGTCTCCGAGGGCCCAGAAGCCGATGAGGAGGCCTCGGAGCCGACGGTTCCGTTGGAGGAGCCGAGATCATCTCCCGAGGCGGATGGCTCCGGGGAGGGTTTGGCGGCCGAGATCGGCTCGTTGGAGACTAACGAGACGACCTCCCCGGAGGAAGAGGCGGCAGAGCCGACGATGGCCGAGGCGATCGTATACGTCTTCAACCGAGACGACGACACCCTGAGCATATCCCTCTTCATAGACTCGGAGCTGGCGGGTACCGAGGAGGTCTCCAAGGATAAGGAGAAGAAGTTCGGGAGCTATGAGCTCGAGGCCGGATCCCACGACTTCAGGATCAGCTGGTGGGACGATGACACCAAGATGACCTACCAGGAAGATCTAGCAGCCTCGGTGGAGGGAACGACGGCGGTCACCCTCTATGCGGCCGAGAACACGGAGCCGGAGGAGTTCGAGGTGACGGTGATGTTGAGGAACGACAACGACGAGGACCTGGAAGCCTACCTCTACATCGACGGCCTCTACGAGAAGATGAAGACCGCGAAGAAGACGAGCACCACCGACTTCGGCAAGTTCGACATGGAGGAGGGGACCCACGTCCTGGCGGTGAGGTGGCAGGACCCGGCGACCAAGATCGAGTACGAGAAGAGGAAGACCCTCAGGGTTGACGGAAAGGACGCCGTCACCTTCTACGCCCCGGCGGGGATGGCCTTCGAAGGGGCAGAAGAGGCGAAACAGACGACCTCATCGAAGACTTCCAGCCCATCCTCCTCGGCTAAGGCCGAGACCTCATCCGAGGCGAAAGAGCCGTCGTCCCCGACGAAGGGCGGGGGCGAGGTGGGAGAAGCCTCCGCCAGCCCCGCGGTCGGCGATCAGAAGGAGAGATCGTCAGAATCCCGAGATGTTGGAGTTGGAGGGGCGGAGACGGTGGAGAAGGCAGATACAGCGATCGGCCGCGAGGCAGAGCCTCATGAAGCGGAAGAGTCGGATTCGTCGCGGGAGACGATCCTGATATCCGCCCTCGGGGCGATCCTCGCCATCTACCTCCTATTCTTCAGGCGTTGATCCGATGAGAGTTCTCCTGGCATATCTGCTCCTGACATCGATGATCGGGACGGCGGTGGAGTGGGGGGACCGGGTCGAAGGGGAGCTCCGATGGGGAGAGACCCTCCAGCTCGGGGATTATTCCCTGGAGGCTGCGGACTTCACCCCCGAGGATAAATCGCCGCGGATGGTGATGCTGAACCTTCGGAAGGGTGGAGAGCTGATCGCCACGAGGCCCCTGAAGTCGGGAGAGAGCTTCACCATCGACGACGAGGTGATGGTTGTAGCCGGCGATGTTATGATGATAGACTACCTCCTGGACGGGTCGGCGGAGCCGAAGGCATCGGTCTCCCTCCTCCTCCGAGCGGTCCCCGACCTCCAGATCCGGGTCGTCTCGAAGGAGGATTCTTACCGGGGAGGCGACCGGGCGAAGGTCGAGGTCGAGGTCGAGAACGTCGGAATGACGGAGGCGGAGGACGTGAAGCTGGAGGTGAACTTCGACCCCGAGATCGCAGGAGAGAGGTTTTCGATATCGAACCTCGCCCCGGGCGATGTCTGGGACGAGGACCCTTCAACCCGGAAGGTCGATCCCCTGGAGGTGAACTTCAGGGTCCCGTCGGTGGCGGGGCCCCAGGTGGTCCGGGTCGAGGCTCGGGCCCGGTACCTCGACACCGAGGGAGGGGTTCACGAGTCGGTGGGCGGGACGAGCTTCGACCTCTTCGGCCCCCTCAGGGTCTTCAAGTATGCGGATGACGAGATCAGGTTCGGCGAGGAGAGCTACGTCCACCTCTCCGTCAGCAACGGCGGTGACAGGAGCCTGGTGGTCGCCCTAACCGACTCGGCGGGTCGAGATTTTAAGACGGATTCCTCCCTGGAATGGAAGATGACGATACCGCCGGGGGAGAGCAGAACCGCCAGCTACACCGTCGATGCTAAGAAGCCTGGGGATGGGCAGACCCTCCCGCCCGCCGAGGCCACCTACTCCGTCGACGGCACTATTTATAAGGTCAAGTCGTCGAGCCCCGTCGTCGATGTCATCGGACCTCTGGTGGAGGTGGCCAAAGGTGCATCCTCCGCCAGAGTCAGGCCGGGGGAGACGGTGACGGTGACGGTGACCGCAAAGAACGTCGGGAACCGGAGGACGAAAGCCTCTCTGAAGGAGACCGTCCCGGCATGGGCGACCCTCGTCGCGGGGGAGACGGAGATCAACCCTCTCCTCTTGCCAGGGGAGGAGGCGGCGATCGTCTACACCATATCCTGCCGGGATCCGGGTAGCTACGAGATCCCGGCGACGGCCGTCTGTTACCGGGACGACCGAGGAACCGCCTGCACCCTGGAATCCTCGCAGCTGAGGATAGCCGTAGAGGAGGAGGAAGAGGAAGCTCCGACCGACGATGGCGGTATGGGGGCCGCCCCGGAGGAAGCCCCCATCCCTTCCGGTCAGGTCGAGGGGACAGCATATAAAGGCGATATCAGCAGGGCCGGCGGCCGGGACGAAGTCGCTCGCGATCCTCGGATCTTCTGGGCCCTGCCGGCTCTGATCCTGATCATATTCATCGCCTTCGATCGCTACCTATGAAATTAAATTAAAATGATTTGATTTAAATGAGACCCGACGATCCTCGCCACTTTCGGGCAGCCTCCTCAAGCCGCCCCGCCATCGCCGCCGCCCTCCTGGGGGGGGCTCTGGTGGTCCTGATGCTCCAGCCCGCCCTCGGCCAGGCGCCGGACCTCTCGTGGGAGAAGTCCTTCGGCGGACCGGGGGACGAAAGGGGGATCTCCCTCCTGGAGACGGCCGACTCCAGCCTGGCGGTCGTCGGCTACACCTCCTCCAAAGGAGACGGTGGCAGGGACCTCTGGCTGATCAAGACCGATTCGGAGGGGGAGCTGGAGTGGGATCGGGCGATCGGAGGCCCCGGCGACGAGGAGGGGTGGTCCCTCCTGGGGACGGAGGACGGATATGTCATCGCTGGGGTCTCGGGCTCCGGGGAGGCCGGCGGAAAGGACCTCCTCCTCGTCAAGACCTACTCCGACGGCTACGAGAGGTGGACGAAGACCTTCGGAGGTCCGGGCGACGACTGGGGGGTCGCCGCGGTGAAGACGGAGGCGGGATACGTCGTCGCCGGGTCCACCACCTCCCGAGGCTCCGGAGGCTCTGACGGCTGGATCCTTCTGGTCGACCCCGACGGAAACCTGGTGTGGGAGGTCGCCATCGGCGGCTCGAAGAACGACGGATTTTCGTCGATCGTGGAGGTGGAAGACGGCTACGTCGCCGTTGGGACCACCGAGTCCTACGGGGCGGGAGGGAGGGACGTCTGGCTAGTCAAGGCCGACGGCGAGGGGAAGAGGGTATGGGAGAAGACCTTCGGGAAGGACGGCGACGAGAGGGGGAACTCCGTCCTGAAGATGGCGGACGGCTATATCATCGTCGGGACATCGTCCGCCGATGCCCCGGGTGGAAGGGACCTCCTCCTCCTCAAAACCGACCTGGAGGGCGAGAAGGTCTGGGAGGAGACGATCGGGGGCCCCGGCGAAGACGGCGGCTGGCAGGCCCTGGTGGATGAGGACGGCGGCATCGTCGTCGTCGGCTACACCAGGGGGGCTGGCGACGAGGATATCTGGCTCCTGAAGGTCAGCTCCGTCGGCGAAAAGCTCTGGGATGACGCCTTCGGGGGGGAGGGCTTCGACCTCGGAAGGTCGATCGTCCCGACGAAGGACGGGGGATGGGCGATGACCGGCTGGACGGAATCCGGGGGCCCGAGGGGCCAGGACCTCTGGCTCGGAAAGGTCGAGAGGGGAGGATGATGGACGGTCCCCGAAGGGGGGCCAGGGCCCCCAGCAGGCCCGCCGGGGGCCTTGGTGAAGGCACCGAAGGGGTCTATCCCCCCGCCGAGGACACCCACCTCCTCCTCGCCGCCTCCCTGAAGGAGGTGGCCCCCGAGGATGCCGTCCTGGAGATCGGGTGCGGCAGCGGCATAATATCGAAGGCCCTCCGCCACCGGGCCCGGTGGGTCGTCGCCACCGACGTCAACCCCGCCGCCTTGCGTCGCCTCCGGCGGGAGGGAGTCGAGGTCCTCCGGGCCGACCTCTTCGCCGGGATCCGGGGGAGGTTCGACCTCGTCCTCTTCAACCCACCGTACCTGCCCACCGAGGAGGACGAGGTCCTGGCGGGGTGGATCAACTTCGCCTTCGACGGCGGAAAGACGGGCAGAGAGACGATAGGCCGGTTCCTGGAGGGGCTGAGAGATCGCTTGGTGCCGGAGAGGGGGCGCGCCCTCCTAGTCGTCTCAAGCCTCAGCGGCCCCGATGAGGTCGAGGAGAAAGCGCGATCTTTGGGGCTTACGGTCGAGGTGGTCGCTCGCGAGAGGTGGTTCTTCGAGGAGCTTTTGGTCGTGAGGCTCTCCCCCACCCCGTCGGCTGGGGCTGGGGGCTGCCCGGGACGGGGCTTTGCCACTGGCCGAGATCTTCGCGAACCAATTTAGGATTACATGATGGATACAGATTAAATGATATTATTGTAATGAAAAATAGTTTTTCCAGCGGCATCACTGACGAAATGCCGATGGGAACTGGACAATCGAAGTAAAAGATTTACCGCCATCCTCATATAGTCTTGGATCGAGACCGTAGCAGAAATATCTCCGGGTGATCGATCCCCGCAGTTTTGCCAGTTGATAGCAATAATGCCGTAATTCAATAAACTTATATGGGTGAACAACAACGTGTTATAGCAGAGGTAATCTCATGATGAAGATCAGAGTCGTCAGTTCGAAGAAGGAGATAGACCAGCTCAACCGGAATGAACAGATGATCCACCTGGCCTTTAGAGCGTCCAACACCGACATATTCAGGCTCCTCCAGGCCTGTCCCAGGCTGAGAGCGATCCAGGTCCCATCCTCCTACTACAAGACCATGTCCCACGCGGGCCAGATGTTCTTGGAGATGCAGGGGATAGAGATCGTCGAGGGGGACGTCTGGGGCCACCGGAAGGACATAGACGAATACTACACCGTAGACGACAAGGTGATAGAGAGGATAAACAGCCTCCAATCCGAGGGGATGAACCACGACGAGATCGCCAGCAAAGTCTCGAGGGAGTCGAAGCTATCGCCGGCCATGGTCAAGTACATGATAAAACAGGCGACCTGAGGAAGCCGGAATGTCTCCATCCACTGCCGCGCCGACGGCTATCGCCCCATTACAGTCGGGGTTCCTGGGGGGATTGGTCCGACGGCGTCTCGGAGGAGGCGTTGCGGCCTCCTGCCGCCATTTCGACGGCATCAAGGGCGGCTTCATAGATACCGTTCTTGGTTTGGAGGGTCGTATATGATAAAGATCAGGATCGTCAGTTCAAAAGATGATATAAACGACCTCACGAGGAGCGATCATACAGTTCATCTGGCCTACAGGGCCACCAGCACCGACATGTTCAGGCTCCTCCAGTACAGTCCCCGGCTCCGCGCCGTCCAGGTCCCGCCCTCGTACTACAGGAATATGCCCAACACCGCCCGGGCCTTCCTGGAGACTCAGGGGGTGGAGATCATCGAGGGAGACGTCTGGGGTCATCGAAAGGACATCGACGAGTACTTCGTCGTCGACGACGAGATGATAGGGAGGATAACAGACCTCCAGTCAGGCGGCCTGAAAGTCGAAGAGATCTCATCGAGGATATGCTGGGAGTCGAAGCTATCGCCGGCAATGGTCAACTACATCATCAAGCAGAGGACTTGATGCGGCACTGGCCGACGATCCTTCCCCCTTCTCCCGGTGGGCAGCAGAGCGGCCTCCCTTAGGAGACCTCTACTCCTCTTTTCTATCGTCCTCTTCGCGAGCGGCGAGGCCATCCAGCATCTCCACCATCCGGTCAAGAACCTCGACGACCCCGGCGCCGCTTGTGGTGGACATCGCCATCTCGGCCCCCTCGTAGCCGGCGAGGTCGACCTTGTTCGCCACCACCAGAACCGGAAGGCGGAGCCAGCTTTTGACGTCGGCGAGGAGGCGGAGCTGCTCCTCTAAAGAGAAGCCGCAGTACTCGCTCGGGTCGAGGATGAAGAGGACGGCGCCCCGAAGGTGTCTCAGGGCCGCTACCGCCTGAAGCTCGATCTCGTTCCTCGCAGAGAGAGGGCGATCGAGGAGGCCCGGGGTGTCCACCACCTGATACCTCTGGTGGCCCCGGATGAAGTGGCCCACCCCCACCCCCCGCGTCGTGAAAGGATAGCTGGCGATCTCGGGCCTCGCTCCGGTGACGGAGGATATGAAGCTCGACTTCCCGACGTTCGGGTATCCGGCGACGATGATGGCGGGGAGGTCGGGATCGACCGTCGGCATCAGCCTCAGCCTCTGGCGGGCGTCGTTGAGGAAGAGGAGGTCAGGATCTATCGACTTCATCACCGAGGCCATCCTCCCGAAGGCGGCCCTCCTGATGGAAGGCTTATCCGGGGCACTCTTCATCCTCGTCAGGTGGTCCCTGGTGATCGACCTGATGGTGGAGGCGGCCCAGGATACCCGGGATAGATGGATCCTCATCTCGTCCACCCCCACGGCGGCGTCGACTAGGTCGTGGTAGAAGGGGGGGATGTTCATGAAGGAGGGGTACTTTCGGACCAGGTTTGACAGGTTGTCGGATAGGATGTTTCCGGCGGTCATCAGCATCGCCTCGTCCTTCTTCTGTCCTGTGGCCGCCCTCTTCGACCGTCTGAAAGCCCGGTCCACCAGCTCTTGGGACGTGGGGACGGTAGGAAGCTTTTCGAACATAACCGCCATGGACGCTCCTTTGAGGAGATAAACTTTGAGTCCCTGGGGCGGAAATCTCATCAAATAAAATGTTTGCGGAACCTTTATATACGATGATCCCGAACAAGTTGGGGTGAGGTGACCGGTTGAAGAGGTTGGGCACCACCCATCACTCCGTCCAGAAGAAGTTGATAGTGCGCGTTGAAGCCAGCGTTGAAAGGAAGGAAGAGCTACCGAAGATCAATTCTGTCGTCGTAGATCAAAAGAAATCCAAGATCGGCCGGGTTTTTGACATATTCGGTCCGACGGATCGGCCCTACATCGTCGTCAAACCCTATCGAAACGTCGATCCGGCAGTTCACCTGGGAAAAAGACTCTATTTCGAGGAGCGCGGATTTGGTGGAAGAAATAGAAAAGATTAGGGAGATTGAACGGTCTGAGAAGGAGAAGATCCAGGAGAAGATCAAGCTCAGGCGGGAGAAGGAGAAGGTAGACGAGTTCGAGAAGTTCATCGTCGAGTGCCCTGAGTGCGGTAGCCACGCCCTCGTCCACGACTACGAGAGGGCGGAGCTGGTCTGCTCCGACTGCGGCCTTGTCATCGACGAGAACTTCATCGACCAGGGGCCTGAGTGGAGGGCCTTCGACCACGACCAGAGGATGAAGAGGTCGAGGGTCGGCGCTCCCATGACCTACACCATCCACGACAAGGGGCTCTCGACGATGATAGACTGGAGGAACCGGGACTCCTACGGCAAGACCATATCATCCAAGAACCGGGCCCAGCTCTACCGCCTCCGAAAGTGGCAGCGGCGGATCCGGGTCAGCAACGCCACCGAGCGGAACCTCGCCTTCGCGCTCTCCGAGCTGGACAGGATGGCCTCGGCCCTGGGCCTCTCCCGGAACGTGAGGGAGACGGCCGCGGTGATCTACAGAAAGGCCGTCGACAAGAACCTGATCAGGGGGAGGAGCATCGAGGGGGTCGCCGCCGCCGCCCTCTACGCCGCCTGCCGGCAGTGCAACGTTCCTAGGACCTTAGACGAGATCGCCGAGGTATCGAGGGTTTCGAGGAAGGAGATCGGGAGGACCTACAGGTTCGTATCGAGGGAGCTGGCCCTGAAGCTGATGCCGACGAGCCCCATCGACTACATACCCCGGTTCTGCTCCGGGCTGAGCCTAAAAGGCGAGGTCCAGGCGAAGGGGATCGAGATCCTCCGCCAGGCGGCGGAGAAGGAGCTGACGAGCGGCAGGGGCCCCACGGGGGTCGCGGCGGCGGCGATCTACATCGCCTCGATCCTCTGCGGCGACCGGAGGACCCAGCGGGAGGTGGCGGACGTCGCGGGGGTGACGGAGGTCACCATCCGGAACCGCTACAAGGAGCTGGCCGAGGAGCTGGGGATCGAGATCATCCTCTGAACTCCTCCATGGACCTGGCGAGGACCCCCGTCGCCTCCGCCAGGGCCTGATCCCTTTTCAGTACGGCAGAGAGCCTCTCCTTTGCCATCCTCATGGAGTAGGGCTCGACCCTCCAGCTTACCCCCTGATACCCCACGTCCATCATGATCAGCCCCTCCGCCGGAGCGGGGGCGACCCCCCGGTTCGTCTCGGGATCGAGGAGGCTGCCTACCCAGGCCAGGTCCCGCTCCCCGGACCCCACCAGCTCCAGGACCGTCGCGATCTTCCTCACCATGTTCCAGAGGAAGCCGTCGGCCCTGACGTCGATGACGACAATCCCCTTCTCCTCCGTCAGATCGAGCCTCATCAGGTTCCGGGCCGATGGTCCCCTCTTCTCCGAGGAGAGGTTTCTGAAGTTGTGGACGCCGACGAGCTCCCTCGCAGCCTTTCGCATACGATCGAGGTCGAGGCCGCCGCCGGGGAGGAGGTACCTGTACTCCCGCCAGAGGGCGGCGTGACGGGCGCTGAAGTTCTCGGGGACGGGGGCCCAGGCCCAGGCCCAGACGTCGGTGGGGAGCCGGCTGTTTACGACCCGGGGGACGGCGAGATCGGCCTTGGCGGGGTTGACGTAGAAGTCGATCACCTGGCCGAGGGCCGATACCCCCCGGTCGGTCCTCCCGGCGTAGCAGAAGCTCCCGTCGTTTATCCCCAGGGAGCGGAGGGCGTCCCTGACGGCGGCCTGGACCGTCGGGACAGCTGGCTGGTGCTGGAAGCCGTGGTAGCCCCGGCCGAGATAGCCGAGCTTGAAGGCGACTTTCATGTTAACGGATGCGCCCAGAGGGTTTCGGTGGTCGAAGCTATCGGGACCGGGCCCATCTAGCTTGCATCGGATCAGATCTCCCGGGGGTCGGTGATCTCGCCGGTGATCGCCCCGGCGGCAGCCGTCGCCGGCGAGCAGAGGTAGACTCTCGCCTTCGGGCTTCCCTGGCGGCCCTGGAAGTTCCGGTTGGAGGTGGAGAGGGAAGCCTCCCCGTCCCCGAGGAGGCCGAAGCTTCCGCCCATGCAGGGGCCGCAGCATGGGGATTCGACGATGGCCCCCGCCTCCATGAACTTCTCTACGAGCCCCGCTCGGAGGACCTTCATGTACTCGGTCCTGCTGGCGGGGATCACCACCATCCGCACCCCCCGGGCCACGGGCTCGTCCCCCATAACCTCAGCGGCGAGGGCGAGGTCCTCGAACCTGCCGTTGGTGCAGGAGCCGAGGAAGACCTGGTCGATCTTCGTCCCGGCGAGGTCGCCGGCCGGGACGACGTGGTCGACGTGGTGGGGGACGGCTACCTGGGGCGGAAGGTCCGAGACCTCCCAGACCCGCTCGGTGAAGGAGGCGTCCTCGTCGCCGTGGAGGACCTTCTCGCCGTCGAAGTCCGGGACCCGCTCTCGGATGTAACCCAGAGTCGTCTCGTCGGGGTCGACGAGGCCGGCCTTCCCCCCCATCTCGATCGCCATGTTCGTCATCGTCATCCTCTCGGGGACGGACATCTTCGATACCGCGGAGCCGGCGAACTCGCAGGCCTGGTAGGTGGCGCCGTCGGCGCCGATGTCGCCGATCATCCTCAGGATGACGTCTTTTGAGGTGACGAGCCGGGAGAGCCTCCCCTCAGCCCTGAGCCGCAAGGTCTCGGGGACCATGAACCAGAGCGTTCCCGTAGCGAAGACCGAGGCCATGTCGGTGCTGCCGATCCCGGTCGAGAACGCGCCGAGGGCGCCGTAGGCGCAGGTGTGGGAGTCGGAGCCGACGACGAGGTCGCCGGGGAGGACGTGCCCCTTCTCCGGCATCACCTGGTGGCAGACCCCCTCGAAGACGTCGTAGTTTAGGATCCCCTGCAAGGCAGCGAACCTCCGGAGCATGATGTGGTTCTCGGCGGCCGCGAGGCTGTCTGCCGGGACCTGATGGTCGAAGAGCACGACTATCCTAGAAGGGTCCCAGACGTGCGCGTCCTCGCCTGCGATCTCGCGAAACCCCTTCACCGCCAGGGGGCCGGTGATGTCGTGGACCATGGCCCGATCGATATCGGCCATCACGAACTCGCCAGCTTTCACCTCCTTCTTCGAGGCTCGAGAGAAGATCTTCTCAGAGAGGGTTAGACCTGCCATGGCCAGGGAGATCTCCGCCAAAATAGATAAAGCTTGACCCGGCCCTTCGGGGGTCGATGAGAAGATGGCGGGATTGGGAGAACGGATCGATAATAGACATTTTAGTCGAATTTTTGAGGAAAAAGAGACCCCAAAACCCTTAAATAACGCCGTCATCATTACCCCAATGCACATTAGAGTACATCAAGACTCATCGTTTCTGGAGGATATGCCTTTGAAAACTAAAATTCTGCTGGATGAAGAAGAGATACCTAAGCGGTGGTACAACGTCGCCGCAGACCTTATAACTCCCCTGGACCCGCCCCTGAACCCCCAGACCGGAAAGGTCATCGACCCCAAAGACCTGGAGATGATCTTTCCGAGGGAGCTGATCCGGCAGGAGATGTCCACCGAGCGGTGGATCGACATCCCCGATGAGGTCCGGGAGATCCTCAAGCTCTGGAGGCCGACCCCCCTCTTCCGGGCCCACCGCCTCGAGGAGCACCTCAAGACCCCGGCGCGGATATACTACAAGTACGAGGGGGTCAGCCCCGCCGGGAGCCACAAGCCGAACACCGCCGTCGCCCAGGCTTACTTCAACATGAAGGCCGGGATCGAGAGGATCGCTACCGAGACCGGCGCCGGCCAGTGGGGCTCGGCCCTCTCCATGGCCACGAGCTTCTTCGGCCTCGAGTGCCGGGTCTACATGGTCCGGGCGTCCTTCGACCAGAAGCCGTACCGGAAGAGCATCATGCAGGTATGGGGCGCCGAGTGCGTCGCAAGCCCCAGCGAGCTGACCAACTCCGGAAGGGCGATCCTAAAAGAGCACCCCAACACCGGCGGTAGTTTAGGAATCGCCATCTCCGAGGCCGTCGAGGACGCGGCCACCCACGATAACACCAACTACGCTCTGGGATCCGTCCTAAACCACGTCCTCCTCCACCAGACCGTCGAGGGCCAAGAGCTCAAAAAGCAGATGGCGACCGTCGACGACTATCCCGACGTCATATACGGCTGCGTCGGCGGCGGCTCTAACTTCCCCGGCATGTGCTTCCCCTTCGTCCCCGACAAATTGAAGGATAAGAAGGAGATCAAGATGGTCGCCTGCGAGCCCGCCGCCTGCCCCACCCTGACGAAGGGGCTCTACACCTACGACTTCGGCGACACCGCGCGGCTCACCCCCCTCCTCAAGATGTACACCCTGGGCCACGACTTCATCCCGCCATCGATCCACGCCGGAGGGCTCCGATACCACGGCGACGCCCCCCTCCTCTGCAACCTAGTCCACGACGGCGTCATCGAGGCGATGTCCTTCCACCAGAACGAGGTCTTCAAGGCCGCCGTCACCTTTGCTCGGACCGAGGGGATCCTCCCCGCCCCCGAGTCCTCCCACGCGATAAAGCCGGCCATCGATGACGCCATCGCCTGCAAGAAGACCGGCGAGGAGAAGACGATCGTCATCTCCCTCAGCGGCCACGGCCACTTCGACCTCTCCAGCTACGACGCCTACTTCTCAGGAAATCTGGTGGACTACGAGTACCCCGAGGAGCTGGTGAAGCAGTCCCTGGCGAAGATCCCCAAGTTCTGAGTTCCGAAGGGGACGGGGGGAGCAGACTGAAGAAGGTGGGGTTCCTCGTCAACCCCATCGCCGGCATGGGCGGTGCCGTCGGCCTCAAGGGGACCGACGGCCTCGTCGAGGAGGCGCTGGCCAGGGGGGCGGTCGCCGTCGCCCCCCGCCGGGCGGAGGCGGCCCTAGCTGGGCTCGTAGGCCTCGACGTCCTCTTTCTGACCGCCGCCGGCGATATGGGAGAGGCGTCCCTCAGAAGGTACGGCCTCCGATGCCGGGTGGTCCACCGGCCTTCGGGCACGTCGACGGCGGAGGACACCCGGGAAGTCTGCCGATGTTTCATCGAAGAAGGCGTCGACCTGATCGTCTTCTCCGGCGGCGATGGGACCGCCCGGGACGTCGCCGGGGTTGTAGGATCGAGGGTCCCCATCATCGGGATACCCGCAGGCGTCAAGATGCACTCGGGGGTCTTCGCCGTAAGCCCCCAGGCGGCGGGAGAGCTCATCCGGGGATATCTGGAAGGGAATCTCCAAACGAGGGAGACGGAGATCCTGGACGTCGACGAGGAGAAGTACCGGGCCGGGACCCTCGACACCAAGATCTACGGGGTCGCCGCCGTCCCCTACCAGCCGGTCCTCGTCCAGGAGAGGAAGCAGATCTACGCCGCGAGCTCCGAAGAGGATTTTAAAGAGGAGATCGCCGCCTTCGCCTCGGAGTTCATGCAGGACGGCTCCGCCTACATCCTGGGGGCGGGGACGACGACCGCCAAGATCGCCGAACTCCTTGGCGTTGAGAAGACCCTCCTGGGGGTCGACTTGGTGAAAGACGGCCGAGTGATCTGCCGCGACGCCTCCGAAAGCGACCTCCTCCGAGAGATCGAGGCGGTGGGGAGGACGAAGATCGTAGTCAGCCCCATCGGAGCCCAGGGGTTCATCCTGGGGAGGGGAAGCCAGCAGATAAGCCCCCAGGTCCTCAGAAAGGCCGGGCCGGAAAACCTGATCATCGTCGCCACCCCCCACAAGCTGAAGGAGACGCCCCGCCTCATGGTGGAGACCGGAGACCCCGAGCTCGACGAGATCATATCGGGAAGGCGACAGGTGATCTGCGGCTACAGGATCGCCCAGCGAAAGGAGGTTGTTGCCACCTCAAAGGTCGGGACGGACGGAGAAAGCCCGTAGCATAAGGGCTGCCGCTCAAATGCGGGCATCATCGAAGTTCATTTTTAATGCTGATCTTAAGCCGACGATCGGGTCTGAGTTGCCTTTCGATGCATCAAAAAATAGAGGTCTGAGGGAGCCTCCGACCCAAGATCTTGGGGGCCGGGGCCCCTCGCGCCTTCACCTCAGAGAGTTCCATAGGGCGATCAGGTGATCGCCGTACAGAACATAAATGAGGACGAACACCCCGAGGATGACGTACAGGTTCGAGATGTAGACGAGGACCTGCAGCAGTCGTGCCTTCTTCTCGGGGGTTCCAAACCACTCTTTCGCCTTTCGTTCAAGCAGGTTCGCCATACGATGACGCCATCGAGATGCCTATCCCGCCTTGGCTGTCGCCTTCTTGGCCGCAGCCGACTCCGCCAGCTTCGCAGCCTCGGCGGCCTTCGCTGCCCTCTGGGCCTTGCCCTTGAGCATCTTCAGCTTTACGAGGTTGTCTCTCTCCATCTCTTCCAGTGCGAAGCCGATGAACCGGACGGTATCGTGGATGTCGGGGATCACTTTGAACTCCAGAGCGTTCACCCGTCTCTTGGTGGCGTCGATGTCCTCCACCAGCTTGATAAGGGCGGTCTCCACCTCTGCAGCGGTGATGATCTTATCCACCAGGCTCTCGTAGGCCTCAGCAGCTTCGTCGATGGCAGCGCTCGTACCGATGATGCCGTATCCGCGCTCGAACATCTGCTTCTGAACTGAATCTGCCGTAATCTTCGGCACTACGACGCCCATGATGTTCCTGCTTTCCAGCTCTACAGCCGGCTCCTTCTGGAGGGCGAAGGCGACGCTCTTGATCGCGAGCGCACCTTCGGTAGCCTTGGCCATGTTGAGGCTCTGCTGAGCTTTTATGAAGTCCTCGACCAACTCCTGACGGATGGTCCTCGCCTGGTTGAGGACCTCAAAAAACTCGATCATCAGACCGTCACGCTTCATCTTCAGAAGATTGTGACCCATCTGAGCGACCTTGATCCTCCTCTTTAGGGCGATAAGGACTGCCCTGGTCGGCTTCGTCCCACTGATTACGGCCATGATCTCACTCTTTCTTCCTGTACCTGGGGTGGTACTTCTTGATGAGGTGGTCGTCGATCCTCGTCAGCATCGTCTCGGGGAGGGCCGATAGGAGGTTCCATCCGATGTCCAGAGTATCGAAGATGGACCGGTCCTCGTCTCTGCCCTGGTTGACGAACTTGCGCTCGAAGGCATCTGCGAACTCCAGGACGAGCCGGTCCCTCTCAGAGAGAGCTTCCTTACCGACGATGGCCACGAGGCCTCGGAGATCGCATCCCTCTGCATAGTAGGCGTAGAGCTGGTCTGAGACCGCCCTATGATCCTCTCGGGTGTGGCCTGCTCCGATGCCGGAGTTCATCAGCCTGCTGAGGGACGGCCTGATGTCGATGGGTGGGTAGATGCCCTTTCGGTGAAGCTCACGAGAGACGATCAGCTGGCCCTCGGTGATGTAGCCGCTGAGGTCGGGGATCGGGTGGGTGATGTCGTCGCCGGGCATGGTGAGGATGGGGAACTGGGTGATGGACCCCTTCTTGCCGGTGATGATCCCAGCCCTCTCGTACTGGATGGCGAGGGTGGTGTACATGTAGCCGGGATATCCTCTTCGGCCGGGCACCTCTTCACGGGCGGCCCCCATCTGTCTCATAGCCTCGCAGTAGTTGGTCATGTCGGTGTAGATGACCAGCACGTGCATATCGAGGTCGAAGGCGAGGTACTCAGCGGTCGTCAGACCAAGCTGAGGAGTGAGCAGCCTCTCGACAGCGGGGTCGTCGGCCAGGTTCAGGAAGACGACCGCCCTTTCCAGGGCGCCGGTCCTCTCGAAGTCGGCCATGAAGTGCTGAGCTTCCTCGTTGGTGATCCCCATGGCGCAGAAGACGACGGCGAAGGACTCGGCCTCGCCGAGGGCCTTGGCCTGCCGGGCGATCTGGAGGGCCACATCGTTGTGGGGGAGACCCGCTCCGGAGAAGATTGGAAGCTTCTGGCCCCGGACTAAGGTGTTGGTCCCGTCGATGGTGGAGATCCCGGTCTGGATGAAAGCCCTGGGCTTCTCTCGGGCGGCGGGGTTGATGGCCGCACCAGAGATGTCTTTCGATACGTCGGGCACTATTGGCGGGCCGCCATCTCGGGGCTGACCAGACCCAGAGAGGACTCTCCCGATGATGTCGGGAGAGAGGGGCATCTTGATCACGTCGCCGGTGAACTTGACGGTGGACTCCTTGCCGAGGCCGCCCGTCCCCTCGAAGACCTGGACGACGACGACTTCGTTGGAGGTGTCAAGAACCTGACCCCTCTTCAACTCCCCCGTCTCGGTCCGAATCTCCACCAGCTCGTTGAAACCTATGGGCTCGGTCTTCTCGACGAAGAGGAGAGGGCCCTTGATCTCGTTAATAGTCTTGTACTCCTTGGTCATTGATAACCACCCTCATGACATCGTCTTGAACTCGCTCTCCATCTGAGCCAGGACTTTATTCAGCTCGGGCTCGTAGTCCTCGAGAAGTCTGACCTTCGCCAGAGCGTCCTTCGAGGGCGTCTTGAGGATCACATCCGTGGGGATTCCGCGGGCGAGGGCCTCGAAGGCGTGGTCCCTGAAGGAGAGGATCGCCTTGAGGAGGTCGAACTGCTTCTTGTAAGGACAGAAGGTGTCGACCGGGTGGAAGGCGCTCTGAGCCAGCCAGAAGTTGATGATCATCCTCGCGACCTCGAGGGTCAGCTGCTGGTCCTCCGGGAGGGCGTCGGACCCGACGAGCATCACGATCTCTTCCAGCTCGGCGTTCTCCTGGAGGATCTCCATGGCCCGCCTCTTGTTCTTGTTCCAGTCGGGCGAGACGTTCTCTACGAACCACGGCTCGAGGGTCAGGTCGTAGAGGGAGTAGCTGTCCAGCCAGTTGATCGACGGGAAGTGACGCCTCTGAGTGAGCTTCGAGTCGAGGGCCCAGAATACCTTGGTGATACGGAGGGTGTTCTGAGTGACGGGCTCGGTGAAGTCTCCGCCGGGCGGACTGACGGCGCCGACGATGCTGATGGAGCCCTCGGTCCCCTCCAGGGTCGTAACCCTGCCAGACCTCTCGTAGAAGTCGGCGAGCCTCGCCCCGAGGTAAGCGGGATATCCTTCCTCACCAGGCATCTCTTCAAGACGGCTGGAGAGCTCTCTCATCGCCTCGGCCCACCGAGAGGTGGAGTCGGCGGTCATCATCACGTCGAATCCCATATCTCGGTAGTACTCGGCGGTGGTGATCCCGGTGTAGATGGACGCCTCTCGGGCGGCCACGGGCATGTTGGAGGTGTTGGCGTAGACGATGGACCTCTCCATCAGGGGCCTGTTGGTCCTGGGGTCCACCAGCTCCGGGAACTCGTGGAGGAGGTCTGCCATCTCGTTGCCGCGTTCGCCGCAGCCGACGTAGACGACGATGTCGACATCCGACCACTTGGAGAGGGTCTGCTGCATGACCGTCTTTCCGGTTCCGAACCCTCCGGGGATGGCTGCAGTGCCGCCCTTGGCGAGGGAGAAGAACCCATCGATGACCCTCTGACCAGTTCTCAGGGGGATGGTGGGGGCCTGCTTCGCCCTGGATGGTCTAGCTCTCCGGACCGGCCAGTACTGGATCATGGGGAGCTCCGTCCCGTCCTCCAGGACGCAGATCGTATCCTCGACGGTGAAGTTTCCGGAGTGGATCTCCTTTACCGTGCCCCTCTTGCCTGGGGGCATCATGATCTTGTGCTTGATGAGGAGCTGCTCCTGGACCGTCCCTAACGTCTGTCCGGGCTCCACCTTGTCGCCCTTCTTCACGACGGGGGTGAACTCCCACTTCTTCTTGTGGTCGATACCATCAACGAAAAGACCTCTGCTGATGAAGTTTCCAGACGCCTCCACCAGCTTGGGGAGAGGTCTCTGGATGCCATCATAAATAGAGGTAAGAATCCCTGGACCGAGTTGTGCCACCAGCGGTGCTCCAGTCTCCTTGACAGGCTCCCCCGGCTTCACGCCAGCGGTATCCTCGTATACCTGGATGACGTGCTTGTCCCCGGCGATGCCGATGATCTCGCTCATCAGCCCCTCTTCGCCGACCAGGACCAGGTCGTACATGTGAGATTTCAGACCTGTAGCCTGCACCACCGGCCCGGCAACTCTGTGAACCTTGCCCGTGCCTACTTCCATAAATCAACACCTATTGCCCTTTTAATCTTCTCTCTCATCTCTGTGCTCTGCTCAGTTCCGATGGCTATCACCGTCGGCTTGACGGACTCGGTCAGCGTTCCCCTGAGCCTGGAGGGTAGATTGTTGAAGTCCGCCTGGCCCAGGACGACGATCCCGACCTCGGGGTCCGCCATGACCGTCTCTATCTTTGAGATGAGCTCCTCCTGGGTAGTGGCCTCGTAAGCTTTCCTCACTCCCGCCAGGGTGAAACCTATCACAGCATCACCGCTGCCGATAACAGCAATCTGCATTACGCCACCACCTGTTCTTCGATGACCTCAGCAGGAAGTCCCGCCTCTTTGCCGCGGACGATCTTCCTGATGTTTGAAACCTCGGTGTCCTTGCTGACGATGTAACCCAGCACCGGAAGGATGGAGAGCGGATGATAGTTCGATATCGCCCAAGCGTACCTGACCAGGTATGCCCGAAGGCGCGCCTCTATCCTGCTCACTCCGCCTCCTTCTCCCACTACGTCCGATATGGCGCTCCAGAAGGGATAGCCTTCAAGTCCCCTGACGAACTCGTTGTAGGATTGGCCCGCCATCCGGCTCAGCTCTTCGTGGAGCTTTCCGCCGGGGATCAGGTTATCCTGTATTACGCTTGCCTCGATCCCGGCCTTGTTCATCCGGAAGAGGGTGACCAGGTTCTTGACGTCTATCTCCTTTCGGACGTACTTCAGCAGGAGACCGCCTCCAACGGAGAGGGTTCCGCCGACAGCGCGCTCCATCCGGAAGTAGTAAAGCTTGTCCAGGGCGTTCTCCACCGAAGAGAGCATCTGTCCATCGTAGTGGGCCAGAGCTTCGTAGTAGTCGGTCCCGTCGAAGGCAGAGATGACCTCCTCGACCCGCTCCTTCTTGGCCAGACCCTCCAGGAACTCCGGATCCAGCTCGCCGGCAGGGACCAGGTACTTCATAATCTCCTCTTCGCTGGCCCCGTAGAACTTGCCTCGGAGTATCGTTTTGATGTTCCAGATATCCCAACGCCTCAGGTACTCCAGGATGAGAAACTGAGGTTCATCGATCGAGACCTCCAGGAGTTTCCTGTAGGTCTTTGCCAGGTTGGCGAAGGTGGCGTACTCCACCAGCTCCGCTCCGGAGTGGTCCTTCGCCATCAGGTCGATCTCTTCCTTGTATTGGGTCTCCTCTAGGTACCGCGTGATCTCTGGTATGTCCATGCCCAGCATTCTCTGATACATCTCGTGGGGGATGAGCTTGGTCTTCATGGCCCTGACCCGCCCCGTGATGTACGCGTACTTCACCGGTTTTCCGAACTTCGGCAAACGTAGTACCGGCATGGCCTCACCCAAACAGGATCTTCGAGACGTCTTTCATGGACTTGCTGAATGCTTCGCTCGCCAGAGTTTCGTAGGTGTGATCGTAGCTCATCGATCCATCTTCACTCTCTATCACGACGCCGCCGACGGTGTCCACAGTCCCGGCATAGTTGGGGGCAAGAGAAGAGACGAAGGCCTGGTCCTTCTTGCTGGACTTGACCTTCATCTCCTTCAGGTTGTAGGACTTGACGATCTCCTTGATGAGGTCCTCGTTCTCCTTAGCTGGAAGCTTCGATACCGCCTCTATCAGCTTCAAACGAGTATCCTCCATGAGATCTTTGCGCACGTTAAGCTCCGACCTCTTCACCTGAAGATGAGCGCTCGAAATTACTCTGCGCTCCAGAGCCTCTACAGCGCTGTCTGCCTCCGCCTCTTTTTCGGACTTGATTCCCGCGGCACGTTCTCTGGCTTCATTAAGTATCCTCGCCACCTCTTGCTCGGTCTCGGCGTTTATCTCCGCGACCTTGCTCTTACTGGAGGCAAGGATGTCCTCTACGACTGCGTCTAGTGCCATTCCTCTCGACCTCGCTCAGGATGGCTAGTTCACGCGAAGGGCGTCCAGGCGAACATCAGGATCAGTGAAACAGCAAGGCCGAAGATAATGAGAGTCTCGGGTAGAAGCATCAGGAAGAGACCCTTGCCCAGGAAGCCGGGCTCCTCAGCCACGACGCCCACCACAGCAGCTCCGATACCCTGCTCACCAACACCGGCACCGATACCGGCGAGTCCGGTCGCAAGACCGGCGCCAACAGCCAGAAGTCCGTACAGCACTCCACCATCAGTTATAGTTTCTACTACCATTTCCTTATCCCTCCGTTAACTAATCCTAATCGCTCAGTCTCTCAAGAACCTTCGGACACGTCCGAAGGGCGAATACTCGACTCCACCACCGTGCCCACTGTAGAACTTGGTGAACATCTCGACGTAATGCAACCTGAGAGGGTGCATGAACGGGGAGAGGATCCCCAGGAGCAGGTTGATGAAGTGAACCATGATCAACACAACTATGCCGACGACGATCGCGATCGTCGTGAATCCATCGTGCGCCCCGCCGCTCAGCATCGGCATCAAGACGTAGAAACCCAGCTGGTTGGCAGCGAAAGCGACGCCCACCGACGCAAGGCCAATGGCCAGAAGTCGCAGGTAGGATATCAGGTTGCTCACAAAGAACGGTATGTGAGTCGCACCCATGACCCCTTCCGGTCCCTTCACCATCATGATGATGGATATGACGATGACCAGGGCGCTGAGCAGCACCAGGGGGTGGCCCAAGCCACCGGCGATCAATCCCAGGAGGCCTAGGCCGAAGAATACCTGGAAGAGGAGCACGGGGAGCCGCTCGAAGTAGGCATGTCTCTTCTCGCCGTAGGCGAGTTCATTTTTGACGCCTAGGACAGAACCTATGCCGGTGTGGACGATGCCTATGAAGAGGCTAACGCCAATCAAAACCAGAACAGAAGCCGTCGCCAGCCTGTACATGGGGAAGACCCCGCCAGCGAAGCTGCCGATCTCGGGACCGATCCTTCCGAGAGGGCCGTAGAAGCCAGAGCCAAAGTCGACGCCGACATGATGCGGATCAGCCACAGTCCCCAGGAGCCCCATGTAGTGGGCACCGCTGAAGATGTAGTCCCACAACCCGAGCGGCCCGAATATTTCGCCGAACAGGATGCCGAATATTATCGCCCAGATGCTCGATATGGTGACGATGTTGATCAGAGACTGCCAACCAGGAGTCCTGAACTTTCGCCGGAGCATCATCATCACGATGAATACAATCAGGCCATACGCCACGTCGCCCAAGATCAGCCCGAACATCAGCGGGAAGAAGACGAATATCAGGGGCGTCGGGTCATACTCCTTGTACTCGGGGATCGCGAAGAGACGGGTGATCAGCTCGAAAGGCTTCACTACGCCAGGGTTGTTCAACTTGGTGGGGATGTCCTCCCCGGCCTCCACTAGCTTATCGGCCTCAGAACCGTCGAGCTTCTCAACCTGGACTCGTCCACCTGCAGCGCTCTCGATCTCCCTCTTCAGCGCCTCGAACTGGTCCGTAGGAACCCAGCCGTCGATGACGAAGGCGTTGTCGGTGGAGGCGAACCTCAGGGGCGACTCCGCTTTCTGGGACTTGATCGATAGGTGCTCGTCGATGGCCAGGATAAGGTCCTCATGCTGGGCCCTGATATCCTTCAGCTTCTTCACCAGCGGCGCCTTCTCCCCCTCCAGCCTCTTGGCGTCGGACTCGAGGGTGCTTATGGCGCCGGCGATGGTTCCGGTCAGTCCTCCGGGAACGGATACCTCAGAGAACCCATGTTCAGCGAGAACGCCCGAGACCTCTCCAGCCTTCTCCACCGGCACAAATACGGCCACCGCATTGGTGCCTCCAGAGCTGGAGGTGAAGACCTCGTTGACGTAGGAGACCTTGGATACGTCAGCCTCGACGGGAGATGCGACAGTTCCTACAAAGGATGCCAGGGATTTGTAGCCGTGCAGAAGCTCCATATCGAGGGTTAGACCCGCGAGGGGCTTCAAAGCTCTGGCCTGATCTTCCTTGATCTTGACTTCGTTATCGATCTCCGCGATCCGCTCGGCGGTGGCGATGACGTCGTTGCCGACGGTGTCGAGGATGCCATCCATCTGAGAGAGGACCTGAGACTCGGGGAACTGCTTGTCAGGCATCTTGTCGGTGATCTCCAGATACCTCTCGATGGACCGGAGCTTTATCAGCTGTTCGGCGTATTCAGACGACTTTCCCAGGGGCTTGCCCATATCGAAGGTCTCATCAGCGCCAGAATAGTTGACGACGTGCAACAGGTTGAGCTCGTGCAGCTTCTCTATGACAGGTTCTATTACCTTATTCGACCCGGCGACGACAACACGACACATCTCAACGGGTCTAAGCATGCAACAACCCCATAAACTCCTTCAACAGATGTTCGACCGCAGCGTTCACCTTTCCGCTGGCGCCGCTCTTCATTGCATTGACCTTTTTCATGCCGTCATCGATGATCGCCTGCTTCTTCGACTGAACCCCCTTATCAGCATCAGCAAGACGCTTCTCATAAAACTGCTGGGCTTCAGCCTCGGCGTTTCTCACTATGTTTGTTGCTTCGGCAGTGGCATCGGCGATTCGCTTGTCTCGCTCTTGTTGGGCTCGCTCGATGCTGGCTTGAGCATCGGCTTCCGCCTGCTTGATCTTCGATAAGATCTCGTGTCTAGTCATCTGATCCCTCTACCCTCACTACATCCTTACCGTTTTCAGACAGCGCTACCATCACTCAAGCTGTGATAAACGTTCTGACCTCATAACATGTAACAATATAAACTCTTCGGTTTTAGCCGAGATCGTCTCCCGATCTGGAATATCTCAGCGGGACCAGAACCTCAACGCCGCCTCCAGCTCTTTGTGGCTTCTGGCGTACTCCTCCATCGAGACGCCGGCCACCCAGGCCTCCACCGCCTGGACCATCGCCATCGCGCCTGCCGTCGTCCCGGAGGGATGGCCGTGGACCCCCCCGCCAGCCTGGACTATGCAGTCGGTGCCGTACCCCTCGAGGTTGGGATGGACCTTCCCAGGGTGGACTCCTCCAGAGGCGACGGGGAAGACGGGGCGGAGGCCATACCAGTCGTCCCGGAGGGCGTCCCTGCACTCGTCGTTCTCCTCCCGGTCGCCGGCCATCTTGCCCAGGTAGCTCCCGGTATGAAGGTTCGTCCCCCCTGCCATCCGAACGAGCCTGGATATGGGGACCATCGATATGCCGTGATGTCTGTCCCTGGTGAAGGCGCCGTGCATCGTCCTGTGGACGTGGACCGGGACCTTCACCCCCCGGGAGAGGACCTCCACCGCCGAGAACCCCGAGGTGAGGACGTCGACCATCACCATGTTGGCCCCGCGACCGATGACCTCCTCGGCCCGTTCCAGGATCTCATCGGCCCCAGTGGTGACGTTAACGGCATAGAAGGCCTTCTTCCCCGTCTCGTCTTCGACCTTGGAGAGCTCCGCCATCACCGCCTCCACCCGCTCGTCGATGGGGCAGAAGGACTGGTCCGTCAGGGTCTCATCGTCCTTGATCAGGTCGAGGCCGCCCCTCACCGCCTGCCCCGCCACCTCCGCCGTATCTTTGGGGCTCAAGCCCACCTTCGGCTTGATGATCGTCCCCACCAGGGGCCGATCGAAGACCCCCAGGATCTTCCGGGCCTCCTTAATTCCAAACCTCGGCCCTCGATGAGCTTTGACGAGGCTCTGGGGGAATATGACGTCCAGGAGCCTGACCTTCTTCAATGCCCCGAGGCCGAAGAGATTTCCGGCGACGACGGATAGGTACTGAGGGATGTTCCCCGGCTCGAAGAGCTCTTTGGGGAAGGCGATGTACGCGAAGGTCCCCTCGGCCCTGACCACCCGGGCGGCGAGGTCTCTGGCCAGACGCTCCCGGTCCACCTCGGTCCAGGTACCCGTGGACTGCTCGGCGGCTATCGCCTCCGCGGCCTTCTCGATCGGAAGGTCGGTCTCGACGTAATATTTCGCTATGACTTCCATAACCTGTCGCGCTCCTCATCGAAACATGTACCTCTCCTGTAATAAAGCTCTCTTCCAGCCCGAGATGCCTCAGGACCGGGGCGAGGAGACGAGGTGAGGCCGTGGAAGCCGGCGATCTGAAAGAGAGAACCGCAACAGGTAAAAGGCAAAAGGTAGAGGATCATCCAGTAGAATCACCAAGGCCGGTTGGCAAAGATCTTCATCAAACCTCCCCCGTCGGTCATCGGGCCGGGGCACGGCGCCCCGATAAAGGCCGATTTCGAGCCGAGGGGTCGACCGGACAGAGGGGATTGTGAATGAATAAAATCACCATCAGCTTGATCAAGGCAGATGTCGGCGGATGGCCTGGACACGCCACAGTTCACCCCGCCCTGAAGGAGACCGCCAGTTCGGTCTTGGCCCGGGAGAAGGCGAAAGGCGAGATCATCGATTTCAAGGTCATGTCCGTCGGCGACGACCTCCAGCTCATGATGACCCACTTGATGGGTGAGGACAGCGCCGAGATCCACGGCCTAGCCTGGGACGTCATGTGCAAGGCGACGGAGAAGGCGAAGGAGCTGAAGCTTTACGGCGCAGGCCAGGACCTCCTCTGCGACGCCTTCTGCGGCAACATCAAGGGGATGGGGCCGGGGGTAGCCGAGATGGAGTTCACCGAGAGGGCGGCCGAGCCGGTCGTCGCCTTCATGATGGACAAGACGGAGCCCGGAGCCTTCAACCTCCCGATATTTCGGATCTTCGCCGACCCCTTCAACACCGCCGGCCTCGTCATCGACCCCAGCATCCACCATGGGTTCGTCTTCGAGGTCTGGGACATCATGGAGCACAAGAAGGTGATGATGGAGTCCCCCGAGGAGATGTACGACATGCTGGCCCTCATCGGCGCCAAGAGCAGGTACGTCATCAAGAGAGTCTACCCCAAGGCGGGGAAGCTCCCCGAGGAAGAGCCCGCCGCTGTCATCAGCACCGAGAAGCTCTACCAGACTGCCGGAACCTACGTCGGCAAGGACGACCCCGTCGCCCTGGTGAGAGCGCAATCGGGGCTTCCCGCCCTCGGTGAGGTCCTGGAGCCCTTCTCCCTCGGCCACCTCGTCAGCGGCTGGATGAGGGGGAGCCACAACGGACCCCTGATGCCCTGCGCCTTTGAGGACGCCGTCTGCAGCAGGTTCGACGGTCCCCCCCGGGTCATAGCTGCCGGATTCCAGATCGCGAGAGGTATGCTGATCGGCCCCGTCGACCTCTTCCGAGACCCCGCCTTCGACCTCACCAGGCAGAGGGTCCACGAGATCACCGACTACATGAGGAGGCACGGCCCCTTCGAGCCCCACCGCCTCCCGATGGAGGATATGGAGTACACCACCCTCCCCTCCGTCCTCAAGACCCTGGGGGAGAGGTTCGAGGACGCCGATTGAGGCCGGGAAGGGCGCTCGCCCCTCCCCTCCAATCCGGCTTTATCCATGTAACCTCATCAAATAGCCGCTCCGATCCCCCGACCGCCCTCGGGAAGCATGACTGGAAACGATTAATAATTATGCAGACCTATTTTTAGGTCGTTCTGATCGGCGAAGACGGCCATCTCGTTTTGCCCTTCAGGAAGAGGAGCCATTTCAGACGAATAGCCATTGCCTGGACCGATGGATATCGAGGTTGTGAGCTGGTTTGAAGAACTCTCAAGACCTGGTGGAGCCCAGTGCCCCAGGGATAGGGACGGGGGAGGCGGAAGGCGAGGCCGAGAGGGCGAAGAGAAAGAGGAGGAGGCTGAAGGTGGCCCACCCGGAGAGGTGCATCGGATGCCTCTCCTGCATGTTCGCCTGCAGCAGGATCAACACGGGCCGGGCTTCCCTGGCCAGAAGCGCCATCAAAGTCAAGACCCAGGGAGGCCTGGAGGGCGACTTCGCCGTGGTGGTCTGCCACGCCTGCAAAGACCCCCCCTGCGTCGCAGCCTGCCCCACGGGGGCCCTCGAGCAGAGGGAGGACGGAAGGGTAGTCTTCCACCGAGACCTCTGCGAGGGATGCGGCGCCTGCGCCGAAGCCTGCCTCATCAGAGCCATCTCCCTAGACGCCGAGGGAAAGGCGGTCAAGTGCAAGCACTGCGGGGCATGTATCGCCTTTTGCCCCCACGGCGTCCTGGAGATGGAAGAGGTGGAAGATTGATGGCCAGACGTAGGAGGTGGACAGGATGCTGAGAAGAGTCCTTTACATCGATCTCGACAAAGGCGAGAGCTTTGTTGAGGAGAGGCGCGACCTCTTCGAGGAGTGGCTAGGCGGGACGGGGGTCGCGACCCAGCTCCTTCTGGAGGAGTGTCCCGCAGGGACCGATCCCCTCTCGCCAGAGGCCCCGATAATATTCAGCATCGGCCCCCTAAACGCCCTCTTTCCTGCGATGACCAAGACCGTCGCCACCTTCAAGTCCCCCCTCACCGGCGAGCTCGGCGAGTCCTACGCCGGCGGGAGGCTCGCCATGGCCATGAGGTTTGCGGGCCACGAGTCGATCGTCATCAGGGGCGCTGCCGACCGGCCCTGCTACATCTCCATCAGGGACGACGACGTCCAGATCAAGGACGCGAGGTCGATATGGGGGATCCCAGCCACCGTCGTCGGCTACATCCTGCGCGACGTCGAGACGGGCGTCGGCCGAAGGTCCATCATCAGGATCGGGCCCGGAGGCGAGAGGCTAGTCAAATATGCGGGGGTCGTCGTCGACACCTATCGGCACTTCGGAAGGCTCGGCCTCGGCGCCGCCTTCGGGTCGAAGAACCTGAAGGCGATCGTCGTCTCGGGGACCGAGGACGTCGAAGTTCCAGACTCCAAGAGATACAGGGAGATCTACAAGCGGCTCTACGATACCGTCGTCCAGACCGACGTCATGGAGAAGTATCATGACATCGGAACCCCCATCAACATCAACGTCCTAAACCAGCTGAAAGGGCTTCCCACCCGAAACTTTCAGGAGAGCAGCTTCGAGGGGGCGGAGAAGATCAGCGGCGAAGTTCTCGCCGACGACTACCTCTTCAGGCGAGTCTCCTGCGCCCACTGCCCCATCGGCTGCATCCACATCGGGATGCTCAAGACCTCCTTCTCCCGCGACCACGAGTACGAGATCAGGAAGATATCTTACGACTTCGAGCTGATCTACGCCCTCGGCTCAAACCTCGGCGTCTCATCCCCCGAGGGGGTCTTAGAGCTGATCGAGGCCTGCGAGCGGCAGGGGATCGACGCCATCAGCACCGGTGTCGTCCTAGCCTGGGCGACGGAAGCCCTAGAGCGGGGCCTTATAACCCCCGAGGACGCCCTCAGCGTAAACCTACAGTGGAACGACGTCGATGAATACCTGAAGGCCATAGACAACATAGTCAAGAAGCAGAATGAGTTCTACTCAGCCCTGGCCGAAGGGGTCGAGGCGGCCTCGGAAAGGTATGGCGGTCGGGAGTTCGCCATGGCCCTCGGCAAGAACGAGGTTCCCGGCTACCACACCGGCCCCGCATCCATCGTCGGCCTCACCGTGGGGGTGAGGCACTCCCACCTCGACAACGCCGGATACAGCATCGACCAGCGGGCGGCGAAGAAGCCCCTCAGCCCCGAGGAGATGGTCGACGCCATCATCCGGGAGGACGACTCGAGGGGCGTCTACAACTCCCTCGTCGGCTGCCTCTTTGCTAGGGCGGTCTACACCACCGAGAACGTCATCGAGGCCCTGGGCTCGGTGGGGATCGAGAAGACGGAAGGGGAGCTGGAGGAGCTCGGCCGGAGGATCTTCGACGAGAAGTACAGGTTCAAGAGGCGGGAGGGGTTCGACCTGGAGGCTGCCCCGGTCCCCAGACGGTTCTACGAGACCGTCTCTGCCGTCGGAATGATCGAACCAGAGACGATCGAAGAGATGATGAAGATATACCGGAGGCGGCGAGGTTGGTGACCCCGCTCCAAAGAGCCCCGAGAGGAAGGGCGAAGATCTTGCCACCTCAGCCATAAACGGAGATGTCATCTGTGATCTACACCATAACCCTGAACCCCGCCCTGGACAGGACCCTCTGGGTCAGCGAGATCAAGGAGGACGTATCGAACCGGATCATCCGGGAGGAGAGCTACGCCGGAGGGAAGGGGATCGACGTCTCAAAGGTCCTGACCGCCCTCGGCGTCCCGAACCGGGCCCTAGGCTTCGTCGCCGGCTTTGCGGGCCGCCAGCTGGAGGCCCAGCTGATCAGGGACGGGACCCAGTGCAGCTTCATCCCCGTCTCCGGCGAGACGAGGACTAACATCGTCATCCACGAGCTTGCGAGCGGAAGGCAGATCATCCTCAACTCCGCCGGCCCCGAGGTGAAGCCCTTCGAGCTCCTCGAGATCGCCGACGTAGTCCGAACGATCGAGGATCCGGAGTTCATCAGCATCGGTGGGAGCCTCCCGCCCCGGGCCCACCCCGAGATCTATCGGAAGATCATCGAGACGGCTCGGCTCCGAGGGGCGAAGGTGGTCCTGGACGTCGACCGGGACGCCCTCTCGGTGGGGATCCGCGGAAAGCCCGACGTCATAAAGCCGAACATCCACGAGCTCTCCGCCCTGGTGGGCAAAAAACTTGAGAAGAGGGGGGAGATCCTGGAGGCGGCCCGGGAGATAAACCGGCGCGGAGTGGGTATCGTCCTGGTCTCGATGGGGCCGAGGGGGATCCTCCTCGTCTCCGACGGGAGGGCGTACCAGGCGGTTCCTCCGGAGGTGGAGGTGGTGAACACCATCGGCGCCGGAGACTCCTCCGTGGCGGGGTTCATCTGCGGCCTCGCCTCGGGAAAGGACCTTCCCGAGGCCCTGATCGCGGCAACGGCCGCCGGAACGGCGACGACGCTTCGGCAGGGGACTGCCCTCGCCACCAGAGAGGACGTCGAGAGGCTCGTCCCTCAGGTTAGGCTCGAGACGATATCGGAGGAGTGAGGAAGATGACGAGAAGAATGGAACGAGAAGAGGTGCTGGTCCCCGCGGACGTTCCGCCCGGAAGGCGGTGGGACTACCAGGAGAACTACCTGAAGATCACGAGAGAGAGCGGCCGGCTGATGCTCTTTGCCGGAGACCAGAAGGTCGAGCACCTCAACCGAGACTTCAGCGGCCCGGGGATCAGCTCCGAGGACGGCGACCCCGAGCACCTCTTCCGGATCGCCGACCGCGGGAAGATCGGGGTCTTCGCCGCCCAGCTCGGCCTCATCGCCCGGTACGGGATGGACTACCCGAGGGTTCCGTACCTGGTCAAGCTCAACTCCAAGACCGACCTGGTGAAGGCCGACCAGAGGGACCCCATCAGCCGCCAGCTGGTCGAGGTCTCCCAGGTGGAGGAGTTCGCGAGGGAGAGCGGCCTAGCCGTCCTGGGGGTCGGCTATACGGTCTACCTGGGGAGCGAGTATGAGGCGGAGATGCTCCGGGAGGCGGCCCAGATCGTCCTCCAGGCCCACCGGCGCGGCCTCATCACCGTCCTCTGGATCTATCCCCGGGGCAAGGCCGTCAGAGACGAACGGGACCCCCAACTGATCGCAGGGGCGACCGGAGTCGCCGCAGCCCTGGGGTCGGACTTCGTCAAGGTCAACTATCCGAGAAAGGAGGGGGCGAGGTCCGAGTTGATGTTCAAAGAGGCGGTGGCCGCCGGCGGGAGGACGAAGGTCGTCTGCGCCGGCGGGTCGAGCCGCGACCCCGAGTCCTTCCTGAAGGAGCTTCACGACCAGATCCACATCAGCGGCGCCGCCGGGAACGCCACCGGGAGGAACATTCATCAGAAGAACCTCAAAGAAGCGGTCAGGATGTGCGACGCCATCAGCGCCATCACCGTCGAGGACAGAAGCGTCGAAGAGGCCCTCAGGATATTCGAGGGAGATTAGGGAGACCGGATCTTCGTGCAGGCGATAATTCTCGCGGCGGGGGAGGGGAGAAGGATGCTCCCCCTCACCGCCACCCTCCCCAAGGGGATGCTTCCCATCGGCGGAAAGCCCCTCCTGGAGCACCTGGTGGGGAGGGCGAAGGAGGCGGGGGCTGAGAGGCTCGTCATCGTCGTCGGCCACCAGAGGGAGAAGATCGTCGACGCCTTCGGGGACGGGAGCCGCCTCGACGTCAAGATCGAGTACGCCTTCCAGGAGGAGGGGCTCGGGACCGGCCCCGCCCTCCTGGCGGCCGAGGCCCTAGCCGAGGACCGGTTCCTCGTCCTCCGAGGCGACGTCCTTCCCGACGCCGCCTACCTCAAGAGGCTGATGGCCCTGGAGGCGCCGGCTTTGGCGGTGGCGAGGGTCGAAGGACCCCGCCCGGATCGGGACTGGATCCTGGAGGTGGGCGAGGGCCGCCTAAGATCGATCTCCCATGAAGGCAAAGCGCCCCTCTCAAACCTCGTCTCTGCCGGGATCTTCCTCCTCGATGAGAGGGCCTTCGAAGCCCTCCGAAGGGTCCCCATCGGTGGAGGGGGGGAGAGGGACATTTTGGCGGCCGTCAGGGTCCTCCTCGCCGATGGGGTCTTGGTCGGGGCGGAGGTGGTGGAAAGGTGGATCGAGATCGTCTTCCCCTGGGACATCCTGAGGGCGAACGAGACCCTCATGCCTCCCGAGACCCGGGGGGTCCTGGGAGAGGTGGAGGCGAACGCCTCCCTCTCCGGGGAGGTGGCCGTCGGCAGGGGGACGGCGATCAGGTCCGGCTCCTACGTGGCGGGGCCGGTGGTGATCGGAGAAGGATGCGCCATCGGGCCCAACTGTCTCATCCGAGGCACCACCTCCATAGGAGACGGGGTGCGGATCGGAAACGGCGTCGTCATCGAGGGGAGCACCATCATGGATGGGACGGAGGTCTCCCACCTCTGCTACGTCGGAGACAGCCTCATCGGACCGGGATGCAGCCTCGGCGTCGGGACCGTCATCGCCAACCGTCGCCACGACGGCTCGCCGATCCGATCTTTCTCCGGCGGAGCAGGGGCCGAGACCGGCCGGAAGGCCTTCGGGGCGGTCCTCGGCGGGGGGGTGAAGACCGGGGTTGGGACGATCGTCTACCCCGGAACGGTGATCGAGGCGGGGCGCTGGGGACGGCCGGGCGAAGTCCTCTGGGGGCACGTCGAGGCCGAGAAGATTGAAGAAGAAAGGGAGGACGGGGAGAAGGTGGAGGCGGAAGACGGCGATTTCGCCGACTGCCCCGGGGCCGGAGCTTTGAGGACGAAAAGGGGGCCAAGAGGGCCGGTTCTGCCGGAGGAGATGCCCCGAGAGCCGGGGAGGGGATGAGGGTGAAGAGGAAGAACCGCCTGGCCTTTGAGAAGAGCCCCTACCTCCTGGAGCATGCGAATAACCCCGTCGACTGGCACCCCTGGGGGGAGGAGGCGTTCAGCAGGGCTGAGAGGGAGAACAAGCCGGTATTCCTATCGATCGGCTACTCCACCTGCCACTGGTGCCACGTCATGGCCGCCGAGTCCTTCGAGGACGAGGAGGTGGCGAGGCTTTTGAACGACACCTTCGTCCCGATCAAGGTCGACCGGGAGGAGAGGCCGGACCTCGACGCCGTCTACATGGCCGTCGCGCAGATGATGACCGGCTCCGGCGGCTGGCCCCTCACCGTCATCCTCACCCCGGATAAGAAGCCCTTCTTCGCCGCCACCTACATCCCGAAGGAGTCGAGGTTTGGAAGGATCGGGATCCTCGACCTCATACCCCGGATCCGCCACCTATGGAAGAACGAGCGAGCCATGATCCTCGCATCGGCGGAGGAGATGGCCTCCGTCCTCCGTCAGCCGCCGGAGGTGGCGGACCTTCGCCTCGACGAGGCCGCCATCAGGTCGGCCTATCAGAGCCTCGTAGCCCGCTTCGACGCCTCCAACGGCGGTTTTGGGGGTGCCCCCAAGTTCCCCTCGCCGACGACCTTCCTCTTCCTCCTCCGCCACTGGAGGAGGACCGGAGATGCCGGAGGGGTGCAGATGACGGAGATCACCCTCCGCGCCATGAGGAGGGGGGGGATCTTCGACCATGTAGGGTACGGATTTCACCGCTACTCCACCGATGCGCTTTGGCACCTACCCCACTTCGAGAAGATGCTCTACGACCAGGCGATGATATCCCTCGCCTGCCTCGAGGCCCATCAGGCGACGGGAAAGGCCGAGTACGCCAGGATCGCCCGGGAGGTCTTCGCCTACCTCCTCCGGGACCTCGCCGCCCCCGAGGGGGGCTTCTACTCCGCCGAGGACGCCGACAGCGAGGGGGAGGAGGGGAGGTTCTACCTCTGGACCCTGGAGGAGGTCCGAGCCGTCCTCGACCCCGACGAGGCGGAGCTGGTGGCGCGGATCTTCAGCCTCCGGGAGGAGGGAAACTTCCGGGAGGAGGCGACGGGAAGGCTCACCGGAAAGAACGTCCTCGCCATGAAGAGGCCCCTCGGAGATCACGCCAGGGAGCTGGGGGTGTCGGAGTCGCGCCTTCAGGAAAGGCTCGAGGCCGCCCGAGAGAGGCTCTTCGCCGCCAGGGAGGGGAGGGCGAGGCCCAAGAAGGATGACAAGGTCCTCGCCGACTGGAACGGCCTCGCCATCGCCGCCCTCGCCCGGGGCTCCCAGGTTCTGGGGGATGGGGGGCTGAAGGAGGCGGCCGATCGAGCCGCGGGGTTCATCCTCGATCGGATGAGGGATGGGAGGGGGCGGCTCCTCCACCGGTACCGGGATGGTACCGCCGGGATCCTGGGAAACCTCGACGACTACGCCTTCCTGATCTGGGGGCTCCTCGAGCTCTATGAGGCGGGATTTCGGCCAGAGCACCTGGAGGCTGCCCGCTCCCTCGCCCTGGAGATGGTGACGAGGTTTCGGGACGGGGAGGGTGGCGGCTTCTTCTTCACCCCCGAGGATGGAGAAGAGCTGATCGTCCGGAGGAAGGACGGCCACGACGGTGCCCTCCCCTCCGGGAACGCCGTCGCCGCCTTCAACCTTCTGAGGCTCGCCAGGATGACCGGCGACCCGGAGCTGGAGGAGATAGGATCGGAGGCGCTGCAGGCCTTCGCCGCCCAGGTTATGAGGGCTCCATCGGCGTATCTCCACCTCCTCTCCGCCCTGGACTTCTCCCTGGGGCCGGCCTCGGAGGTGGTGATGGTGGGGGCGGCCGGGTCCCCGGCGACGGCGGAGATGCTGAAGGCCCTGAGGTCGAGGTTCCTCCCGAGGAAGGTGGTCCTCTTCAGGCCGGAGGGGGGTGACCAGGGGATCGCCCAGCTCGCCAGTTTCACGGCGGATATGGTGGCTCTGGAGGGGAGGACGACGGCCTACGTCTGCTCGGATAGGGTCTGCCGGCAGCCGACGACGGACCCGACGGAGATGCTGAAGGTGCTGGAGGAGGCCTCCCGGGGCTCTTGATGTCGAAATCCGGGTTTTCTGGGCTATGAAAAGCTTATTAATGGTTAGAGGAAATCCCTCCATCGGCAGTGGGGTTAAAAAGCTGCCCATTATCAACGGAGTGGGATAAAATGCTAGAGGTGTTAACTTGAACCTTGGACGGATAGCCCTATCGGCGCTGATCACCATCACCCTCATATCTGGACTTTCAATGGCAGAGGATGCCGACGCATTGGTCAACGACAGCATCAACGCCACCGAGACGGGACCGTCGGAGGCCGGCGAGATGGCGCCGGAGGAAGAGACGGCCGCCTCATCGGTCCAGAGCCTCAGAGGGTCCTGGATCCTGAACACCGACGACGGCCAGATCTCGATGGTCGTCCACCAGTCGGAGGATCTCCTCTATGGCGCCGCGAACTCCGAGGCCCCTGAGCCCTGGAACGGCGTCGTCACAGGTCAGGCCTCCGAAGAGGGATTTGAACTCCAGATCCTCTCCCTCCAGGACGGCGTCCTGGTCTCTACGATCATCGCGGGATCTGCCACCGCCGACGACCTCTCGGGAACCGTCGTCCAGTCCGACAGCCTGGGCCAGGTCAAAGAGGGTACCGTCAACGGATTTCTGGTCAGCCCTGATACCTCGGGTTACGAGCCCGCCGATGTGCCTGCCGCCGTTGCTCCTGCAGCAGCCGCGGTGACCCCGGCCCCCGAGGCTGCGACGCCAGCGACGAATAAGACCGGTGAAACTAAGCCGTATACGGACGTCACGGCCTTAGCGGAACAGATGTTTACGACCTTTAAGGACCCATCTATGCCGATTTAAGGTTTAGCGATCTCCCCGATCGGGGGACAATCGCCAACTTTTTTTATTTGACCCATTTATGGCCATTTCTTGGCCATCATTCCGGAGGAGGAGAACATCGTCCGAAAGGATTTTAATGCTGTTCTGCCAATAAAAGGTCATGCGAAGAGCATTACCGGTTCTTCTGTTGGTCCTCCTGGCGGGGCAGGCTGAGGCTTCGGTCTTCTTCAAGATAGTGGAGGTGCCGACGATTTACGTCAGCCCCGAGGCGGAGGCGGGGTTCAACGTCTCCATCCAGAACCTCGGGAGCGAGAGCACCTATGCGGGGCTGAAGTTCAGGAACATCCCCGAGGGGCTATCGATAACAGGTCCCAAGTGCACGAAGTGGGTGGATTCCGGAACTGTTCTGGAGTTCGACTGTCAGCTCAAGGTGGAGGCTGGGAACGTCTCGCCGGGAGACTATTCCTTTGATGTCGGGATCGCTGCAAAGGGCGCTCCACCGGAGTGGGCCCCCGTCCAGGTGATCGTCACCGAGGGATCTGCCTCCGCGATCGGAGAGGCGGGGGGATCAGATATTGAAGAGGACGAGGAGGAGTACCCACCCTGCCCCATTGTAAGGGAGGAGGGGGGAGCTCCTGCTCCGGCCGAATCTCAGGAGGCTGAGGGGATGCCGGGGTTCGGGATCTCCGCCGCCCTGGGAGCGATGGCCCTGCACCTGATCTCGGGGAGGGGCAGGAGAGGCTGAGAAGGTCTGAGAGGGAGGCCAGAGGAGGGGGGTGGGGGGCTGAGGAGAAGGGGTCAGAGGGCCCGGCCCTCCATCTCCCAGCCTAGCATCTCCTTTATGACGAGGTAGCTCATCTCCGGCGGGATCGCCCCCACCTCGGTGCAGATGACGTCGATGTACTGGTGGGGAGTGACGTCGAAGGCGGGGTTTCTCACCCGGACGTGCAGTAGCTCCGATATCCCGGGGTAGACCTCCTCGGCGGCCCTCTCCTCGATGGGGACGAGCTCCCCCATCATCGTCTCGGGGCTGAACTTGTAGGTCTCCGCCGCCACGACGAAGCTCGTCCTCGCCTCGGAGGCGGCGAGGGCGATCGCGGCGGTCCCGATCTTGTTCACCAGGGAGCCGTTTGCGGTGATCACGTCGGCGCCGACGATCACGTGGTCTACCTCGTTGATCACCGACCTCACCGCCGAGTCGACGACCAGCTCCGTCTCGATCCCCCAGCCGTCCAGGGTCTTGATCGTCAGGTGGCCCTGATACCTAGGCCGCGACTCGGTGGCGATGACTTTGATATCCTTGCCGGAGTCGAAGGCCGTTTTTATGATCGAGAGGGCGACGGAGGAGTTGCAGTGGGTGAGGATGACATCGCCGTCCCGGACCCTCCGGGACCCGATCTCCCCGATCCTTTCGACGGCCCTGAGGGACCGCTCGACGAAGGCGTCGGCGTTCTTCGCCAGGGAGGTTCGGGCCGATTCCAGGTCCTCCCCGTCGTAGCGCATTACCATCCTGATGGCGTTGGATAGCGACACCGCCGTCGGCCTCGTCTTCAGCAGGACGTCGGCGGCCCGGCCAACCTGGGCGTTGAACTCATCGATCCCGGCCGGATCGATGGAGAGGGCAAACTCCTTCAGGGCAGAGGCGGCGGCCCTCCCGATGAGGGCAGCCCCCCGGATCTCCATGGACCTGATCTTCTCGGCCGTATCCGCGAGATCATCCATTGGGCGGGTCATGATCCTCCGGGCTTCAGGCCGTCACGACGACCTTCGCGAATCTCGCGACCCGCTCGCCGAGCTTTCGGCAGGCGATCAGGGCCGAGGCGTCGGGGGCTCCTACGGCGACGGCGCCGTAGTGGCCCCCGGTCTCGAGGGGGTCTCCGACGATCACCATCCCGTGGATCAGCATCGCCTCGATGATGGAGATCAGCGTCGTCTCGTTTCCGCCCGTGGGGCTCCCCGAGGAGGTGAAGGCCGCGCCGATTTTGTCCTCGAGGCGGCCCCGGACCCGGACCGACCTGTCGATGAAGCCCTTCATCTCGCCTGATAGGGTCCCGAAGTAGGTGGGGGCACCGAGGACGATCCCGTCGGCTCCGGTCAGATCCTCCAAGGTCGCCTCTTCGAATTTCTTCAAAACCGCCTCCGCACCACCGTTCCGCGCGCCTTCGGCTACAGCCGCCGCCATCTTGGCGGTGTTCCCGCTCCGAGAATGGTAGACTACCAAAACCTTCGTCATCTCGTTCACCTCAAGATCCTGCTAAGATCATCCTGGTCAGATCATCCTGCTCTGAACTGCTCGGAATATATCCGCCGCCTTCACTATTAATCTTCCTCTGATCATGGAGAAGCCCCACCGGCGGCGTGGGCTGAGCCTCCGCCTCAAGCCTACCCCTTCCGGAGGACGATCCGGTCCCCCGCCTCGACGCCGGGAAATACATCGAGGCCGGAGACGATCCTCCCGATGTGGTTGACCGCCGAATAAGGCTGGGTCCGGCCGAAGAATATGCAGAAGGCCGAGCCCGGCGTCCAGAAGGAGACGTCCCCCGCCTCCGACGACGGAGACGGGTTCTCGTCAGCAAGGCCGAAAGGAAGAGAGAAGTAGACCTCCTCCCCCCAGAGCTGGGCCCTCGCCTCCAGGGGGAGCCGCCCGATTATCTCCGCAGCGGTCCGGGGGTTTCGGTCGTCGATCTCCGCTCGGGCCGAGCCCTTCCCATCCACAAAGATCTCGATGTAAGCCATATCTTGCCACCTCTCTTCGCTCTATTTTATCTTTCTTGAGGACGGTATGATCCAAAGGAGGTGTTGACCGTTCCCGAGGCAAACCCATTTATTTAGATGAGATGAGGATCGAATAACTTGGCAGGTGATAAGAGATGATCTGGAAAGATCGGATCGTCGTCGATCCTGAGATCCTCGCGGGAAAGCCCGTGATCAGAGGCACGCGCCTCGCCGTTGAGCTCGTCATCGGCCTTCTCGCTCAGGGGTGGTCCGAGTCGGAGGTCCTGCGGAACTATTCTGGTTTCATATATTTAGAGGAGAGTTCGCTCCTAGCCATTATCACGGGAGCCCGGTGTACTATCCCGTCTTTTTCTCGTTCGAAGATGGCATGACTGGTTCCGCTCTGCCGAATGAACCTGGCACCGCCTCGATTAAGTAGCGTTACAAACTTCTGGCTCGAGATGGGTGGTATCTTTTTAGACACTGGCAGAGACCTCGAAGGTGATGCTCTCTGAATAAAACCAGTTGGACGAAGGCCTTACATATTCGACGTCGTCGATAAGAAATTCTCGAAGAATATCAAGGGAGACTGGCTTTATATCATTCAATAATCCTTCATCCTTCATATACGAGATGTACTCATCACAGGCTTCCAGAAGCATCCTCCTTGCTTCCTCTATGCTATCGCCCTGGCTAGATATATTGATCTCAAGACAAAGGGCTACATAATGATTTCCAGATTTCTTTATTATTCCAGTAAGCGGCATACCTGATCATCCGTCCGGTTTTCAGCAGATCATAATAGGTCTCGTTGATGTATAAAACCTCACTTTAGCCTGGGCATCACAGCATCATCTGCAATACTTGATGTAGAAGGCTGGTTGTGCATCCAAGTACAAGCTCATCGAGATACGGCTTGGTCTGCCTCCGTCCAGGAGACGTGTCAATGGCGGGCAGAAACGTTGAGAACAGAGGAGATCAAAATGAATATCCATGAAATCAGGATCGGTATCGTGTCTCTTCGGATATTTCAACCAAATGCAGGCGCACCACCATGAGTAGATCGTGACCTCATAATAGGTTGATTTATATACTTGTGACTTGCTATTTATATCGAGGGA
>LUYE01000056.1 GCA_001602645.1 Methanosarcinales archaeon Methan_01
ATCGAATAATCCTAACAAGATTATCATTAAGGTTCGCTATCATTAGGTTCATTTCACCATTGATCCACACTGTAACTTCAGCTACCCCCATGAACAGAAAAGCTACCCACTTGAAGGTTGGTTTTTGTGTTGGCTTCTTTAGCTGGTTAGGTATGGTCTCTCCCGTCTCACGCATCCGTTTTCTTATCAGCCACTCCGCGATAGAATATATCATGAGCGTCAGGACCATTATCATGGCAAGAGCTTCAATCCTCTCTTCTTTCTTGAGATAGACCTCCGCCACGCGGAAGCTCTTATCTTTGAGGAATCTGAACCCTCTTTCAACCTCTTGCTGCCCTTTATAGTAGCTTAGAATGGTATCAGGATCTATATTGATGTCATTTGAGGCTAAAATAAACTTTCCAAGCTTAGATTTCTCTTTTAATACCTTATCTAAATCTAATTCTACCCTAGCCTCGATTAGATGGATCACGATGAGCGTTTCACCATTCTTCGGCCGACCCCTTTTCTTTTCCACTTTTTTGACGACCGATTTTACCGATAAATCCTTGAATCTGTGTAACGGAAGCTTAGCGATCCATAATTCAGCTTCTTTTATCGCATCTGCCTCACATGCGAACTCGCGATGTCTCAGTTTTGCGAGGTCTCTCTCCGCTTGCCGATCTTCTTTTTCGAGCCGCTTTTCAAAGGTCTTTTCCATCCTCGCCTGCATCGGTTCAGACTGATAAACGACCCACTTTTGATTTATATCTCCATAGTTTGATGTTGTCGAAAAGCATTTGTACCTTTGATCCTGACATTCGACCATATCAAGATCGCTATCTATTAGCTGTTTGCACTCGTTAAGCGTTGCAGGTACGCGAGTTATCCAGAGCATCTCGGTCCCAAGCTGCTGGATATTTTTCTCGCTGTAGACCGCACTATCTGCTATGTAATACGCGGCATCGTCAAGACGTAGGCCGCTCTTGATCTTCAGGAATGACTCCATGATCGTGATTTTATCTGAGGCATTGCCCGATTGGGCTTTGGCAAAAAGAGGTATGCCGTCCTGGTTTGTCACCAATCCCAGGACGAACTGCTTCAGATCCATCCGGCCGTCTTTGGAATGGCCAAGGGTTATCTCGATAGCGTTTCGACCGCTTGGACCCTCATAATCTCCCTGGACGCTGAAGCTCGTAGTATCGGCATGAAGCCGTTGAACTCCGAGATCCAACTGGCTCATAACCTTCAGAGCTATATCGTTGAAGAGTTCTGTCGGACCGTAGGCATAAATCGCATCAAGGGTCCTGCCGAGGGCATCATCGTTCAGGTCTGCGGCGGTGACACCTTCACCGAGCAACCTCTCGACGGGAAGCTTCTCGTAAAACTCCGGGAACAAATACAGTCTTTGGCCAACGTAGCCCAGTCCGTTCAGGATCATGGCCTTTATGAGCCTTGAATGCTCTAGGTTGTGGTTTCTCTTTTTAGGAAGTCGATCATCGATCAGATCTGCGATGTCTAGATGGTCGAATACGCCTGAAACTAAACCTAGATGATCCAGAGGAAGGGTCCTTATATCCATAATTGCTACCCCTAAAAAACGGGATATAACGGGGTATTTAATAAATCTTTGCTATAAATTATGGGGAAAATGTTTGGAGATTACATTGTTAGTGCGGAACGACGG
>LUYE01000080.1:0-1697 GCA_001602645.1 Methanosarcinales archaeon Methan_01
CACTTCAAGTGATCGATTCTCATCTTTTATACCTTCCCGAGAGCCGTTCTCCCTCGATATCCGGTCATTTCATCCCTCTCGACCATCCGTCATCAGCCCCGCCAGGTTCATCATCTCGATAACCGCCCCCTCGGAGAGACGGTATCGGGACCACTTCCCCTCCCTCCTCTCCTTCACCAGCCCCGCCCTCTTCAGAATGGACAGATGATGAGATGTGGAGGACTGGGGCCTTTCGAGGGCGGTCATGATCTCGCAGACGCAGAGCTCGCCATCTCTGAGGAGCTGGAGGATCGCCAGCCTGAAGGGATCGGCCATCGCCCTGAAGACATCGGCCTCCGCCGCCAGCTCGGCCTCGTCTATCTTCTCGGTGAGGGCCTTGAGCCTACGGGCCGCGTTCTTGGCTTTACAGCGGTCTCCTGTAAGCTTTGCCAGCCTCTCTACGCATGGGTCCTGGGGTTCGACGATATCGCTCATATCGATCGGCTCAACAGCATGAGCCCCCGGAGGAGGAGACGAGCCGGTCCATCTCCCGTCTCAAACATCCTTCGCAGATCTTCACCCCGCCCCTATCCCGGTGCCTCGCTTTAAAGAGCGTCTCCGATTCCCTGGCGCAGATATCGCATCTCATAACTTCCTCGGGCCTTGCAACACTCGTATCAAGCTAATTCGATATATAAGTATATCGATACTCTTGGAGCCTCTTCCCTCAGTCGATGGAAGAGGATCGGTTATGATGACATTTAGAAGCCATATGGGAGATTAAAATGGTGAAATGTGCGCCTTCAATTTGATTATTGAAGATAATATCATAAAATATCCAACAGCTTTATATATCAACATAGTCCACCGGGGGATTAATCCAGCCATGAACGCCATACTAGGCGAAACAGAAATCCATGATTGTGGATTTAACATCTGCAGATGATTGAAGCTGGAGATTCACGGTGTGAGAAGCGAAGTGGGGATAAGAAAGCGATAGTGGGAGTTGGTAGATATTTCTCATCCGCTCAATTATAAGCTTGCAGCCCTGGTGACAGAGATCGTTATCGCTGCCGGCCTCATCGGCGCCGTCTCGGCAGCAGAATACCCCGTCGGCTCCGGCCCCGACGACTGGTGGACCGCCTACCCCGACCAGCATCCCGGCGCTGGCTCCGAGGTCGACCACCCCTCGTGGGTCCTCGACCTCCTGGAAGATGGGCCGATCCTCATCCTCGATCACAGCACCAACTGCGAAGCCTGCATAAAGCAGGAGGATGCCGCCAACGCCGCCCTGGAGGAGGTCGGTGAAGACGCCATAGCCTTCGAGAACCTGATCGCAGACCCGGAGAATGAAAGAGCCAACGCCCTCTTTGAGGTCTACGATCCCAACGCAGGGAAGTGGTACATCCCCCTGACGGTCATAATCACCCTTTTGAGGGAGGACGGGAACGTCGTCGTCGGCTGGCACAGCGGCGAGGGCGAGACGGGGGAGGACTGGCTCCTATCTTACGTCGAGGACGCCATAGAATATCATGAGGAGAACGTCGGCGACTGGGTCGCTTGATCGGATATCACATCTGATCACAAAAAATTAATTTTATTCCGTTTATTTTTAATCGACTGGCTCATTTATGTATCAGCCAGTCGTTCCAGGTATAGAGCTTAACGTCTCGCCCCTGGAGGGTCAGGGCGTACCAGACGATGGATGCCGTGCCACC
>LUYE01000080.1:1731-1959 GCA_001602645.1 Methanosarcinales archaeon Methan_01
AGACCCGGCCGTGGGCAGCCCCGCCGCCGGCCCCCGGAGGATCTCGACCTTCTGGTGGCCCAAGTACTTCATGATCCAATAGACGAAGGTGAAATCGCCGCAGGAGAAGCAGTCCCCGTAGAGGACCATCTCGTCCTCCGAGGTGACACCGGACCTCCCGAGGACTCCCGCCAGCTCATCCACGGACTTGAGGGAGCCATCGGCATGGATGAACCCCTTTGAGGGAAG
>LUYE01000081.1 GCA_001602645.1 Methanosarcinales archaeon Methan_01
ATTGAGGGAGTTGTTGACTTATCCGTATCACAGAATATCAACCGGTTAGGGGCGCACTACCTATCGATGAGTCTGCCAAAAAGAAGTACATACTCCAGTCAATCGAGTCCTTTGGGGCCGAGTCGATGAAGAGCTCGGCCGCCAAAAACTCTCTTCTGCTGGTGACGGTCGGGAACCTGTCCAGAGACGGCGATGAAGGCGGCGTAGTAGCAAAAGGTATGATGGATCTTAACCGGGAGCTGAAAGACCTGGACCCCAGCCGAATCGACTTCACCAAGACGGGCATTTTAGGCAAGGTCTTCGATCCGGTGAGAGCCTATTTTGCACGATACCAGAAAGCAGATTCGGCCATTGCGGATATCATCGCCTCGCTGGAGAGAGGGAAGGCGATCCTGAGAAACGATAACACTACTTTGGAGATCGAGCAGCAGGCCCTCCGCAGCTTGACCAAGAAGCTGTTGAAAGAGATCCAGCTCGGCATCCTGATGGACAGATCGATCGAGATGCAGATCGAAGCTGCCAGAGCCAGGAACGAAGACCCGGAAAAAGTCAGATTCGTCACTGAAGAGATCCTCTTTCCTCTGCGGCAGCGGATTATGGATATGCAGCAGATGGTGGTTGTAAATCAGCAAGGCGTAATGGCGATGGAGGTTGTTATCAGAAATAATAAAGAGCTGATGCGCGGGGTAGAAAGGGCCAAAACGGTGACGATTTCAGCTTTGCGAACCTCGGTGACGGTGGCCGGCGCTCTCTATCATCAGAAGGTCGTCCTGAAGAAGATTGAACTGCTTAATGAGACGACGAATGATATCATCAGGAGCACATCGCAGATGCTGAAGGATCAGGGGGCTGAGATCCATATGCGATCAATGGAAGCCAATATCTCCGTAGAGGGGATGAAGGCTGCCTTTGCCGATGCCATGGAGGCCCTCGAATCCATCAGCAACTATAAGCAGGAAGCTCTGCCCAAAATGCGGGATGTCATCAATCAGTTCAAGGAATTGGCCGCCAAAGGCGAAGAACAGATTCAAAAGCTCGAGAAGGGCCATTAACCGGCACATTGGACGACGCTTCGTTGGCCGTCTCCCCGTCTTCGCCTACGGCAACTCAGATGGGAATATCTCCATGCTCAAATTCGCCACTGGCGGTGAGGGGCCAGCCCTGGGCCTGTTGAACCACCACGACGACCCTATCCGGGAGTACGCCTACTGAGACGGGTCCGCCGTCGGAGGGCTGGATGAGGAGCTAGAATCGGAGGGAGAATAGGGTTGGCAGTTGGTCAGCACGAAGAATGATTGAATATATATTTTTTATGGTTTGGCTGTCTCCTCATTTTACCTGAAGATGATTTTGGTAAGAAGTAAGCTCAGGGATTCGGGATTGAAGGGATTTGCAGGTTCGTTGATTAGTTCAATTGATGTGAAACTGAATAGCAGAATCTGAAAATTCCATCGGTTCTAGCTTGGCAAAAAGCTTTTATCGGAGGCAATCATTAGGCACTCCTCATTGTCTTGTAAATTAGCTCTTAACTTCAGCAAGATGTTACTAATCCCGGTGGCAGAATCAGCATGCTGAAATCAGCATCCTATTTATCTTCCACGGAGAGCAATTTGACGAAATATAGCGGATAGGAGCAAAAATATGAACGCGGGAAGATCTTCCAACCGGCTTTCCGCATCAACCCTCCAATCCGTAGTATTTTTCACAATCCTGCCCCAACAAT
>LUYE01000057.1 GCA_001602645.1 Methanosarcinales archaeon Methan_01
ATTTTATTGACAGTACTTCTATGCGGCATAAGCATATCGCTCGGTCCGCTGAAGTTTTCCGTCTTAGAGGTGTACGCCACCATCTTCGACAAGCTATTTCCGAACTTCTTTGACGTCCCAGAGCTGGCCCCCATAGTGGTCTGGAACATCAGACTTACTCGAGTCGTGATGGGCGTCCTCGCTGGGATAGGACTTGCCGTTGCGGGCGCCGCGATGCAGGGAATCCTGAGAAATCCTCTGGCTTCGCCCTTCACCCTCGGCATATCAGCCGGTGCCGGACTTGGCGCAGCTCTTGCCATCATAGCTGGCGTGGGGATCGGAGGCGGTGGAAAGCTTCTTTTGGTGGGGAACGCCTTTTTATTCTCGCTGATCCCCTCGTTCGTCATAGTTGGACTGACTAGATATAAACGTGCCACACCAGAAACGATGATCCTTGCTGGAATCGCCATGACGTACATCTTCAGCGCGATATCGTCTCTGTTACATTATTTTTCCGATTCTGATGCGCTGAAGGACGTAGTGGTCTGGCTGATGGGAGATCTCGGAAAAGCCACCTGGGGCGACATCTACATCGTCACCATCGCTCTCGTGATATGCATCCCGCTGCTCATCTGGAAATCGTGGGATCTAAACGTGATGGGAAGCGGGGACGAAGCTGCAAAGAGCCTCGGCATAAACGTCGAACGGACCAGGATCTTCGTGATGATGATAGCGTCCCTCATCGCTGCGGTCATCATATGTTTCACCGGGATGATCGGGTTCATCGGACTGGTTGCACCTCATATGACCCGTATCTGCATCGGTGGCGATAACAGATTCGTTATTCCAGCCTCCGGCCTTTTAGGAGCTGCTTTCTTGGTGGCGGCAGATATCATCGCAAGAGAGGCTATGGCGCCCGTGATAATCCCAGTAGGAATTGTCACATCTTGTGTTGGTGGGCCCGTCTTCCTTTACTTTATAATGCGAAAAAAGAAGGAATATTGGTGAAAGGGGTGTGAACATACGAAGCTAAAGGTGATGGATGTGGAGTTCGGCTATGCCAGCACCCCCATCCTGCAGGGGGTGCATCTGGAGCTGGCCAAATCTGAGGTTTTGAGCATTGTGGGACCAAACGGGGCTGGAAAGTCCACGCTGATTCGATGTATAAATAGGATATTAAATCCTCAGAAAGGGAGGATAGTGCTGGATGGAAGCGATATAACCAACTTGACCAGAATGGAACTCGCAAGACAGCTTGGATACATTCCCCAGAGTGACCATCAATCATTTCCCGCTACGGTATTCGATGTCGTCCTCATGGGGAGGCGTCCTCATATAAGCTGGCGCAGCTGCCAGAATGATAAGGAGAAAGTTTTAGACGTTCTCGAGATGCTGAACATCGAACATCTGGCCATGAGAGACATCAACGAGATAAGTGGCGGTCAGCAGCAGAAGGTGCTGATTGCTAGAGCACTTGCCCAAGAGCCAGATGTTCTTCTGCTCGACGAACCCACATCCAACCTGGACATAAGGCATCAGCTTGAGGTCATGGATGTGATCAGGACCCTTGTAACCGAGAAGAATATCTCGGCAATTATGGCCATCCATGATCTAAATCTAGGCTCGAGGTACTCAGATAGGATGGTCATGCTCAACAGGGGCGTCATTGCGGCGGCAGGGAACCCGTATTCAGTATTAACCCAAGAGAACATAAAACAGGTTTATGGGGTTGAAGCCGTAGTAAAAGATGAAGATGGTTTTCCGTATGTAGTGCCGAAGAGCCCCGTAGGAAATAATGGCGGGGTTCGCCCTCGTTAAAAGCACCGAAATTTAGAGCAGTTTCAAGCATCTGAAGGAGCCGTCGTCGTGATAACAGATATAGACTGGAACAAGATGTGGATGGAATCCCTGGAGAACGCCTCCTGGAGAAAGAGGCACGGGGATATGACCGATTTCTGGGATCGAAGAGCCGAACGGTATAGCGAATCGATAAAAGAGAACGATCGAGCTTTGCGGGTGATATCGAGGTTGAAGATCGATCCCGAGTGGACAGTGTTGGATATCGGCTCTGGTCCAGGTACCTTGGCGGTGCCCTTGGCCAGGATTGCGAGGGCTGTAACCGCAGTGGATCCCTCGACCGGAATGCTATCCTGCTTGAAGCAGAATGCTCGAGAGGCAGGGGTCACAAACATAGAATGCATAAACAAGCGCTGGGAAGACGTGGTGTCGTTCGATGATCTAGACGAACATGACATACTGATCGCTTCGTATTCGCTTGCGATGCTGGACATGAAAGCAGCGCTATCTAAAATGAATCAGCTCGCAAAGAAGTACGTGTATCTGTTCACCTTTGCTGGCGGGCGTATGTGGGATTACGACAAACTCTGGCCGAGGTTGTATGGAGCAGAGTATCTTCCGGGACCGGATTACATCTATATTTATAATATCCTTTACAATATGGGCATACGCGCGAACGTGGAGATCACGAAGACGGAGCATAAACAGCGATTCTCAAGCTTAGATGAAGCAGTGAAGCGGTGGGCGGAGAACTTGGACGCAGATTCTCCAGAGTCTGAGAAGATTATCCGATCTTATCTCTCGGAGACTCTTGTCGAGAATAATGGTGAGCTTTGGTCGAGGAGCATGATGGAGAGCGCCATGATATGGTGGAGGAAAGATCATGAAGATGAGTGAGGAGATAAAGCAGATGCTGGACGAAAATATCGTTTACCTGGCCACGTCTACCAATGATGGTAAGCCTAACGTGGTCCCCATCGGTTTGGCTCATGCCATAGATGATGAGCAGCTATTGGTTGTAGACGTGATGTTCAAAAAGACCCGAAAAAACCTGGAAGATAATCCTCGGGTTGCGATCTCTTTCACAGATGTTAAAAGATGGGGCTCGTACCAACTGAAGGGGATAGCAGCAATTCACACCGATGGTGAGATCTTCGACGAAGTTCAGCGAGTGATGAAGGAAAAATCCGAGAGAAGAAAGGCGCATACTGACGTTATAGATGATCCTGTGATCGAGGAGAGAGTTCGCAGGATGGGGGAATGGCGCAAGAGGCTGAGGCCAAAGGCCGCGGTATTGATAACCATCGAGGAGATATACTCGCACATGCCCGAATCGAAGGAAGATAAATAATATAGAAATAATAAGTTTTAATAGAATAGATACGCTGGCCGGATACTTAGAAGGTGAGGTCAGATCGCACTTGCAGCGTGTTTTAGGAAGCTTGAAACGGCGATTATAGACAACGAAATGAGCATTGCCCCAAGGCCGCTCGCCGCTCTCCAAGGATAAGTTGGCCGAGCTGGCCCAGAAAATCAGGGAGAGGACCAGAGAACTGGCCAGGAGCTAGAATGAAACAATCGCCAAATGATATGATAAAAGTAGCAAGCCTCGCCAAGAGATTCAACGGCTTTACAGCCGTGGACCAGATAAGCTTTGAGGTATCTGCCTCTGAGATTTTTGGATTTCTTGGCCCAAACGGCGCTGGAAAGACGACCGCCATCATGATGCTAACCACGCTCTTAAAGGCGAGCGGTGGCTGGGCTAAAGTCTGTGGATTTGATATCTCAAGTGAGATGAGACAGATCAGAAAGACAATTGGTGTGGTCTTCCAGGATCACACCAGCGATGAATGGTTGACAGGCATGGAATATCTTCAGCTTCACGCTGGAATATATGGTGTCGATGAAAATCGGATCGAAGATATCCTGAAGCTCTTCGATCTGGAGCGATGGGGAGATCATGTCATAAAAGAGTACTCAAGTGGGATGCGGCGACGTCTGGAGATAGCCAGAGGGTTGATTCACCACCCACGAGTACTCTTCCTGGATGAGCCGACCCTGGGCCTTGATGTCCAGACGAGGCGGAAAATCTGGAGCTACATCAAAGATCTCAATGAAAATGAAGGTCTCACGGTCTTTTTAACCACACATTATTTGGAGGAGGCCGATGAGCTCTGTGACCGGATTGCCATAATCGACCATGGAAAAATCGTTGCCATCGGTACCCCCGAAGAGTTGAAATCGATCGTAAAGAGCGATCACCCAACTCTTGATGAGGTTTTTCTCAATTACACTGGTAGAGAGATGCGAGATCATGTATCTAACAGCAGAAATCATCGCCCTCCCAGGGGATTCTGGAGATAAGCGAGCAGAAGCGGCCGAGAGCTGGCTGGACAATCTGAGGGCTATACGTGCTATCGCCCGACGGGAAGTTATACGGTTCTTGCGTGCAAAGTCGAGAATTGTGGGATCGGTAGCCATGCCTCTCATCTGGTTCTGTGCCTTTGGTCTCGGGCTTGGATCAGCCTTCGGGATCCGATATGGGGAGATCGGCTATGCCGAGTTTCTGGCTCCGGGAATAATTGCCATGACGGTGCTATTTGCATCAACTTTCTCCGGGATGTCCATCATTGTGGATAAAGAGTTTGGAATCTTGAAAGAGCTGCTGGTCGCCCCCATATCCAGGACTTCTCTCGTTTTTGGGAAGGTATTTGGAGGCATGGCCACATCCCTGATCAGAGCGATACTGATCACCATTCTATTCAGTATGACTCTGAAGATAAGCATGAGCATTCCAGAGTATCTCGGCATTCTGGCCATTATATGCCTGATATCCTTTGGATTTGGAGCGCTTGCGATTGCCATCGCCACATTGATGGAGAGCATGGAGGGGTTTGGGCTTATAGTAGAGCTCGTCGTCATGCCCATATTCTTTCTAAGCGGCGCCTTCTTCCCCATCGAGAGGCTGCCTGAATGGCTATCAATGGTGGTAGCATTAAATCCGCTCACCTATGGCGTGGATGGGTTGAGGCTTATCATGTTCGGTACAGGGAGCTTCAGCATGCTTCACGACTTTGGCATGCTCATGTTCTTTGATGCGGTTATGGTCATATTAGCTGCATATCTCTTCGGAAGGGGCGATACTACATAATTCCGATGATTGTATAGAAATTTACGAAAATATCTTCGCCTAATATAACAGCTAACGGGTCGTAGCGGTTCATACCGACAGATTTATTACTAGATATAACTAAACAAGCAAAAAGTAACAACAAATGGCTGAGGCGACGAGATGACGCGAATCGCTTGTGGAGTTGTGGTTATGGCTTTATGCGTGTCGCTGGCCTTCATTCCTGCGTACGCATCGGATTTCACGCTTGAAATCTTCGGGAACGCAAACATGGATGACACAATAGATGAGCTGGACATCGAATACGCACAAGAAATCATCGATGGTACGAAAGAAGAGATGGAGCTGGCCGATGCCAACTATGATGGTCGGATCGATGAGGATGACATAGCTCAAATAGAGCTGATCATACGTGGGGAGGAAAAAGAGATTACGGTTATAGATTCCTATAATAGAACCGTGACGGTAAAAAAGCCGATAAAGAGAGTTGTTACAGGATTAGACTTTTTCACCCTCGAAACCCTACGAGCGATTAAAGTGTCACCTGAGATAGTAGTTGGCATACCCGGTCGTCCTAATGTAGCCGATTGGGAACTATACTTCGAAGAGTACAAAGATAAAACATGCATTGGATCTATGTGGGAACCTGATACTGAAGCAATATTAAATCTGGATCCAGATATTGTATTTTTTGCCGCTATCTCGCGCGACACGCTGGATAATTCCGTCGACGTTTTAGAAGACGCTGGTGTCACGGTGCTTCGTTTTTACCATAGTTGTGGCGTGGCTGGTGCTTTAGAAGCTTATCCTGAGGAGCTTACAATGCTTGGATACATCATGGATAAGGAAGAAGAAGCAGAGGAATTCTGTAATTGGCATGAAGGTGTCCTGAACTTAGTCGAAGAAAGGGTGGAAACGATTCCAGAGGAGGATAAACCAACAGTGTACTATGAGTCACACAGTCAACTTTGGTATGGTTTTCCTGAGCGGATTGCACGTGTCGAGCTGGCAGGTGGCAAGAACATATTTCCTGATGGTAAGACTATAGATCCAGAGGCAGTGATGACAGAAAATCCTGACATTATAGTCAAAGTGGCTCCGGGAGAGGATGTTACTGCTTATCACTTGGATGCGGAGGATACAACCGCGATAGAAAATGTAAGAGAAGAGGTCCTGAGCCGATCTGTATTGCAGAATACAGCAGCGGTGAAAACAGGAAGAGTTTATGTACCTAGTATATACCTCATGTCTGGCATGACTAGTGGTTATGGTGGAGTTAGGAACTTCGTTCAAATTGTTTACAACGCAAAGTGGTTCCACCCTGATCTATTTAAAGACGTAGATCCAAAAGCAATCCACCAGGAATACCTGACAAGATTCCAGGGACTAAACATTGATTTGAATGAGAAGGGTGTATTTGCGTATCCTGATCCGAGTTGAAAAAGACATCGAGCAGCGAGACAAAAACTGGAAGTTCGTCAGGAGGGAGGTTATTATTACGTTGGAAGATTTGACAAGAGAGATGAAGCGGAAGAACTCATAGATTTCCGCGAAAATGTTCTGAGTTCGATTCGGGAGACGGCAGCAAACATCCCCGAAGATGACAAGCCAAAGGTGTACTATGAGGCCAGGACACGTTACGATTCCCTGAGCGGCGAGCATTCCTACATCGATTTTTCAGGTGGAGTTGACATATTTAACGGTGCAAGTGGTTCTGTGAATCCAGAAGACGTGGTAGCGCAAAATCCAGATATCATAGTCAAGCTGATCTCCTATAGCGACGAGGCCGGTGGTTATCAGCTGGATGCAGATGATACCGCAGGGTTGGAGGCCATAAGAGCCGAGATAATGAGCCGACCTGAGTTGCAGAATGTGAACGCGGTGAAAACTGGGAGGGTATACGTAATAACCTCGGAGATCGGCAGCACCTATTCCAACAGCTGCAGAGTTTTCCTTCAGATTGCATATAATGCAAAATGGTTCCATCCCGAGCTCTTTGAGGATCTGGATCCGCAGGCCATTCATCAAGAGTATCTGACGAGGTTCCAGGGGTTAGACATCGATCTAAACGAGAACGGGGTATTCGTCTACCCGCCACTGAATTAAGAGGATTTAGATGTGAGGTGAACTTATGCAAATAAGCTTGGAGATGCGAGATACACCTCTCGATGATACAGATGAACTTCGAGAGATCTTTCGTGACCATACCCTGACAGGCATATTCCAGACCGCGACTTGGCAGTACCACCGATACTGCATCAACTGCAAGCTCTCCGGATCAGTTTACGCCGCCTCGGAGATCGAAGGTGCAGTTCCCATAATTCACGGACCTTCAGGATGTGCATTTCATCAAAGGCTCACCCCCATGAGGCTTTATGCACCGGTGTACAAACTGCCATGCACAAACCTAGACGAGAACGATGTCATCTACGGTGGCGAGAGTAAGCTACGAGACAAAGTCCTGGAGGTTTACCGTCGATATAAGCCCTCGTTGATCCTCCTCCTTCCCACCTGCGTATCCGGTCTTATAGGCGACGATATATCAGGCATCAGCCAGGATCTTAAAGCCCAGCTACCATGTTCCATCATACCCATCGCCTCTGAAGGCTTCGCCCATCGCAGCAGAGAATCTTTAGACGGCCTGATGCAAGAGTCGGCAAAGTCGTGGAAGACGTCTCGGGCACCCGACTACGAAATTCGTGGGTGCGGACAAGAAGAGGTTATGGTATCTCTCGTGGAACAGCTGATGGAAGAGCAGGACGTTGTGGATAAACAGGTTAACATCGAGTCCTTTGGCAGGTTTAGATATGGATCGCAAGTGGACTTAAGGGAGATCAAACGCATCTTTAACGAAATCGGCATCGGAATTAATACAACCCTTCTAAACTGCACCGTGGACGACATAAAACGCGCACCTGCTGCGGAGCTTAACATAATAACCCGCAACCGAAAGGCAGGAAAGCTGATGAATACGAAGTTTGGAACGGGTTACTTTAGAAAATGGGCATCTCATTACGGCCTCGATGGCATCGAGAAGTTCTTCGTAGAGGTGGGATCGAAGTTGGGTTTGGAGGGGGAGGCAGAGGAGATCATCCAGCGGGAGAAGAGGCAGGCCATGGAAGAGCTTGAACGGTACAGAAAGACCTTCAGCAAGTTCGAGTTTGCTGTGTCCGCCCAAGGATTCTTCTTCACCCCTTACATCGCCAGCATATACGCCCGAGACCTTCGACTACCTCTTAAATATTTCTGCGTCAGTACACAACTTTTACGGAGCATGAACACCTCTGAAAAGACCATCAAAATGATGATTGACAACATGCAAGATGTCTTCGACGATTGGGATTTCGGCTTCGAGACCGTTGTGAACCCAAGCCTAGATGAGATGGCGGAGATGGCTAAGGGGGTAGATTACTTGCTCAGCGACCGCATCACCCCCCTAATTTATGGGAACAGGATGATGGACGTATCCGCCGTAAGCCATTTGCTTTTCCGAACCAGCTTCAGCGGAATAGTGGAATTTAGCCGATATCTGGCCAGAAATCTGCATAACGGAATCTCAGAACCCAGTGGCGATCTGATCCTATCAAAGTTCCATTACGACCAACTAAATTATCCCATCATCGAAGATCCTCGCTGCTCGGCATCCCGAGAGATGTGGTCTGATATGTGGAGTCTGGGCAGCGCGGGCGGTGATTGAAAATGGATGGTGGCAAGTTCTTCGGAGCCTTTAGGGCCTCTTCAGGTATAACGGACGCCGTGGTCCTAAATCACGTCCCCGTAGGCTGCAACTGGGGAGCGGGGATGTTCAAGTCCTTCTCCAACCAGTCAGATATCAGGAACGCCTGCACTGTGATGCACGAAAGAGAGATCGTATTCGGCGGTGAGGAATCGTTACGAGAGGCTCTCATCCGAGCCGATCGGCTTTATGATGCCCCCCTCATCCTGGTCGTGGCAGGCGACGTCCCCTGCATAATCGGTGACGACATCGAAGCCGTGATAGGATCCGTCTCCCTGAAAAAAGACGTCATATGGATGGAGGCGGCTGGCTTCAGAGGTTCTATGAGATCTGGATATGAAGACGCACTGATCAATCTGGTGCCTGTGATGGAGCAATGCGATCAGGCCGCCAATTCCGTAAATTTCATAGGCTTCTGTCCGGACGACTTTAAAGTGGAGGCTGATTTGAGAGAGATCAAAAGGTTGATGATGGATTCTGGCGTCGCCGTAAACTCCGTCATATCTAACTGCAGCTATGAGGAGCTGAAGATGGCGCCTGCAGCTGAGTTGAATGTTGTTATAGGGCAAGGAACCGAACTGGCAAAGCAGATGAAGGATAAGTTTGGCATACCCTATATCGAAGTTGGATATCCTTATGGGCTAAGAGGCAGCCGGGATCTAATAGATGCCGTCTCAGATCATATGGGTCTTGGTAGGGATTTGGATAGAGAGATAGATCTCCAACCTTTCGAGAAGATATACCTGTATCTCAACGATATTTACGGGACGCCAACATCGGTCGTCGGAGATTTCCACGCAAAATCCATGGCTGAATTCTTGTGCCGAGAGCTGGGATTCGAGATCGAGGTTTTATCGACGCTAGATGATGATTACAACTTCGAAGAAGAGGTCAAAAATTCCAATTCTGCCATCCTGTTTGGGACCAGCTTCGAGCAAGATTTGGCCAAAGAGATGAGGATTCCACTTGTCAGGTTCTCTTACCCCATATTCGATCAGGTGTGGATATATGATGATGCACCATACGCTGGTTTGAGGGGGGCGGTCTGCCTGACCGAGACTATACTCAACACGGTTATGGGTTTTGAAGACAAGCTATCTGATCTAGAACTAAGAGCGTGATTTTGATATGAGAAGGTTTTGTGTTTACGGCAAAGGTGGAATCGGCAAATCCACGATAGTATCAAACATGTCAGCTGCCCTGGCAGGAAATAATATGAAGGTCATGGTGATGGGTTGTGATCCCAAGGCAGACACCACACGCAACCTGATGGGCCATCGGATACCCACCATATTGGATGCGTTTCGGGAGAAGGGGCCGGACGAAATGCGCCTAGAGGATATTGTATTCCAAGGCTATAACGGCGTATGCTGTGCCGAGTCTGGAGGTCCGGAGCCGGGTGTGGGATGTGCTGGGCGCGGGGTTATCACAGCTGCTGATATGCTCTCCCGGCTGGGGGCTTTCGAGAAGATTAATCCTGAGGTGGTAATCTATGACGTTCTTGGTGACGTGGTCTGCGGCGGTTTTGCCATGCCACTCCGCAACGGCCTGGCAGACGATGTTTACATCGTCACCACCTGTGATCCCATGTCGATCTATGCCGCAAACAATATTTGCAAGGGAATAAAGCGGTTTGCAGAGAGGGGAGAGGTCTTTTTAGGTGGCATAATCTACAACGGCAGGAGCGCAGTAGACGAGCCATCGATCATCGACAGTTTTGCGGGGGAGTTGGGAACTCAGGTAGTGGGCAGGATACCCATGAGCGATCTCGTGCCGAGGTCCGAAATCCACCACAAGACTGTAATTGAATATGCTCCCGACTCTGAGATCGCTGATACCTTCAGAAACCTAGGCAGATCCATAATTGGAAACAAGAACAAAGTAGTTCCGGAACCTCTATCAGACGAGGAGCTTAACGAGATTAACAGGAAGGTAGAGGATCTGTTCCGGGAGAAAGCTCTAAAGCGCTAGCTATATGACCTCTGAATATCTACTTCCCTCCCTCTCTCGACAGGTCCGACCATCACTATTGAGATGCAGTCAAATCCTGGAATATTAGATGGCTAGAGTGGGACGAAGATATTGGTCCTCGTAGAGGGCGGGCGAGCCCTGGCGCTGGCTTATCGGCATGATCTTCACCATGGGGGCTAGGCCCGTCCCCGAGAGGGGGCAGGGGCGAACGTCGTCATCGGTGGTGGGGATGGGCTGGCGGTCGGGGTTCGGCTCCGGGCTGGGGGGTAGGTCTTCCTCGTCCATGATCTCGGGGTCGGATGCGCAAGGGGGCAAATGAGGGTTTTGAGACTATCTCTTGAAGAGCTGGCATTTTAGGGCGAAAGAGAGAGGTTCCATCAACCCCGAATCGACC
>LUYE01000017.1 GCA_001602645.1 Methanosarcinales archaeon Methan_01
CCAGGAAAAAACTTCAAAGGCATTATTTTAATTTGCAAAATTAATGTTCCATAGCACTAGCCTTCTCAAGGGATAATCAGCATGCTGTTGGCAGGCCAGGTGATCTCTTCCACTACTCAGACACCGGTTATGTTCTCCTAGGGAGAATAATCGAGAACAGAACATCCAAACCGTTCCATGTAAACCTGCATGACGAGTTCTTTACGCCTTTGGAGATGAATGACTCATATCTCATGTTCCGATCCGAACCCGCCAATCAACCGAAGAAGCCTATCCAGAAGACCTGGCTGAATGATACAGAGATAAGTCAATTCACCTCGCTCAGTTCTGATTGGGCCGGTGGTGGAATCGTTTCTACTCCGGCAGACATTCTGAAATTCCACACTGCTCTGAGAGACGGCCAGCTTATTAGTCCTGATCTTCTGGGGCAAATGGAGACTGCTACTAACCAGTTCATGCCAGGCATCAATTACGGTATGGGCATGATGGAAATTGATTTCCAGGGTTTATCTCCTATGCTCAGCGGTCTTCCTCCCGTCACCGGCCACATAGGGATTTGGGGGACTCACATGTTCTATGACAGTACGACGGACACGTATATCATCATAAATCTTGGGTCGGCATCTTACATGAATACCAGCTTCGAAGTACTGATAGAGCTGATGAGTACTATCAGGAGCGTGAGAAACTAGATTGCGCCTGGCGATGATCGTGGATCTCCAACTCTGATCTTCCTCGACGGCTCGACCTATGGCAGACGGGAGAATCCGGATTGAAACAGGCAGTTGGGCGAATTGGAGGCGCTCTAATGCAGACCCTAGAACAACACCGGCGGGAGCGTGGTCTTGAAGATTACGGACCAGTGTAAGTTGTATGTGAAAGGTAGATTTGGTCAACCCCGGATATGTTCGACAGACGTGTTCATGTGGCCGTTTGTGGCAGTTGCCAGATAGGCTGGTCACAGCAAGTAGTAAGTACACAGTGCTTTGCCTGTCAAATACATGGCGGACCTATTACGAGGAACCCTGGCAGATCTTGATGTGTATCGGCGCCGACCGAGAGGGGATTGGACGAAGAATGGTTACAGCAGCCTTGCTGTAGTTTTTCCTCTATTCAGCACCTGCCCTTTTTCGTCAACGTCTTCGTCATGACCATCTCCGAGGCACCTGCCTCTTCGTTTATCTCTTCACTTAGGAGCTTCCAACCTTTGTCCAGGTAAAATCTCATGGCTCTATCGTTATCGCTGAAACATGCCAGCTTTGCCATCCCGTATCCTGATTTCTTTATCTCCATCTCAACGATATCCAGCAGAACGCTTCCTATCCCTTCTCTCTGGTGGGCTGGATGAACCCAAACAAGGCCTACCAAGTTGTCAAATCTAGCAGCAACTGCCACAACCTCCCCAGCCTTTTCAGCCACAATCATGTTTTGCCACGAATTGTTGACATCGCTACTTAGCTGGTCGCCTTCCGCCCAGGGCTTCAATCTATCCTCCGGCAAGATCTGACCGTATACCTCCTCGATAGTCTCGTTGAGCAAATTTATGATTTTTGGGACGTCCTCCTCTGCAGCGTCTCTGAATGTGTATTCGATCATAGCACAACCTTCCATTGACTTACTCGTTAGAGATTTTCTCATACATAAATCTCCTGAATACTTTTAATCTACACTACATAAATATTCTTTCCGACTTCTTTCCGACTATATGTCCTGGTTTTTTTTCCTCTGGATGCATGATAAAGACCATCGTGAGCTCGTCGAGTTCAGGGATCGTGGGACCGTAAACGGCACCCGGGCGGAGCAGATCTGACTAACGGCCCCGCGCCCCTTCCCTCCTCTCAATCCCGTCGTCCGACCGCCCGGCGCTCCTTCGTCGCGCCGGGCGGCGCTGTATCCGGAGGGGCCAGAAGACGCCCCCACCGCCACCAGGGAAAGAAAAATATCACGAGAGGCTCCCCTCGACGATGGCGACCTCCTCGGCGGTGAGGCCGTATAGCCGATACACGATCGCATCGATCAGCCGGTCGACCTCCCCGATCCGCAGCAAGAGCGGCCCGAGCTTCTCCATCGACGCCGAGTGCTCCCGCCGCAGGTCCTCGCCGAAGGCCCGGCGGCTTGGGTCGCAGGCGAGCTTGCCCCGGTTCTTCTTGAGGACGGCGAGAAGCTCGGGAAACTCGATCTCGTAGTAGGCCTGGACCTTCGTCTTGTTCGAGAGGTCGTCGACCCCGGCGCCGGTGAAATCCTCAAGCCACGCGAGGAACCCCCGGATCTCCTCCTGCTTCTCCCGGTTCATCCGGATCATCTCCTCGGCTAAATGGGCGAGCAGGTCGTGGACGACGTCGGACCTCTCGCCCTCGGCGATTGCCTCGCCCACATCGTCTTTCGGCAGGCAGCTGTCAACTATTTCCAACACTTTGTCGAACTGTCCGGCGGCGATAGAAGCCGAGAGCTCCTCCCCCAGGCGGCGGCGGTCGTCCTCGGGGGCGGACAAAAAAGAGCTGGTTTTCAAAGAGAGCAGTTTATCTTCGATGTTTAAGGACCTAACTAACAAACCCCGGTCGATCCTCCCCAGGGTTGAGATCTTTGAGGATCATCTCAACATTGGCCTTCAGAACCGGAAGATCGATATTTGTAGTGTCCCAAACCTGCTCCAGATCGATCCCAAAATAGTGGTGGACGAGAACGTTTCGCATAGCTACGATGTCGGGCCAGGGGATATCGGGATGTTCTTTTTGCAGGGAATCTGAAATATGGTTTGCGGCCTCACCTATTATCTGGAAGTGATGGACTATCCAGGTCTGGACGAGCTCGTCCTCGAATATGGCGTCTTTACCCTTCGATGCGTATCTCTCGATCTTTTCGATAGCTTCGAGGATGTCGAGGAGAAGCTCCCGGTCTGACCTCAAAGGGGGACGGCCTCCTTGATAACCCGATCACGAATCCGCTCCCTTAGGCCCCTCTCACTCACCACGTCGACCTGGCGGCCCAGGAGCTCCTCCAGCTCGCGGGACATCGCCGAGCTTTTTATGAGGGTGAAGCCGGGCATTGGCTCCACCAGGAGGTCGAGGTCGCTTCGGTCATCGGCCTCGCCCCGGGCGACGGAGCCGAATATCCGGACATTTCGGACCCCGTATTTCTCGGCTATGGCGAGGATCTCCTCCCGCCGGGCCTTCAAGGTCTCCTCAATCTTCATCGCTGAGGTCCTATGTATCTGATTATATTTATACTTCCTGAAGCCGACCGCCCTCAAGCTTCCAGGAGAAGCAGCTTTGACGACCTCCCACCTACGCCGCCCCCGCCCACGCGCCCTTCTCCTCCGCATCTCTCGATCCCGTCGTCCGTCCCGCCCGGCGCCGCGGCGCCGGGCGGCGCTTGGCCCGGCGGGGCCTGAAGACGCCCCCACCGCCACCAGGGAAGAAAAATATCACGAGAGGCTCCCCTCGACGATGGCGACCTCCTCGGCGGTGAGGCCGTAAAGCCGGTAAACGATCGCATCGATCAGCCGGTCGACCTCCCCGATCCGCAGCAAGAGCGGCCCGAGCTTCTCCATCGACGCCGAGTGCTCCCGCCGCAGGTCCTCTCCGAACGCCCGGCGGTTCGGATCGACCCCGAGCTTCCGCTTGTTCTTCTTGAGGACGCCAAGAAGCTCGGAGAACTCGATCTCGTAGTAGGCCTGAACTTTCGTCTTGTTCGAGAGGTCGTCGACCCTGGCGCCGGTGTAATCCGAAAGCCACGAGAGGAAACCCCGGATCTCCTCCTGCTTCTTCCTGTTCATCCGGATCATCTCCTCGGCGAGGTGCGCCAAAAGATCGCAGACGACGTCGGATTTCTCAGCCTTGGCGACGAACTCGCCCGAGGCGTCCATCGGGAGGCAGCCGTCGACTACATCAAGAACTTTATCAAAATGTCTGGCGGCGCAGAGGCCCGAGAGCTCCTCCGAGAGGCGCCTGCGGTCGGCCTCGGGGGTGGAGAAGGAGATGCGGCGGATGGGTGTTTTATCAACGAAAATTGCTGAAAAATTAAAGCTGTTTCCTTGGAGATCTGTGCATGAATTGTGAATGAAAAGCCGGATCAAAGATGAATTAAGGAGCGCTAGAAGATAGTATGTAGCCTCTGGAATAATGTAAGCTTTGTTGTTTGCGTATAGTCCATTTGAATCGAAGGTGAACCTTGCACTTCCAGCTATTTCGGGCCAGAATATTTTTGGCTTTTCAAATTGATCGTAATAATCACAAGCCCGCAGCTCCCACCAGTATTCGCCCTTATCATACCTTTTTTGAGCCGCATCAGAGAACTGCGCCAGATGAGCAGCAACTGCCGGGTACTTTGCCTCGAACCACCCCCAGGGATCTTCAGCGCCCGACGATTGAGCGCGGGTCCAGCCGTTCGGAACCAGAATCAAGTAACGATCGCTCTCAGGCGGCTCATACCTCTTGATGTCACGCCCGGCTAGGAAGGGCTTGATCAGCTCGGCACTCTTCGGATCTTCCCGGATCAGCCGGGCCCGGGTCTCAGCGTCGACGACGAAGGCCTCGTTTAGCCCCGTGAGAATCCCGCGGTATATTTTACCCCCGACGTACTCGCCCAGGGGCGCCCCCGCCCGGCGGAGCTTCTCCAAAAGCCGCTGGACCGATTCGTCGACCAGTGACCACCCGGAGTCGTCAAGCCCCGCAAGGCTGACGGAGTAGGCGCGCTCCTCGACGTAGCCCTTCAGGCTGCCGAAATCGAGGGATTGGACTTCCGCAGCCCGGAAGCTCGGCCTCGCCGGGCCGCCGCAGAGCCGGAGGATGCAGGGGTAGGTCGTCGCCTCCGGGAAGACCGGCAGGTCCCCGAAGTCGACGATCTCGTCGATGCACCGCTCTTTCATCCACCGTCGGAGGGGCTCGCCATAGTTCGCCCTCATCCACTTGTTTGCGAGGATGTAGGAGAAGAAGCCGTCTTTCTGGAGGAGGCTTGTACCCAGCTCGACGAAGTAGACGTAGAGGTCGGCGACCCCGTGATACGCCCTGTACCTCTCAGCAAAGTACCCCTTGAACTCCCCCAGCCCCTCCTGCCGGACGTACGGCGGATTTCCCACCACCGCGTCCCAGCCGGGGCTCTCCTTGACGGCGCCGCCCGCAAAGAAGACCTCGGGAAACTCCAGCTCCCAGTGAAAGAAGCTCCTCTCCCCGGCGATCCTCTGCGCCTCACCGAACCACCGGGGGGAGGTCTTGCGGCGCCACTCGGCCTCGTCGCCGCCGACCGCCCAGAATAGGTCGTGGTAGACCTGGTCGGGGTCCTTGGCCCCCGAGGGCGTCGCCCTCGCCTCCACCTCATTTCCGAAGTAGACGGCGGTATGGACGTTGGCGATGGCTTTCGCCTTGGTGTACTCGGGTAGGCTTCGAAACTCCTGAAAGACCCTCTCCTTCTCCTTGATCTCGGAGAGGGAGTCGTCCCCGATCTCCTCCAATTCCCTGATCTTGCCGATGAGGTGGGAGAGGAACCGGGGCGAGACGAAGGAGGGGAGCGTCGTCTGGTCCTTATCCGTGCCGGCCGAGCCCGGATAGTTCATCAAATCCGAGAGGCGGGCGCCGACGAGGCTGTTTCCCTGCTTGAGGCGGTGGTCGAGGAAGGAAAGGGGCTTTTCCTTGGCGATGGTGACTAGCCATAAAGAGACCTTCGCGAGCTCGACGGCCAGCTCGTTCAAGTCGACGCCGTAGATGCACCGCGCCACCACCTCCCTCTTCGCCCACTCGGGGGTGAACTGCCCTCTGTCCTCGACCCAACCCCAGTCGATATCCCTCTCCGTCGCCTGGAGGAGCTTTCCCGCCAGGTACTCCACCGCCCCTACGAGGAAGTGGCCCGAGCCCATGGCGGGGTCCAGGACCTTGATGGACAAGGTCGCCTCGATGAGGCTCTGCTCCTTGAGGAGCGCCTCCTTCCACCTTCCATCGACGACCGGCCCCACCGTCTTCTCGACGATGTAGTCGACGATGTAGTCCGGCGTATAGTAGGAGCCCGTCGCCTTCCTCTCGCCCCGGTCGGTCGTCAGGTACAGCTCCCCGGCCCGCGCCCGGTCGAACTCCGAAAACTCCTGGAAGGATCTCTCCTTCTTCTTGCCCTGGTTGTACTCGGCGAGGCTGACCCACCGCCGATCCTTGCCCCCCGAGACGACCAGGTCTTCGTCAGCGACGGCGAGGCTGTACTCGAGAAGCCCCTCGTAGATCGAGCCGAGGTGCCTTATCTCCAGGGTCGAGTAGTCGACGAAACCCTTCCCGCCGTTGGCGCCAGCGTCGCCGCCACCCTCTCCGTCCTCGCCCTTCTTCCTGCCCCCTCCCATCCCTCTGCCGCCGGCCCCCGAACCCGCCTCCGACCGAGAGAGGAGGTCGATCGCCTCGGCCAGATAGGAGTCGCCGATCGTCCACCCTGCGAGGTCCGGATGCCTCGCGGGGTCGAAGAGGCCGCCGTTGTAGGCGGGAACGTCGATCAGCTCCCCGATCCCAAGCCTCTCGCTCCCGAGGTCGATCAGCCGGAATAGGTCGGAGAGGTCGGACCATAGCGACCTCTTGATCCGGAGAAAGCCCTGGGCCGCCGGGCCGTCCCGCCGGAGGGCCACCTCTTTTTTGATCCGGTCGAAGCTGTAAGAGGCGGCGTATCGTTCGTCTTTGAGGTCTAAAAGCTCCTTCCCCTCGGCGTATAGCAGGAATAAAAAGCGGTATAGAAGGATCATGGTGCTCCTCTGAACCCGCGCCCTCGTCTCAGGATCGGCCGGATCGAGGCGGTTCTCCGGCCAGGCGATGAACCCCTCCGCCAGGACCTTCATCGCCCGGTAGACGTTCTCCTTCAGGTTCTCCCCGATCTCTCTTGCATAGTTGGCCGACCCCCGGAGGACCTCCTCCAGGAAGACCTCTCCCCGCTCGTCGGGGAGGAAGGCCTCCTGCCGGAAGAAGTAGTAAAAGTACCGGAAGGCCTCGACGTCGCCTTCAGCCAGCATCGCCGGAAGATCCACCTCGTAGTAGACGTCCAGGGGCCGATTCTGCCGGTAGAGCCGCCACTTCGCGCCGTTCGAGAGGATCCCCCAGGCAGGCTCCGTCTCGGTGAGGTAGAGCCAGATCTGAAAAGAGGGGTTACGCCTCTTGTCCTGCCGATCCCTCCCAAACCGGTCTAGCTCCGCATCCCACCTCTTCACCTCGCCGATGGCGAAGGCCTCCAAAAAGAAAGACTCTGAGCCCTTATTCGCCTGGGCCCGGTCCCGGGCCTCCCGGTGGGGGAAGAAGGCGTAGTCGGGAAACTCCCGGGACCTCGTCGCCCCCTGGACCTCGTACTCGGGGAGGATGACGGCGAAGACCCGCCGGATCAGCCGCTCTTCGAGCTGCGCCTCGGAGAGGCCGGCGACGAAGGCCGCCTCCCGCTCGTAGATCCTCTTCAGCTCGGCGAAGGCGGCCTCGTGGTCGGATCGGGCCAATTCGGGGGAGGCCCTGACCTGGTTTTCTAGGTAGTGGTTCGAGAAGAGGTTCCGGTTCTTGAAGGGTCGCCTCGCCATCGGGATCAGATCTCCGTCAGCGGCCATCGCCGATAAATCTGTCGAGAGAGAGGAGGCGGCGATGATGGGAGGCGATCATGCCGCCGGAAGCTCCGGGCGAAGGGTTTCGAATGCCGAAAAGTTCGCATCCCGGAGGGGAGGGGTCCTGGAGGGTTGAGGCAAGGAGGGGCTCAGGGTCGATGATGATCTCGGGGCAGAGAGGGGCTAAAGGAACGGATAAAGAAAGCCGGAAGGAAAAATATGACGGAATAAAAAGAGAAGGTGAACGAGGGACTGATGGGCCCGACGCGATTCGAACGCGTGATCCCCGCCGTGTAAGGGCGATGTCATAACCACCTAGACCACGGGCCCGCCGGGCCATGCCTTGTCCTTATTCATATTAGATCCTATCGCTTCCGCTCCGCGCCGTCACCTCCTCCGGATGAAGAGGCCGGTCCGGGTGTGGTCGAGGATCTCCTCAGGGGGCTTCGCAGTCGCAAGGCTGACGACGACGATCGCCAGGATCGAGAGGGCGAAGCCGTAGAGGCTGAAGTGGACCGGGAGGATGTGAACGAACTGGTACCAGTACCCCGCCACCCCGGCGCCCACCAGGCCCAGAACCATCGAGAAGATCGCCCCCTCCCTCGTCGCCCGCCTCCAGTAAAGGCCGGCCAGGAGCGGCGCCACGTAGCAGGCGAGCATCAGGCCGATCCCCATCCATATCAGCCACGCCAGGAGGGCGGGGGGGTTGCTCCAGGCGAGGAGGAGGGTGAGGACCGCGGAGGCGGCCACCGCCAGCCGGCTGACGAGGGTGACCGTCGAGTCCCGGGCGTCGGGGCGGAGGAACCTCTTGTAGATGTCCCATCCGAAGTACGTCCCGATGGTGAGCATCAGCCGGTCCGTCGTCGACATGACGGCGGCGAGGACTATCACCCCGATGAAGACGCTGATGATGCTGGGGAAGGCGTACTCCGCCCCCAGGATGAAGGCGTAATCGGAGGGGTTTGAGACGTTCGTCGGAAGGCTGATCATCCCCTCGGCGGCCATCGACCTCCCTGCATACCCCGTGATCTTGATCAGGTACATGATGACGACGTAGACGGCGAAGGCGGCGAGGGGCGCCCACTTGAAGTACTTCTCGTCCCGGGCGGCGAAGACGTTGTTTATGACGTGGGGGGCGCTGGCGAGGCCGAAGGCGAGGAGGAAGAAGAAGGAGACGAGGAAGATGGGCGTAGCGAAGGCGTACCCGGCGTAGGGCCCCGCCAGCTCAGGGTACCAGCTCGGATACCAGGGCTGGACGAAGTTCGGGTCGATCCCCGCGAGGACGGCGTTGATGGAGGAGAGCCCCCCCCCCGATCGGATCACCGCCGGGGCTACGAGCAGAACGCCGACGATCAGCATCAACCCCTGGATCAGGCTCGACCAGGCGACGGCGTAAAGCCCCCCCATGATGACGTAGGCGGTGACGATCAGGGCCGAGAGGATCAGGGCGGCGTGGTAGGATATCCCGAAGAGCCAGCTGAGGACCATGCTGATGGCGACGAACTGCCCCACCATGTAGATTAAGGATACGAGAATACCCGTCACCGCCGACAATCCACGGATCCCGTTCTTGCTGTAGAACCGATCCGAGAAGTAGTCCTGGACCGTCAGGTACCTCCGGTCCCGCCCTACGGCGTGGAGCTTCGTTCCGAAGAGGAGGATGCAGACGGCTGCGCTGAGGGGGACGAAGACCTGCTCCCATATCGTCGGCCAGCCCGTCACGTACCCGAGGCCGCTAGTCCCGAGGATCGTCATCCCGCTGCAGATGCTGGCGACGATCAGGATCGTGAATACCCAGAAGCCGAGGTTTCGCCCCGCCAGGATGTAGTCCTCTGAAGTTCTCACCTTCTTGGAGGCCCAGGCCCCCACGACCATCAGACCCAGGAAGTAGACGGCGACGATCGCCACCATCTCGAAGTTAAAATTCAACTCCTTCACCACCTCAGCGCCCAGTAGAGGAGCACCAGGGAGATCAGCACCGGCGCGGCGATGACCAAGAACAGAGTCTCAAAGGGCAATCCAAACAATCAAACTACCTCCGCGAAATGATTCGCATTATTGACCATTTTTGTACATATGTGGCGCAAATCCGCCAGATTCGCCCTGCAGGGCGGCGCCTTTCATCTGATATGTGATAGCGTGTAGCAGTATATCATGTTTAAATTTAACGTCTATAATAAGTCCCAACCGTCGGTTGAAGGGCGACTTTTATAAGAGATCTCGTCCTGGTACTCCACGATGGAAGAACAGGTGGAGATGGACCTCTCCTCCGAGGGGAGGAGGCTTCTTGAGATCTGCAACATGGCAGCAGAAGCCGTCTATTTGTCGATAGAAGAGATGATCGGCGACCCCGCCAGCGGCCGGGTGATCCACATGGGGGCTGACGGCACCCCCACCAAGAGCATCGACCAGAGAGCCGAGGACGCGGTCTTCGCCGTCCTGGAGGGGTCGGGGATCGACTTCGCCATCCTCTCAGAGGAGGAAGGGAGAAAGGAGATCGGAAAGAACCCGACCTACTTCCTCCACCTCGACCCCCTCGACGGGACCTTCAACGCCATCGCCGGCATCCCCTTCTACTCGATCTCGATCTACATCAGCGGCCCCACCACCAGCTTCGGCTACGTCTCCGACCTCGCCCACGCCGTCCGATACTTTGCCGAGAGGGGGCGTGGAGCCTGGTCTGAGGCCGCCGGGAGGAGGATCCGCCTCGGCGTCTCGACGACTCCGACCCTCCGGGATTTCTGCGTCTCCGCCTATACCCTCCGGCCCAACACCGGACGGATCGTCCCCCTCGGCGACGTCGTCCGGCGGATCCGGACCCTGGGCTCGACCTCCGCAGAGCTCTGCCTCGTCGCCGCTGGCCGGCTCGACGCCTTCGTCGACCTCCGGGGAGGCCTCCGCCTCGTCGACGTCGCCGCCGGGAGCCTCATCGCCCAGGAAGCCGGCGGGACCGTCACCGACGGCCAGGGGGACCAGATCTGCTTCAACGGCGACATGTGGCAGAAGTCCGAGTTCCTCGCCTCAAACGGCCTATTCCACCGGGAGATTTTGGACCTTTTAGGGGGTGGCAGGGGTTAGGATAGGCTTCGTCTCCCGGGGGGACCCCGAGTCGATCAACATGGTCCGAAACCTCGTCGAGAGGTTCCAGTCTAGGGCCGGGATCTCCGTCGAGCCGGAGACGGCGAAGAAGCTCGGCCTCGCCGAGACCCGGATCGAGGATATGGACGTCGACTTCATAGTCTCCGTAGGGGGGGACGGGACGATCCTCAGAACGATCCGGAGGATGGAGGACCCGAGGCCGATCCTGGGGATCAACATGGGGACCCTCGGCTTCCTCGTCGACGTCGAGCCGAAGGACGCCGTCCGGACCCTGGAGCGGGTCCTCTTCGGCTTCGAGGTGATGGAGAGGAGCCGCCTTTCGACCTGCCTCAACGGCATCCCCCTCCCCCCGGCGACGAACGAGATCGCCCTCCTCTCGGCGAGCCCAGCCAAGATGCTGGAGTTTGAGATCATCGTCGACGACTCCCTCCTGGAGAGCCTCCGGGCCGACGGCCTCCTCTTCGCCACCTCCACCGGCTCCACCGCCTACGCCATGTCCGCCGGGGGGCCGATCGTCGACCCGAGGGTCGACGCCGTCGTCCTCGTCCCCCTCGCCCCCTTCAAGCTTTCGGCCCGCCCCTGGGTCCTCCCCGCCGAGTCGGTGATAAAAGTCGACCTCGATCTCCCCGAGAAGGAGGCCCTAGTCGTCATCGACGGCCACAACGTCGCCACCATCTCCAAAAAGGACCACATCACCATCAGCCGGGCCGAGACGCCCGCCAGGTTCGTCAAGGCTCGGGAGGGGGGGTTCTACGAGAAGGTCAAGAGCAAGCTCGCCTGACCGTTCCAGAGCGCACCCCAGGGGACTATCGCGGCTTTGTAGGTGCCGCCGGGCGGGGTCTCCTCCGCGATATGAGGTCTCGGGGGCCCTCATCTCCTCCTGGGATGGGGGGAGGTGACGAAAGATCGGCTCGGAGAGGGAGGGCCAGATCGTGATCTGCTCAAGGTGCGGCCTCTGCTGCATAAATCTGGACATATTGGTGATAAAAACCCGGTCGATACGCCCCGACGGAACCCTCGACCCCGGCGACCCGGAGTCGATGATCAGAAAGCCCGCCGGCGAGAGGTGCCCCCACCTCGCCTTTGCCGGGGAGGTCGCCATCTGCGCCATCCACGACCTCCCCTGCTACAGGGGGACCCCTTGCGACCTCTTCGATCAGTTCGGCCCTGAGGACGGGATCTGCATCCTCGGAAGCTACTTCAAAAGTTCAGGCTCTGCGGAGCTCTGAGCGCGCAAAGCCAAGGTTGGCCGACAGACCGGGACCGATCCAATCGGCGGGTCTCCGGAAGAGCGTTGGCAACTGAAGGCCCGAAAGAAACAAAAGCCGATGCTGCGCCCTTCAACGGGATGCAGGGCGCCCATTTTATCTCACCTAGAAGAGGAGGATCGACAGAAGCCCCACCCCGATCATGGGGACGAATATCAGGGCGACCCGGGAGCCGAACTCCCGCGTCCCCAGGGCGAAGGTGATGGCAAGCTTCACCAGGGTGTTGGTCATGGCGGCGAGGGTTATCGCCGCCACCGCCACTCCCTCCCCCAGGGCCGGGGTCCTGGCCAGGGTCGCGAGGGAGAGGGTTATGGCGTCGACGTCCGCAAGCCCCGCCACGAGGCTCGCGGCGTAGGTCCCGGCCTCGCCGAAGTAGATGCTGGCGACCTTGGAGACGAGGAGGACAAACGCGAAGAAGGCCCCGAACTTGAGGGCCGGTGAGAGCCTGAAGGGGTCGGTCAGGTTTACAGGCGCCTCTATAGTCTCCCTCTTCCTGTAGAGGAGGAGGGCCAGGGCGACCCCGGCGATCGTCATGCTCGCCATCGGCAGCAGGAGGGGAAAGAAGAGGTCCCTGTTGACGACGAAGACCTCCAGGAGGATCCGGGGGAACATGGTGCAGCTCGCGATGGTGGTGGCGAAGACCGCCGAGGGGATCACCTCCCGGTGGGCCTTCGCCTCCGCCGCCATGGTGGTGGCGACGGCGGTGCTGGAGACTAGCCCCCCCAGGGCTCCGGTGATGGATAGGCCCTTCTCCGTCCCGAAGATCCTGATCATGACGTAGCCGACGTACCCGATCAGGCTGACCAGGACAACCATCATCCAGATGTTCCGCGGGTTGAGGACCCCGAAGGGGTCGATTGGGATGTTCGGCAGCAAGGGGAGGATCACCAGGGCCACCAGCCCCATCTTGAGGGTGTCTAGGAGCTCCTCCTCCCGGATGATCTCGACGTACCGGTGGGCGGTCTTCTTGATCGCCAAGATCACCGTCACCAGGATGGCGAGGGCGATGGCGAGCATCGCCGTCTCGGGGACGTAGCAGAGGGCTCCGAGGATGAAAGCGATCGCCGCCGCCACCTCCGAGGTGAAGTCGAGCCTCCCTAGGTTCGTTGCGCTGGCGGCGTACCCCACCGCCGCCATCAGGGCGAAGCTGGCGAAGGCGACGATGATGAAGGCGCCGCCGTAATCTGCCGCCATGGCGGCGGAGAGGGTGCCGAGGAGGGTTATTAGGATGAAGGTCCGGAGGCCCGCCACCCCGCGCTTCTTCTTCTCGAGGAGGTCCCGCTCCCGCTCCGTCCCCACGAGGGCCCCGATGAGGATCGAGATGAGGAAGGGGTAGAGGTCGCTGAAGGCCATCGCCTCCAGGCTCAGACTGCCGTAGTCCATCCCTCAAATCCTGGCCCCCCTCGGCTAATAATTTTTCCGTAGAGCCGCCGGATGGGAGGAAGATGAGAAAGCCGGTTTAGAGACGGAAAGAGGGAAGATAGGCGTCAAGAGGGAAGATAGGCAGAAAGGGGAGGAGAAGCCGCTGAAAACCCCCAGCGACCTGAAGGCCCAGCGTCAGGTTATTGACCTTCCGAGGCCACCGCTGGAGGGATGGAAGTGACCAATCCCGACGCCATAGGCCTTTCAGAAGATCCCTCTGAGGCAAAGATCAGGCTCGACAGGTGCATAGAGCTTTTGGAAGGGGCCTACGGCCCTCCCAAGAGGCGGAGGTCCGACCCCGTCGACCTCCTCGTCCAGACGATCCTATCCCAGAACACCACCTCGGCGAACACCCACCGGGCCTTCGATAGCCTAAAGAGGGCTTACCCCACCTACCAGGCGCTCCTCTCCGCTCCCGACGAGGAGGTGGCGGAGCTGATCCGCTGTGGCGGCCTCGCCAACATCAAGACCCGGAGGATCAAGGAGGCCCTGGTGATGATCCGGGAGAGGCAGAGGGATCGGATGGGCGCGATAGAAGGAGAGGAGAAACAGAAGGACAGGACGGGCGCGAGAGGGGAAGAGGAGAGGGAGGGGAGAGGAGAGGTGGGTCGGGCGGAGCGGATAGACCTGGATTTTCTGAGGGGAGCCGACCCGGTGGAGGCCCGAGACTTCCTGGTGAGCCTACCTGGAGTGGGGCCGAAGACCGCGGCCGTCGTCCTCCTCTTCGCCTTCCAGATGCCCCTCCTTCCCGTGGACACCCACGTCAACCGCCTCTCCCGGAGGCTTGGCTTCGTCCCGGCTGGCGCAAGCATAGAGGAGGCGGAGCGGATCCTGGAGACGATCACCCCCCGGGAGAAGTACTGCTCCTTCCACGTCAACCTGATAAGGCACGGCCGAGCCGTTTGCCGGGCGAGGTCCCCCTCCTGCGGGGCTTGCGTCCTCGCCGAAATATGCCCCAGCGCCGACGGGGCGGGGCAAAAGGATTAAATGGTAGAACGCCAACCGAAGGGCCACCGGCGCTCCGGTAGTGTAGCTCGGCCAATCATGCAGGACTCTCACTCCTGCGACTGGGGTTCAAATCCCCACCGGAGCATCCTTTTACTAGTATTTCTGAGGGCATTCCTCTCTGGCTGCTTCTTCGGCAGGAGCGACGGATCCAGGGTGACGATCCGATAAGGGCCTAATCTCCCCGGCTCCCTCCCCCTCTTCAGAGGAGGGCCCAAGCCAGGAGGGTCATGGCCATGACGGCCGGGACCGCATACTTGGCTATCGGCAGCGCCACCCTCCTGCCCCGCCCCATCTCCTCGGCAAGGTCCCCCCCTTCCATAAACCAGGTGAAGGTGACGGCGATGAGGGTCGCCGTCAGGACGAGGCCGAGCCCCCCTACCGTCTCGTCCATGATGTCGAGGACCCGCATCCCCCCGACCTCCAGGGCGGCGCTGCTGTAGCTCAAAGCCGACGGCAGCCCCAGGGCTATGACGCCGGCGGTGAGGGCGAAGCTCACCCTCCTCCGAGAGATCCCGGTGGCGGCGACGACGGAGGCGGCGCTAACCTCCAGCATCGATACCGCCGAGGTCATGGCGGCGGAGAAGAGGAGGGCGAAGAAGGCGACGGCAAAGGCGGCGCCGTAGGGCATCACCTCGAAGGCCCGGGGGAGGGTCGAGAAGGCGAGCTCCGCCCCCGCCGTCGGCTCGAGGCCGTAGGTGAAGACGACAGGAAATATCACCAGCCCCGCGAGGATCGCCACCCCGAGGTCGGCGACGGTGATGATCAATGACGAATTCAGGATTCCAACCCCCTCGTCGAGGTAATCGCCGTAGGTGAGGAGGATACCGTAGCCGACGGAGAGGGAGAAGAAGGCCTGGCCGAAGGCGGCGGCCCAGAGGAGGGGGTCGGCGAGGACGGAGAAGTCGGGGGTGAAGAGGTACCGCCTCCCCGCCCCAAACCCCTCCAGGGTCGAGGAGAAGGCCGCTAATCCCAAAAGGAGGAGGAAGGAGAAGGGTATCAAGAGCTTCGTCGCCCTCTCGATCCCGTCTTTTATCCCGAGGCTGACGATCGCCCCCATCATCAGGGCCGAGACGATGAAGTAGCTTATCGGCCTGTAGGTCGATGTGAAATCCGCGAACTCGACCCCCTCCCCTGCGATGGAGAAGACGACGTAGGCGAGGGTCCAGCCGGTGACGACCAGATAATAGGAGAGGATCGAGAAGACGACGGCGCAGACGACCCACCCCAGGGGCCTGAACCGGGGCCTCGCCCGGCCGAAGGCTGTGACCACGTCCCCCCGGAGCCGCCTCCCCGCCGCCAGCTCCAGCATCATCAGGGGGAGGGCGAAGGCGAAGACCGCCGTGAGATAGGGGACGAGATACGCCCCCCCGCCGTTCTGTCCCACCACCGAGGAGAACCGCCAGATGTTCCCCATCCCCACCGCCGAGCCGACGGAGGCGAGGATGAAAGCCGTCCTCGAGGACCACCGCTCCAAGATTTAACCTCCGGATCGATAGAAGACAGGTTATGGCTACGGCGTGACAGGTTATCTATTTTGCCAGGTTCAGAGGAGGAGAGACCAAAAAGCGGCTTTGTTTTAAGAGGCTGGCTGAACCCCCCGGAGCGGCCATTGGCCCCGCTCCGTCGCTCCAGAGCCGAAAGCCGATCCGAACACCGATGAGGTGGAACCCCAAGGAGCTCAGGGGAGGATCCACGTCCCCGCCCGGCCGACGAGGGCGGCCCCCAGATGGTCGACATCGGTGATGAGGGCACCCATCCCGGTCGCCTCGGCGAAGGAGAGGGCGGCCTCCACCTTCGGCCCCATGCTCCCCGGCGGCAGGAGATCGATGAGACCCCGGGCGTCTTCGGGGCGGAGGTGGGGGATCGGCTCGGCCCGTATGCCGCCGAAATCCCGGTAGACTGCGTCCACCTCCGTCAGGATGACGAGCCTCTCAGCTCCCAGGGCGACGGCCATGAGGGAAGCGGTCAGGTCTTTATCCACCACCGCCTCCACCCCAAAGAGCTCCCTGCCCCGACCCCGGCGGACGGGGATCCCACCGCCGCCTCCGGCGATGACGAGGTGGCCTTCGGCCACGGCCTCCCGGACCAGCCCGATCTCCACCACCTCCAGGGGCCGGGGGGAGGGGACGACCCGCCTCCACCCGCCGGCCCCTGGGGCGAGGTCCCAGCCGTGGATCTCCCGGAGCCGGAGGGCTTCCTCCTCGCCGTAGAACGGCCCCACCGGCTTCGCCGGCTGAGCGAAGGCCGGATCTGATCCGTCGACGACGACCTGGGTCATCACCGCCGCCACATACTGATTAGGATGGGCCGAGGCGGACCGGATCGTCCTCGCGAGGAGGTAGCCGATGGACCCCTGGGTCTCGGCCACCAGGACGTCCAGGGGCTCCGGAGGGATCCGGTCCTGGGTCGCTTCGATCCTGAGGAGGATCATCCCCACCTGGGGGCCGTTCCCGTGGACGAGGACCAGCCCCTCCCCCGAGGGGTTGACGAGGCGGAGGGCAGCTGCCAGGGCCAAGGCCCGGGGCCCCTGGGACTTGGGGTCCAGAGGGTCGGGGAGGAGGGCGTTTCCGCCGAAGGCGACGACCGAGACCGTTCACCCACCCCCCGACCTATCTCCAGAGGCGAGGAACTTCTCCACCACCCCCCGGAGCCCCGGATCCTCCATCTCCACCATCTCGTAGGTGACCCGGAGGACGGGCTTGTTGATCTTGATAGAGGCGGCCAGGTCCACGGGGGTGGAGACGACGACCGCGTCCGCCGGGACCCGGTTGATCGTCTCCTCCAGCTCCGCCATCTGGTGAGGGTAGTACCCCATCGCTGGGAGGACCGGCCCTATCTGGGGGTACCTCCTGAAGACCTCCACGAAGGACCCCACGGCGTAGGGCCGGGGATCGACCACCTCAGCCGCCCCGTACCGCCAGGCCGCCTCCAGCCCCGCCCCGTGGCTCATCCCCCCGTGGCTGAGGCTGGGGCCGTCCTCCACCACCAGGACCCTATTCCCGGCGACGAGCTCTGGACGGTCGGCCCGGACCTCCGAGGAGGTGAGGACCGTCCTCGCCCCCGGGTTGACCCTCCGGACGCTCTCCCTGATCTCCGCCACGGCCCGAGAGCCCGCCGTCCTCGCCTTGCTGATGACTACGACGTCGGCCCGGCGGAGGTTCACCTGGCCGGGGTAATAGGAGAGCTCGTGCCCCGGCCGGAGGGCGTCGGCGATGGTTATCCAGAGGTCGGGGCGGAGGAAGGGGAGGTCGTTGTTCCCGCCGTCCCAGACGATCAGGTCCCCCTCGCCTTCCGCCATCTCCAGGACCTCGCCGTAGTCCACCCCCGCTAGGACCGGCGTCCACTCCTTCAGATGGGCTTCGTACTCCTCCCTCTCCTCCATCGTCACCCCCGCACGATCCAGGTCCTCGAGGGCCAGAAACCTCTGGACCCTCATCGCCAGGAGATCGCCGTAGGGCATCGGGTGGCGGACGACTACGGGCTTTAGCCCCCACTGCCGGAGGATGCGGGAGACGTACCGGGCGGCGGGGCTCTTCCCCGCCCCAGTCCTGACGGCAGTGACGGCGATCACCGGGAGGCGGCTTTTGAGCATCGTATGCTCGCCGCTCAGAAGGCCGAAGTCCGCCCCAGAGGCTAAGACGCGGCTCGCGAGGTCGATCACCTCCTGGGCTGAGAGGTCGCTGTAGGCGAGGATGCACCTCTCCACCCCCTCTTCCTGGATTATCTCCTCCAGCCCCACCTCCGGCCAGATGGGGAGGCCCCGAGGGTACAAGGGCCCCGCCAGCTCCGGAGGGTAGGAACGGTAGGCGATGCCTGGAATCTGGGCGGCGGTGAAACCCACCACCTCATACCTCCCCTGGTCCCGGAAGAAGAGGTTGAAGTTGTGGAAGTCGCGGCCTGCGGCCCCCAGGATCAGAACTCGCTCTCTAGCCATAGAGCTTCTACTTCTCCTTTCATGATCATCAATCTGACCCCATAATCGGTGGAGACGATCTAAAGCGATGATGCCCTTCCCAAAGGCGGGACTGTTCAGTCAATTTTTCTCGTCGGTTTTAAGTAGCTCTGACCCCCAATGATGAAAGAAGGGTGGTTTTCGTTGAGAGAGTTTCCCAGGCCGAGGGTGGTGGTGAGCAGGTGCATCGAGGTCGACCACTGCAGGTACAACGGCCAGATCATCAGCAGTGACTTTGTAAAGAGCCTTCAGCCTTACGTCCAGTTCGAACCGATCTGCCCCGAGGTGGAGATCGGCCTCGGCGTCCCCAGGGATCCGGTGAGGCTCGTCTCTTCCGGCAGAGAGAAAGAGACGAGGCTCATCCAGCCCGCGACGGATAGGGACGTCACGGCGGAGATGAATGCCTTCGCCGACGCCTTCCTCGACGCCGTGGGCGACGTCGATGGCTTCGTCCTCAAGGCGAGCTCCCCCTCCTGTGGGATCAGAAACACCAAGGTCTACCCCACCGCCGGAAGGTCGGCGCCCCTCACCAGGAGCGCGAGCGGCCTCTTCGGCGCCGCCGTTCTGGCCAGCCACCCCCACCTCGCCGTCGAGGACGAGGGGAGGCTCCGAAACCCGAGGATAAGGGAGCACTTCATGACGAGGCTCTTCACCCTGGCGAGCTTCCGGGAGGTGAAGAGGTCGGAGTCGATGGAGGAGCTCGTCCGGTTCCAGACTGAGAACAAGATGCTCCTCCTCGCCCACCACCAGGCCGAGGCGAGGGCCCTCGGCAGGATCGCCGCCAACCACGACCACCTTCCCTTCGATGATCTGGTCGGCGAGTACGAGCCCCACCTGGCGAGGGCTCTATGCCGCGCCCGGAGGTACACCTCCAACATCAACGTCCTGATGCACATCTTCGGCCACTTCAAAGGTCGGCTATCGCCGGGGGAGAGGGCGATCTTCCTGGAGAACGTCCAGAGATACCGGGACGGCAAAATAACGATCTGCCCCAACACCACCATCCTCAGGGCCTGGGCGGCACGGTTCGAGGACGAATACCTGGGGAGCCAGACCTTCTTTGAGCCCTACCCCGAGGACCTGGTTGAGGTCGACCCCGCCGTCTCTCACCGGGGCCGGGACCTCTGGAGGTGAGGGCTCGGCGGAAGAGCCAAAGTTGAAGGAGCGGAAAAAGCCGGAGAAAGAGGGAAAAAGAAGCCTAAGACGGAGGGAGATGAGGGCGGACCCTCAGGCCTCCGCCATCTTCTGGGTCGCCGCCTTCTCTGCAAGGATGATCTTCTCTTTCAAGGCCCCCTGGGCTACCTCGCCCCCCCCCCGAGCCTCTAGAGACCCAAGGCGTCTTCGGCCTCGTATATCCTCTCAAACTCTTGGCCGTACCGAGGGTAGCTCAGGGGGACCATCGATGGACCTCCCATCAACGAGAAGGAGGGGTCTACCTCGATCACCTCGCCTTTCTTGTTCTTCACCAGGAGCCAGAGGCCATGGACGCCACCGGAAAAGCCCATTTCTTCGCCATGGTCGTTCCCACATCTCACCAAAAGGCTCAGAGCCCCCGTTCCGTGAGGATCCTCTTCACCTCTGCCTCCACGAGCTTTCGAAGATCCTCGTCCCTTATCTCTCCGCCGCCCCGGTGGGCCTCGTGGGGGCGGGGTCCCCGGCTCGACCTCTCAAAGACGTTCCTCTCTTCAAGGAAGAAGGGCTTCTCGCCAACCTCGATTCGTTTGAGCCCCTCTAAAAAGCGCTCTCGGATCCCATCTTCTCCGCGGAAGTAATCCTCCAGGGCCCTCTTCGTCAGATCCGGCATCCCATCTTTGACGAGGTTGCTCTCGGGGTCGTCCATGTACTTGAGGGCCATCCTGATCACCCTGTGGAGACGATACTCGAGGTTACCCTTCACCTCACATCCCCTCTTCTCACCGTAGGGGTTTCGCAGGAGGATCAGGATCTCATCCCAGCCTTTCTCTCCAAGCTTCCTCCACGGCTCAATCCGATCTGAAGGAAGGCCCGTCTCCCTCGCCACCGCCTTCCCAATCTCCTCGAGGTTCATGAAACCTCTGGTGAAGACGTAAGCCCTCTCAGCCCTCCGCGGATCGCATCCGAAGAGCTGCCCCTCAGAGAGGGCCTTTCTGACGAGATCGCCTTCGGGGTCCTTCCGCCTCCGATCTCGGAAGTAGCAGGGGACGAGGATGGGAGGGCGGTCCAGCCCCTCAATGAACTTCTCCCGCATCGCCAGGCTCGGAGGGTCCTCCCCGGGATAATGGCGGCCGGCTACGAAAGGTATCATCGACTGATGGATGAAGTCGTCGATGGCGGAGTAGTCCTGACCGAACCTCTCCACCAAGATCTGGTTGTCCGCGAGGATCACTCCATCCACCCCCACCCCGACCTTTTTGGTCAGCAGATCGTAGAGGGAGATTGTCGCGCCGAGGTCCCTCTTCGCCTCCTTCGCCCTCTGCTGAGGGTCGGTCCCCTCCTCGGTGAGAACCCCCAAAACGAAGACCGGATATGCGGGCCGCTCCCCTCGGATGTACCTGGTTATGGGGTTGACAAAGCCGGTCCCTGTCCCTCCGCCGAAGGAGACTATGAAGAGGATACCATCGCACATCTCCGACCCGCTCATCCCCTTCTCGGCCGCCAGGGTGGTATAACCCCGGATCTTGTCCCAGGCTGCCCTCAGGATCGGGTTCTCCGACTCGTGCTCCGATAGGGCGGCCCGTTTCACCTCTTCATCGGCCTCAAAGATCTCGAAGACGGCCTTGAGGAACTCAGCCTGCCTCATGAACCCTTGTTTCTTGACATCGTAACCGTATTTGTCGACGATCAGCTTCGAGGTCTTGGATTTAGATCCTATGACGTCGTGGGGTATGAAAAAACCTGGATAGCATCCCTTCTCCAGGGAGCCGAAGAAGCTCTGGTTCTCCGTCTCCTGGACGTCCGCCTCCAGCCAGAGGCCCTTGACGCCTCCGAAGGAGACGTGCTCCCCCAGGGACTTCTTGAGCGGCGCCACGTCCTGGTTTTTGAGGAACCGCTCCGCCAGATGTCCTCCACACCCACCGATCCCGATTATACACAGCCTCATCGGATCCCTCCTAGGGCCTCAGCGTATACAGGCCAGAGGAGCGCCACCTCAGAGCCAAAGAGGGCGAGGAAGGCGAGGCCCCTCGCAGCCGGGTCCAACTCGGGAAATATCGTCCCCAGCTGGACGGATAGAGCGATGGAGAGGGCCAGGGCTGGCACCGTCAGCATTATCGCGACCTTCGTCTCCCTGGAGAGCTCGTAGTAGCCGTAGAGCTCTTTGGGGATGAAAGCGGCCGCCAAACCCGTCAGAAGGAGGAAGAAAAGGCCGAAGGCCGCAAACCCCACGGGGCCCGAGGATAGGGTTGGCACCAGGTAGTAGTTGCGGCCAGGGAATATCTCGGGGGTCAGGAAGTAGAAGTAGGCGAAGGCGGCAAAGAGGAGCATCCACGCCGCCACCGCCGCGGCGTTGAAGTTCGATCCCTGGCGGGTGAACATCTCCTCTCGAAGGTCCTCGGGGGATACTTCACCGCCATGGGTGGTGGCTGCTACGTTCCGGTAAGTCCTATCCATGTTCAACCTGTGGAGGAGAACCCCTCCGGCCAGGAGGGCGATGAATATCCCGACGCCCAAAAGGCCGTTGGAATAGATGCCGGCGAGGAAGCTCGATAACCCCTCGGAGGCCAGCCCCGACGATATATCGACGGCCTGGACCGTCGCCACCGTCTCGTTCAGGTCGCTCATCGATACAGCCTCCTCTCGATCACGATCCCACCTGCAAGGGCTGCCAGCAGAACGAAGAGGAGGTTTCCGATGGTCACCGCCGAGTATATCGGATACCTGACGATCTTCGGATGGATCTTCCCATCGGAGGTTCCGCCCATCATCTCTTCAGAGTTCTGGTCGGTAGCCGAGTACTTGAAGTAGTAGGTGAAGCTTTCGTCGGCGTCGGATACGTCGAAGGGCCTGAGATCGAAGAGGACGACCTGCGCATCCTCAGAGGCGTTGATAACCCTCGTATCCTGATACCGGTTGGGGTGGGACGGGGTGCTGGTGTAGAGGTCTATCCGAAGGTTATCCACCTCCAGGTTCTTCACCTTGAGGCTGAACCGATAGTTCTGCCACCAGTACCGGTTCTCGTCCGCGGCCTCCACATTGGAGTCCGAGACGAAGATCTTGGGGCTGGGGAGGAGGCTCGGCCCGGGATATATCTCCGTCGCGTTGCCATCGAGGCCGTCGCCGTAGGTGAACCGGTAAGAGAAGTTCCTCCCAGCGTCCCCCTCGCCAAAGAGGCCGTACTCGCTGGCAGAGAAGGTGACGTTCGTCCCCGACTTCACCTCCTGGGTGAGGTTCGCCCGCTCCCTCCCCTGGTCGTCAAGGACTTGGAGGGTGACGTTGACGAGGTCCCCATCGGCGTCGACGAACCGGGACGCATACCGGATCGGATCGTTATACCTGGCCCTTGCTGGCTCAACCCTGATGCTCTCCCCCACGACCTCCGGGGGGCTGTTGACGAGCTCGAGCTCCAGGATGCTGTAATAATCGTCTTTCTGATAGGGCCTGGTGTACATGGTGTCGGTGAGGTAGGTGCTGTGCATGTCGTTGAACCAAATCCGGAAGGTGGCGTTCCCCACCACCCTCGAATCGACGAACGGAGTCAGCCCGGACCAGTCCCGGATGGTGGAGTTGGACTTCTGGGAGTACTCGTTCGCGAGGATCACCCTCTGAGATCCGACCCTGGTGAAGTTCTCATCCCCCGGACCCTTCGCCTCCAGGTAAAGGTAGACGTCTGACCTGACCTCGATGGGGTTGTCATTCTTCACATAGGCATAGATGTCCAGATTGTCATTTCTTGTGATCTTTGTCTTCTCTGAAGGGTACCATATCAGGACCGTCGGAGCGGAGTAATTCTTCGGCGGGACGAAGGGTATATGGAGGAGCTTTTTGAGGTACTCGTACTCCTGGGGCTCGTCCTGCTTCCATTTCTCCAGGTTGCCGATGAGGTCGTCCAGCTCCAGCTTGACGATCTTCTTTCCCCCGCTCGTGGTGGTGGACGCCCCGCCGCTGCTCCCTCCGCTGGATGAGGGGGTGGACTTCGGCGGCGAGGGGCTCACCCCCTGGGCCTCGACCACCAGGGGGAGGAGAAGGAGGGTCACGATGAGGAATGCTGCCAATCTCTTCATATCAGCTCACGACCGGCGAGAAGTCTACCTCCAGATAATACGGGTAACCCTTCCACTCGAGCCTCTGCCACTCGGAGGATTCTGAGGCGTAGACCTGGGGGTCCCCTGCCAGGGTCCAGACTGTTCGGTCCATGGTGGTGACGAGGTCGACGGATACGCTGGGAAGGGAGGAGCGGACCTCCACGCCGTAGGTGTAGACGTAATCGCCCCGGGCGTTGTCGTAGGAGACGTTCCATGTCTTGTTTCTGAAGTTTACCTCGATCTCAGGACCGACGAAACCCTCCTGGCCGTCCAGGAATCTCGTCCCGGAGAGGAACCTGAACCTCGACTCGCCGAGGAACGGCTCGGCGAAGGGGAGCTCGTCGAGGGTGAAGTTGAGAGACCCCTGGGTGAAGTTGTAGCTCTGAGGTTTTCCCGCCTCGATCCAGGCATTTCGGACCGGATCGTATAACTCCAGCTTCACGACCACCGGATCGGACCCCTCCACGGTATCTATCTCAACCGCGTAGACGTAAGGCACCCGGACGAGCCTCTCTCGCGGCTGGTGGAAGCTCGAATCCCAGGACCCGATCGACCCGTTGGATGGAGAGACCCGTCCGACGATCGACTCTTTGAAGATGACGGGGCCTGTATAAACGGTGGGGGGCGAAGCAGCCCTTATAAACCGGTAGGTTACGTTGCCGGCTACGTCGCCGTCGAAGGCGACGTCCTTCCAGGTCAACCGGGGGTCGCCGTTGTAGGTGGCTATCCCCTGGGACCTCCAGATCCCTGAGCCAGGCTCGGTCGTCTGGAGCTCTATGTCGCAGACGGGGAGGGCGGTGCTGACGTCCACCGAATAGGTGTACCGGGCTACGGCGCTCCCCCTCTCAGGAGATACGGTGGCGTTATCATACTTGATCAGGACGATATCGGGGCCGAGGTTCACCTTCCCCTCCTCCTCCCGGCTGGTCCCCAGGGGGCTCTCTGACCCAGGGTAGTAGAAGCTGAAGAAGTAGGAGGAGCTCCCCTCCGAGCCTATCGCCTCGCTCGGCGTGACGCCGGTCCAGACTAAACTCTGCCAGCTGGTAGCGTTTGCATACCTCTTCTTCTCGACGAGCTTGAAGAGGTTCTGGTCTATATCCCAGATGTTGAGGCCGACGTCCAAGCTCTTGGAGCCCCTGAAATCTAGGGCATAGGTGAAAGGCGACCTCGAGAAGCCGTCTTTTGGGGTGACGGTGGCGTTCGCGTATTCGTATTCCACCGGCCAGAAGGGGCCCTCAAAGGCCTCAGTCTGCTTTCTTCCGACGAACCTGTACCGGGCCTTGATGAAGTCGAAGTCGAGGGCGATGTCGTCCCACATCAGGGTCTGCCATTCGCCGATGTTGGTGTAGTTCCTGCTCCCGCAGTCCTTCCAGGGGCCGATCGCCTCGGGAGCGACCTGGAGGGATACGCTATCGACGGCGCTGGAGAATACGTCGATCCGATAGCTGTAGAGTTCAGCGTCCGTCCCCATCTTCGGGGACACCTCGGCGTTCTTGTAGACGGTGATCATCTTGATGAGGGTGGGCTCGCCATCGTAGCTCTCCAGGCTCACCGGATCGCCGACGAGGGGCGTAATCAAAACCCTATACCAGCCCTTCTCCCAGATGCTGGTGTCGTTATCGTCGGTGGCCCATCTTCCGAAGGCTCCTCGGATCATCTCCGGGGACCTAAAGTTGACGTCGAAGGTGACGTCCTGAGCTGAACGAGCCGTGAGACTGACGTCTGAAGTGTATTTTTTTGAGGCGGAATAGTCGGTGTAATCGGGTCCGACCTCCAGATCCACCACGTAGCGCATGGGGCTGTTCATCGCATTCGTCAGGTGGACTTTGTAGACGATGGGCTGGTTGACGTTGTACGGCATATTCGTGGTGCCGCTCTGCTGGAAGCTCATCGACGCTTCCGTCCGGCCGAGGGCCGGTGTAAGAACTAAAGTGATGGCTACAAAAACGACGATAGCGAATCTAGGAGATATCAAGCTTTAACAACCCCATCCGATTTATGCGATTCTCTTTCACAACCCACCTGATCTGTCCGGTTAGTTCTCTCGATCTGCCCCCGGAGCCATAAAAGATATATCTCTATTAAATGTTAACGGATGAACAGATCGTCGGCAGGATATACCGATTCGAGGGCGCCGACGACGAAAAATTTTTGTGCGAGGTTCAGGCGTCTATCGCCCTGCTCGCCGCCTCTATCCCGGCCCCGAGGCTGGATATCACGCCCTCCTTCTTCAGGACCAGCTCCAGGGTCGAAATGGTCCTGAGGACGTCGGCCTCGGTGCAGGCCCCCATGGTCCCGATCCTGAAGATCTTCCCCTTGAGCCCTTCCTGGCCGCCGGAGACGACGACGCCGCGCTTTCGCATCCCTCCTCGAAGCTGGCTGTCGTTGATGCCATTTGGCATCTTCATGGCGGTGACGGTGTTGGAGTAGGTGGTGTGCTCGTTCACCTGGGGGAAGAGCTCGATCCCGAGGGAAGATGCTGCAGCTCTAACCCCTCCGGCGAGGCCAGCCATCCGCGCCCGCCTCTCGGGGAAGCCCTCCTCGGAGGCGATCGTCAGCGCCTCCTGGAGGGCGAAGAAGAGGGAGACGGCCGGGGTATAGGGGGTCTGGTTCTTCTTGGCCTTTTTCAGGTGGGCCTTGAGGTCGGTGTAGTAGCCGCCCTTCCCCTCCTCCAAGAGATCCATCGCCCTCTCGCTTACGGCCACCATGGCGAGCCCTGGCGGGACGGCGAGACACTTCTGAGATCCGGTGATGGCGATGTCGACCCCCCATTCGTCGGTGAGAAACTCGTTACCCCCGACGGAGGAGATCCCGTCGACGATGAATACGGCATCGTACTTCCTCGCGAGCTTCCCGACCTCCTTCGCTGGGTTGACGATCCCGACGGAGGTCTCGTTGTGGACCATGGTGATCGCCTTCGCGCCTTCCTCCAAGGCCGCCTTTACCCGTTCCAGGTCGAAGGGGGTTCCCCAGGGGAAGTCGAGGGGGACTGAGGTCCCGTAACGGTCGCCGAGCTCCGTGAACCTCTCGCCGAACTTTCCGTTGGTGATGGTGACGACCTTCTCCCCTTTGCCGATGATCCCGCCGACGGCCGCCTCCATGCCGGCGGTTCCGCTGCCGCTCAGGACCACGACTTCGTTCTTCGTATCGAAGAGGTCCCTCAGCCTCAACCTGCAGTCCTCGTAGATCTTCTCGAAGTCGGCGCTTCGGTGGCTGATCATCGGCTTCGACATGGCCCGGAGCACCCTCTGGGGAACCTTTACAGGCCCCGGGATCATCAGCAGCGTGTCCTCGATATCCAAGTTTTATCCCTCGTCCCTAACAACCACGGGGTGCCTATATAAATCTAGCTTTTATCCGTTCTGCGGTCTTCCAGCTCTGCCTCGCGACGGGAGGGAGGTCGCCGTGCTCCGTCACCCAGGATTCGAGGAACCGGACGGTGGCGGGATCTGAGGGGTAGCCGCTCCCGATCTCTCGTCCGACCGCGACCTCGATCTCCCGTACCGACCGGTCCCTCTTCACCTTGGCCAGGATCGAGGCGGCGGCGACGACCGGGTGGTTTCTATCGGCCCGGTGCTCGGCGACGACCTCCATCTCCGTCCCGCTGACCTCCTTCACCCTCCGGGCGAAGCGCTCAGCGTTCACGTCGGCGGCGTCGAGGATCGCTCTATCCGCCGAGAGGTTCTCCAGAACCTTAGAGAAACTCCGAACCATGACATCGTTCATGGTCATGATCTTCCGGAGCTCGTCGATCACCTCGGGCCTCACCTCCAGGACGTATTTGTCGAGAGCGATCTTCTCGATCCTGCCGGCGAGGACCTCCCTCCTCGCTGGTGAGAGGAGCTTTGAGTCCTTCACCCCCAGGGCCGCGAGGTCAAAGAGCCGATCCTCGTCGATGACCACGCCGGCGACGAACATCGAGCCGATCACCGGACCCTTCCCCGCCTCGTCGGCGCCCAAAAGTCGCATCCTTCCCCCGATGGAGGCTTGTGGTATTTGAATCGATCGAAAAATGGTCGGCGGGCGGTAGGCGATACAATCCAACCTTTCGCCCTCAATCCCGACCTTGCTCATACGGCTCTAGCGGTCAGACGACCGAGAGTCGTTCGGATAAAATATCTCAAGGCGCTTCCACGCTCGGAAATGATGTCGACTCAGGCGGCATCAAACCCTCCATAAGAATTGGGACCCAATCTAAATCTGACAATCTGACATCGTTTACGGTCACCACATAGAACGGGTACTGAGTATCTATGTAAACCACGTCCCCTTTATCGTAGATGGCATATCCCCCGTTATTGATGTCTCCGTTTTTGTTCAAGAAGCTGAGCATCCCAGGGAGCGTCAAGGTTTTGTGACTGATATCGTCCTCGCCAGCCGTAACTCTCGATCCAGGAACGTATGAAGATGGTAAAAAACCGGTGATCCGGATGTCTCCCTGTGAGACTTCAACTGGCTCAGCAATGAGGTATATTTCGTCCTCAAAGCTGTAGGGTCCTTTATCGTCCATATCAATATACCGCAGCTCTGCCCTGGGGTTTTTGGCGGTCCCGAACTTGATGAGCTTCCTTCCCAAGTCGAAGTCGCCAATGGATACTTGAGACCCTGCATGATAAGTGGTAGGAGGATTCACGAAATCCGTCAGGCGGACGTCATTTTCGCTGACGACGTCGTCAGTTGGATTTATGTTTAGGTAGACCACCTCATCCGGGTCGAGTCTTTCGTTTTCGTTCTTATCCCAGAAAGCGAACTCGGGACTTACATAAAAGGGACTGAGAGCTAATCCCATGTCTGGGTCTCCCAGTTCAACCTTTGATCCGTACTCGTCACTGTCCCCGGAGGCCGAGGACGCAGCCAGAGCCAAAACCAGTACCGTCAGAGCTGTCCTGCTAAAAGGAAGAGATCTCATTATGAGTCACCCCACATCATTTCGTATTGCTCCCCTATTGTTCTGAATCTACCATTCTACGGCATAGCATATAAATATTGCGAGAATGATACACCCATATCCCGAGGGGGAAGGTTATCGGTGATCTCTGTGAGAAAAAAATGATCTGAAACCGGAATAGTCTCATCTCGCCAGCGATGGCAGGGCCCCTCAGGATAATCCGATCCAGATCAAATCAGATTTTATCGAGATATCTGCCGTCTTGCCATCTATACCGCCAAATCGTCCCTGATCACCTTACCCTCATCCTATCCCGGGGGGCCCATCTTCCGGGATCCGACCTTTTCCAGCCACTGCTCCATGGCGTCTGGGGAGGTGGAGGAGTCGCCTAATATCAGGAACCGGCCCTTCCCCATCACCTGATATGCAGCTCTTTATCTGGATCTGGCGAAGTTCTCCATTGTAAGAAACCTCGTGGCAGCCAAAGAGCCCATTAACGTGAATCAACGTGATCAGCTTGAAGGCTACAAAAAGATCAGCATGGATCTATGGAGCATGTTCAAGATCGACTTTTGCGTCTCGATCGTCACCTAGGGCTCGCTAGAGACGTTCATTGGGACGTCTCCCGCAAGATACAAGCTTCTTAGCAGAGCCCTTCTATGCTGTCGTCGACGGTAGTAGAGGCTTTCTGAGAGAATCAGCTGAAAGCCGTGGGTGAAGGTGAACTCCTCGTCGTCTTCCACGAACCTTCCCTTAGTGACGATCTTGCCGGGAGATCGAGCGGATAGGGTGCCATTGTAAAGCCTAGGTCCATTGATTAAGGATATACCCCTACACTCCGGCTTTCGACCGGCTGCTCTTCGATCTTTGTCATTTCGAGACGGTCCAGACCCTCCCATAATTGCTGGGCACCAAAATGCTGGTCCATCGACCAGCCACCACATCCTCTAAGTCGTCGATGGCGTGGAGCTCCTCCCGATAATCTCCGCCGAAGGGGAACTGGAACTCCACCTCCTGATCCCGATCGGTGAAGTTGAGGGCGACGAGGCTGTAGCGCTCCCCGTCCTCCCTTGAGAAGAGGAGGAGGCCCCTGGACTGGTAGCGGTAGCCATCGTTGATGAAGTGGTGTCTCCCCCTCTGGAACTGGGGCGAGCGTCGCATCTTGATCAGCCTCCGGACGAGGGAGACCATCCTCTTCCCGACGGGATCGTAGAAGTAGTCCCACCGGACCGGCCTGAAGAGGATCACCCTCCCCATCCCCCTCTCGGGTATGAAGTAGTTCTCTCCGAACTCCTGCCCCTGCCAGATCATCGGTATCCCCTTGGCGGCGAAGATCCCGATCAGGTAGGGCTGGACCTTGTACCAGAGCCCCCGGTCCCCGTCCTTCAGGGGGAGAAGGTCCGGTCCGATCGCCCCGCAGAGGTCCGGATTCCTCTCTCTCAGGAGCCTGAGGCTTTCGTCGATCCCCTTCGGGAGGGTGCCGAAGTTGCAGACGAGGCGGGGATGGTCGTGGTTCTCCAGGTACTGGAGGGCGGTCTTCCTGATCGCGTCGCCGTTCGCCAACACCTCCGTAGGATAATCCATCAGGCCTAGGCAAAAGCCGAGGGCTGTCAGCCATCCGTCGTTCCCTCGGGCCACCTTCTTCGCCGCGTCCAGGGTATCGTTCTGCCAGGTGCAGTTGCTGTAAGTCTCCCAGAGGACATCCCTCGGCCCCTCCAGCTGCTCAGCACACTGGATCAGGTTGATGGATCCGCCGTCGAAGAACCTCCGCCAGTCATCGGCCTTCGCCTTGACCAAGTTGTAGGTCTCGTAGACGAGGGAGGCATAACCCCTCCCCACAGGGCCGTCCCAGTAGTTGGGGACGCAGTCGTACCGAAATCCGTCGACGTGGTAGACCTCGAGCCAGTGGTAGTTGACGGTGAAGAAGAAGTCTTGAGTGATCAAACGGTTGAAGTCGGTGCTCCTGCCGAAGTAATCCTTCGCGAAGGGTCCCATGAAGGGGTTTTCGGTGTAGTGAAGCCTGTCGTAGAGGTAGCAGTAGGGGAACTGGTCGCTGGTATGGCCGTATACGACGTCCAGAATGACGGCGATTCCCCTCCTGTGGGCGGCGTCGACGAACCTCTGCATGTGGCACCTTTTGCCGAAACGCTCGTCGACCCCGAAGTAGCCGATGGGAAGAAAGCCCCAGTCGACGGTGTTGGAGACGTTGGAGACCGGCATCACCTCGACGCAGTTTATCCCCAGGTCCTGGAGGTAGTCGAGCCGGTCGATGGCGTCGCCGATGGATCCCCCAAACTCGTTTATCATCAGCTCGTAGACGATCAGCTCGTCGAGAGGAGGGGTCTTCCACCCTTCCTCGTCATCGCTCCAGCGGTACCGGTAGTCCCTATCATATCCCTTGGTGATCGCTGAGAGCTTTCCGACGCCGAACTCCCGGGCGAAGGGATCGACGATCCAGTCGATAGGCCCTTCGAGGAGCGGAGATTCCAGCTGGTACCTGTAGACGTACCTCCCGTCTTCACCAAAGTGCGAGTCGGGATGGCGGTCCCCTGAGTCCGGATCGATCTCCACCTCTGCGGACCAGAGGGCGCCGTAGTCGGGGTCCTCCGACTGATCCATCTCAAACTCCAACGGCTGTACATCCTGGATGAACTGGTCCTTCTCGTGAATAATCTTAACGAAGAGGCGGTTTCCGTCCCGAGCATAGACCCAGGGGAGGAGGACGCGGAAGTCGAAGACCTCCGGCGATGTGCCCCTCGACCGCGCACCGAGCCTCTCCAGCGGCAATAGTCTCATCGACAAATCCTCCAAATCCATCGGTCGGCGAAGGCCCGTCCCTGACCTCCCCGATCTTTCTTCATTTATTCTCAGGGCAAGAGATAAGTATCTTTTCATATATTGAAGAAGTACCGTCGATGGAGGCCACCCCCACCGGGGCTGAAGATGCGGGCATGGCCGCGTCAAGGCCCCCCTGCGCGAACTCGTCCTGGGGCTCGCCGCTGGAATACCTTGATCTATCGGCGGGGAGAGACCTACGTACGATGATAGATCTCCTCCTCAGGACCCTCGATTTCGCATCTCCCATCCTGGCTATGATGGGGATCGGCCTCTTCGGCGCCGGCGTCCTGACGGAGATGGGTCTCCTCCAGGGCATATCCAGGATCGCAAGCCCCATCTTCTCCTTCACGAGGCTCCCCGACGCCTGCGCCTCCACCTTCGTCGTATCCCTGGGGTCGGCGGTGGCTGCCAACGGGATGGTGGCGAGGTTCCGGGACGAAGGGCGCCTCAGCGAGAGGGAGGTGGTCCTCTGCGCCATCATGAACAGCATCCCCGTCTACTTCCGGGAGCTCTTCACCTACCAGATACCCATTGTCCTTCCGGCCCTGGGGCTTCTGGTGGGAGGCTTTTACGCGTTCGTCTTCATCGTCACCGCCCTCGTCAAGATATTCGCGGTGGTGATCCTCTCCAGGTTATTCCTCGTCGAGAGGAGCTGCCGGATCCCCGACCCTATCCCCCAGGAGAGGGCCTCCCTCCGGGAGGCGGTGGCGAGGTCCTTCCGGCGAGAGAGGAGGCTCTTTCTCAAGATCGCCGCGATCTACGTCACCATGACGGCCGCGGTCTTCGCCCTGAGGGACCGGGGAGCCTTCGACGCCTTCAGCGTCCTCCCCCTGGCGGAGATCTTCGGGATCCCTCCGGAGAGCATCGTCCCCCTGACGACCTACGTCGCAAGCCCCATCGTCGGGATCTCCCTCCTGGGGCCGATGATCGCTAGCCACGGGATCACTCCAGTCCAGGCGATGATCGTCCTGATGCTGGGGAGCATGTTCATGCTCCCCCTCTTCGCCGCTAGAAGCCTCCTCCCCCGCTACGTCGGGCTCTTCGGCCCCCGCCTCGGGGTCGGCATAGTCCTCTTCTCCACGGGGGTGAGCATCCTCGTCAGGCTCGCCATCCTTCTGGTGCTGCTGGCCATAGGTCGGTGAGGCGGTGGCGAGGTTGAAGCGAAGGGGACGCCAGCCCTTCCCCTCGCCTATCCCTCGCCGATGATCTGGACGACGACCCTCCGGTATCGTGGTCTATTGTCCAGGTCCAGAAAGACTATCTGCTGCCATGTGCCGAGGAGAAGCTTCCCGTTTGCAAAGGGGATGACGAGGCTTGGGCCGATCACCGAGGCCCGGATGTGGGAGTGGCCGTTGCCGTCCCCCCACCTCAGGTTATGGGCGTACTCGATATCCACTGGCGCTATCCTCTCCAGGGCGCCCTTCATATCCGCCACGAGGCCGGCCTCGTACTCGATGGTGGTGACCGCCCCCGTGGCGCCGGAGGCGAAGACGACGACGATCCCAGCAGAAAGCCCCGTCCTCTCGATGATGGCGGCGACCTTTCCGGTCAGTTCGGTCATCTCGCCGTTTCCTCGGGTCTGAAAGTCGATATGCTCGGTAACGATCAAAGGATCTCCTCCGTTTTTTGATGGGATCTGCATGACAACCCAAACGCCCGTACGCCGCCATCTCCTTGATCGATCCGATTCTGAAGGCTTTTATGGCCCGCCCCTCGCATCCGACGAAGCTGATGTATGGCGGTGCCGATATATGGCGGAACCGACGGAGGCTTTCCAGAGTCGTTCCGGATCACCCCGGAACAATTTGGGTCTCTCACCCTTGATCAAACTTTGCAGAGGAGGGTCGGGGCCAGGGGGAGAAGTATAGGTCCGTATCCGAGAAAAAATTTTTGTACCATCGGGAAGATATACATGGCTGAGGTGTTCACTTTGAAACCCTTTGGCCTGAAAGCCCTTCTCCTCCTGACCCTCGCCCTGGGAATGCCTATGGCGTCCTCCCTGGACTCCCCTTCAGATGCCGTCACATACAGCTCCGAGGACGCCTCTTCCTTCGCCGAGTTCTTCGCGATGGAGCCTCCAGCAACCTCCGGCGGGGTGGAGAGGTACAGCACGCCCGGCCGGGAGCCCTCCTCCGTAACCTTCGGCGGCCGGTCCACGTCCTATTCTGCCTATCAGTCCACCCGCGGAGGTACGAACGCCCTCTGGATCATGGGGACCTCGAGCTGGACCCAGCGAGTCGTCGCTCCCCTGGGTTCCTACCTCTCGCTCCTCGCCTCCTCCTCTGGCGGCGGGAGGGCTGAATTCTACGAGATCCGACCCGACGGACGGCTCTTATCCAGCTCCTACACCCTCTATCCGGGGCACAATAGGCTCGTCTTCCACGCCGACGTCGTAGGACGGCACGTCCTCCTCTTCGTCGCCGACGGCCAGCCGAGCAACGTAGTCATCGTCGACGTCGCCAGCGGAGGCTGGCCGCCTTCGCCGGGGCCGGCCCCCGGACCAGGCCCCTCCCCAGGATACGCCAGGGTGATCTTCAGCTCCACCTGGCTCAAGGGCTACAGCGTCTTCGTCGACGGCTCTTACGTCGGCGGTGACGGCCAGGGAGGAGACCCCTTAGACGGGACCTTCAGCCTGAACGTCCCCGGAGACCGTTACCAAGTCCTGCAGATATCCGGCGGAGGCCGGACATACTCGGAGCGGGGGACGTTCCTCTCGGGATACACCTACAAGCTCTCGATATAGTCTAATTTCTTGGGCGACCAAGCTTCGGCCGTCCAAAGCTATCCTTTTTGTCCTTGCTTTTTGTTCGATGGGTGTTTGATAGATTCTGTAAAAAAACAGGACTTGGTAGGGAGATCGCAGGGGTCCATCAGGTCTATCCCGAGAGCGCAATCTTATAACCGGCCGAGGGAGAAAGACGGCCTCCATGGTCTCCGGCTTGAACCTGAAGGGGTGGGTCGAGGTGGGTGGGAGGCGGCTCTCAGAATCAGAGGTGGAAAAGACCCTCAACGAGAGCCCAGCCACTTTATCCGAGTTCGGGGGCGAGTTCTTCCTCCGCTGGGACGGCTGGGCTGCCCGAGACCACTTCGGGATCGTCCCCGGCGACTGCCCTGCAGGAGCCATCGTCTGCGACGGTCAGGTCGTCGGAGCCGTCGACCCCCAGCCGCCGGCCGCAGATCTGGCCCAGGCGATCGAGACCGCCGTCTTTCTCCGGAAGGACGAGGGGGTTGTCGCCCTCTCCGGCGGCGTCGACTCTGCCCTCGTCGCGGCCCTGGCCCGAAGAGAATGCGTCGTCGTGGGGGTCGAGGGGTCCGTTGACCTGAAGAGGGCGAGGGAGGTCGCCTACCTCCTCGATCTATCTCTGGAGACGGCGACGATCGACCCCAGAAGGATCGAGGAGGCTCTGGCCGAGGTCCTGGCGGTCATCCCGCGGGTGACGCCGGTCGACGCTTCCATCGCCACCACCCTATACTTCGTGGCGGAATGGGCGAAGGACCACGGGCACCATGTGATCCTGGCGGGGCAGGGGGCTGACGAGCTCTTCGGCGGCTACTCCCGTTACCTAGAGACCAAGACCCTCGCCGATGATCTGGAGCGGGACTTCTCCGGCCTTCCCGCCCAGGCGGCGAGGGACCAGGCGGTGGCCGCCCTCTTCGGAGTTCGGTTCTCCCTACCCTACCTGGACGTCCGGGTTGTCAGGGCCGCCATGGCGATCCCCCCCGAGGAGAAGGTCAAGGAAGGCGTCCGGAAACGGCCCCTGAGGGAGGTGGCGGCGATGCATATGCCAAAAGAAGTCGCCTATCGGGAGAAGAAGGCGATGCAGTACGGCTCCGGGGTGATGCGGGAGATGAAGAGGCTTGCGAGGAGGAGGCGCCCCGGGAGGGTGGGGGATTATCTCGAGGGCCTGATGTGACCGGCCGCGCACCGCATCCTTTTTGAGGCGAGAGGCCCCCTGGGCTAGATGGTGGCGTCGGTTTTGTCTTCATTCTTTCTGCTATCGCCGGGGAGGCACTTCCTCTGGAGCCCGGATCACGGCTCGGATATAGTCGCCTCCATATCTGCCCTGGCCGAGAGGCTGGAGGTGAGGTGCGGGACGGTCTCCGCCATCGGGGCGCTGATGTATGCGACCCTCGGCTTCTACGACCAGGGAGCCCACGAGTACAGGACGATCGAGATCAACCGCCCCGTAGAGATCGCAAACCTCACCGGAAATGTCACCATCAGGGACGGCCGGCCCTTCCTTCACGCCCATGCGACCCTGGCAGACTCGAAAGGAGAGGTCATGGGTGGCCACCTCATCCGCGGTACGGTCTTCGCCGCCGAGGTCCACCTCCGGGAGCTTATTGGGGCGGCGCCGGTGAGGAGCCACGACCCCACCACCGATCTATTCCTCTGGAGGGACGGCGATTGAACTCCACCGAGTACTTCGAGGCTCTGGAGGCGGGGCTCGCCGGAGCGATGGAGATCGCCGGGAGGGCCCGAAGCCAAGGGAAGGACCCGAGCCGCTCGGTGGAGGTGCCGACGGCCGTCGACCTGGCGGAGAGGGTCGAGAAGCTGATAGGGATCGATGGGGTTGCAAGGCGGGTCCGGGAGCTAGAGGCGGAGGGGATGAGCCGGGAGGAGGCGGCCCTCGCCATAGGCTCCGACTTCGCCGCAGGAAGGATCGGGAGCTTCTCGTCGAAGATCGAGGCGATAGACGGAGCCATCCGGACCTCCGTCGCCCTCCTCACCGAGGGGGTCGTGGCCGCTCCGATGGAGGGGATAGCGAAGGTGGATCTGGGGAAGAACGACGACGGCACCGAGTACCTCAAGGTCTACTACGCCGGGCCCATTCGGAGCGCCGGGGGGACGGCCCAGGCCCTCTCCGTCCTCGTCGCCGACTGCGTCCGGCGGGAGGTGGGGATCGACCGGTACAAGCCGAGGCCGGAGGAGGTGGAGAGGTACGTCGAGGAGATCGGCCTCTATCGCCGGGTCGCAGGCCTCCAGTATTCTCCGTCGGACGATGAGATTAGGATCCTGGTTAGAAACTGCCCGATCTGCATCGAGGGGGAGCCGACGGAGGAGGAGGAGGTCTCGGGGTTCCGGGACCTGGAGAGGATCGAGACGAACCGGATCCGGGGCGGCGTCGCCCTCGTCTCCGCCGAGGGGATCGCCCTCAAGAGGCCGAAGCTGAAGAAGCACGTGACAAAGCTATCAATCGAGGGATGGGACTGGCTCGACGAGCTCGCCAGCGGCGGAAAGAAGGACGGTGGGGGCTCCAGCGAGAAGTTCCTCCGAGACATCATCGCCGGAAGGCCGGTCTTCAGCCACCCCCACCGCCCTGGAGGGTTTCGGCTGAGGTACGGAAGGAGCCGGAATACAGGCCTTGCCGCCGCCGGCTTCAGCCCGGCGACGATGGTCCTCCTCCAGGAGTTCCTCGCCGCCGGGACCCAGGTGAAGGTGGAGCAGCCGGGTAAGGCGGCCGCGGTCTCCCCTGTCTCCAGCATCGAGGGTCCGACGGTGAGGCTCAAAAATGGCGACCTCGTCCGGGTCGACTCCGCCGAGGAGGCGGTCCTCCTCCGGGGCGATGTCGCTCAGATCGTCGACGTCGGCGAGGTTCTGATCAGCTTTGGCGACTTTCTCGAGAACAACAGGACCCTCGCCCCCGCATCCTACTGCTTCGAGTGGTGGGCGGCGGAGCTCGCCGAGGCCGGAGGCGACCCCGCGGGCCTGGAGGAGGTGTCCGGCGAAGAGGCGATAGAAATATCGAGGCAGTGGGGGGTCCCCCTCCACCCAGCCCACACCCACCTCTGGCACGACCTCTCCGTCGAGGGGTACCTCCAGCTGAGGGAGACCGCCTCCTCCGCCGGGGAGATGAGGGACGGCTCCCTCCTCCTGCCGCCTTCGGTGAAGGAGGAGCTGGAGACGCTTCTGGTGCTTCACAAATTGAGGGAAGGAAGGTTATTCGTCACCGACCCAGCCCCCCTCCTCCTCTGCCTCGGGATCGAAGCTGAGGGGCTGAGACTTCGGGAGCTTTCAGGTGGGCCGGGATCGGAGATCCAGGATCAAGGCGCAGATGGAGACGCCGCCGGGGAGGCGGGACCGGCGCCCAAAACCGCCCTCGACCTGGTGAACCAGGTCGCCGGGATCAAGGTGATGGCGCGGGCCCCCACCAGGATCGGGGCGAGGATGGGAAGGCCCGAGAAGTCCGACAAAAGGGAGATGAGGCCCCCGCCCCACGTCCTATTTCCCACCGGCGAAGCCGGCGGAAAGAGCCGATCGGTGGGAGACTGCGCCAAAAACCACGTCGGAAACGGCAAGGTCGGGATCATCGAGACCTCCATAGGAAAGAGGCGCTGTCCCCAATGCGGGGCCGAGACCCACGAGTTTTTGTGCGGATGCGGCGCCCACACCCTTCCGAAGAGGGGCTGCCCCGTCTGCCACCAGCCCGGAAAGGAGAAGTGCCCCAAGTGCGGGAGGCCGACGACGGCCGCCGAGAGCATGAAGCTCGACGTAAAGGAGCTATACCAACGAGCGCTAGCTCACCTTCACGAGAGGGAGCCGGAGCTGGTGAGGGGGGTTTTAGGCCTCACCAGCCGGGACAAGACCCCCGAGAGCCTGGAGAAGGGGGTCCTCCGGGCGAAGCACGGGGTCTACATCTTCAAGGACGGGACGGTCAGGTACGACCTCACCGACCTCCCCCTCACCCACTTCCGCCCCCGGGAGGTCCACGCCTACGTCCCCCGCCTCCGGGAGCTCGGATACGCTGAAGACATCTATGGCGAGCCCCTGACGGACGGAGAGCAGGTCCTGGAGCTCCTCGTCCAGGACGTCATCCTCTCCTTCGACGCCGGCGAGTACCTCCTGAAGGTGGCTGAGTTCGTCGACGAGGAGCTGGAGAAGTTCTACGGCCTTGAGCCCTTCTACAAAGCCAGGGCCCCCGACGACCTGATCGGATGCCTGCTGGTGGGGCTCGCCCCCCACACCTCCGCCGGGGTCTTATGCCGGCTCATCGGCTACACAACGGCCTCCGCCGGTTACGGCCACCCCTTCTTCCACGCCGCCAAGAGGAGGAACTGCGACGGGGACGAGGACTGCGTCATGCTCCTCATGGACGCCCTCCTCAACTTCTCGATGTCGTACCTTCCGGAGAAGAGGGGCGGCAAAATGGACGCGCCCCTCGTCATGACCACGCGCCTCGACCCCTCGGAGGTGGACGGGGAGGCCCACAACCTCGACCTCCCCTCCAAGTACCCCCTGGAGTTCTACCGGGCGACGTTGACGGGGGCGTCGCCGAAGGAGGTGGAGGGGCTCATCGACCTCGTCTCGAAGAGGCTCGGGACGGAGGCCCAGTATCGGGGATTCAAATTCACCCACGACACCGACGACATCGCCGCTGGGCCGAAGAACAGCGCCTACAAGACCCTGGAGACGATGATCGACAAGATGGACGCCCAGCTTGCCCTGGCGAGATCGATCCGGGCCGTCGACGAGAGGGACGTGGCGACGAGGGTGATCAACTCCCACTTCCTCCCGGACCTGATCGGAAACCTCCGGGCCTTCTCCCGCCAGAAGGTCCGGTGCGTCAAGTGCGGGGCGAAGTTCCGAAGGCCGCTCTTATCCGACGTCTGCCCCAAGTGCGGTGGGCGGGTGATCCTCACCGTCCACGAGGGGAGCGTCAGAAAGTACCTGGAGGTCTCGATGAAGGTCGCCGAGGAGTTCGGGGTCGACGAATACACCAAGCAGAGGCTCGAGCTGATCAAGATGGACATCGACTCCCTCTTCCAGAACGAGAAGTCGAAGCAGACGGGGCTTGCGGACTTCATGTGAGAGGGTTCGCATCTTGATCAATCGTCCTCATCGAGATCGTCTCAGGCCGCCTAGCCACCTCCGCGGATCGAGCGCCCCCCGCCAGCGCCCGATAGCCTCCCGACCGAGGATGAAGCCCCCGATCCAGAAGGATGCCTCGCCGGTTACGACAAGAAGGGACGAGAGGGCGACCTTTCCCGCGGTGGATAGGGGCGCCATTGGGACCAGGAGGAGGCAGCCGTAGAGGAGGCAGGATAGGGCGATCAGTCCGAACCCGAGCCGCCGCCGCCAGCCGCCGCCCCTGAAAAAGCCGAAAAGGCCGTCCTCCGGCGGAGAAGGCGCCGCCAACGGGCCGCTGGACATTTTCCCCGTCGGAGGCGATCCCCTCGAAGCCATCTTCATAAGCTTTTCAACCTTCGAAGCCCTGCCGGGACCCGTCACCTCATCTCCCGGAGGGCCGCTAGGGCCCGGTCGACCCTTCCCTTCATCTCCTCGATGAGGCAGCCGTTCTCCTCGATCCTCTTCCTACGATCGGCGACCATCCTCCCCGTCTCCTCCGGCGCAGGGCCCCCGATCCTCGACCGAACCGCTACGTTCTCCTTCGGGTCGAGGGCAGCTTCCAGCTCTTTTTTGCCGAAGCCCCGCTCGCTCGGCCTGAACCCCGCGATCCTCTCCGCCACCTCGTCCAGGTCTCGGATAGTCGGGACTTCGCGTTTTGCGGCCAAGGCCCCCACGATCTGATGGGCATTCCGGAAGGGGATCCTTGTCCTCCGGACCAACGAGTCGGCGAGCTCCGTCGCCGTCGAGAAGCCCGCCCCGGAGGCGGCCTCCAGCCGCTCTTTATTGAACTTCGCCGACGAGACCGCCCCCGCCAGGATCCGCACGGCTCCCCTGGTCGTCGAGATCCCGCGCCAGAGGTTCGGGGTCGCCTCCTGCAGATCCCGGTTGTAGCTCATGGGCAGCGCCTTGACGATGGCGAGGGCGGCGACGAGGGACCCAAAGACGGTGCCGGTCTTTCCCCGGACGAGCTCCGCGGTGTCGGGGTTCTTCTTCTGGGGCATGATGGAGCTCGTCGAGGTGAAGAGGTCGTCGAGCTCGAGGTAGCCGAACTCCGACGTCGACCACAGGATCAGCTCCTCGGCGAGGCGGCTAGCGTTCACCATCAGGATGGCGGAGGCGGATAAGGCCTCCAGGAGGAAGTCCCTCGTCGATACGGCGTCCATGCTGTTCTCGAGGAGCCCCTCGAAGCCGAGGAGCTCGGCGGTTCTCTTCCTGTCGATATCAAAGCCGGTGGAGGCGAAGGCGGCGGCGCCGAGGGGCGACCTGTTCACCCGGTGGTAAGAGTCCCGCAGCCGATCGAAGTCCCGCAAAAGAGCGTCGGCGTGGGCGAGGAGGTGGTGGGCGAGGGTCGTCGGCTGGGCGTGCTGGAGGTGGGTGAACCCGGGGATCACCGTCTCTTTATGCTCTCCGGCCCTCTCGATCAGGGCTTCTGCGAGGCCGTTCACCTCGGCCATGAGGCCGAGGAGCTCCTCCCGGAGGACGATCCGGATGCAGGTCGCAACCTCGTCATTTCGAGACCTCGCGGTGTGCATCCGGCCGCCGATGGCCCCGACCCTCGCGATCAGCTCCGCCTCGATCGCCTCGTGGACGTCCTCGCCCTCCCCGAGCCTCGCCAGCTCGATCCCGTCGAGGGCGGCGACGATCTCTGATAACTCCTCGGCGGCGATCAGGCCCCTCTCCTTCAGCATCACCAGGTGGGCCCTGTCCACCAGGAGGTCCGCCTCGAAGATATGCCGGTCCGCATCCCTGGAGGAGATGAACTCCAGGACGTCATCGGAGATCTCGCCGAGCCGCTCTCCTCTCAGAAGCATGATTCCATCCTCAAACTCAGGTCGTATAATCCGCGTTGATCTTGACGTAGTCGTAAGAGAGATCGCAGCCGAAGGCTCGGGCGTTGCCGTCGCCTAGGCCGAGGTCGAGGACGATCTGAAGCTCCTCCGACCTCATCGCCTCCTCCGCCGCCGAAAGAACGCCGTCGACGATCCTCCCATCCTTGACCAGAAAGACCTCCTCGTCCCGGCCGAAGGATGAGATCGAGAGGGTGATCCTCTCCGGATCGACCTCGGCGCCGGACCTGCCGGCGGCGGCTACGATCCTCCCCCAGTTGGGGTCGCTTCCGAAGATGGCGGTCTTGACGAGGCTGCTCCTCATGATAGTCTTCGCGGCAAGACGGGCGTCCTCCCGGCTCCTGGCTCCGGTGACGACCATCTCCACCAGCTTCGTCGCCCCCTCGCCGTCCTTTGCCATCATCTTCGCCAGCTCCACGCAGACGAAGCTGAGCGCCTCTCGGAAGTCGTTAATATCGGCTTCGACCATCCCTGTCGCCGTCAAAAGGACCAAGTCGTTGGTGCTGGTGTCTCCGTCGACGATCAGCATGTTGAAGCTCTCATCGACCGCCGCCATGAGGCACTCCCGGAGCGCCTCCTGTGAGATCTTAGCGTCGGTGTAGATGAAGGAGAGCATCGTCGCCATGTTGGGCTCGATCATCCCGGCGCCCTTGGTGATCCCCGCCACCCTGAACCCGCGATGCTCGACGGCGATCTCTTTCACAACGGTATCCGTCGTCATGATCGCCCTCGCCGCCTCCTCGCTCGCCCCGAGGTCAGACCGAAGCCTCTCCTTCGCCTCGTCGAAGAGCGCCGCGATGACCTCTCGATCGAGGTACCGGCCTATAACCCCCGTGGAGGCGACGCCGATCCTATCGGTCCCGACCCCCAGGTGTCCCGCCAGGAGGCGTGCCATCCACCGGGCGTCCTCGACCCCCTGGGGACCAGTGTAGGCGTTGGCAGAGCCGCTGTTGGCGATCACCCCCTCGAGCCTCCCCCCGGAGGCTAGGAGGCTCTCGGCGGTGACGTCCAGGGGCGCCGCCCTGATCCTGTTCGTCGTGAAGACACCGGCGGCGGCGCCCCTCGCGGCGATCAGGGCTACGCCGTACTTGCCCCGCTTGCCGCCCGATGCCCTCACCCCGCCGACGGCACATATGCCGCCCTCAATCCTCTTCAACTTCCTCCGCCCCCATCCCCAGACCTGATATTATGTCTCCCCTGGTCAGTATTCCCACCAATTTTCCTTCCTCCAGGACCGGGAGCCGGTTGATCCGGTGGCGGACCATCATCGACGCCGCCTTATCGACGGAGTCGTCGGGGCTGACGGTGAAGACCTTCTTGGTCATCACCTCGGATACCCGTTTCGTCCCCGCCTCCTCGGCTCCGGCCTGGAGCTTCTCCCATCGGATCAGGTCGCGGATCGGAACCTCCAGGATCTCAAGAGGGCTGGGGAGCCAGAGCCCTCCTTCTCTCTCGGCGGAGAGCATCCGGAGAAGATCCGACTCGGAGACGACCCCCACCAACCGATCCCCCTCCAGAACCGGCATCCCACTGATATCATTAGCTCTGAGAAGCCTGACGGCATCGCTGACGGCTTCCGTCGCCTGAATGGCGACCGGCCCGGCGTTCATCACGTCCCTGACCAACATGATCTATCTCCTCAGCTCTCTTTTTATTTACCCTTTCAGTTCCCTATACCGATGAGGCCCTTCAGGGCGCTCCGCCCGGAAGCCAGAGCCCCTCCGTCTCCGCCATCCCCGTCATCAGGTTCATGTTCTGGATCGCCTGGCCGGAGGCCCCCTTCACCAGGTTATCTATCGCCGATACGACGACGATCCGGTCCCCAGAGCCGTCGACCTCGAATCCGATGTCGCAGAAGTTCGACCCCCGGACGGCGCCTAGGGAGGGGACGGCAGGGACGAGCCGGACGAAGGGCGAGTCCCGGTAGAAATCCTGGTAGATCTTCGATATCTCCCCCTTGTTTGGGATATCCCCGATGAACTCCTCCTTCACCAGGAGGTGGGCCGTCGTCAGGATCCCCCGGATGGCGGGGACGACGTGGGGGGTGAAGCTGACCTTGATTCCGGGGGAGAGCCGGCCCAGCTCCTGATCTATCTCTGCCCGGTGCCGGTGGGTGGTGAGCTTGTAGGCGATGACGTTCTCGGCGAGGTTAGGGTAGTGGCTCGTCTCGGAGGGGCCGATCCCCGCCCCGGAGATCCCGGACTTGGAGTCGAAGACGACCCTCTCGGCGAGGCCGGCTCTGACGAGGGGCGCCACCGAGAGGCTCGCCCCCGTCGGGTAGCATCCGGGGTTTGAGACGAACCCGGCGCCTCGGACCTCCGGGTGTAGCTCCGTCATCCCGAAGACCGCCTCGCGGAAGGCCCTATGCTTCATCCCGTAGGTCTTCTCGAAGACCTCCAGGGGGAGCCTGTAGTCGGCGGATAGGTCCACCACCTTCGCTCCCGCGTCGAGGAGCTCCGGGACCCAGTCCATCGCCGTCCCGTGGGGGACGGCGGTGAAGACGACGTCGCACCTCTCGGCGACCTCGGATGCCGAGGGCGATTCGAATTTGAGGGAGGATATCCCCCGCAGATGGGGGTGGACCTCCCCCACGGGCTTTCCCTCCAGCTTTCTGGAGGTGATGCAGACCGCCTCGGCCCCGGGGTGGAGGCTCAGGAGGCGGAGGAGCTCTCCGCCGGTGTAGCCGGACCCTCCGACTATTCCTACCGTGATCATGGGAGATGGCGAGTACGGTCTGGCATAAAAACGACACGCTGGCGTCAAGCAGGGGGCCAGCTCCCCGATGAGGAGATGATATTGGCAGCGGAATAACCGGGCCGTAGGAGGGGCGGCTCAAGAAGAGGGTCCCTTCATCGAAGGCCGGGGCAGATCCGGTCGGCGAGGATGGAGAGGTCCGCGGCCACGCCCTCGATCCTCTTCCGATCCTCGAGCCGGGAGAGCCATCTCGCCGGGATCCATTCCGACCCCCGGGCCGCCCCCGCCAGGGCCCCGGCGATGGAGGCGATGGTATCGGTGTCGCCACCGGCGGAGGCGGCGGCTATCAGCGCCTCCTCCGGCTCGAATCTGATGTAGCAGAAGAAGGCTGCGGGGACGGTCTCGCTTACCATCGGCGACGTCCCCATCTCCGCCAGCGCCTCCCCCGGATCGAGGTCCAGAAGCTCCTTCGCCAAGAGAAGCCTCCTGCCGAACTCCCGATCTACCCTCTCGGAGGCGGAGGCGGCCATCTCCAGGACCCTGATGGGGGCGAATCCCAGGAGGGAGAGGGCGACCCCCACGGCGACGGCGACCGACCCCGCCCTCGCTGCGGCTGAACAGTGAGTCGGAAGGCTTTGGAGGTCGGCGTACCGGGCGACGAGGTCGAGGCTGCAGCGGTAGACTAGGCCTATAGGCGCCGCCCTCATCGCCGAGCCGCAGGTCGGGGTCGCCACCCCCGCCTCCCGCCAGGTTCGGCCTCCCAGGAGCTCCTCGATCGCCGTCTTGCTCGTCCACCCGACCCCACGGTTCATCCTCGGATCGGCGGTCCAGCACCGGCCCCAGAGGGCGAGCTTCGAGGCGAACCTCTCGACGTCGAAGGATCCGGCCTCGATGAGGGTCTCCGCCAGAATGAGGGTCTGCTCGGTGTCGTCGGTGTATTGCCCCGGAGAGAGGCCGGAGTGGAAGTGGTCGGCGGCGGGGGCGATCATATCCCGCACCTCGCCGGTGCCAGCCCGGATCTCCTCCGCGGTCATCCCCTCGACGGGCATCCCCAGGGCGTCGCCGACGGCAAGGCCGAGCATGCAGCCGCAAAATCGGTCCAAGAGCTCTCCTGCCATATCGATGAGAAGGGAGCCCCGGGACTAAATAGTCGTCGGGGATGGGCCTGCTTTCCGGAAGGGGATGGATCGAGAATGATATATAAAAAGGACGGATATAAGGAGAGAGGAGATGGGCCGAAGGTCACTCCGGTATCGTCCGGTCGAGGCTCTGCCTGCTCCTTCTATCCGCCGATGGGGTCGGATCTCTCCAATCCCCGCAGCTCTCGCGGTCGAGGATCAGGAGGATTCCGCATCCTACAAGGCACAAGAGACCGGTGAGGATGAAGGTGGCGGCGAAGCCCGCTATGCTCGCGATGGCGGCGCCGGCGGCTGCGGTGGCTGCGGTCCCCAGGCCCGTGGAGGTGGAATAGACCGACCACTCGAAGCTCTCCCTCCCGGGGTTCAGGTTCATGCTCCAGAGCCCAACCCACGTGGGGTAAGCGAGACCGCTTCCAATGCCGTAGAGGATCTCCGCCAGGTAAACCTGGTAGATGTTGTCTATAAATATGTACATCACCGGGACGGCGGCGATGAGGGCCGTTCCCATAATCAGCCATCTCGTCTTCCTCTCACTCCCGTCGATGTACCTGGAGAAGGGGAGCTGGACGAGGGACTTGGTCACCAGGAAGAGGGTGCTCGCCACCCCCGCGGTGAAGATCGTCCCCCCGGCCACCCCCTCGTTTATGAAGATGGCCAGGATCGGCTGGATGAGGCCGAAGCCGGTGAGGACGAAGATGTCCGATATCATGAGGAGCTTTATGGTGCGATTCATATTTTTCACCTCCTATTTTTTAATGCAAACTTTAAGTATAATCTACAGAAGACGGTGCCCCAGATCTCAAAGAGGACCTGATCGGAGAGAAGGCCATATCCAATGGAACGCCGGACCAGACTTGGGTGGCGATGGGTTCTGAGATCGAGGAAGATATGAGCAGAGCTAAAAGAGCTCAAAAATGGCGCACTACAAGCCGGAGCGGAGGCTTATACAGCGAAGGATCGCCTCGTCGAGCGTCATCATGAAGTTGGGACGAAGGGGTTGCATATATAGATTTCTCTCCATCGAAAAGGAATTATCGGCGGATATATTCGGCTCCGGGATAGGTATATTCTCGTGAGATCTGCCCTTTTCAGCCCATCGCCGCCAATAATCCAGCAATATAAGGGATATCCGAGGATGGGTTCTCCCAAACTCCCTAAGAGCCCATGGCGAGGGCGCTTGCCGCCTCCGGAGGTCAGCCAACCTTGGCGATTCAAGCCCTTCGGCCCTGAGCTTAAAAATGCTGGGACGGAGAGGGATGGAGCAATTTTATATTTGGAGGATGGTCTCCCATCCTGGAGGGTTCGGTTCTGGCAGATAAATCTCCCTCTCTGATGAAAGGAAGATCGGGATACATCAAGGTCGACTTACGAGCTGGAGGGGCGGGGCGAGGCCGACGCCTCCCCTGTAGAGGCCGAAGGCCTCCGGGAGGTGTAAAAAGCCAAGCACCATAACATAAAAATTACATTAAACACCTGAAAGCGAGTTATTTTACATCGCATTTAAAAGATATACACCTGATTAAACAACATAAATTCGGAAAAAGCTAAATAGTTGATAGTGATACCCTTTGTCATACCACTTCGAATCTCCAAGGTCGAGAGAGGTCACAAAATGGCTAAAAACGTCAACGAAAGGAGCATAGATACAGCCACCCGGACGATGCTCCTGGAGGCCGATCGGGCGGGGATCGAGACCGCCTGGGACCGTTTCGAAAAACAGCAGCCACAGTGCGGCTTCGGCCAGCTTGGGGTCTGCTGCAGAAACTGCAACATGGGGCCCTGTCGGATCGACCCCTTCGGCGAGGGGCCCGAGAGGGGCGTCTGTGGAGCCACCGCCGACATCATCGTCGCCCGAAACCTCCTCCGGATGATCGCCGCCGGGGCGGCGGCCCACTCCGACCATGCCAGGGACGCCGTCATGACCTTCAAGGAGATGGCCGAGGGCAAAGCAAAAAGCTACCAGATCAAGGACGGAGCGAAGCTAAAGGCCCTCGCCGACGAGTACCACATACCCACCGCAGGTCGGAGCCCCGGAGAAGTGGCGCTAGAGCTGGCTAACGTCCTCCTCTCGGAGTTCGGAAAGCAGACGGGACCGATCCAGTTCACCCTGCGGGCCCCCGCCAAGAGGCTGTTGGTCTGGGAGAAGGCCGGAATCGGCCCGAGGGGGATCGACCGGGAGATCGTCGAGTGCATGCACAGAACCCACATCGGTGTAGACAACGATCCGGTCCATCTCCTCCTCCACGGCCTCCGGACGAGCATCTCCGACGGCTGGGGCGGATCGATGATAGCAACGGACGTCCAAGACGTCCTCTTCGGAACGCCTAAGCCGATCGTATCGGAGTCGAACCTCGGGGTCTTGAAGGCCGACGAGGTGAACATCATAGTCCATGGCCACGAGCCGATCCTCTCGGAGATGATCGTCGCCGCTGCCGAGGACCCCGAGATGATCAACCTCGCAATAGAGATGGGGGCGAAGGGGATCAGCGTAGCTGGAATGTGCTGCACAGGAAACGAAGTTCTGATGCGCCACGGGATCCCGACCGCCGGAAACTTCCTCCAGCAGGAGCTGGCCGTCATCACCGGTGCCGTCGAGGCGATGGTGGTGGACGTCCAGTGCATCATGCCGGCCCTCGGAAATCTCGCCGGCTGCTACCACACCAAGTTCATCTCCACATCGCCTAAGGCCGACTTCCCCGGAGCCCTCCGGATGGAGTACCACGAGGAGAAAGCCCTGGAGACGGCTAGGGAGATCGTCAGGGTCGCCGTCGAGAACTATCCGAACCGGGACCCCAGCAGGGTGAACATACCCAAAGAGAAGAGCGCTTGCATGGTCGGCTTCAGCGCCGAGGCTATCCTGGGAGCCCTCGGCGGAACGCCCCAGTCCCTCATCGACGCCATAATCTCCGGAGCCGTCAAGGGCGTCGGCGCCGTCGTCGGCTGCAACAACGTAAAGATCCAGCACGACTTTGGCCACGTCAACCTCGTTCGGGAGCTGATCAAAAATGACGTCTTGGTCGTGACCACCGGGTGCAACGCCATCGCCTGCGCCAAGGCCGGACTCCTCAAGCCCGAGGCGGCGAAGGAGGCCGGTCCCGGCCTGCGGTCCGTCTGCGAGGCCCTCGGAGTCCCCCCAGTCCTCCACATGGGCTCCTGCGTCGACATCAGCCGGATCCTCGTCCTGGCGGCGGCCCTGGCAAACCACCTCGGAGTCGACATCAGCGACTTGCCGGCTGCGGGGGCCGCCCCGGAGTGGATGAGCGAGAAGGCGGTCAGCATCGGGGCTTACGTCATAGCCTCCGGGGTCTATACCGTCCTCGGGACGGTCCCGCCGGTCCTCGGAAGCCCTGAGGTGACGAGCGTCCTGACGAAGGGAGTGGAGGGGGTCGTCGGCGCAGCCTTCGCCGTGGAGCCAGACCCCTTCAAGGCAGCGAAATTGATGATCGGCAAGATCGAGGAGAAGAGGAGGGGTCTGGGTCTCTCCGCCTAGCCCCGGATATCTTTCTAGGAGTTGAAGAAGGATGAAAGAGATCTTGGTAAGGCCTGAAAGGTGCATGGGGTGTCGCTCCTGCGAGATCGCCTGCGCCGTCGAGCACTCCGGAACAAAGAGCCTCTTTTTGGCCGTTGCCGAGAAGCCTGCTCCGAGAAAGAGGGTCTACGTCGAATTCGCCCCGGAGCACGCGATCTCGGTTCCCATGGTCTGCCGCCACTGCGAGGACGCGCCTTGCGTCTCGGTCTGTCCTACAGGAGCCCTCCGCCAGGACGAGGTGACCAGGATCGTCACCCACAACCCCGAGGCCTGCATCGGATGCTGGACCTGTGCGTCGGTCTGCAGCTACGGGATGATCGGGAGGAACCGGGAGGAACGGGTGGCGATCAAGTGCGACCGTTGCCCCGACCTGGAGGTCCCCGCCTGCGTCGCCGCCTGTCCGACGGGAGCCCTCGTCTTCAAAGAGGTGGAGGAGTTCTCCGGGTCGAAGAGGGTCGAGTCCGCCCTGAAGCTGGCGAGGGGGGTAGCCGCCGGCAGCGGCCGGTGACGGATCGCCCCGAGACCTCTTTATTGGGATCGATATGAGGCGACGGCCAGGTGGTCGACGACGGGGATGCGGCCAGGGTGAGTTTAAGGGGGTTTGATGAATTGGAGATTTACGTTGATTTGTGGAGGTGCATCTTCTGCCACGCCTGCGAGGTGGCGTGCGAAAGGGTCCACGGAAGCTCTAGGATATCGGTGGAGGCGGTGAAGGACTGGGCCTCAGTCCCCGTCTCATGCCATCACTGCGAGGCCGCCCCCTGCGCCCTCGTCTGTCCATCCGGAGCCCTAACCCAGGAGGAGGCGGAGGTCGCCTTTGAGGCCGGAAAGTGCACAAGATGCGGCCTCTGCATAATCGCCTGCCCCTTTGGGGCCGTCGATCTGGACCCCGCCGCCATGGTCCAGAAGTGCGACCTATGTCCCGAGAGGGAGGTCCCGCCGTGCATCCTCACCTGTCCTACTGAGGCCCTGGTCTTCGGAGACCGGTTTGAGGCGACGGAGGAGCTGAGGAAGAGGGCGGCCTCGAGGATAGCTCAATCCTATGCCGCCTCCGTCGGGAGGGAGAGGGCATGACCGGTACCGAAGAACGCCTCTTGAGGGTCCTCGTCGTCGATGAGGATGAATGCATCGGATGTCGGGCCTGCTCAAACCTTTGGCCGGAGATATCCGCAGCAGTCGGCCTCTCGGATCGAGGGGCGAAGCGGACGATCCGATTTCCGAGTTTCCTTGAGGAGTTCGAGGCGAGGATCGCCGAGGCGCTGGCGGAGGCATGCCCGACGGGGGCGATCACCTTCGGACTGGCCGACGAATTGCCCGGAGAGGATAGCCTCGCCCTCACCTTCGAGATGGTCCGGTGCCGCATCTGCGGAAGGCCCTTCGCCACCAAAAAGGAGATGGAGTACATCCGGGATCGCCTCCCCGAGCCGGTTCAAGCGAGGGGCTCTGCCGCTTCATGGATGGATCTGTGCACCGGCTGTCGCCAGGCCGTCGGGCGGAACGCTGCGGCGAGGGAGCTGATCGTCGCCAGGAGCTGGGCGAGGAGGTGATTTCGTAAAGATGGCAGTGAGGGGACTTCCCCCACTCTGCCCTGAGGACCTGGCGGCTCATCTATCCAGGGTGAAGCTCCTCTTCGCCACCTGCCTCTCCTTCAATCTCCGACGCCCACCACCCTCAGCCCTTCCAGCCTATCCAGGGCCCGCTGGAGGTTATTGCCCCTCTCGGCGAAGATGGTGAAGAGGGGGTACCCCTCCTCGATGGCGTCCCCGATCTTCCTAGATGTATCACCACGAGGACCCTCCACTATAAAAAAACCGGATCAGATATCGGCGAAGGCCGGGGGGATTCAGAGCTTTGCCTATCGCCGAGGCGCTCTCAAAACTCACAGCCATCGAATGTATTAAAAAGTGGAGAGGTTTTACTTCATCCGCTACCAAAAAGTACGCTCAGTTAGGGTATCAGTAGCCCTCAGATCTACAGAAGCATAAAATATAATCGATTTATTTTATGACATTAGCATGTACAACAAGAGTTGTATTGGATTTCTCACTCCAATTAACTTGGAGACGAAATAAATTTTTACGGCCAAAACGAACTTCCCCTTCAATCATTACCTTATCGCCGTATTTTGCTCTTCCGGTCCATATCTTATCCCCATCTCTAAATATGACAACATCCCAAGATCCTTGTTGTGGACTTACAATATTTGCTTCGACGATATGTTTCCCTGCCGGAACTGTAGTGGGAGCTTTTCTTTCGATGGAGCCGGATCCATTTTGCACGGATATTTGAATGTCTGTAGAAATGCCAACAAGCCCTTCCCCTGCTCCCAATTCCTTCTCACTCGCCATAATTCCCACCTCAATTATGAGACACTTTAGTTAAGAACTTAATTTTACTCATATATATAGTTTCTGATTTAATGAACCGAATCCTGTTGAACCAAGCCAGATTTGGAAGTGGTTGATCGTCGTGAGAAGAAGAGACGTTTACCATGCAAAACCATAAGAACTCGATAACAATAGCCGCTATCTTACATCCCTTGGCCTTATCTTATTTCGCACTTCATACCCATCCTTATTTACCCATAAAGACCAACTTACCTCCGATGTTAGTCTACGCCGTCTTCGGAGACCCCGTGGAGCACAGCCTCTCCCCGGCGATGCAGAACGCCGCCTTCTCCGCCCTCGGCCTCTCGGCCCGCTACCTCGCCTTCCGGGTGAGGAGGGAGCGGCTCCGGGACGCCATTTTAGGGGCTGAAGCGATGGGCTTTGGTGGCCTCAACCTGACGATACCCCTGAAGGAGGAGGCGCTGAAGGTCGTCGAGCCGGACGAGAACGCCGCCGCCATGGGGGCGGTCAACACCGTCGCCTTCGGCGATGGGATCCGGGGGTACAACACCGATGGTCTGGGCGCCCTGCGCGCCCTGGAGGGGGCCGGGGTCCGGGTCGCCGGGATGCGGGTTCTCGTCATAGGCGCCGGCGGGGCGGCGAAGGCGATCGCCCGCCAGCTAGCTCTCTCGGGTGCCGAGGTCTCCATTGCCAACCGGGACCGGCAGCGTGCGTTGCACTTAGCGGCCGCCGTCGGGGGGAGGGGCTACGGCCTCTCCGACCTGGAGGGGCTCGTCCCCGGGGCGGAGGTGGTCGTCAACGCCACCTCCGTCGGCATGAGAGAGGGCGACCCCAGGCTCGTCGAAGGCCGCCTCTTCCGGGAAGGGCAGATCGTCTTCGACATCGTCTACAACCGGGAGACGGAGCTTTTGCAGGATGCAGCCCGGGCGGGGGCGAGGGTTATGGACGGCGTCCCGATGCTCGTCCATCAGGGGGCGCTCTCTATCGAGATCTGGACCGATAGAAAAGCCCCTATAGACGTCATGGAAGAGGCCGTTCGGGAGGAGCTGAGGAACCGATGAAGCCGATCGATCGCAAAGCGAAGGAGACGGATAAGAAGATGCTGATCGTCGGCGGCACCGGCGGGACTGGAAGCTGGTTTGCCCGCTTCTTCAAGGGCCAAGGCTTTCTCGTCTCCGTCTGGGGGCCGAGCGGCAAAGTCGAGGTCGCCGAGAGGCTCGGGGTCAGGTTCGCCTCCGACCTTCTGGCGGAGGTGGTGGAGAGCGACGTCGTCCTCATCAGCGTCCCCATCCAGGAGACGGCGAAGGTCGTCGAGGATGTAGCTCCCAGGATGAAGCAGGGGAGCCTCCTGATGGACGTCACATCCCTCAAGAGTGGGCCGATGGAGGCGATGCTCCGGTGGGCCCCTCCAGGGGTGGAGGTCCTGGGGACCCACCCCATGTTCGGCCCCACCATACCGACCATCCGAGGGCAGACGGTGATCCTCGTCCCCGCAGCCGGAAGGTGCGACTCTTGGCTATTGCCGATGGAGGAGATCTTCCGGGAGGGGGGCGCCCGAGTGGAGATCCTCGAGGCCGACGAGCACGATCGGATCATGGCCGTCGTCCAGGCCCTCACCCACTTCGCCTACATCTCCATCGGCTCGACGCTGCGGTCCCTCGACTTCGACGTCGCTCGATCGAGGAGGTTCATGAGCCCCGTCTACGAGATCATGATCGACTTCGTAGGACGGATCCTCGACCAGAGCCCCGAGCTCTACGCCAGCATTCAGGAGAACCCCGAGGCTAAACGGGTGAGGGAGGCGTACATCCTGGAGTGCAAACGGCTCTCAAAGCTCGCCGACGACGGCGACCTCGCCGGCTTCATGGAGGCGATGAACTCCGCCGCCGACCACTTCTCCGGGACGAAGGAGGCCCTGGCGAGGTCGGACAGGCTGATCAGCCTCTGGATAGACCACCGGGAAGAGGGACGAAGGTGACCAAGGGGGGCGCCCCTCCCCGATAGGAGGACGGCGCCGGGAAGAGATATCTCCTCCCAGATCCATCCGATGGATGGTGATAGAAGAATGGATCCGGACGAACGAAACTCCGAGAAGAACGAACCCCAATCCGAGCCCCCAAGGCCCGCCTGCGCCTGCACCCTCGGCCCCCGCCGCTCCTGGACCGTGGCCCTTCTGGGGATCCTCCTGGTGATCCTCGCCTACTCCACAGGCCTCTCCCCGGGGGCGGTCCTGATCGTCGGCCTGATACCTCTGGCCATCCTCGTGGCCTCGGCTCTGGGCGGCCGCCGGCAGCCCTGAAGGAGCGAGAGGGCGGCCTCGACGGCGCCGAACCTGCCGGATCATGGCGGCTTCAGGCTGCGGGCCAGTGGCGCCTCAGCCCCTGGAGGGCCTCCCTCTTCGCCTCCAAGAGGGGGCGGTCGTCGAAGCCGCAGAGGCCGGAGACCCTATCGATGGGGAGAGACCCCACGAGATCGGCCATGAACTCCGTCTTCAGGGCCATCAGCTCCTCCGACGACCGGGCCCTTCTGACCCTCCTCTGAAACCGGCCGGCGAGATCCGCGACCCGTTCCGCCTGATCTCCCAGGGCGGCCCGGACCTCGTCATTGGGGAACGAGGACCCAGAACGGAGCCGGAGGCGCTGGAGGCCTTCGACCGTCTCCACCAGCCTGTAATGGGCTCTTATGGCCAGATCGTAAGGGGTCCCCGCATCGGTGCAACGGCCGTACCTGGCGGCGTATCCGCACCCCTGGCAGTCGACGGCCCCGGGACGGTAGAGGGTGCAGAAGGGGCAGTAGACCGGGCTCAGGGGAAGCCTCTCCAGCATCTCCAGGGCCGACCTCTCCGCCAGCTCTAAAACCGCCTCTCCGCCTTCCGCATCCTCTAGGTCGGCCCGGAGGTCGGATGCCAGGCCTGAGTACCCGTCCGCCACCTCCTCCAGGGCAGCCTTGACCCTCTCGGGCGGATCGGTCGAATTTTCATCGGGGATCATATCGTCTCTCCTCCTCCGATATATTCTGCCCCGATCGGATTAAAGGGTTCGCACCCGCTGCCCGACCCCCGGAAACGGGCGATCACCAGGTTTTGGGGATGGCATATGGCGTTTCAACTAAAGCCTGCACGCCTTCTCATCCTGCTGGCTCTTCTTCACCAGGTAGTAGCCGGCCGATAGGGAGACGACGATCGCCGCTATCCCCAAAAGGGTCATGCTCGGAAGGGCCACGACGTCAAGGATTATCACCTTCCTCGCCATGGCGATGATCGCCACCAGAAGGACTACCTGGACGTTGATGACGTTCTCCTCCAGGTATATCCTGAAGGTCTCGAGGAGCTCGATCCCGATCAGAACCAGGAGGAAGTAGCCGAAGATCTCCAGAAGCTCGTCGATCTTCAGCAGGATCAGAGGCGGTGCGAAGATCTCCTTTGCTATGATGTAGAAGAGCTCCGCTGTCGCGAGAAAGACCACCAGGGCCATCATCCAGGTGAGAGATATCAGAACGGCGGTCTGGAACTTCGTCAGCCTATCCATCATGAGAATCCACCAGCCTCAAACCCATCTCCGTGAGACGCCCCACCACATAATCAGCCAGAAGTTTTCTCGTTCTTATCTGAAGTATCTTCTGGTGGTGTACCTGAAGTAGACGAGGAGGCAGAGGGCCAGGGTAGCGAGAGAGACGACGTTCGCCACAATCAGAGGAGAGTTATGCAGGTGCAGCCCGTAGGCCAGCCAGAGAGAGACCCCTGCCCCCATCTGGAGCATCATGAGGAGGCTTACGTCGTTCACCGACCTCGTCCTCACCATCTTCAAGAGCTGCGGCAGAAACCCTAACATCGTCAGAGCCGCCGCGGCGTAACCTACGATTTCCCAATCCATCGAGATCCTTCTCTTTTGAGTATAGCCCATGGGTGAGGCTTCCAGAGGTTACCCCTGGCCCATTAATCCGGCTTTCGGTCGCCGCAATAAATTACATATTAACGACCGAAATTCTTATTAGTTAATAAAGATCACCGACATCTACATTTAAAAAGCTGAAAGGTGGCTTGATTTTGAAGAAGATACCCTTGATAATGCTTTTGACCCTGAGCGTCTGCCTGACCTTGGGGATGGCGATCGCCGTCGATTATCCCCTGACCGTCACCGACTCTGCTGGGAGAACTGTGAAGATCGAGGCCCCCGTCGAGAAGATCGTGGTCCTCAACTCCGATGCTGCCGATGCCGTGAGCATCCTCGGGGACGTCGAGAAGATCGTGGGGTCGGTGGACATCTCCTATAAGGCCCACTACTTCACCGAGTTCTCTGGCGGCTGGGAGACGGTGGGTACCTGGAAGGAGTTCAACTACGAGAAGATAGCAGACCTCGCGAGGGAGGAGGACGGCGAGATTGGGGCAGGAATGCTGGTGATCTGCTATGCCAGCAAGGCAGGAGAGGTCGATGAGAACCTCAAGCCCTTTGAAGAGATCGACGTCCTGGGCCTCGACCTCTACAACCCGGAGACCTTGGAGGAGGAGATGACCGTTCTCGGAACGATCCTGGACCGGGAGTCTGAGGCCAATGGCTACAACCGGTGGGTCGCCGAGAAGAAGGCCGCCGTAGCTGAGGCGGTCGAAGGGCTCGGAAGTCCCCTGGTATACGTCGAGGGCGGGTCGGCCTCGGACCTGGGAGCTCTCTGGACCTACGGCCACGGATCCTCCCCGGACGATATGATCGGCCTTGCCGGGGGGGAGAACGTCATCGATGTGGACGAGTCAAACCCCAAGGTGGATTGGGAGACGGTCCTAGCCGAGATGCCGGAGGTGATCATCAAGGTGCCGGCGGCGATAAACCAGCTCGGCTGGACCAACACCACCGCCATGGAGGCCTTCGTCGGTGAGATAGAGAGCCGCCCAGGAGCTGACACCTTGCCCGCCGTCCAGAACGACAAGGTCTACGTAATCTTCAGGGACATAACCCTGGGAACGGCCTCCGTCGTCGGCCTCACCTACTGGGCCGAGATGATCCATCCTGAGGCGGAGCTCGATCCAGTGGGAGTCTACCGAGAGTACCTCGATATGAGGGGGCTGGAGTACCCCGAGGAGAATTTCTTCGTATACCCTGCGATCTGAAGAAGAGGGCAGACCATCGGGAGAGAAGACCAAATTAAAATCCGCAAAACTGAAATGCGCTGCCGGCCCTCTTCCGGCAGCGCACAAATTTTTTTGATGCGAAAGAACCACCAGATAGACGGTAAGATCGCCAGCCCCTTCGACATCTTCTCCCGCCAGGCCTTCGCCTCGTAGGGAGGGAAGACGTAGACGGACCCGCCCTGGAAGCTCCCGCCGGTTTCGCCGAGCCTCTACTCAATCCACCCCTCCATTTCCTCGGTGTAGGCATCCCAGAGACCGCGCTGATTCGCCTCCATCCGATCACCCCCCATCGCCCGGGGGTTCATCTCCTAGAAGCATCATCGAATTTCATCTTATCTAACCAAAATACTTATTAATTAGCCATTTAATCAATCTGAATTGTGTGATTGGTGTGAATTAATTATGATTTGTAATAAGCAACTCATGTTAACTAATTAGAAACTGTGCTATAGCCCTACTTATGAGGTAGATATATGAGGAAAAAGACGACGAGGATCTTCGTCCTCTTCCTGTTATTTTTTGGGATTGGGGATGCAGCCGCCGAGGATTTCCAGGTTCCCGGCGATCTGGATGGGGACCCCATCGTCAGCTCTGAGGAACTGGAGATAGCGGAGCAGGATCAGAAGAAGGGGAAGATCACCCCCGAGGATCTGGAGAAGATCAGACACATATCCGGATATTCCGGCGTGATCAATAAAATTTGAATTCGATCAAGTTTATGAGCGAAGCTGAGACGATGTCTACCGAAGCTGCAATCGATAGCTCCAAGCTGAAGGAGGAGTACAGCCAGTTCGTGGGCCGAAAGGTCCTCCTGATCATCGCCACCCTGGCCGGGATCGTGGTTCTGGCCGGGGTCGCTGCGACCCTGGGCTCCGCGAACATCACGCCGATCGAGGTCTACACGGCGATCCTGGCCCGTTTCTTTCCAGGCACCTTCGAGACCACCGACTTCATAAACACCATCGTCTGGCAGCTCCGGCTCCACCGGGTCCTGATGGCGATCTTCGCCGGGATGGGGCTAGCCGTCGCCGGGGCGGCGATGCAGGGGATCCTCAAAAACCCTCTGGCGAGCCCCTTCACTTTGGGGATAGCTTCAGCCGCGAGCTTCGGGGCGTCCCTCGCCATCATCCTCGGGGCGGGCTTCGTCAGCGGCCAATGGCTGATCGTCGGAAACGCCTTCATATTCACGATGCTGGCATCGATGACCGTCTACGGCCTCGCCAGGTACAAGGGGATCACCCCGGAGACGATGATCCTCGCGGGTATCGCCATCATGTACCTTTTCAGTGCCATGACGTCCTTTCTCCAGTACGTCGGCAAGTCGGAGCAGGTCCAGGAGGTCGTCTTCTGGATGATGGGGAGCCTAGGCAGGTCATCATGGGAGAAGGTGGGGATCGTAGCCCTGGTGACCGTCGTCTGCGCCCTCGCCCTCATGTACTTCTCCTGGGACATCAACGCCCTGGGGGCGGGCGACGAGACGGCCAAGAGCCTGGGGGTGAACGTCGAGCTCGTCAGGGTATTGTGCATGATGATCGCTTCCCTCATCACCGCTAGCGTGATATGCTTCACCGGAACGATCGGGTTCATAGGCCTTGTGGCGCCTCACATAACGAGGATGGTGGTGGGAGGCGACCACCGATTCCTGCTGCCGACTTCTGGTCTCGTCGGGGCCTTGATACTCCTGGGGGCAGACACCGTCGCCAGGACGATCCTGGCTCCGGTGATCCTGCCGGTGGGGATCATGACTTCGTTTCTCGGAGTACCGTTCTTCATCTACCTGTTCTTGAGAAGGAGGAAAGAGTATTGGTAAAGATCACCATCAAAGATCTCAGCTTCAGCTACGGAAGCCGGGAGATCCTCGAGGATCTGAACGTCGTCGTCGGCGACTCGGAGGTCCTGAGCCTTGTCGGGCCCAACGGCTCCGGGAAGACGACCCTCATCAAATGCATCGACCGGATCCTTAAACCAAAAGGGACGATCCTCCTCGACGGCGGCCGAGACCTCCAGACCATGAGCCGGCAGGAGGTGGCGAAGTACATCGGGTACGTCCCCCAGTCGACGACGAGCGCCCTCACCACCACCGTCTTCGATACCATCCTGATGGGGAGAAGGCCCCGCATGGGGTGGCGGGTCTCAGACGAGGACATCGACAAGGTCGTCGAGATGATGAAGCTCCTCCACGTCGAGGAGTTCGCCCTCAAGGACTTTTCCGAGCTATCCGGGGGCCAGAAGCAGCGTGTCCTGATCGCCCGGGCTCTCGCCCAGGAGCCCGAGGTCCTCCTTCTCGATGAGCCGACATCGAACCTGGACGTCAAGCACCAGCTAGAGGCCCTCGACACCGTCCGGTCGATCGTCAAGACGACGAAGATATCGGCGGTGATGGCGATCCACGACCTCAACCTCGCAGCAAGGTACTCCGACACCCTCGTGATGCTGAAGAATGGAATGGTCCACGCCGTCGGCGATCCGCTATCCCTCTTGACAAAGGAGAACATTAGGGCGATATTTGGCGTCGAGGCGGTGGTGATGAGGAACCTGGACAGGCCTTACGTCGTCCCGATCCGATCGCTGAACGGCGAAGCTCCCTAGAGGCAGAGGCCGGGCAGAAGAAAAGGGATGCCAGGGCCTCTGAGGATCGATCTCCTCTATTTGAGGCTCCGGGCACCCTTGGGTCAGGAAGGCTTTTGTCGTCTTTGCCACCCTAGGCGGCGAGCGCGGTTCTCTGAAAGGTCACGAAATGGGCTTTGCGCACGCCAACCAGACTACATCTTATTTAGTAATAAACTTTTCGCTTCAATTGCTACATGATCTCGACGATGGCATAAACGGATCCGCCCTCAGCGAACGTCAGCCGATTCGCCCTTCGAGAGATATCGATGGTCAGATAGTTATCCCATGAGGGGAGTAGGGCGATGGAGGCGAGGCCATGGGAAGGACGGGCGGAAGAAGGGTCGACTTTTCGATCTGGCTCTTTGAGCAGCGGAATAGGGACGACCGGATCGGAAGAGCGGCCTTCGACGCCTTTCAAGAGCATCAGAGGAGGGTGTGGCCCGAGGCTCGGACCCTCCAGGACCGGCTGGACCTGATGAGGGAGAGGGGGGTTCGGGGCGCTCCCCTGAGGGCCCTGGAAGAGGCCTGGTGGGAGTACATCGACGTCGTCACCAAAGATGTCGCCGAGCATCACCTCCTCCTGGAGGCGGGAGCGGTGATGGAGAGGGCCCTCTCCAAGGCCGAGGCGGTCGAGGACGGCGATCGATACATCATCGACGGGGCTTCCGCCCAGCGGCTCAAAAGGCTGCTCGCGAAGCTGAAGGAGATATGAGCTCGACCCGGTTTTCTCTCAGTTCATGGACGAGGGATCTAAGAAGAAGGATTCAAAAAGTTGAGGGAGAATGACAAGGCTTCAGCGGGATCTTTAGGCTTCTGGAACAAGTTTCATATAATCTCACGCCCCAAAAAGAGGGAGGATCGAGGGCGGATGGGACCTGGATGCGATCCCTCCCCGCGCTCCTGCTGGCGGCAGGCTGTGTCTGATCGAGGGACCGGCGGGGCGAGGATCAGGACGAAGAGGGGCTTATGATCCCTGAACTCCAGCCGAAGATCCACAAAAAGGCTTCAGCCTTCCAGCCCGATCGGTCGGAGGTGAATTTTATGCTCTTTGAAAGAGTCGAATCGGAGGGGCTCGCCCACTACTCCTACATAGTCGGCGACGGAAACGAGGCCGTGGTGATCGACCCCCGGAGGGACTGCGAGGTCTACCAGAGAATGGCGGAGAGGGAGGGGATGCGGATCGTCACCATCCTGGAGACCCACAGGAACGAGGACTACGTCATCGGCTCCGTGGAGCTCGCGGCCCGGTCCGGGGCCGAGGTCTTCCACGCCGACGGCCACCTCGACTACCGGTACGGCGATGCCGTAGAAGACGGGATGAGATGGAAGGTTGGAAGGCTCGAGATCGAGGCGATCTCCACCCCCGGCCACACCCTTGGCTCCATGAGCTACCTCCTCCAGGACGCTGGAGGCGAGCCCTGGATCGTCTTCACCGGGGACGCCCTCTTCGCCGGAGACCTGGGGAGGGTCGACTTCATGGGGATGGACCGGGCCGAAGAGATGGCAGGCCTCCTGTACGAATCGATCTTCAACCGGCTCCTACCCCTGGGGGACGAGGTGATCGCCTGTCCGGCCCACGGGGCCGGGTCGGCCTGTGCCGCCTCCATAGCCGATAGGAAGTGGACGACCCTGGGGATCGAGCGGAAGAGAAACCCCAAGCTCCAGGTCGATGGTGCGGAGGAGTTCGTCGAGAAGATGGCGGTGGAGCTGGAGATGCCACCGTACTTCCGGGAGATGGAGCGGCTGAACCTGGTGGGAGCCCCCCTCCTCGCCACCCTCCCCGACCCCGCCATCATCTCGCCGGAGGAGTTCGAAGAATCGGCGGAGGAGGGGCTGGTCCTCGACACCCGGACGGAGCTCGCCTTCGGGGCGGCCCACGTCCCGGGAGCCCTCAGCATCTGGCTTGCGGGGGTTCCGAGCTTTGCCGGCTGGTTTTTGCCCTACGACAAGGATATCCTATTGGTCGACGAGACCGGCGACCTGAGCGTCGCGATCCGGCAGCTCCGGCGGATCGGATACGACCGCCTCGCCGGCCACCTCGCCGGAGGGATGGTCGCCTGGCACATGGCTGGAAAGAGGAGCGATTCGATCGCCACCGCCACCGTCCCCCACCTCTGCGCAAGGCTCGACCGCGAAGAGAAGGAGAACGCCTGGATCCTGGACGTCCGGGGCGACGACGAGTTGAAGAAGTCGGGCAGGATCACCGGCGCCCACCAGATCCACATCACAGAGCTCCCGGAGCGGATCGGGGAGTTGCCGAGGGACCGGCCGATCTACATCTTCTGCGGGAGCGGCCTGCGGTCGATGGTGGCGGCCTCGATCCTCCGGCGGGAGGGGATGGAGGAGATGACGGTGATCCTGGGGGGGCTTGCCGCCTGGTCTTCGGCAAAGTGTCCGGTGGTGAGGTAGGTGGAAGGAACATTTTTTTTAAATTTTATTATAATATCATCATTTTTACCTCCCCCCCTAAGTCGTTCGCCTCCTTAGACCCTCGAAAACTATTTGGAGCCCTGAGGAGCATATTATCCCACAAAGTTCTGGACTATCCCCGAGCCGATCGACCCGGAGCATGATCGGAGGCCGAAAGGTCGGAGGGTATGGATAAATCAGGAGAGATGGCATGAGATGTAAGTTCCTTCTAGCCGCCTTATCGCTTTTAGTTTTCGCCGGCACGGCATGGGGCGAAGAGGTCTCCGTGGATTTCTGCATCGACGGTGACATGGATCAACTCTGCGACGAGGAGTTCACCGCCTATGTGGAGCTTGATGGGCTGACGGACAAAAATTTATTGGAGGTTGCCTTCGAGGATGAGCTCTTCATCGATAACTGGGACGATTACCTCTGGGCCGTCACCATCGAGGGATACGGTTACGACCTTCTTCCCCAATTCGATGGGCCGGAAGACGTATACCTAGCTGAGGGCGATGAGGTTTACATCTGGTATACCGGATGGATGTGGTATTCATCCTGCGAGGAGGGCTCCCAATCTCAGGATTCGACGGAATCGGATGGCTCTCAGGGCTCTGACCCTGGCTGGAGTTCCGATTCCGGCACTGGCTCTGGGTCCGGCACCGGCACGGGGCCAGGCTGGAACCCTGGATCCGGTTCCAGCGGCGGGACGGGAACGATCCCTGCCGGCAGCGCTGAGGTGAAGGCCGTCTCCAGCTGGCTATCGGGCTACACCGTCGAGGTCGACGGGGTTCCGATAGGGATCGATGGGACCGGCTCAGACGTTCTAGACGGCGTCTACACCTTCTACGTCGCTGGAAACCAGCAGCATAAGATAAAGGTGGACCACCCGGAGTTCTGGAAGAGCTGGGAGGAGTTCTTCATCTCCGGCAGGCGGTATACGGCCGATATCGACGTACCTGGAAGGATCGTCCCGTCCGGTTGAGACGGCCCTTTCCCATAAATTTTGAAGGCGCTCCTTCATCCTCAGCCGATATGCCATCTTGCGCCTCGCACCTATGCCTCCGCCATCCTCGGGCCATCCCTATATATCTGATCCGAGAGATATCCTGGGAAGACCTCCGGAGCCGATCCTCTATGAAGAAGACCGACCTTCTGCCTGCCGCCCACCTTGGACTAATCCTTCTTCTGGCGGCCTCGCCATACTCGTCCGCTCTTCCGACCCTTCCCAGCGGGAAGGAGAACCCCCTCCCCCTCCTCTACCCCGAGCTCGAATCCCTCCCCGCCCCGCCCTGGGTCGTCGAGGGGCTGAGGGCGACCTACTATGCCACCGTCGACGGCGGGACGACCGCCGGGAAGAGCTCGGCGGGGGAGGCCCTCATCCAGATCGACCTCGTGGCCCTGGAGGGCAGATCCGCCGCCACCTCCACCTCCGTATACCTCCGGGGCCCCCTGGGGAGCCTCCGCCCCCTGACGGGGGCTGGGCATGGGGCGATCGTCCCGGCGGGGCTGGGCGACTTCTGGGCGAGCCCCGAGGTCCTGGCGGAGGCGACGGAAGGGGCCGATGACCGGGTTACGATAATTCGCGGCCCTGTAGAGGTGGCGGGAAAGAATTACCAGGGGATCAGGTTCGAGGTGACCCACCAGGGGCTCCGGTACTCCATGACCTACGACGAGGAGACCGGCCTACTCCTCCACCACCGCTACGACATCCTCTCGGCGGACGGCTCGGCCGTCGAGACGGGGATAATCGACTTCAGAAAGCTGCGGCAGCTGGTGATCCCGTGGGCCGGCGGATCTTCTCCAGGCTGGCTACGACCCGGCCTGACCATGACATATCGAGGGCAGACCGTCTTCGAGATCCCCGGGACTGCGCCGTCGCCCTTCGCCTTGACCCTCACAGCTGAGGTCGTCTCCAAAGGTGCAAAATCCTCCATCGTCAGATGGTCGGATGCAGGCGATAGCGGACTGCTGATCCCCGCCCGCTCCGCCGCCGGCGTATATCAGCTGATGGGATTCTGGCTCCCCGACGCCGCCCTAGCCATCGACGATGGAGGTAACGTGGATTCAGATCCGGATACGGGCATGATGATAACCGTCATCCAGAACGATCAGAACGGCGTCGTCTTCGAGGAGACGAACGGCCAGGATTATCGGAGGCTTCTGACCTACGACAAGGCGACGGGAAAGCTCGTGACCAGCTACGAAGAGCAGCTGACAGAAGCGATGACCGGCACGGTCCAGAAGACCTGGCTTGAGCTGGCCATATAGTCGGAGATCTATTCTCTTGGTGGTGATACAAATTGGAAGAAAGGTATCAGAATGAGATGGAAGGGCATGAGTTGAAGAAGGCCACCTTCGCTGCCGGCTGCTTCTGGGGGGTGGAGGCAGCCTTCCGGGATGTGGAGGGCGTCGTCTCGACGGCCGTCGGCTACACCGGCGGATCTTCGACGAACCCGACCTACGAGGAGGTCTGCACCGACAGGACCGGCCACGCCGAGGCGGTGGAGGTGGTCTACGACCCCGAGGTCGTCTCCTTCGAGGAGCTCCTCGACCTATTCTGGTCGATCCACGACCCCACCACCAAGAACAGGCAGGGGCCCGACGTGGGGAGCCAGTACCGCTCGGCGATCTTCTTTTACGACCCCGAGCAGGAGGCGACGGCCCGGGCGAAGATGGAGAGGCTCCAGGGGTCCGGCCTTTATAGGAGGGAGATCGTCACCGAGATCGTCCCGGCCCCGGAGTTTTATCGGGCCGAGGAGTACCACCAGCGGTACTTCGAGAAGGGCAGCCGGAGGGGCTGCAGGATCTGGTGACGTGCCCCGACGGGCTCTTATGGGGAGAGCCAGGGGACCAAGTTTCAGTCTGGCGAATAATATGGGGTTTGATTATAGGATGAGAGAAGAAGTCATCTCCGATGTGAGGCGCGAGCTTATAGAGAGCGCAGATGAGAAGACGAGGGAGAGCGGCCAGCGGTTCTTCAAAGAGGAGGCGAAGTTTCACGGGGTGAAGGCCGCCGCTGTGAGGGAGATAGCCAAGAGGCGGTATCGAGATGTCAAGGACCTGGATAAAAAAGAGCTATTCGCCCTATGCGAGGAGCTCTTGAGGTCCGACTACGGCGAGGAGGCGTTCATAGCCTTCGAGTGGGCCTACTCGATGAGGAAGAAGTACGAGCCCGCCGACTTCGCCGTCTTCGAGAGTTGGCTCTCCCAATACGTCAACAACTGGGCGAAGTGCGACACCCTCTGCAACCACACCTTGGGGACCTTCGTCGAGATGTACCCCGAGCACGTGGCTAACCTGAAGGGCTGGACAGCATCGGATAACAGGTGGCTTCGGCGGGCCGCCGCCGTGACCCTCATCCTCCCGGCCCGGAAGGGCGATTTTCTCGACGACGTCTTCGAGATATCCGACCTCCTCCTCCTGGACGGAGACGACCTCGTCCAGAAGGGGTACGGCTGGCTGCTGAAGGAGGCGAGCAAAAGCCACCAGCAGGAGGTCTTCGAGTACGTGATGAGGAAGAAGGCCGTGATGCCCCGGACCGCCCTCCGGTACGCCATCGAGAAGATGCCCCAGGAGCTCCGGCGAAGGGCGATGGAGAGGTGAGGGGTGGTCCAAGCCTTCGGGCCCGGTCATCCGATGGGATCATATCCATCGAGGGCATATCCTAAGGGCCTACCACCTCCGATAGGAGTCCCGAAACCTCTTCTTGAACTCGTAGACCTCCCGCTCCGAGGCGTTCATCCGCCAGCCCAGGTCGTAGAAATCCTTCTCCCGCTCCGTCCCCGTCAGAATCGGCCTGAGAAAGCACTCGCACCGCCTCGCGTCGAGGCCTCTTTCGGTGCACCTCCAGCCGTCCCCGTCCTTGAGGTGGTTAGCGAGGAGGTGGCCGCAGACGCAGCACGTCCCGCTTCGATAGTCGGGGCGGAGCGCCTCATGCCGCCCCTTCGGAGTTGATGGGTCCATCGTCGTATCACATTCGGCTTCGTCTCTTAAAGCCCTTTTCCCGCCACCCCATACCGCAGGAGAGAGACGTTTTGGGGATGGAGGCGGCCATCCGCCCTCACTCCCTCCTTCCCCGGAGGAATGCCCCGCCGGTGGTCCCCCCGAGGGAGATCTCCCTCGCCTCCCTCCTGAGCCGGTCGGGGTCGCCACCCTTCAGGGCCTCGTCGTAGATCTCGACGATCCGGCGGGCGTACTCCGCCGTCCTGCCCCGGGCGTCGATGGCGATGGAGGAGACGCCTAATCCGGCGAGCTTCGGCAGCTGGTCCAGGAGGGAGAGCTCCACGGCGTTCTGGATGTGAGTTCTGCATTCCCCGTCTGCGCGGACGGGAAAGACCCTCCCGGTCTCGTCCTCGATCCCCCAGAAGGGGTCACCAGAGGTGGCTGCCTCGTGGCACCCCAGGGCGGAAGAGAGGAGGCAGCTCTCGGCGACCATCGCCTCGACGTTCCCCTGGACGAGGACCTCCAGATCGGGAGGTTCAGGGATCGATCCGGCCACGGCTGATAGCTCCTCCACCTCCCGGGCCGAGAGCTCCGGCGAGAGGGTCAGCCTGGAGAACTCCGGAGCCAGGACCTCGACGGCGAGGCTGTTCCAGACGTTGAGGCCGATGGAGCCTGAGACCTTCATCTCCGGCCTTGCGCCCTTCACCGCCCTTGCGAGCCCCACCCCCTCTACCATCACCTCCGCCACCTCCACCCCCTTCAGGAGGGGTATGGCGAAGTCGAGGAACCTGCGCCTTGCGATCCTCGGCCACTTCCAGACGAGATCGGCCCCGGGGTCAGAAGTGACCTCCCCCGCCTGCTCCAGGATCTCCAGGGCCTCAGCGGCGCCTGTATCTATTGGGCTACACCACCTCTTTGGACCGATCCCGACCGGCAGCTCGAAGTATATTCGGCGGGATCCTCCTTCCGCCGCCCCGGCGACGACGGCGAGGGTGTCGGCGTAGACGGAGATCGATAGCCCATTCTTGGACGGGGAAGGCCTCCTCGGCGCGGCCCTTCGCCCTCCAGCAAACCGAGAAAGCCTCGCCCCGGCCATCACCGCCGACCCCTCGGCAGGCCTGAAGGAGGCTATCACCTCTCGCTCGGCCAGCTCCAGAAACTCCCGCCGGAGCCGGTTTATCTCCCCCAGGGGGGCGAAGAGGCCGCTGGGATAATCCATCTCCACAGTCCCGATGGCGAAGGGGGTCCCTCCGCTCTTCCGGAGCTGGACCTCGATCTCCTCGGCCGAGAGGGGCCTCCCTCTCGCCGGCTCCATCGCGAAGTCGGCCTCAAGATGGGCGGCGACCACCTTCCCTTCCGGGAGATGGGCCCTCCCATCCAGGACCGGCCTTCTCCCCTCCCATCGGACCGAGAGGTCGATGGGTATCTCCCTCCTGGCCCGAGGTCCCGGCCGTCTTCCGAGAGAGGACCTCCGGGTGAGGAAGACCTCTGCGCCCCTATCGACCCGTTCCCCGACGGCGAGGCTGAGGGTGCCCCCCCGAGATCGGGTGAGGGATCTGACCACCAGCCCCACCTCTCTTCCGCCGGATAGGATGACGAGGCCGTCCCCCACCTCCGGGAGGACTGCCCCCTCGACCCTCACCGACGCCCCGCCCCGCCGGTCCCAGGAGACGACCTTCCCGATCAGGAGCCCCCGGTGGTCAGGCCGGTCGGCAGAGACGAGGTCGCCCCGAACAGCTCCGCCTATGCATCCAGGAGTAAAGGTCCGGTTGAAGGCGAGGGCAAGGTCCCTCTCGTCCTCCTCAGAAGGGGCCCATCCGCCCTCCGATATGCCGTCCAGGGCCCGCCGGTAGATGGAGACGACGGTCCTGACGTATTCGGGCGACCTCATCCTCCCCTCGATCTTCAGAGCAGCGATGGGGGCCTTGGCAAGATCGTCGAGATGGGGGTAGACGGAGAGGTCTCTCGTGGAGAGGAGGTACCTACCTTCCAGGGGGATCTCCTCCAGCTGGAGGGGCCTCCCGTAAGGGTCCCGCCTCCGGCTCCTCAGGAGACGATAGGGCTTTCGGCAGGGCTGGGCGCAGGAGCCGCGGTTTCCGCTTCTTCCGCCGATCACCGAGGAGAGGAGGCACTGGCCGGAGTAGGAGTAGCAGAGGGCGCCGTGGACGAATACCTCGATTTCCAGGGGGGACGCCCTGGCGATCTCCTCCACCTCGGCGAGGCTGAGCTCCCGGGCGAGGACGGCCCGCTTCAGCCCCGCATCGGCGGCCCACCTCGCCCCTTCGATGGAAGATATCGTCATCTGGGTCGAGGCGTGGAGCTCCAGGTCCGGGACGAGCTCCCTCGCGATGCTGACGACGCCGAGGTCCTGGACGAGGACGGCGTCGGCCCCGGCCTCATAGAGGGTGAGAAGGTGGGCGGCCACCGCCTCGAGCTCCGCCTCGGGGATGAGGGTGTTGACGGCGACGTAAACCCTGACCGAGGAGAGGTGGGCGAGGTCGATCGCCCTCGCCAGATCGGAATCGGCGAAGTTCTCCGCCCCCCTCCTCGCCCCAAACCTCCTCCCGGCGAGGTAGACGGCGTCGGCCCCCGAATCCACCGCCGCCTCCAGAGCCTCCCAGGAACCAGCGGGGGCGAGGAGCTCCGGCACCCGGCTCTTCCGTCTCACGGAGGGATACCTGGGAGGGCGGGATATATCTTTATCCCATTACGTCATCCGTCGAAGGGTGGAGCTGATATTCGCCTTCGGCCTGGTGATCGCCGGAGTCGCCGCAGGCTTCGCCTCCGGGATGCTGGGGGTCGGAGGCTGCTTCATCATGGTCCCGGTCCAGCTCTGGGTTCTCACCGCTTCGGGAGTCGAGCCGACGATGGCGACCCGGATCGCCTTTGGGACCGCCCTGGCCGTCGCCCTCCCCACCGCCATCAACGCCGCCCTCGGCCATCATCGGAGAAGGGCGGTCGTACCTCGGGCAGCCCTCCTCCTCGGCCTCTCTGGCCTCGTCGGCGCCTTCATCGGGGGGGCGGTGACGGCAAAGGCTCCGGGAAACCTCCTAAGAATCGCCTTCGGTCTCGTGGTGATCGCAGCAGCCCTGCGGATGGCGACTGCCTCAGACCTCACGGCCGAAGGAGGCAAGGTCGACGGCAGCGTCCCGAGGAGCGACGGATGTTACCTCCTTTTGGGCCTCCCCCTCGGCTTCATATCCGGCCTCGTCGGGATCGGCGGCGGGGTGATGATGGTCCCGGTCCTCTCGACGGCGATGGGCCTCGGGATCCACAGGGCGGTGGGAACCTCCTCCGCCGCGATCATCCTCACCTCCTCGGGGGGAGTCCTCTCCTACGTCTACCACGGCCTCGGCGTTTCAGGCCTCCCCCCCTTCAGCCTGGGGTACATCAACCTCCTCCAGGTGGCGCTCCTCGCCGGAGCCAGCATCCCGACGGCCCGGGTCGGCGTCAGAGCCGCCCATCGGATCCCAGCCGACCGGCTGAGGAAGGTCTTCACCCTCCTGATGGTCTATATAGGCCTCGAGATGATGGGGGCCTTCGAGGTGCTAAATCTTCCGATGTGACCTTGCGGATCTGCCGGAGATCTCGTCGATTATGACCAGATTTATAAATCAGGCCATCCCCTAAATCAAGGGGATGATCTCCTGGTGAGGGAGCTTTTCGGTCTTTTCCGAAGGTTCAAAGGCGAGTATTCAAAGAAGTTCGATCTGAAGAAGACGTGGCCGAGCTGCCTATTGGATTTGATCTATCGGATTTCGAGATAAAGAGGGTGGTGGGGTAATATGGCCATCGAGATGAGCAGCCCCTGGATGGTGGGGCCGGTTTTCGCGGTCGCCGGCGCGGCCCTGGCGTGGATCGCGACCGAGTACAGGACGAGGAAGACTTACAGGGGCATTCTCTTGCTGCTGGCGAAGTGCGCCGACGACTTTGCCGGCGTGGGGCAGGTGGAGAAGGCCCTATCCATCTACGACCAGATCCTCAAGGGCGTCCCGAGGCTTGAGCCCGCCGTAAGAGGGGAGATCCGGTTCAGGGAGGGGCTCTCCCGCTACGCCTCCTCCTTCGAGGGGGCGAGGGAGGAGAACCTGGCCCTGGCGGTGGAGGCCTTCGAGGAGGCGATCCGCCTCTTCAAGGTTGAAGCCGACCCGATCGAGCACGCCCAGGCTCAGAACGGCCTCGGGATCTCCCTGGTCCGGCTATCAGAGATCGAGGGGGATGGGGTCCCCGATCCCTCGGGGCGGAAAGGAGGGGCGGAGGAGATGGCCAAAAACCTCAATCGAGCCATCCTCGCCTTCGAGGCTGCCCTGAAGATCTACGCCGCCGAGGGGAGGGGGCAGGAGGAGGCCCAGACGGAGAACAACATCGGCGACGCATACCTCCTCCTCTCCCAGATAGGAGGGCCCAAGGCCGCCGAAGCCCTCGATAAGGCGATCGAGGCCTACGAGGCGGCCCTAAAGTTCAGGACGGCAGAGGCGCATCCCGAGGACCGCGCCGAGACCCAGACCAGCCTGGGACGCGCCTGGATGGCCCTCGCCCAGCTCGCAGAGGGGGATCTCCGGGAGGGCCACCTCGATAGGGCGATATCCTCCTTCAAGGCGGCCCTGGAGATCAGGACGAAGGAGGACCACCCCCAGGAGCGGGCCGAGACCCAGACCCTCTTCGGGATGGCCCTGGTCCTGGAGGCGGAGCCCCAGGCCGCCGAGGGCGAGATCCGGTGGTCGGACCGGGAGGGGCTGAAGAAGGCGATCGAGGCGTACGAGGACGCCCTGGCCGTCCGGACCCAAGAGGCCCGCCCCCTGGAGTTCGCCGAGACGAAGAACCTTCTCGGCGAGGCCCTGGTCATCCTCGCTGGCGCCGCCAACGGCCCCGCCGACGGGGCGAACCTGAAGCGGGCGATCCGTGCCTTCGAGGAGGCCCTGGAGGTCCGGACCCAGGATTTCGACCCCGAGGGATACGCCGAGATCCAGAACAACCTCGGGGTCGCCTACCGGAAGCTCTCAAAGCTGGAGGACCGGGAGGGGAACCTGGAGCGGTCGATCCTCGCCTACGAGGCGGCGCTCCGGGCGCGGGCCGCCGGGGCGAGGAGGTGGGGGGAGAAAGGTGGAGGAGGGGAGGATTCCGGGGCGGAGAAGTCAGGGGATGAAGCTCTCCCCTCTTAGCACACCCTTTCTATCGCCTTCACCATCCCCCACAGCACCTCATTCCCCGGCGCCTCCATCTCATGCTCTCTCGCGCGATCGAGGACGAAGCCGTTTATCGCGTCGATCTCCGTTCTCCTCCCGCGGAGGACGTCCTGGAGCATGCTGGAGGTGTTGCCGGCCGTGCTCTCGGCGACTTTCCGGACGAACTCCAGGACGGAAAGCTCATCGAAGCTCTGCCCCTCCTTTTCAGCGACGGCGACGCACTCCCCGACGATCCTCTCGACGATCGGTGCGAGATGGGGCGAGAGGACAATCCCGTTCTTCCCCCGGGTGAGGGCGGTGATGGGGTTTATGACGGCGTTCGCGAAGAGCTTCATCCACTGCTGGCGCCGGAACTCCAGCGCGAACTCGGCAGAAAAGCCCTTCTCAGCAAGCCGGGACCCGATGAACAGCTCCAGATCCTCGCCGATCCCGGCCTCAAAGACCGTCTTTCCCCGCCCTTTGAGCTCGATCCTCCCGTCACCGGAGAAGACGACGCCCATGGACGTGGTACCTTCATAGACCCTGGCTCCGGGCAGGTCGAACCGCTCCGGGTTTCCCATCCCGTTCATCAGGAGGATGAACCGGGCGTCCGAGAGCTTCCCCGCCAGAAGCCTCGACTCCTTCAGCTCCTTCGCGACCGCCGGCAGGGCGTGAGTCTTGACGGTGACGACGACGACCTCCGGGGCGAACTCCGACTCCGCGAATTCGCCGAGGCCGGTGAAGGCGTGGCTGAAGCGGATTGAGAGGGGCTTATCGCCCGGGGCAAAAAAGACCTCCAGGCCCTGGGCCCTGATCCTCTCGACGTGGCCGGGCCTCCCCAGGAGGGCGACCTCCTCGACGACGGGGCGAGCGCCCCCCTCCGTCCCGCCCCCATCTTCCGATTCCCGCTCCGAGAGGAGGTAGCCGAAGAAGGAGCCGATCGCCCCCGCCCCGTAGATCAGGACCTTCGTCATGGGTCCTTTGTGCCCTTCTTTCTGCCCCTTTTGGACCGGAGGGACGTCTCCCGATCTCCCATCTTTCCCCCTTAAGCGATCCCCAGCTCCCGGTGCCTCTTCAGGATCTCGTCGGCAAGCCGGTCGAGGGCCTTATAATCCTCCTCGGTCGGGAGACCCTTCGCGAGGACCGGCTCGACCACCTCCACCTTCAGGAGGGGGATCGCCTCCTGGATCGCCTTCACCGTCTTGCCGCCCCAGCCGTAGGAGCCGATGATCGTCGCGAACTTCGTCTTCGGCCGCAGGGCGTTCGCGAGGAAGGCGACGTGAGCGGCGTTTGGGTGGGGCCCCGCCAGGACGGTGCAGGTCCCCAGGACGAGGGTCGCGGCGTCGACGAGGGCCTCGGCGATCTTCCCGACGTCCGATACGGCGAGGTCGAACCTCCTCACCCCGATTCCCCGAGCGATGAGGGCGTCGACGAGGTGGTCGACCATCAGCCTCGTGCTCCCGTGCATCGAGACGAAGGGGATCACCACCTCGTTCTTGACCTCGTCGCTGGACCAGTCTCGATAGGCATCGACGATGAAGGTGGGGTCGGGGTGAAGGGGGCCGTGGCTTGGGGCTATCATCTTTATCTCCAAGGAGTCGACGATCTCCAGGTTCTTCCTTATGATCGCCCGGAAGGGCATCATGATCTCGGCGTAGTACCTCTTGGCGGGCTCATAGATGATCTTCGGGTCGGCGAAGAGGTCGCTCGTCGCGTAATGGGAGCCGAAGAAGTCGCAAGGAAAGAGGATCTGCTCCTCCCGGAGGTAGGTGACCATCGTCTCCGGCCAGTGGACCCAGGGGGTGTATAGGAACTCCAGGGTTTTGCCGCCGAGGGACAAGGTCGATCGGTCCTCGACGGTCAGGAACTTCTCGGCCGGGATCTGGAGGTGATCGGCGAGGAGCTCTTTACACCGGGGGGTGCAGACCACCAAGGCCGTCGTAAACCGCTCGAGGACGGCCGGAATAGCCCCCGAGTGGTCCTGCTCGGCGTGGTTTGCCACCACGTAGTCGATCCGGTTGAGGCCGAGGGTTTCCAGGTTATCCAGCAGCGCCTCCGCGAAAGGCGGGTCGGCGGCGTCGATGAGGGCCGTCTTCTCGTCGCCGATGACGACGTAGGCGTTGTAGCTGGTCCCATCTGGCAAAGGTATAAGCTCGTCGAAGAGCCTCCGATCCCAGTCGATGACCCCGACGGAGCAGACCCCGGGGCTGATCTCTCTATATACGCCCATCTTCATCCCTCCCCCCGGACGAGCTCAACGGAGAGACCCTCGGCGAACCTCTCCGGCCCGGTCCGGCATCCGACCAAATCCTCGTCGGCGGTCTCGAGCTCAAAGCCCTCGCCCCAGGATACCGCCTCTGGGGATCCCTCGATGGACCAGGAACCCACGTAGTCATATTACATCATCTCCGGGACTTTATATCTCCCCGTTCATACTTAAGCATTTATGAGGACGATTCCGAAAGGCCCCCTCCTCGAAGAAGAAAGCGGCGGCAGCCGGAGATTCCGGTATACCCTCATCTCTCCCGACCCCAACGGAGCTTCCCTGAGGTCTTATCGATCGCGATCCTCCCGCCCTGATCCTATGAGGTCGGTCCGGAGCCGCCATGTGGCATTATGGCTCCCTATCCAATCCCTCCTGGGCCGCCCATCGCCTCGATCTCCAGGTCCGTATCCCCAAACCTCCTCGCCGACGGGGAGGAAGAGCGATCCTGGGGGTCAGGCCCCGAACCGGTCCTGGCTTCATCGGATTTGAGTCGAAAATTATTAAATAGATAAGAACGCAATTAGTACCGATTTCAAATGAAGGGAGTTGGAGGGGTAGCATGAGATGGTTACTTTGTCTCACGATCGCGCTTATGGCGCTGGCGCCGACAGCCCTCGGCGCGGTAGGGTTGGTTGAACAAACCGGGGAGTCTGCCTCCACCGGCCTCATGGGGTCGTACCAGGCAGAGGCCCCGAGCCTTAAAGGGCCTTACGATGAGGGGTATTCTCCGACGGACCTGAAGTTTCCCACCCCCGAGATGTACAGCTTCGCGCCCGAGGGGGGGCTGAGCTTCTCATCGGCGACCCCCCCGGACACCGTCCGGGCAGGGATGGAGGGATCCTCAGCAGCAACCTCTGTCTCCTGGTACTGGCCGGGGTCGGTGGAGTCCCAGAACAAGCTCTACGTCCAGACCCCCAATGGGGTGACGACGGTGGCGGGCTGCAGCAACGGCGGGTATCTTCCCCTCTGGGCGAAGGTCGCCTACACCGGGAACTTCTTCGTCTACGAGTGGTATCCCAACAAGCTCACCCCCACGGTCAGCTGGCATTTCTGGACGTGGCCCGACTACCTCAGGGGTTGGTTCCGAGGTGACGATCCCGGCTGGCATGTGGTATGCTTCCACTGCGACAAGGCCAGCAACTACGTCTACATATACGTCTGGCCGGATTCCGGAGGCCATTCGATAGGCAAGTCCGGATCGTACTCTGGCGGGATGACCTATGCGGAGGGTACGATCTATGAGGAAGAGATGAAGACGAGCTACTCGAAGATAGAGGCACCCCAGACGATGCCGTCGTCGACGTCTTTGGGCAGCGGAAGCCTCTCGACGGGGCTCGGGATGACAACCCCCACGCCGCCTGACCCCGTCTCCGAAGGGCTGATGCCCACAGATCTGCGGCTTCCAGCCCCAGAGTGCTCCACTTCCGCCGGTGGTTCTGGATTCTCCGGCGGGACGCCGGGAAGCACCGTCCCGTCGACCGGGACCGCTGCCTGCGGCGTTACCGCGACGGGCTACAGCTGCGGGACGATGGGCGCCATCTCGCCTCCCGGCTACAGCGCAGAAACCACCAGTACGGTTTCTGACTTCGGCCTCGTCTACACCCCGATGGCGGCTTCAAAGTACAACGAGTACTACGTCCAGACCTGGCCCAACAGGCTGACGACGGTGGCCAGCACCCAGAAGGGCGAGTGGCTCCCGCTCTGGTCCAAGATCACGCGACCGGGGATGTACTGGTCCTTCGAGTGGCCGCCGTGCAAGTCGGGGTACTACTGCAAGCCCGAGGTGAAGAGCCTAGGCTACAAGAAAGAGGGGTGGTATCCTACCTGGTTCAAGAGCAGCACCCCCGGATGGCACCTCCTGGTGTACCAGTGCAACGACTGGTCCAACTACGTCTACGTCTACGTCTGGCCCTTCGACTGCTGACCAGCCTCAGCCTCCTCCCCTCATCTCGAGGGGGGGGGGGCGATCTCTTTATATACAGCGAGCTTGGGTCTACTCTGAAGCAATCTGATGCAATTACCCTTACTGGAGGATGTTTATTGGCGAGAAGGTCACAGAGGAAGTCTGACAGCAGGAAGGTCAAGACGAAGCAGTGGTACAAGGTCGTTGGACCCGAGATGTTCGGAAAGTCTTCCGTCGGGGAGACCCTGGCGAGCGACCCGAGCAACCTGATGGGGAGGATCATCGAGACGACCCTCGGGGAGCTGACGAACAACTTCTCTAAGCAGAACACAAAGCTGAAGTTCAAGGTGGACCAGGTGGCTGGCGACTCCGCCTACACCAGCTTCGTCGGCCACGAGCTGACGAGCGACTACGTCCGGTCTCTGGTGAAGAGGAGAACCTCCCGGATCGACTCGATCATCGACGTCACCACCAGCGACGGCTACCGGGTCCGGGTTAAGCCGAGCTGCTTCACCGTCAAGAGGGCGAGGACCACCCAGGTCAAGACCATCAGAAACATAGCCTCGAATATAATTCAGGAGAAGGCGGGGACTCTGGACTTGAACCAGTTCATCCAGGAGGTCGTCCTCGGCAGGCTCTCCCTCGACATATACAAAGACGCAAAAGATATCTACCCCCTGAGGCGGGTGGAGATCAGAAAGACCGAGATCCTGGCAGGGCCGGTTGCCTCATGAAGATCCTGGGGTTCTTTGGAAAAGGCGGGACCGGCAAGACCACCCTCACCGCCCTGATCCTCCGGGAGCTGGTGAGGCGGAAAGAGGGGAGCATCCTCGCCGTCGACGCCGACGCCAACGAGTGTCTCGCGAGCCTTCTGGGTGCAGATGGGACGCCGACCCTCTCGGATATGCTCCATAAGTACAAGCGGCAGAGGGAGGAGAGCCCCGAGCTGACGGGGATCGACATATTCCAGAACCTCTTCGACGCCCTCCTGATGGAGGGGGAACAGGACGGCTACGAGATGCTGATCATGGGGAGGGGCGAGGGGTCCGGCTGCTTCTGCGCAGTCAATGACCTCCTCCAGGCGGTCTTCGAGAAGACCGTCGATGGCGGAACCTACAGCTACCTCCTGATGGACTGCGAGGCTGGGGTGGAGCACATCGCGAGGAAGACGTCGGGGAAGATCCACGACGCCATCATCGTCACCGATGCGTCGAAGGTGAGCCTCGACACCCTGAAGCGGATTAAGGATGTGGCCTCGGAGGTGGGGGCGACGATCGAGCGCTACTACGTCGTCGCCAACAAGACCAAGCCCGAGATGCTGGAGAAGGTCAAAGAGGCAGCAGAGAGCCTGGGTTTCAAGTACCTGGGTGCCATCCCCGAGGACCCCAACTTCACGGAGGTTGCTTACCAGGGGAAGACCGTCTTCGACCTCCCCGACGACTCCCCGGCGGTCCTGGCCGCGAGGAAGATCGCAGACCAGATCCTCGAAGCCTGAGCGTGACCAAGAACTAAAACCATGGAAGGAAGATCGATCTCAATTCTCATCTGCCTTGTCGCCTGCCTCGTCGCTGGCTGCTCAGATAAGGCTGGGGAGGGGACCAGCCCCGAGGGGCCGGCCTCCGGCCTCACCGTGGAGATAACCTCCCCCGCCACCGGCTCGGTCCTCTCCGGGGATGAGCCGATCAGGTTCCAGGGGGAGGCGACGGGCGGGAAGAGGCCCTACACTTACCGGTGGTCGTCGTCGCTGGACGGTACCCTCTCCACCGAGAGGTCCTTCGAAAGGCCGCCAGCGGAGATGAGCCGGGGTCGGTACATCGTCATCCTGAAGGCTTCGGACGCCTCGGGGGCGAAGGGCGAGGCGAGCATCGCCGTGACGGTCCTCTAGGGAGGACCTCGATATATCCGGCCCGTGGTCGGCGGCTCCGTCCCCCAGCCGATCTCAGCCGGTGCCATAAATGACCAATTCTGATTTGCCAGGGAGGGCTGGCTCGATGCCTTATACCCAGGACGATAGCACCGATAGCTGGAACCGGAATGCAGATGCCTGGCACCGGAACTTCGCCAGGAACGACCCCAACCGCCGAGATCTCCTGGACCCCATAATCCTCGAGGCCCTGGGAGACGTCGGGGGTAAACGGATCCTCGATGCCGGCTGTGGCGATGGCTACCTCAGCCGGAAGTTGGCCGAGCTTGGCGCCGTCGTCACAGGGGTGGAGTCATCTCATAGGATGCTGGCTTTTGCTCTGGCAGAAGAGGAAGCAGAGCCCCTGTCCATCACATATCATAAAGGAAATATAGCTCATCTCCCCTTTTTGGCAGACAGTTCCTTTGACGCCATAATCACCAATAACGTCATCCAGGACGCCGCAGATTTCGAGGGGGCTATCAGGGAGTTCAGCCGTACTCTCCAACCAGGAGGCATCTACCTCCACATCGTAAACCATCCGTGTTTCTCCGCCCCCGTCTTCGGCTGGGTGAAGGACGGCGAAGGAAGAAAGCTGTATAGGAAGGTCGACCGCTACTTCGATCGGGGACCGTTCCTCGTCCCCTGGGGCCCCAGGTCCGGGATGGAGCCGACGGTGGCCTGGCATCGGACCCTCGGGGATACGGTGAACTCCCTGATCTCTTCTGGATTTCGCCTCTTGCGGCTCCTGGAACCCGAACCTCCCGAATCCTGGGCAACCCTCCATCCGGAGCGGCTTGACGGCGCCCGGGTCCCCGATTTTCTCGTCCTCGTCTGCAAAAAGGAGGAGGCAGATCGCTAAAGGAGGGTCATAGCCTCGCCTCGGCGAGGGCCCGGCCGCAGGAGCAGCCCCTCTCCTCGGGGATCATCGAGATGGCGGCCTCTATGACCTCCCTCAGAAGCCGGGCGGATCTTTCCATCTCCCTCGTGATCTCTGCCGCTGCCATCGAATCAATCCTCATCCCGGCGGCGGGGTTTGTGACGATGCAGATCGAGGCGTAACAGAGCTCCAGCTCCCGGGCGAGGACGACCTCAGGGTAGCCTGTCATGCCGACGACGTCGCCAAACCGCCGAAGCATCCTGATCTGAGCGGGGCTCTCCAGGTGGGGCCCCTCGGTGCAGACGTAGGTGCCGTCGGAGACGAGAGCGCCGGCGGCCTCCGCTCCTGCCGTCAGGGCCCGCCTCACCTCGGAGCAGTAGGGCGTCGTCAGATCGACGTGGACCGTCTCTTCCTCGAAAAAGGTAGCGGGCCTTGATCTGGTGAACTCGACGAAGTCGATGGGGATGACGAAGCTTCCAACGGGGTGCCAGGACATAGTCCCCACGGTGTTGGTGGAGATGACCCGGACCGCTCCTGCTGCCTTCGCCACCCAGAGGATGGCCCTGTAGTTCACCCGGTGGGGTGGGAGGTGAACCTCGCCGTGGCGCGGGATGAAGAGGACCTCTCGGCCGCCAAGCTCGATCGCCTCCGCCCTCACCTGGCCATAGGGGGTATCGATGAAGGACGCCTCGCCCTCCATCCCAAACCCGGTTCCTCCGATCACCGCGATCTTCTTATTCATATTCGATAGGAGATCGTCTGAAGTTATAGGACTTCTCCCCGAAATGCGATTTTCTTCGGCGGCAGCCTCGATTCAATCCGGGACCGTCTTGAGGTCGACGGCGCCTATTCGGCGTCGGTTATGGCGAAACCTACATAAGCCCCGTCCACATCTTGCCTCTGAAATGACCGTCCACCAACGACAGACGGGTTATATCATCCCTTCCGATAGCGGGCCCTTTTGAGGAGATGCCAGATGGAGTTTACCGCCCAAGAGAAGTACGAATTCAAACGGCTCCTCGAAGACCTGAGGAGCAAGAGCGGCAGGGGCACAGAGCTGATCTCGCTCTACATCCCCCCCGACAAGCAGATATCCGACGTCACAGCTCAGCTCCGGGACGAGCACGGCCAGGCGTCCAACATCAAGTCCAAGCTCACCCGGACGAACGTCCAGAGCGCCCTCGAGTCGGTGATGGCGAGGCTCCGGTTGATCCCAAAGGCACCGCCAAACGGCGTCGCCATCTTCGTCGGGGCCGTCGACATCGGCGGGAACAAGACCGACATGTACAGCCGGGTTCTGGAGCCGCCGGAACCGATCGTCACCTACCGGTACCACTGCGACTCCTCGTTCCTCCTCACCCCCTTGGAGGATATGCTCGCCGATAAGAAGACCTTCGGCCTGATCGTCCTCGACCGGAGGGAGGCGACGATCGGGACCCTCCGGGGAAAGCAGGTCGACGCCCTAAAGCACCTCACCTCGTCGGTCCCTGGAAAGCAGAGGAAGGGGGGGCAGAGCAGCCACAGGTTCCAGCAGCTGAGGCTTATCGCAATCCACGAATTCTACAAGAGGATCGGGGACAGCGCGTCTGAAGCGTTCCTCTCGATCGACAGAAAAGACCTGGAGGGGATCCTGATCGGAGGCCCCTCCCCGACGAAGGAGGAGTTCGTTGATGGCGCCTTCCTCCACCACGAGCTCCAGCAGAAGATCCTCGAAGCCCTGGACGTCACCTACACCGACGAGTCGGGGCTCTACGAGCTGGTGGAGGCTGCCCAGGAGAGGCTGATCGACCTGGAGCTGACCCAGGAGAAGCTGGTCATGAGGAGGTTCATGAAGGAGCTGGTGAGCGATAAGGGCCTCGCCTCTTACGGGGAGAAGGAGGTCCGGGGGAACCTGACGATGGGGGCCGTCGACACCCTCCTCCTCTCCGAGGACCTCCGGAAGACGAGAGCTCGGATCGTCTGCACCAACGCCAGCTGCGACTTCTCCGAGGAGGCCACCCGGTCGCTGAACAGCCCGCCGCCGGGGACCTGTCTGCGGTGCGGGTCTCAGCTCTCCGTCGCCGACGAGGTGGACATCATATCCGACCTCTCCAGGATGGCGGAGGAGAGCGGAAGCTCCGTCAGGATCATATCCACCGACTTCGAGGAGGGGGCCCAGCTCTTCCGGGCCTTCGGCGGCATCGCAGCGATCTTGCGGTTCAGGACGAGCAGCCGCTGACCCCCGACTCCCACCTGGCTCCCGAAATCTAAAATACCAGGACGAAAGACCCCATAAAGATGATCGAGGTGTCGCTGAGGGCGGCCGTCAGGCCCACCGAGAGCCCCGAGAAGGTGGCCGGGGCCCTGGTGACTCTATTTCCGGGGATCGAGGTCGATGCCGAAGGGGGCTGGATCTGCGGGCGGGGGGGCGCTGCCAGCCTTGTGACCTTCCACCGCCTCCTGAGGGAGCAGAGGATCCTGGATACGGCGCGGTCGGTGATGCTCCAGGGTCTGGTCGGAGACGCCGTCCAGTTCAGGCTGAATAAGCAGGCTGCCACCGTAGGGAGGATAAATTTTCCGCCGGAGGAGGAGCCCCTCGGATCGATCCACGTCGAGATCAGGGGGGCGGCCTCCCTCATAGACTGGCTCGCCCCCCGGACCGTCGACGGGAAGCCCCTCGAGGAGATCGAGCTGGAGGATGACGATCATGTTTAGCTTCTCGTCCAGCGCCCTCGTCGATCAGCCCTTCGACTGGGCGTATCAGCTGGAGGATCTCGGCTACTCCGGCTGGGAGATCGTCGACGAGGGAAGGCAGAGGCTGACGGCCGAGACGCTGCCCCTAGCCCAGGAGATCGTCGAGACGACAGACCTCGTCATCACCATCCACCTCCCCTACTCCGACCTCAACCTAGCCAGCATGAACCAGCCGATCTGGGAGGAGACCCTCCGGCAGATGAAGGAGTGCATCAGCCTCGCCTCCGAGTTCTGCGGCCTCGCCGTCGTCCATCCCGGCTACCTCTCGCCCCTGGGAAAGCAGATGCCAGACCGGGCGTGGGAGCAGAACATTCTGGGCCTGCAGGAGATCTGCGACCATGCCGAGGAGTTCGGGATGAGGATCGCCGTCGAGAATATGCTGAACATCGAGTCGATGCTGGGGAGGACCCCCGAGGAGATCCTGGGGATGCTGGAGAACGTCCGGCGGGAGAACCTGGGGTTCGTCTTCGACGTAGGCCACGCCAACACCAACGGGAACGTCGACTCGTTTCTTGCCCTGAAGGAGAAGATCGTCCACGTCCACGTCCACGACAACAAGGGGGCGAGGGACGAGCACCTGCCGGTCAAGAGCGGCAACGTCAACTGGCGTAGGGTGGCGAAGGCCCTCAACGGATACGGGGGTCGGTTTGTGACGGAGGCCCGGACCCTCGTCCAGGGGGCCCAGTCCATGAGAAACCTGAAGGGCTTTCTGGAGGGCCCCGCATGACGCCTTCGGCGGATGAGCTGGCCGAGGAGATATCCCGCCACCTAGAGGAGAAGGACCGGGCCCGGGAGGAGGCGCTGGCCCTGACGAGGGTCGTCGTCCGACGGTCCGGCGCCGCCATCAGGTCTGTCCACCGGGGGGAGCTCGACCGGGCCCTCGACCTCGCCGGCCGGGCGGGGGAGGACCTCGCCGCGATCCTGAACCTCCTGAAAGAGCACCCCGACGTCCGCTACTCCGGCCTCGTCGACGGAGCGGAGCAGGAGTACGCCGAGGCTAGGATCGTCTATGCCCTCATCACCGAGGAGAGGATCCCTCATCCCCAGGAGGTGGGGGTCGAGATGACGAGCTACTTGGCGGGGCTCGGCGACGCCGTCGGGGAGCTGAGGAGGCACATCCTCGACCTGATCCGGCTGGGGAGGCCGGAGGAGGGGGAGGTCCACCTCGCGGCGATGGAGGAGATATACCATCTCTTGATGTCTTTAGACTATCCGGACGCCGTCACCAAGGGGATGCGGCGGAAGGGGGACGTCGCCCGCTCCCTCCTGGATCGGACCCGGGGCGACCTCACCAATGCCATCGGCCAGCGGAGGCTGGAGGCGGAGCTGAAAGAGGTGGAGGAGCGGCTCAACCTGAAAGATACCCCATAGAAAAAACCGATCCATTTGTGGGATTCTATCCCCTCTTCGCCAGCGTCAGATCCCCGAAGGGCATGACGATCGTCCTCGCATCCCGCCCCTGCCTCTCCCGGGCCATGGCGAGGGCCTCTGCGAGGCTTTTGGCAGGCCTGAAGAAGCACATCTCCGCGAGGGCGGGCGCCAGGGAGGAGACGAGGATCAGGTCCATCTCCAGGGAGTCCCTCGCGATGAGGGCGGCCTTGTGGCCGCCGAACTCGTACTCCCGGCCGAACCTCTCGACGCAGTCCTCGGCGCACTTTGCCTCCATCGCCCACCGCTCGAAGACGGGGTGGCCGAGGCCTTCAGCGCACTCGGCTACGAGGATGAGGGAGCCTCCGGGGAGGACCGCCTCCCTCGCGTTCTCCATCGCCTTCTGGGCCTGGAAGAGGTTGATGTCCTTGGGGCGGCCGCCGGCGCAGGCGACGACGATCTCGGCGGGTTTGACGGCCCTCTGGTACATCTCGTCGACTACTCTCGCGCCGGCGCGGTGGGCTTTCACGAAGTCGCCGGCGACGGCCCGGACGATCTCCTTATTGCTATTCAGAACGACGTTGAGGGTGAAGTCGAGGCCTGCAATTTTTGCCGCCTCCTCCATGTCCAGCCGGACGGGGCCGTCTAGGCGGCCGGACTTCGCCCTGGGGTCGGACATCATGGCGTGGTTCTTGTTGATCGACCTCTCGGAGCTGACGCCGGGGAGGAGGGCCTTCGCGCCGCCGCTGTAGCCGGCGTAGTAGTGGTACTCGATATTCCCCGTCCCGATCTTGATGTCGGATGCCGCCACCTCCTCCAGGATCTCGACCGGAGTACCCCGGCTCGTCTCGCCAAGGTGGACGCATCGATCCTTGTCGTGCTGGATGGAGGGGAGGCTGGCGGAGCCCTCCAGGAGGAGGGCCATCTCCTGGGCGGTCATCCTCCGATGGGTCCCCAGGCCGAAGACGACCAGGATCTCGGATACCCCGACCTCTTCAAGCCTTCGGACGAGGGGCGGCAGGATCTTTGAGGTCGGCGCGGGGCGCGTTATATCGCTCACCATGATGGCGGCGGCCTTGAGTCCGGCGAAATCCCGGATGGTCGGGCCGAAGGGCTCGTCGAGGGCCCTCTCGATCTCCGCCGTCTCGTCGGGGGCTCCGGGCCTCTCCTCCGGGAGGACGACCTCAAAACCCTCGCATCCGTCCACCGGGAGGCGGATCCGGCCGGCGCCGTACCCGAGGTCCATTCAGGCCCTCCAGACCTTGGCCCGGCTGTTGACGTCGGAGAAGGCCTCGAATATGGGCCTATCGGTGGTGTAGCTGAAGAAGTCGGCCCCGACGGCGTCGCAGGCCTCCCGGATCCGGGCTTCGTGGGCCGCCATCCTCGCCGCGTACTCCTCTCTGACCTTGGGCGTCACCCTCGTCATCACCGCCTCCTTCGACTCCATATCGACGAACCGGAGGTCCCCCTCGAAGTCGAGGGCCGCCTCCGCCGGGTCGAGGACCTGGATCAGGATCAGGTCGTGGGCCGAGAGCTTATAGATCCCGGCGACGAGGCTCTCGATCTCGTCGAGGAGGTCGGAGACCACCACCACCAGGCTCGTCGACCTGATGGTTAGGTCGAACTGCTCCGCCATCCTCCGAAAGTCCGTCCCCCCCGAGGGGGCGGTCCGATCGAGCTCCTCCATGGCGAAAAAGAGGTTCCTCCGCCCCCCCTTCGTCTCCCCCGGCTCCAGCATCTCCCCGAACTTCGAGATCGAGAACTTCTCGTTCTCTTTTATCGCCATGTAAGCGAACCCCACCGCCACCTTTGATGCGAAGGCGAACTTCTCGCCGTAGTTCATGCTGGAACTCGCGTCGAGGAGGACGTGAACGGAGAGGCTCCTCTCCTCCTCGTGCTCCCGGACGTAGAGCTTCTCGGTCCTGGCGTAGACCTTCCAGTCGACGAACTTGAAGTCGTCCCCCTTCCGATACTCCCGATATCCGACGGGGCTGATCCCCCGGCCCACCTTCACCGACCTCCGGGCCCCGGTGTAGGCGGTAGATACCCTCTTTCGCACGAGGAGGGTGAACCGGTCCAGCTCGGCGAGAAACTCCGTGTCCATCGGCGGCCCTCAGATCGACTTCATGATCTCCGAGATCACCTGGTCGGTCGTGATGCCCCTCCTCTCGGAGTCGAAGGTGAGGATGATCCTGTGCCGGAGGATGGGGCGGGCCATCACCTCCAGGTCGGCACGATCGACGTAGTCCCTCCCGGAGAGGAGGGCCCGGGCCTTGGAGGCGAGGATGAGGCCGATGGAGGCCCGAGGGCTTGCGCCGTACTCAACCCCCTCCCAGCTCCGAGAGGAGACGACGGCCTTAATCGCCGCCCTCTTCAGGTCGTCGGAGATGGGGACGTCCCTCACAAGCTGCTGGAGGGATAGAAGCTCCCTTCGAGTGATCACCCTCTCCACCTTCGGCTCGGCGTGGCCGGTGTACCTCTCCATGATCTGATACTCCTCCTCGGGGCTTGGATAGTCTATGAAGACCTTCAAGAGGAACCGGTCGAGCTGGGCCTCCGGAAGAGGGAAAGTCCCCTCCATCTCGATGGGGTTTTGGGTCGCGAGGACGAAGAAGGGCTCCTCAAGCCGGTAGGTGTTCTTTCCTACGGTCACCTGCTTCTCCTGCATCGCCTCCAGCATGGCGCTCTGGGTTCGAGGCGAGGCTCGGTTGATCTCGTCGGCGAGGACGATGTTGGCGAAGATCGGCCCCTCCTCGAACCTGAAGTGCTTGCTCCCTTCCACCTCCTCGATCAAGGTGGTGCCGGTGATGTCTGCGGGCATCAGGTCCGGGGTGCACTGAATCCTGCTGAAGTTGAGGCCGGTGGTGCTGGCTATCGTCTTGACGAGGAGGGTCTTTCCTAGGCCGGGGTTACTCTCCAGGAGGATGTGCCCCCCCGCCAGGATGCCCACCAGAATCTGCTCCACCACCGACTTCTGGCCGACGACAACCTTCCCAATCTCGGCTTTGATCGTCTCGAAGATGGCCGGAGCATCCTTATAAACGTTGATCAGATCGTCTCTCATCTGTCCGCCCTCGGTGAGATCTACAGCTCTTTTTTTGTGTATTTCCTTATATTATTTCTTCATTTTGCCGAGGAGCCTCTCGAGAGAGGGCTGCCATCTTCTCGAAGTACCTCTTGATCACCTCGCGGTGCTGGGGGGGTAGGCTCTCGATGTATAAGTCCGTAGGGACCGCCACCCCCTCCCCCGGCTCCGAGGTGGCAAACAACCGATCCATGGGCTCGGTCTCCCTCGAGCGGATCCCCGCCGCGGACCCCGGATAGAGGACCAGCTCCAGGTTCACCTCCTCCAGGACGGCCAGGGACGGCTTCCCGTAGATCTCCCCCGAGATCCCGGTGCTGGAGCCGTCCTCCTCGGAGGGCTCCTCATCCCCCAGAAGAGAGATAGCCCTCTCCCGGAGGTCGGAGAGGGACGAGAAGGGCTGGGGGGGGGCATCGTCTCCCGGGCTCTGACCGAAGATGGCCAGCGACGCGAGAAGGAAGACGAGGGCTCCAGCCTTGGCCTGGACGGTGGGGACACTTTTATTGCCGAAACGGAGACGGCGCCTCTTCAAAAGGTCTGCGGCCCCCACCTTGGATAGGCACCTCTTGACGTCCTCGGCGAGGCTCTGCATCACCACCGAGTCGGATCTGCGGTTGTCGTAGGCGGCCTTCGTCTTCTCCGAGATCTCCTCGTCGAGGTGGGCGAAGAGGTCGTACCCCGACCTCTGACACAGGAATCTTCCTCCAAGAGCCCCCAGGAGGAGGGATGTGAGGGCAGGAGCCGCGGCTAGGAGGGAGCCGTGCCAGTAGAACCTGAAGAAGGCGGGAATCCCGAGGTACAGGGCGACGATGTAGATCAGGGTTGCGATTATGCCGGCGTTGAGGAGATACAGCCCCTGCTCAAGCCGCCTGTAGACCGCCGATAGCCTTCTCAGATCCGCCAGAAACTCGTACGAACCTTCCACGGACTCCCAAACGAGCCCATGGTAATAAGTAGTTTCCGAATTGAGATAAGCATCTGAAGGAGGGATTATTGCGTCCGATCCGGTGGCAAGGCGACGACGAAATCCCGCCTCAGATCTCGGAAGAGATATTATAGATCCTCGTATCCAATATGGATCGAAGATTAACACCAGCCGAAATTAGGTTTATAGCCTTTGAAGAAGAACACCCCCTCGGCAGCCTCCTTCGAGAGGCAGAGTGGGGAAAAATCGACGATCGACTCTGGGCGCGGTTCTAGTCGGACCCGACCCCTTCAGGATATCCAAGAGAAATGGCCGAGATTTCTGGGAAAAAAAGGCTGTGCTTATGGCTTTTGCCCCTGATCCTCGTAGCCCTGGCGCCGACCGCCTGCGGCGCGGCCGCCGAAGGAGCTGGAGGAAACGACGACAACGAAAGCTCCGCTGCGAAGGGCCCGGCAGAGGTGGTAGCAGCCGGGATCTGGATCGCGCCGGGAGGCGGTTGGGATAACGTCACCGGGGAGATGGAAGAGACCCTTCGCTCCCTCTCCGGCCCCTCCAGGGTCCTGAGGATCATGGTCCAGGAGGAGGAGGTGATCGAGCTCGGCTACATAGGGACCTCTGACGGGATCCTCGTCCTCTGGCCCGACGTCACCGAGACCCTCCAGATGATCGCCCCCTTCGACTACCGGGAACGGCCCTGGTACCTGGAGGCGGCGAGGGAGGGAGAGACGGTCTGGACGAAGCCCTACCAGAGCCAGACGACCGGCAACATCTCCATCACCTGCGCGACCCCCATTCTGATCGAGGGGAACCTGAGCGGAGTGGTGGGGATGGACGTCTCCCTCGCAGAGATAGAGGTGGACCTCGCCAACATCTCCTCCGGCTACCCCTTCCTCCTCGACGGCCAGGGAGCGGTAGTTATGAAGTCGCCCCTTCCGGAGGGGTTCCTCTGGGATGAGATCCTGGCGCCGGGAAGCCTCCTCGACTCCAAAAACCTGGAGCTGGCGGAGCTGGCCGAGGAGATGGTCCGGGGAGAAGAGGGGATGGACTTGGTCCGTCTCGAGAAAGGGAGCACAAGGATCGTTTACTCTCCCCTGCCGTCCGTCGGCTGGAGCCTGGGGGTCGCCTCCGGAGACGGGGAGCTGACGGCCGCCAAGGCCGCCGCGTACGACCAGCTCTTCCACTGCATCTCGGGCCATACGGAGATCATGGCCCTGGAGACCGGCGAGGCGCTGAAAGGGAGGGGGTCGGTGACGGGGATCGCCCTTCCAGGGCTGGGGGACGGCGATGGCGACGGTGCAGGCCCCTCCTGGCCGATGGCTATCGCGGCGGCGGCTATCTTCGCCCTGATGGGGGGGCTAGTCGGATATTGGTCCGGCCGGAACGCCTTCGGCCCGATCTTCGAGGCGATCGCGAAGGGGCTTGAGGAGATCGGGAGGGGCGACCTAAACGCAAAGATCGAGGGGGACGGCCCGAGGGTGGTGAGGAGGCTGGGAGAGGCCTTCGATAAGATGGCCATCGACCTCAAAGATAGGATCTCCCTCTTCGAGGAGAGGTCCCTGGAGGCGGGAAGGTCTGAGAAGGCAGAAGAGGTGATGGAGGAGCTCCAGCGTTTCCTCCTCCCGGAGAGGGTCCCTCAGATCGAGGGGTTCCAGGTGGCGATCCTCGCCCTGGCCGAAGAGAGGGAATGCTGCCATTTCTACGACGCCTTCGAGATGGAGGGGGGAAAGGCGATGGTGGTTCTGGCCGAGGTCTCGGGGAAGGGGCTCTCCGCCGCCATGGTGGCTGCCGTCACCAGAAGCCACATAAGGGCGGCATCCCGCAAGCTAGGCGATCCTGCAAAGGCCCTCCGAGAGACGAACCAGAACCTCGTCGGGAACGTCCGGAACGGGATGGTAGTCTCCTGCTTCTGCGGGATGCTCGACCTCTCCAGCCATGCCATGAGCTACGCCAACGCAGGCCACATCCCTCCCTTCATCGTCAGCTCCGACGGCTTCGTAGACACCCTCGTCGGCGGCGCCATAGCCATGGGCGCCCTCGACCACATCGATCTGGAGATGGAGGGGTGGATGATAGATCCGGGGGACGTCCTCGTCATCTACAACGACGGCCTCATCGAGGTGGAAAACGACGGAGGGGAGAGGTTCGGGACCGAGAGCCTGATAACCCTGGTGAAGGATAACAGGGAGAGGTCGGCTCAGGATATAGTGAAGGAGCTGGAGAGGGCGATCAGGGACCATATGGGTGGCGATGGGGGGAGGCCCGATGCCGCCGCCATGATAGTGAAGAGGGCCGGATAAGGCCCGCCGAAGGCAGAAACCTCGCCGTCCGGCAAGAAAGCTCCGACGAAACCCAGGCGGGACTTCCGACCCTCGGCGGCCCGAGATATCCATAACCTCTGCCCCAGCTCCTGCAGATCACAAGCGGGGTCTAGGCCACCTCGAAGAATCGAGAGCCTTCGTCGGTTTTGAACTCCTGGTCAGTGGGAGACCGATAGGTCAGTGGCGGCGGACGGACCTGAGATCCTCCCCCGCCGCCTTTTCCACAAGACCGAAAAGATCCTCTATCGCCAGCCCCTCCATCGAGATCCGATCTCCTCCACCGAAGATCTCCTCCCTCACCCGTCGGCCTATCACGTCGTCGGAGCCGGGTCGGACCTCGAGGACGAAGCTTCCCGCCGGCACCGCCGTCCTGCGGCAGAGCCGATCGAGGTCGCCGTCGACGATCCCCACCAGGGGGGTTCCAAGCCGGGCGAGGATCTCCCCAGCGATGGCGGTGGTGTCGTCGCCGACGGTCACCGCCACCTCCGCCCCTCGGGCCATCTCGAAGGTCCCCTCCGCGGCGTGATCGATGAGGACGGCCCCCCTGCCGGATCCCGAGGCCGGCCTCGCGGCGGCCTCCGTCCTCCTCACCTCCCCAGTCCTGAGGATGGCGGCCCCCAGGTCGACCCGAGGGAGCTTCTCCAGGCCGTGGTTCTTAACCAGGGCGCCGCAGACCTCTCCGATCTTGCCGTCGGTCGCCGATATCGTCACCGTCTCCACTTCTGCCCTACCGATGACGATCCCGTTGACAGAGACGTTCTCGCCCGGTACGGCGCCGAAGATCGTCCTCCTGACGGTCCCCCCCGAGGACTCCGTCCTCATCGGAAATCTCAAAGGCGTCACCAGCTCCAGCCCCAGGGCGCCGGCGATCCTCTCGGCGATCCCCCCCGCCCCGCCCGCCAGGATCGAGGCGAAGGGCCCGCTGTACTCGGCGAGGAGGAGGGGCTTCTTGGGCTCTGCCCTCTCGGCCACCATCGCCCCGAAGGCGTGGCCCGTATCCCCAGTCTTGGCAGAGTTCAGGACGACGACGACGTCGACGGAGGGCATAAGCCGCCGGACCGACTGGCTTGGGGCCTCCCGCCTCGATATATCGATCCGATCCTCCAGGGCGGCGTCGATGACCGCGACCCGCCCCATCGTCCCGCCGAGGACGGCGGTGACCGAACCGATCTTCTCGAGCCGGTCCAAAGCCTCCTCGGCGCGGCCGGAGTCGACGACCTCGGGGCCGTGGACGACTACCCCGATCTCATCCGCCGCTCTCGACGCTCTCATCCTCCATCTTCACCGACCTCATCCTCTCCTCTTCAGCCCTCATCCTCTCCTCCATCTCCTCCATCGTCCGGCCGCCGATCCCCCTCCTCTCGGGCATCTTATCGATCGGCTGCAATGTGCTCAAGTGGTAGTAGAGCCCCGTCGAATCGAGGAGGGCCCACCTTTCGCCGTCGTCTTCGGTCTTGAGGACCTTGACGACCCCCACAGTACCGGTCCCGGAGTATCTGACGATGCTCCCCTCACTGATCTCCTCTGACGTGATACCACATCACCTCACAACAGCTTCTCCTTCACCACATGGCCCGCGAAGTTCTTAACCTCTGCCCCTCCGGGGACCGAGAGGACCTCGACCCCGTGGAGCTCGCCGGTCCCGCAGAGGACGTCCTGCTCGGGGTGGGTCCCGGCCTGGATGTCGCACCTTATCCTCGTCCTCTCCCCCACCGAGACTACGGTCTTCAGCCTCGGGGAGGCGGGATGGCCCTTGGGGAGGACGATCAGAGGGGAGTTCATCTCCCGGATCAGAAAGAGGGTGCACCAGAGCCCCTTCATCGCCAGGTCTCCTACCTCGGAGGTCGAGGCGACGATGAGGTCGTCATCCTCGGTGAAGATCACGATCTCGTCTGCATCGGAATCGATATAAAAAAAGTGGCCGAGGGTCCTGGCGATGGCCAGGGTCCCGGTCCGCCCGCAGAGGTAGGCGATCTCGTCGTCTTCCAGGGGGATCTTCATTCGATCACTCAGCAGGCTTCACGTTCCTCGACTGGCACGAGGGGCATCGGACCCTCCTGCCCATGCCCTTGAACTTGTTTCCGCAGTCCTGGCATACGTAGCCCTTCGACGCTATCGACTCGACGTCGCCTATCTCTGGTCCGCCTCCAACGGTACACATGGGGCTTTCACCTCCGTAGGTTCTATTTCCAGCGTCCATTATTTAAATGAGGTGGATGCGCCGTCCAAATTCATCACCCTGTCCTCCTAGGGTGCGACGATCCGGGTCTTTCATAGCGAGGATCGGGAGATAAGGGCCGTCGGGACGGCTCGGCGTCGCTTGGAGGGGTCCGACCTTTGGGGCTTCGTCTCCGCCATCTTCATAAATATTCTGATCGCAATCTTGAGGGATCATCTTCGGCTGGGGGATAGGCATGAACCTGGATAGAGCACGGATTTTGAAGGATGGTGGGGACGGGAGGGGCCCAGTCGTATACTGGATGAGCAGAGACCAGAGGGTCGAGGATAACTGGGCTCTAGCCTCCGCCTCGGAGCTGGCATTGGAGAGGAGGGCGCCTCTCGCCGTCGTCTTCGCCCTGGAGGAGGAGTTCCTGGGAGCCACCATCAGGCAGTACGGTTTTATGCTCCGGGGGCTCGAGATGGTGGAGTCGGCCCTAGCCAGGAAGGGCATCCCCTTCGTCCTCCTCCGGGGCGATCCCGGGGACGCGATCTCAAGGTTCGCAGAGGAGGAGGGGGTCGGGACCGTAGTCACCGACTTCTCCCCCCTGGCGACCAAGCGATCCTGGACTGAGGAGGCGACGAAGAGGCTCGACTGCGCCATCTACGAGGTGGACGCCCACAACATGGTCCCCTGCTGGGCGGCGTCTCCAAAACAGGAGTACGCTGCCAGGACCTTCAGGCCGAAGGTCTGGAGGATCCTTTCGACCTTCTGCGAGGAGGTACCGGCCCTCCGGGCTCATCCCCACCCCTGGGACCTGGAGGGCGGCCCAGACTGGGAGCGGCTCAGGAGAGAAATCTCCGTCGACCGGTCGATCCCGGAGGTCGGATGGATCGAGCCGGGGGAGGGGGCGGCCCGGAGGGCCCTCGAGACCTTTCTGAGGAAGGGGCTCTCGGCATACCAAAGGGATCGGAACGACCCATCCCTCCAGGGGCAGTCGAACCTCTCCCCCTACCTCCACTTCGGCCAGATATCGGCATCGAGGGTCGCCCTGGAGGTGACCCGATCCGGGGCCGACGGGGCCTCCAAGGCCGCCTTTATGGAGGAGCTGGTGGTGAGGAGGGAGCTCTCGGATAACTTCTGCTTCTACAACCGTCGATACGACTCCTTCGAGGGCTTCCCCGCCTGGTCGAGAGGGACCCTGAACGACCATCGAGACGACCCCCGGGAGCACCTCTACGACCTCCCAGAGCTGGAGGGGGCGAAGACCCACGACCGCCTCTGGAACGCCGCCCAGAGGGAGATGGTCTGCAGGGGGAAGATGCACGGCTACATGAGGATGTACTGGGCGAAGAAGATCCTAGAGTGGACCGAGTCCCCGGAGGAGGCGATGAGGATCGCCATCCATCTCAACGACCGCTACGAGCTGGACGGGAGAGATCCAAACGGCTACGTCGGGGTGGCCTGGTCGATCGGGGGGGTCCACGACCGGGCCTGGGGAGAGAGGGAGGTCTTCGGGAAGGTGAGGTACATGAGCCTCCGAGGGGCGATGTCGAAGTTCGACGTCGGGTCTTACGTCGAATGGGCGGGGTCCCTGGAATGAAAAGAGGAGGGGCGACGGAGCAGGGGCCTTCAGCAGGGCAGAAGGATGACCTCCCTCGTCCTCCCCACCAACTCCCCCTCGGAGTTTATCCCCGCCGCCGATACGACGTTCTTCAGGGGGCCAGGGAGGTCCGCCTCCCGGACCGTCCGGTTCGTCGTCAGGTTGAGCCCCTCCCCGGGCATGAGGGTGAGGTTGACGGCGATGGGGCTGGAGCTGATCGAGTCGGTCAGGTTGATATCGAAGATCGGAAGGTCCCCGGAGTTCTCGACGGCGTATACGTAGGTGACGATCTCGCCGGGACGGACGCAGGCCTCGCAGGCCTTCACCGTCAGGTTCAGACCCCGGGCCGGGATCAGGTTCACGGTGGCGGTGGCGGTGGCCTCGGCGACGTTGCCCTGGAAGTCGACGGCGGTCACCACGACCGAGTCCCTCTGGGGGCCGGGGAGGGCCTCCTCGCCGAGGGGGAAGCTCGAGGACCCCGAGGCGACCTCCCCGGGGCTCAGCTCCGTCCTGCTGAGGAGGACGGGTCCGAACCTCGAATCGACGAGGTCGAGCCCCCGGACCGGGACGGTCCCGGTGTTGGCGACGGCGTAGTTTCTGGTCACCAGGGCCCCCGCCTCGGCGAAGCACTCCTGGGGTAGGATGGTGACGGCGAGGGCGGGCCTCCGGTCGGCGAGGCTCCCGAACTGGATCATATTATTGATCTCGAAGGTTCCGGTGTACCTCTGATGGGAGCTGATATCCCGGACGAAGGCCTGGTGGCTGTTGGAGCTGGTGACGTAGGTCCCGTTGAAGGCCAGCTTCGTATCGGTGGCCACGACTGAAGAGCCCATCCGGGTCATCTCCTCCCTCTCCATCTCCGTGGCGCTGAAGGCCTCCTGGAAGGTGGTCTTCGTTCCGCGGAAGGGAGAGCCGGTCTCGGTCCGCTTCACCCCCACCAGGGGGACGTCCCCGGAGTAGGAGAGGCTCAAGCCCCCGGAGAAGATGCCCTTTTCGAGATTTTTCGACCCCTTCGCGATATGCCCCATCTGGAGGCTTCCGTCTCCCGCCATGGTGCTGTAGTACTCGTAATCGTCGATCCGATTGACGACCGATCTGCTGATGTCGACCTCTCCCGTCCCGCTCACCCAACCACCGGCGATGCCGGAGGCGACGATGAAGCTCACTCCCAACAATAAGAAGATTAGACCCCATCCCTTCATGCTCTATCTTTCGTCTCCGATCCCTTAAGATGATGACGGTGAGGAGAGATTGGGAGGCCCAGGATCGGCGCCCCGAAGGGAAAGAAGATGACGAAGAGAAAGCAGAAGTGGAAAGAGTTAAGGGATGATGCTGGGAGATCTGCGGGACGGTTGAAGTCGCTGGCGGAGGAGACGTCAGTGGTGTAGACGTCAGTGGTGTAGATCCCCATGGTGAGGTATGGAAGGGATGAACGCCGACGGATAAAATAGAAATAATTAATTGCCGGATCTCGGATCCGATCCGGCTACCACATGCCGCCGTAGACGTAGACGGTGGTGGCGGGCTCAAACTTCAGGACGACGGGCGTATTCCGCTGGTAGAACCTAGGCTTTCCGTAGAACCACTCCCCGTCCCAGACCTTGATGGTGTGCCACATCCCTCCGACGACGTTCACCTTGTAGATCCCGTCGAGGGCGTCGCCCCCCTTCCCGTCGGTCCCGACGTACTGCTCGTCGACGTAGACGTCGTAGCCCCTCATCCTCTGGGATTCGAGGGTGACCCTGACGTCCCCAGAGGTGGTGACGGGAGCGGGGCCTGGGGCTGGCGCCGGGGCGGAGGGGAAGGCCGCCGGCGTGGGGGCGGAGGTGGTGGCGGAGGAGCCGCCGATCATGTCCGGGGTCAATTCCGCGCCGACGTCGACGATGACGACGTTGCTCGCAAGGCCGTTGGAGACGAAGAAGAGGGCGTACCTACCCTGCTCACCGGCATAGAAGCTCATCCTGTCGTAGGTGCCGAGGGTGTACGGGACGATACCGACGTTCCCGGAGGGGGATACCTCGTAGAACTCGGCCGACCCCCCCGAGGGGGTGGTGGTGATCAGCTGGAGCCAGGTTCCCACGGGACAGGCGGCGTATCTGGTCCAGGCCTCCGACCCCTCGATCCAGAGCTCGTTGGACCCGCCGTACATCTCCGAGGACGCGTACGTGGAATATGGAACCGTCTGCCATCCGAAGTAGAGGAAGGAGGGCTCATTTCCCGTTATCGTGAAGCCGACAGGACGATGATCGGTGGAGAATACCTCATCCTCCGAGAAGAAGTACTGGAAGTACTGGGAGTAGCTGAAGCTAGAGCTGTAGCCCTCGGAGGAGCCCGAAGCTCCGTGGAGCTGCCCGGCGTAGTTGAGATAGTCCTCGCCGAGGTTCCCGAAAAAATCGTCGTCGTTTTCGCCGTAGGCCTGGGCCAAGCCCAGGCATAATAGCATTATGGCAATTGACAAGATTGCCCCACTCCATAGTTTCATCAATAACACCTGGGGACGGGAAGACCTGAAGGATAGTAAAGATTTTGGTGGTGGAGCGCCGTCCCCATCTCATGCTGGAAGCCCCAACAGCCGGAGACGGCGAGAGGAGATGCCGACGGGAGGAGCTCCTCGCCTGGTGCCGGGAGTATCGAGATAAGGGGAAGATCTGGCGAGGGTCGCCGCCGAGGCTTCCCCCCCTGCCTGACGGCGCCCTGGTCCTGGAGCTCGGCTGCGGCAACGGCAAGACCCTAGCTGCGATGCTGGGCCGAACCTGGAGGGTGGCGGCCGTGGACGTATCGCCCCGGGCTCTGAGGCTCGGAAGGGATCTCGCGGTGGGGATCTCCTGCCAGGGTCCTCCCGTCCGGAGCGGAGCCTCACCCAGGCGGGACCCTCCAGCCCTTCGGCCTGAATTCGTCGCAGCGGACGCCGTCCAGCTCCCCTTCAAGGCCTCGTCCTTCGATGCGGTCTTCGCCTTCCACGTCCTCGGCCACCTCCGCGACGGCGACCGCCGAGAAGCGGCCCGGGAGGCGGCCCGGGTCCTGAAGGCCGGCGGCAGGCTCTTCTTCCTCGAGTTCGGGGTCGAGGATATGAGGGCGGGGCTGGGCGAAGAGGTGGAGGCCTTGACCTTCAGGCGGGGCGAAGGGATCATCACCCACTACTTCTCCGAGGGGGAGGTCCTGGTTCTCTTCGATCTCCTCATGCCGACGTCGATCAGGACGGAGAGGTGGCCGGCCGGGATCCGAGGGAGAGATCTCCTCCGGTCGGAGGTCGGGGCGGAGTTCATAAAGGTGTAAAAATAAGGCTCTGCCATGGCTCGTTCCTTCTCCGAGATAGGCGCGAAGGTGGCGAGGGGCGACGCGATCGTCCTCACCGCCCAGGAGGTGGGGGAGGCCCTGGCCGATGGCGGAAGGCTCGCCCCGGAGGAGGTAGACGTCGTCACCTGTGCCACCCGGGCGGTGATGAGCGGGACCTACGCCGTCCTCTCCTTCCCGGCGGCGTCGCCCGGATCCTTCGTCCGGGCGAAGGGGGCCCGGCTCAATGGCGTCCCCGCTTTGGTGGGCCCCTGCCCCAACGAGAGGCTCGGCCACCTGGACCTGATCGTCTTCGGGACGGCAGAGAGCCGGGAGGATTCAAGATACGGGGGAGGCCACCTATTCCGGGACCTCGTCGAGGGGGAGGATGTGCGGGTCGAGGTGGATGTTGAGGGCGGGGGCTTCGAGGTCGATCTCAGCCTCGCCGATATGTCGACGGCTAGGCTCTTTGGTACCCGCCACTGCTTCAAGAACTACTCGGCCTTTGTGAACCCTGGGGAGGAGAGGGTCTCCACCATCTTCCATGCCTCCACCTTCGATCCCTGCTGGACGGGGGCCTCCGTCTCGGGGTGCGGCCGTCTGAACCCCCTCGAGAACGACCCCCTCCTCGAGACGATCGGGGTCGGGACGAGGGTCCTGATGAACGGAGCCGAGGGGTTCGTCCTGGGGAAGGGGACTCGGTCCTCTCCCGATAGGCCGAACCTCTCGGGATATGCGGAGATGCACGAGATGGACCCGGAGTACATGGGCGGGTTTGCCACCTCCGCCGGCCCAGAGTGCATATCATCGTGGGCCGTCCCGATCCCGGTCTTGAGGGAGGGGATCCTGGAGAGGATGGCCGCCCCCGAGGGGGCGATACCCCTCCCGGTTCTGGACGTCACGACCAGGAAGGAGCTTGGCCGTGCGACTTACGCCGACGTCTGGGAGGGGGTCGACCTGATGGTCAAGTTCGACCCCGAGGCCTGCAAGAGGTGCACCGCCTGCCGGGCCGAGGCGATCTGCCCGACGGGGGCTATAGCCTTTCGGGACTTTCTGCCCACCCTCGACAGGAAAAGGTGCTTTAACTGCGGCCTATGCGCCACCTCCTGCGCCGGGGACGTCTTCAGAGCCCACCTGGGGTCCCTCCGCTTCGCCGGGCGAGAGGTTCCGATCGTCGTCAGGCAGTCCGACCGCCTCAGGGCCGAGAGGCTGGCAGAAGAGCTGAAGAGGAGGATCCTCGATGGGAGGTTCAGGATGACGGAGATGGCGGAGCGGATATCGCCATGAACCTCCGAAGGATCTCCTCCGGGGATAGAGGGATCACCGGGACCTCGGCATTTCCTGCCTCGACCTTCACGACCAGGACGCCCCTACCGGCGAGGCCAGCTCGGAGCTCTTCGGGGGTCGCGGCGACGCGGACCTCGGAGACTCCGGCCCCCTCGGCGATCCGGGCCAGGTCAGCCCTCCGGTCGGTGCAGGTCGGCTGGCATCCCGTCGACCCGTAGCATCCGTTGTCTAAGATGACGAGGAGAAAGTTATTGGGGCTCTGATCGGCGATGGTGGCGAGGCTCCCCAGATTCATCAGGATGGAGCCGTCTCCATCGATGGCGACGACCCTTCGGTCCGGCCTGGCGAGACCGAGGCCGAGGCCTATGGAGGAGGCGAGGCCCATGGACCCGAGCATGTAGAAGTTGGATCGACGGTCTCCGACAGCCCAAAGCTCCCTCGAGGGATACCCGATGTTTCCCACCAGAAGGGCGCCCTGGGACTCGCCCTCCTGGGCGATGATGGAGATCGCATCGATCCGTCTCAAATTGATCGACTCCAGATATCTAAAAATGATTTTAAAATATAGACATTATCCAAAGGCGAGGTTTCAGATCATCCCCCGCTCTTTCATGGCTGCCTTCAGCTCCGCGAGGTCGGTCTCGATCCGCTCGAACCTTTGGTTCATGTAGCTCTTAATATCATACCTGAGACCTCGGATCTCGCCTAGGGTTGAATCCTGCTTCTCCAGCATCGAGTCCTGCTTCTCTAGCATCGCATCTTGCTTCTCCAGCATCGAGTCCTGCTTCTCCAGCATCGCATCTTGCTTCTCCAGCATCGAGTCCTGCTTCTCCAGCATCGAGTCCTGCTTCTCCAGCATCGAGTCCTGCTTCTCCAGCATCGAGTCCTGCTTCTCCAGCATCGAGTCCTGCTTCTCCAGCAGAGTGTCCATCTTGCCGCCGAGATCGCTGAAGCCCTCTCTGACAGATACCAAGATCTCCTTCAGGATCTCCACCCCCTCATCCAGACGGTCTCCCATCTCTTCGGCGTCCACCACTTTCCTGAATCCGAAGAGAGATCCAGTGGCTTCAGAGTAGGCAGCCTCCACTTCGTACACCTGGATCAGGGCGTTCTCCATCTTCAGGGCCGATGCGAACCTCTCTAGGTCGGACCTATCACCTTCGGCGACCACCTCGACCCGGCCGTCGGGGAGGTTCTGGACGAAGCCGACGAGGCCCGAGGACCGAGCAAGGTCGACGACCTTCGCCCTGTAGCCCGCCATCTGGACCCTGCCGGAGACGCGCGCCGTCAATCTCATCATCAGTAGAAATATTCCCTCCTGAAATATAAAGTCCTTTGTCGGAGGTTTCAATCATTATGGGCCGAAGAAGAGAGCATCCTTTCCCGGACTTAAGGGGAGCGAACTCCAGAATCCGATATCCAGCAGCACCGCCGCCGGGGTCCTCCTCGTGCGGGCGACCTCCCAGGCGAGGGCCACGACCGTTTCGACCTCGGATACGGAGGGGATAAACTTCGGGATCTCCAGGGCTTCGAGGAGCTTCGGCGTCAGCCTCCCCATGGGGACCTGACCCGATATCGTCTCCCCCTCGCCGCCCCTGTGGCTGATGATCAGGAGGAGGGGGATCCCGTAAAGGCCGTTGAGGGAGGCGAGGGCGTTTATGCTGTTGCCGAGCCCCGAGTTCTGCATCAAGAGCGCAGGCGTCTTGCCGCCGAGGTACGCCCCGGCACAGATCCCCACCCCCTCCTCTTCCCGGGTGACGGGGACGGAGCTGATTTCTGGGTCGGAGGCCACCAGGGCGAGGAGCCCCTGGAGATGGACGCAGGGCACGCTGGCGACGAAGTCGATGCCGGCTCCCTTCATGCCTCTATAAACCGCCTCAGACGGGGTGAGGTTATTCATGGATGGAGAGGCTATGATCCGATGGGATTTAAATTTTAATCGTCGATCCAGCCTTTGAAGGATCCATCCCCAAGAGGCGCTGGAGAGGACTTTGTCCCCATAAAAAAGGATCTGGGGGTTGAGGGTCAGGAGGGCCTGCCCTCAAACCTTGAGGCCGAACTTATCTTGGAATTGGTTTTTTACCGCCTCTAGGTCGGCCTGGGTCTTCTCCACCGTGGATGCGTTGGCCGTATTATTGACGACCGGCTCCGGCTCGGTTACAGCTCCGGCCACTGGCTCGACCGGCTCCGCCGCTGCGGAGGAGTCGTTCATCCCCTCCTCCGGCTCTGCCGCACCGACCTCGGCCACCGCCTCGGGGGCGATCGCGCCGGCACCTTCACAGTACCCGGGCCAGAGGGGCGTGATGCTCTCGTTGACGATTATCTGGAGGGATTCGGGGAAGTAGACGAGGACGTCCTCGGTGACGTTCTCCTCGATGAATATCCCGGCAACGGTCAGGTTAGATGGCTGGTAGACGATCAAAGCCTGGTTGCCGATCATCCCCCAGATGGCGGACCGTTCGCTGATGTTGAGGTGCTCGGGGTTGTAGATGGTCTGATTCAGCTCCGAGCTGTAGCCCTCAATCGCGGATTTAAGGCCCTCGGCGTCCAGGATCCCCTCAGGGGCTTCGCAGGGGTAAAGAAGGAGAACGAAGATCCTGCTCTGATTCATGAGGAGAGACGCCACCACGTACCTCCCTTCAGAGTAGTTCCCCTCGGAGAGGGCCTCGGCCTCCACCAAATCCTCCAGATCTTTTGGAACGGCAAATCCGAGCTCCGCGTAGTCGTACAGACCTCCTCCAACCCAGGTGATATTTTCTTCCTGGGCTGCCGCCGGCATCCAGGTCAGAAGAGATAACAGAAGACATCCAAATAAGATCTTCAGCCCTCTCGGGGCCGACCTGCAATGATCAATAGCGAATTTCATCCAGCTCACCTCGTAACCGTCTTCAAATATGCTAACCTGCTTTTGAACTGCCTCCAGGCCTGGCCATCCCGCCGAAGGGGCTGACGTCATCCGCCCCCACCCCATCGATCGGCCGTTGGGGCCGATCCCATCATCGCCGGAGGATTCCGGCTCTGGAGGATGGAGGTGGCTGAGACCATCGCCTGGCATTTCAATTTATATTTTTTATTTCGTCTCATCATACTTTTATAATTAACGGCCAGGAGATGGGGCCGAAGCCCACCCCCTGGCTCCGGCCTCCCCCGGGATTGACATCACCAGACCTTCAGATCTATGCTCTCGATCCTGACCATCCTCCCCTCGGAGTGGACGATCACCCCGGAGTGGACCTTCTGCATCATGCAGTGATCGGGGAGGAACCTGACCGTCTCGCCGACCTCCGGGACCCGGCCTCTGCCGACGATCCCCTCGAAGGCGGCGACGAGACAGACCCCCCCGTCCAGGGGGGCGAAGTCTCCATCGCCGAGAAGGTGGCGGGGCCCCACCAGATGGACAGTTGCGAGGCCATGATCGATCTTTACGATTTTTCCGAAATGGGTGATGGGGCATCCGAGGGGGCGGTAGCGGAGGACGTCCCCAAGATCGAACCTAGCCTCCCGGTCGAAGGGGAAAAGGTCCTCGCGGCAGGAGGGCTCGCCAGGCAGAGGCGCCAGGATGAAGTCCGCGGTGAGGCCGTCGATCACCCCCCGGAGTTCGGCCGCTTCCATCCCCTCCCGTCTCAGGCTACCGAGGAGCTCCTCGATCGCCGACCTCGCCCCCCGGTGCCTCTCCTGGCGGAGGAAGGGGCAGAGGTCGACCTCGATCCTCTCATCGCCCGCCAGGAGGGCCCTCGCGAACTCCCGACAGCTCCTCTCGCCGCATTCGCCGCAGTTGTAGCCAGGAAGAAGCTCTGCGATCTCCTTCATCCCGCCCCCACCTTCCCCTCAGCCATCTCCACCTTGCATAGCTCCTCTCACTCCCCTGTGTACTCCATGAAGCCATCCAGGTGGCGGAGGACCCCCCGGTGGTGCTCCTTGGAGACCCGGAGCTCCCCGGCACAGAGGGTGCATATCGCGAGAGGCGGGTTGTGCCGCAGGAGCATCTCCTCGGAGAGATCGGGGGCCGTTTTGATCAGATCCGCAAGCTCCGCCGCCCCCTTGCCGGTGAGGCCGTTCGCCTCGACGATCCTGCAAGCGGGGTTCGCCTCCAGGACCCGCTCCCGGAAGACCTCCCTCTCGGCCTGGGAGACCATGTCCCCCTTCGTCGCCACGACGACGTCCGCCGTCGTCAGGAGCGGCCCCACCTTGAGGGGGGCGTTGGGGCCGGAGGTGACGTCGAGGACGCATACCGCCAGGGCGGAGTCGGGGTAGGGGGCGCACCGGAGGCAGAGGCCGGCCGTCTCGTTGAGGAGGACGTCTGCCCCCTCTTCCTTCGCCCAGTCCAGCATCTCGTCGACGTTGTAGATCGAGTAGTGGTCGGGGCACATGTCCTTTGAGAGGCCGACGGCGACGGGGACGCCGAGGCGGCGAAACCTCTCGTCGTCCTCGGTCCAGAGGCAGTCGATCTTGACGACCGCCGGCCTCACCCCCATCCGCTGGAGGGACCTCGCGGCGTGGATTAGGACGGAGGTCTTCCCCGAGCCGGGGGTCCCGGCCACCACCACCATCTTCAAAGGGCTGCCCCCACCACCTCGCCCCGCCGGATCGTCTCCCGCAGGTTCATCAGCCAGTCGTCGACCTTCGCCAGGTCCTCGCAGACCTTCTGCTCCCCGGCCGTCGTCTCGATCACCCTCACCATCCCGCCGTTCTTCATCACGACCCTCCGGGAGGTCATGAGGGCGAGCATCGGATCGTGGGTGACGACGACGACGATCTTCCCCTCTCCGGAGAGGAGCTCCAGCGCCTCCCTCTTCTTGATCCCGGCGTTCTCGATCTCGTCGATGAGGACGATCGGCGAATCGCTGATGACGGCGATGTCGGCGGTCATCAGCGCCCTCGACTGCCCCCCGCTCAAGATCGTCAGATGCTGGTCCGGATGGACCGGCTCCCCAGTGAGGGTGTTGGCGAGCTCTATCACCCGACCTGCCACCTCCGGGGACCTCCCCCGGCTCTTGGCGTGCATCCTCAAGAAATCCCCAACGGTCATGTAGGCGAGGAAGTGCATGTTTTGGGAGAGCTGGGCTATCAGCTTCCTACGGGGATCGGACCTCGTCTCGGCCCTCGGCTCGCACCCATCGATGAGGATCCTCCTCCCCGAGGGGGTGTCTCCTTTGGCGAACTGCTCGATATCGGCGATGAGGGAGCTCTTCCCCGAGCCCGTAGGCCCTACGATCCCGATGATCTCGCCCCGGCGCATCTCCAGCCTCTCCACGCGGTCGGGCTTTCTGTCCTTGTCGAGGCCGCCGAGGATGGTGAGGCTGCAGGCCCGGTCGAAGGTCATCGGGGGCCCCTCCTTCCCAGGATCTCTTCGATCTCGGCTAGAAGGCCGTATTCGGATGCGGATGTGTGGGCCGAGGGCTCGGCCTCGATATCGGATCTGAGCATGAACATATCGAGCTCCTCCTTAGCCCGGGAGACTCCGCCCCCGGTGATGTTGAGGAGGATGAGGTCTTTCTTTTCAACTGACCCGGAGGCTGCGGCCCTCTGGAGGGCGGCGACGGCGACGGCCGCCGCCGGCAGGATGTCGATCTCCTCCGCCTCCTCGAAGAGCTGGTGGGCGACGGAAGCCTCCCCGTTGGATATGGAGCAGACGGTGCCAGCCGTCTCCTCCAGGGCGTCTCTGACCCCGCCGGGGACGGCGTAAGGGGGCTTTCGGTTGTATAGGACTTCGTCGTACATCCCGCCGGGGCAGGGGCCCTGGGGCGCTGCCGAGCCGGTCCAGGCGGCGTAGAGGGGGGCGCAGGGGGAGTTCTGGGCGATGTGGAGCCGAGGGAGGGAGGAGCCGAAGCGGCCGTCCCCGATCAGCCGCAAGGACGCCTCCCAGGCGGCGATCCCCCCGGTGCCGGACCCGACGGCCTGGAAGTAGTGGTCCGGAAGGGCGCCCATGGCGAGGGCGGCGTCGAGGACGACGACCCCCATCCCGTCCCTCCGGGCGACGTTCCTCGCCCCCCCCTCGCCGACGAACCCCGCCTCTCCGACGAGCCTCCCGGCGAGGTCGATCGCCTCGGTGTAGTCCCCCATCACCGATACGACGCATATCGACTCCGAAGGAGGGACCGTCGTCCAGAGGCGGCTCTTCCCCGAGGAGGGGACGACGAGGACGAGGGGGACGCCGGCCGCCGAGGCGGCCTGGGCGAAGGCCCGGGCGGTGTTCCCCGCCGAGGCGACGACCAAGGCCTGACCGTCTTTTCGCTCCATCAGCCTCTCTACCGTCGGCGGAGCTTCCAGGTCCTTGAAGCTGCAGGTGGCCATCCTCGCCCCCCGCTCGGGCCAGTAGCCGCTGAAGCTTATGTAGAGGCGCGAGAGGCCGAGCTCCCGGGCGAGGCCCTCGCTCCTGAAGGTGACGGGCTTCTCCCCCACCCCCCGGAGGGGCTCCTTTACGGGGAGCCAATCGAAGAACTTCCAGAGGCCGGGTAGGTCGTCTCGGAGGGTGAGCCTCCTGGCGACGTACTCGGTTCTGAGGAGGGAGTCGTCATTTTGACAGGCGAGAGCGTGGGGCGGCTGCGCATAACCGCAGACCGGACATCTCACCAGATATTCGCCCATGAGGGTATATCAGGGGAGTTTGGGATATAACTTTTTCTGTTTTGTCCACTATTTTTCCCTGATTGTGAAATATTAAGTTATAAATATGTACAATAAGGCCTAAAAGATCCCTGACCTCGGCGAAACTATCTTGCTCCGATGGCCGGATCCAGCAGAACTAGTGCCCCTTCAAGCAATGTTAGCTCGTTTTCCCCGAGACGTGCCGAGGGGCTCGTAGGCTACTGTTTTCCGACAAGCAGAATTTTCGTATAATTCTTCTTGAAGGGGCACTAGATGAGCAAGGATTATAGCGTGGCAAACTCTCACGAGCTGGATAACGGCGATGCGACCGTGTCATCTTTAGCAGCCAGTGGACTTTTATCGGCAGAATATCAAATTTCTACATTTGATTTGATCCAATTCTCACCGATTTAGAGCAGTTCCATCTTGGTAGATTTGGAGAGAGGTATATTTTTATCCTTAAAGCGTAAGAAGCCAATAGATGTTTTACGGAGCGATATAATTGCTGATGAAAGTCGTACAATCAATGAGGCCTTATCAGTGGTACAAGAATCTAGTTGTCTTCATCGCCATAATTTTTTCTTACAACCTGTTTAGCTTCGATATGTGGCTAAGTTCCATCTTCGCTTTCGTCGTATTCTGCATAATTTCTGGATCAGTTTATATTATAAATGATGTAAAAGACCTTGAACGTGACCGACTTCATCCCAAGAAGAGGTTCAGACCGATCGCGTCTGGGGCACTCTCAAATCAGACGGCCCTATTGGTTTCCATACTATTTCTAACCACATCGTTATTTGCATCATTCCTTATAAATAAGCCCTTATGTTATATTGGGATACTATATTTATGTATTAATTTATTATATACATTTTATCTAAAATACATTGCTCTAGTGGATGTTATGGTGATCGCGGTGGGCTTTGTCTTGAGGGCGGTCGCTGGTAGCCTGGTCATCGATGTCCGCGTATCTCCATGGCTCATACTTTGCGTGTTTTTGATGGCTTTTGTTTTGGCGTTCGGAAAACGGAGGCACGAGCTGTTGACCGCCAGCACCTCTAGAGACTGCTTATCTCAATACACCGAGAAGATGTTGGAGGATCTGCTTAACATATCCGTCTCGATGCTTCTGATGTCTTACGCCCTTTATTCATTCTACACCCAAGACTACATGATGATCACCCTACCGTTCGCTTTTTATGGCGTCTTCAGGTTTGTGCAGCTGATCTACCTAGAAAACTTCGGTGGGGAGGCGGAATTCATACTGAAAGATAGGATATCTCTTATGAATTTCGCCCTCTGGGTAGTTTCAGTCGTAGTGGTTCTTTACTTGGTGAATGCATGAAGTTCGATATGCACGTTCACACATCATACTCCGAGAGATGTGGCTGGATGAAGCCCGATCGGCTCATTAAGCATGCAATAGAAAAGAAGCTCGACGGTCTGGCTGTTACAGACCATGACACCATAGACGGCGCGATGGAGGTTTTTGATATCGTCAAAGATCAGCAGTTTGAACTCGATATCATAATCGGCGAGGAGATCACAACGGACAGAGGCGAGGTTCTGGCCTACTTCATAGATAGAGAGATCAAACCCGGACCTTTTTTGGATGTTTTATCTGAAATAAGACAATCTGGCGGCATTTCAGCAATACCTCACCCCTTCGACAGGATCAGAAAGGGTTTCCTCGGGACGGAGAAGGTCTTAGGTGAAGTAGATGCGATCGAGGTTCTCAACTCCAGGTGCCTTTTCAACAGCAAAGCGCTTGATCTATGCCAGGACCGCAAAAAGCCTATGCTGGGTGGCAGTGATGCTCATTTTTACCAGGAAGTGGGACGAGCTTGGACAGAATGTTTTGCTGAGCCGAGAACTTGCATTCTTGAGGGCAGGACTCGGATCGGTGGCGGTCTGAGCAATCCGGGCTATCTGGCTTTGACCAAGGGGGTAAAAGTGTGGCGAAAGGTAATATCTGGATCGGTCTGATTGCAGGGGCTATAGAGGACGTCATTGGTCATCGGTTAAGCCCACCACTCCTCGGTAAAGATCAAGAGGTATATAAAGTCAAAACATTCGGGACTACACAACACAGCATGACGAGCCAAATGTATAAATACTAGTCTGTCTATGTTCATAAACACCCATAAATACCCAGGAGAATAAATGATAATATATATAATAACATGTATATTAGTAATTTCTGCTGGCCAGATACTTATGAAACTAGGTATCCAAGATATTAATGCAAGTATGCTAACTTTAAACAAATCTATGATTTATCTGGTTATAACTAATCACTTTTTAGTATGCGGAGTGATGTTATATTTTATAAGCTTTATTCTATGGCTATATGTACTTTCTGGTGTTCGATTAAACTATGCGTATCCACTTATTAGTTTGAGCTATCCCATTGTCGTGGTATTGAGCTATTTTTTATTGAATGAGCCAATAAGTAGAGAGTTGTGGATAGGAATCATTTTGATTTTGATTGGAACTTGGGTGGTTGGTGTTTATTCAAATTAATTTTGATGGAATCAATGCAGGATTGAATTATTTTTCTGTTGATCTGAACAAATTATTGAGATATTTTATATATTTGTATTCCCTCACCCTTTTTATATATGTTTTATTTTCTGCCCCGCAGTATCTTTATGGAGACGCAGATGAATATTTAGGTATGACTATATCGTTTTACAATCATCTTTCTCCAGATTTAAGGGAAGACGATATTATATTAAAAAAGGAAATCATTGAGAAAAATAATCTGATTTTTGATCCAAGTGAAAATTTTACATTTGGTTATTATGTGGCATTAAACAATAAGCGTTATTCATATCATTTTTGGTTATACTCTTTGCTAAATCTCCCACTCTTCAGTATTTTACATTGTTTTAAGTTAAATGAAGTTAAATGCTATCAAATATTTAACTCTTTAATTCTAATAATATG
>LUYE01000058.1 GCA_001602645.1 Methanosarcinales archaeon Methan_01
TGATCAGGTTCCCGATGAGGTTTCTCCCGAACTCGCCGTTGTAGAGGACTGCGACCTTCATGCTCCCCCTCTTTTGTAGCTCGCAGTATCTATCCTTTCCCTTCTGGAGGAGCTGGCCTCCAAAACGAGCTCCTCAAGCCCCAAAGCCTCCTCGAGTAGATCACCTAGGGGTCTCTCTCTCCCGTGGACGTCCAGGGCGATGGCCCCCCAGGGCCCCACGGCGACGACCGCCTCCGCCCTCTTCGTCCCGACAAAAGCCCCAACATCGTCCTGGACGAAGGAGGATGAACAGACCTCCGCCACGGGTATGAGGGTGATCTCGCCCACGCAGAGGGGTTCGCCGGCCGCGAGAGCCCTCCTATTCAGCATATCACCACCTCCATCCGATCACCATATATCTATAGTTGCTTTTTTGTACAAAAATGGTGAGGGTGAAAGGATGGCAGACGACCTCAGCGGGATAGAGCCCCGCCTCCTCTGGAGGCATTTCGACATGCTCCGAAAGGTACCCAGGTGTTCGAAGCATGAGGAGCGAGCGGCGGAGTACGTCCTCTCCGTAGGAAGGAGGATGGGGCTGGATTGCGAGATGGACGGTGCGGGAAACGTCCTTTTGAGGAAGGGGGCGACCCCCGGCAGGGTGTGGTCTCCGACCGTCCTCCTCCAGGCCCACCTGGACATGGTCTGCGAGAAGAACAGGGATTCGGATCACGACTTTTCGATAGATCCGATCCGGGTCAAGGTCGAGGAGGGCTTCGTCTCGGCCGTTGGCACGACCCTGGGCGCCGACAACGGGATAGGGGTCGCCGCCGCCCTGGCGGTCCTCGCAGACCCCGAGGCCGTCCACGGACCCCTGGAGCTCCTCTTCACCGTCGACGAGGAGGACGGGATGTCCGGGGCGAGAGGCCTTCGGGAGGGTCAGATCGCGGCGAGGATGATGATCAACCTGGACACCGAAGACCCCCATGCCGTCTACGTCGGCTGCGCCGGAGGCGAGACCTCCAACCTGCGGCTTCCCGTGGGGTGGGTCCGTCCCGATCAGGCCGGGGCGGCCTTCGAGGTCGTCGTAGGAGGCCTTTCGGGGGGCCACTCCGGCGTCGACATCAGCCTTGAGAGGGGGAACGCCATCAAGCTCCTCGGACTCCTCCTATGGGTCGCCGGAGAGAGGGTCCAGCTGGGCCTTTCTTCCCTCAGGGGCGGCGATAAGCACAACGCCATCCCCCGGGAGGCGGAGGCGGTCGTTGTCGTCCCGCTGGATAGGGGGGAGGAGTTTCAGCGCCTGGTGGATGCGGTCGGCTCCGCCCTCCGGGAGGAGTACCGGGCCGTCGATCCGGGTCTCTGGGTGGAGGTCTCGGCCGTGGAGATGCCGGCGAGGGTCGCGTCTCCGGAGGGGTCGAGGCGGGCGATCGGCCTCGTCGCCGCCCTCCCGAGCGGGGTTCTCCGGTGGAGTTCCGAGATCCCCGACCTCGTCGAGACCTCGACGAACCTCTCCGTCGCCTTCACCGAGGAGGAGGACCTCTTCCTCCAAACAGCCTCCCGATCGTCGTCGAAGGTCGGCCTCGAGGCGACGACGGCCACCATCCGGGCGGCGGCGGCCCTGGCCGGCGCTCGGGTCGAGAGGGGGGACAGCTATCCGGGACGGCTCCCGCGTCTGGACTCAAAGCTCCTTTCGGCCTGCAGGGCCGCTCATCGGGACATCTTCAGCGGGGATCCGGAGGTGAAGTCGATCCACGCCGGGTTGGAGATGGGGATCATCGGGGAGAAGCTTCCGGAGATGGATATGGTCTCTTTGGGGACAACGATCGAGCACCCCCATTCCCCGAATGAGCGGGTGAAGATCTCGGCGGTGGCGGAGTTCTATCGGTTCCTCCTAGCGGCGCTGGAGCGGATATCGGAGATGGAGGGGACGGGAGGGTGAGGGGGAAGAGGTGGGGATCGAAGTTTTGGGGCATCGCTCTGAATCGGACAGCGGACGCCCTCCTCCCGGCGGTGCTGGAGAGGACCTTCCGGGGCCAGCTCTGATCCCGCGCCGCCGGGGATGCATTCGGGATATTTTATTACTTCGGGAGCGCAGAGGGTCACGAATACCCTGTCCTTTGGGGCGGGGATGAAGTGAATCCTCGCCCGTTTTCGTGCCTGGCTGCAAGCAATTTGATTTTTGGCGACCATGATGGTGGTCTGCTGTGGATTTGGGGCTGGCTCAGATCTTGACCTGGAAACGCCGCATGTTCAAGACGCCAGATTGCTTCTGGAACTTTTAATCGACGGATCAAGCCCTCAGCCCGATACGACCACAGCGACGTGGCTTGATGTTGACGACAAACTACTTCTCGAAAAGCTTGCTGCTTCCAGCGCAATAGGTGGCCTGGAGGCAATTTCTACTGCGAAGCAAGAGAAATGGGATTGGCTGGGGGTACCCTGATCCCCTAGCCAAAAAAGCGCCGAAAGGCGAGAGCGGACCTCCTTGCACTCCCACAACCCGCCAAAAAAACGCTCCGCCCCAGCCAAGCAAAAAACCGGAAAAAAACAGAAAACAACAGAAGTTGAGAGAATGAAAATCGAGCTTGAAAGTATCGAAAACATTGTGCTGTGGGACGTTTTTAGCGTTGTGGAGAAACTTGATGCGGCCTACCACCGCAAGAGTACACGCTGCCCACATGAAGAAGTGCTGCGGGAAATGTCCGCAAATTATATAACAAAATAGATCCACTATAATGACGATCTGATGAATTTGGTGTACGGAATTGTCATCGAGCTGCCAACGGCCGATATTGTGACGATCGTGGAAAATGTGCTCCGTTTTCAGGCGCTTTGGGAGGAGATGAGAGAAAATGAACACAAATGCTGGAATTGTAATAGTGTTGTTGGTATGCGTAGTCTGCTGTGCCACAAAAACTGCAGCAGGTAGTATTGCCGGGCCGCACCTGGAAGTTGACATTGACCATTATTCGACGGTCGAAGTCCAACCGTTTGTGGTACACAGCGACGTATGGACATATTGCTATTGGTACTCCTGGGACGGTTCAGGCGAGCCAGATGATACATGTTGGGTGAAAACTACCTGGTACCGGCTTGAAGAACCAGTCGACACCGCACTTCAGCTTGTGGTTGTCGACACTGTCGAATTTACGCAGACGGCCGAAAATTTTTGTGGCCACTGCGGCAATCCAGACTGCAGCGAGACTTTCACTTCGTGTTGCCCCACCTATGGTGACTGGCGGTCGCATCCAGCTTTGGCTGCCCCAGGAATATTTCGACTGAAAATCGAGACTGGGAACGTCCACGGAACCATAGAAATCGCCGACTTTGGCAGGGGCGAAGACGTGGAGTTTTATTAGCGCGGCGGTGAACGCCGCCGATCTATTTTTATTTTACAACATACCTAAAAATCTGCTTACTCCGCCCGGCAGGTGAAGATGCTGTAGTGAAGCCACGCGGTGAACCCCTCGCCCGACGGGGTGAAGACCCCCAGACGTTCGCCGAACTCGCCCCCTGCCTCGTCCCGGATCGAGGCAACCTACTTCGGTCCCAAGGCAGTATCTTTTGGCGAGGTCGCCGGAGTCGAGCCGCAAGGGCGCCACCGCTCGGAACTCGCCGCATCGTCGCCCGCCTCGATGATCTCCAGGCCCAAGTTGACGGACTCAAGAGACACCAGGTCCTACGGCGGAGGAGCCGGACGCGCTCCTCCCGGCGGTGCTGGAGAGGGTTTTCCGGGGCCAGCTCTGATCTCGCGCCGCCGGTGGTATTCGAGATATTTTACTGCATCTCTAAAACTCTGCTTACTCTGCCCGGCAGGTGAAGATGCTGTAATGCAGCCACGCAGTGAACCCCTTCCTCGTCTCGACGAAGACCCCCGCTCGCTCGCCGAACTCTCGGCCCACCTCCTCCCGGATCGAGGCTACCTCTTCTCCCCTCAGACCGTACCTCTCGGCGAGGTCGACGGAGTCGAGGCGGAGGGGCGGCGCGGGCCCGATCTCGCGGAGGGCGAAGCCCGCCTCTTCGAGCGCCGCCTCCAGCTCGTCGATGGTGAAGTATCGCTTCTCGGTTCCCATCATCCCGTAGACCCGGTTGAGGCAGGCGGCGTCCCCCTCGTCGGCGAAGCAGGCGGACTGGTGGACGAACGCTTCGCCGACTTGGAGCTGGCCGCGGAGGTGGCGGAGGAGGGGCTGGAGCCCAGCCCGTCCGAAGTAGTGGAGGAGGGATCGAGCGACGAGAAGGAGGCACTGGCCTTCCGCTCCGAGGTCCCGGCGGGTGACGGAGGCGGCCGAGGCCGCGAGCCTCTCGATCCTCCCGTCGTCGCAGGCCGAAAGCTGCGTCTCGGAGGCGTCTACGTCCACGAGCCGGACGCCTTCTAGGGGATTCCGCCTCAGGAGCTCTTTGAGGATAAAGCCGGTCCCGCCGCCCAGGTCTGCGACGACGTCGGGGCGGGAGGCGTCGACGGCCTCGAGGATGGCAGCGGTCAGGGGCTCCGCCACCTTGCTGTCAGAGAAGTAGCGGTGGTGGAGGCCCTCCCAGCGGGCGCCGTGGACCTGCGCCTCCCGTCGGACCGCTTCCTCTTCAAGGGACATGGCATCTCCAGCGGGGGCCACGTTCTTCTCTCTTTTCAATGGAAAATGCCCAATCTGAACTCATAAATAGAAACTAGGGCTAGAAAGAATCCAAACTCTTGTATCTCCTGCGCCGGAAACCTCTGTCTATCACTTCTAATCTCTTCGGGCGATTGAGGGTCCAGCCCCTCCCCGTCTTCTCCAGTGTGCCATTTATCTGAATTTTATTATGGTATTTATGGGCATCGATCGCCAGCTGATACGACTTCTCGTCGAGGAGTACCTTAACTGGGATGGCATCGTGCCCTTCTATTCCGAAGGCCTTCATCCTGATCTCCATATCTCCTCCGCCCTTCTCTGCATCACATTTGAGCTGGGTTACATAGCCCATCAGCTCTACAAACCCTTCGGGGGGGTCCTCCTCGAGGATGCTGGCCGCGGTCTCCAGATAAGTCTTCGACGATGGACTGAGTTTGAGATCGGTGATGACGTCGCCGGGAACTGCGTACATCGGATCTAGGGTTGCAGATATGCTGAGATCAGTACCTCCCCCAACCTCGATGATATCCATCAGCACGTTGCACATGTTCGAGTTGAGGCCCCTTGAGGAGTTCTCCGTCATCGGCCCCGGATCTTTGAGATCAACAGACAACTCGACGTCTCTCAGACCCCGGAGGATCCGGAGGATCGATCTCCTCAGAATCGGGTCGATGATCTCCCCATCGACGGCCAATTCGTATCTCTTCGGAAGGGGAAGATGGACGGTTGCCAGAAAGCCGCCATGGACGTTTGCCCCGCGTCCGCCGCTTTGTCTCTGGCCGATAAAGCAGGCTTTGACGATCTCCGCGGCCTCTCTCAGCTTCCGCGGGAACGCCTTCTGACTCGGATCGAGCTCGGAGCAGACGCTGAAGATCAGAAGGTCCCGGAGGCTCTGGTATAACGAGATCCCGTCGCGGATGGGGACGACGCCCCGTTGGGGGTCCCGCGTGAATATCTTAACTTCAATTGAGTCGCTGACGACTGATAGCTGATCCAGCAGCTCCTCGGAGCTTCTGCCTTCAAAGGCAGAAATCCTTCGCAAGGCGATGTTGACAATTTTATTATAATCAAATACCTCCTCCGTCGAAGGTATCAGGATGACGGCAGGCTCCTTGGTTCCTCTTATGGGGCCCGGCGACTTGAATTTGATGAGATCCTCCCGTCCGAATTTCTCCCTCTCCCAGCCGCAGGATTCGATATATCTCATCAAGATTCTGGGGGTTATCTCTCTCGTATGATCCCCGTTCGATGACCCCCTCGTCACCGAAGATCCCACCCCGAGGCGGAAGAGAAGCATTTAGCGATCGTCAAATTAAATATTATATAAAATGTATTCTCCAATTGTTCTAAAAATGCAATCCGACTTTGACCGCTTTGCCTCCAAAATTTCGACGGTTTCCTCCCGTCAAAATCGGTGATAGGGGTCATATCGATATCCCTCTGCGATCGCAATTTCCACGACTAGTACCGTCGCGGCCCTTGATCAAAGCCGCAGCTGAGATCCCTGCCATCCTCAGATCATCTTGGCGATTTTGGAGGGAGAGGGTCATCCGATCACCCCAATCCTTTTTGGATGCTAGGTTCGTCCCAAGGCTAAAAAAGATTGTGGCCAACGGATAACGTCTTGCGGCCCAGCCACGGCAATTCCATAATATCTCCCTTATAATTTAAGCGGCGCTGAAGTCGGGGCGACCCAACGCCCGCCCTCTTCTCCTCCGACGTGGCTGATGAGCGCCCGCGCCATCCGGCGAGAGAGCCCCAAGGCCTCGGCGACGTCCCTCTCTTCCCTAGATCTCCCGGCCCGAGATAGCCTCCTCCGCCTCGACGAGGGTCAGCCTGTTCCCCTCGATCCTCGTCGAAAAGTGGGTCGAGCGGATTCGGGCTCGGCGGCGGAGCTTTCGCCTCGGCGGCCAGGGGTGGGGCGTCTCGTCCACCGCCGCCCTGTATTCCCTTCGATATACCCCTCATCATCCAAAGCAACCCCTCCTCCAACTCACAATAGCGATTAATGCGGCTAAACCTGCACTTGCCGCCAGCGTGGTGATAAGCTGTGGCGTGGACGTACCCAACACTGCTATGAGGGCCAACACGATTGCACCAATAGCCGCACCTGCTAACACCCCTCGAAGCAATTGGCAGATCTTTGGCCTACATTTGTCGATCCAGAGACGAACCGCTCCGATCAGCAGGACAAAAGCCAGCCCAGCGATTATGGCCATCAAGCCTCCCGTCAGCGTGCCTATACCAACCACGAGCAAAGCTGTGAGCAGGAACGTAGCGAGGTTGAGAATAAGGCAATTCCTGCGGGCTTCCCGCCACTGTCCGGTGGGAGATGGCGCCACCTTTTTTGAATCTCCGCCAAGCGCATCAATGCGATCGGCAATTTGGGACACATACCTGCTGAAGACGGGCGACCAACGATCGTTCGCTGGGATTGCCCGCTCTATCCAACGGAGATTGGAAAGCAACCGCTGTTGCCTTGGCAATATATCGGCCTTGTCGCGTACCGGGATCGTCAGCTGGAAAGATCCCACGATGCGCCTCCAGCTGGGCCGAGGTGCTTCAATTCGGTGGGTCATCGCGATCGGTTGCTGTTCGCCTGTCACCTGTCGAACTACAATTTTGAATGCCTGGCCCTTTTCGATTCCTTCGGGAAGATCCACCGTCAGCAATCCCGGAAAGTTGCCGTCCGCAAAGGGGATTGGCAGGTAGGTGATGCCGCCGGTATCAAATTTCAGGGTATGCTCGTCGATGCGGACCATCCGGTGGGATCGGTATTTCTTGGCCGCCAGCAATAAAATGTCGTTCGTATCAAAGCCTGGCAAGTAGAGGGTAGCAACGCTCCCCACGGGGACGTTTCCCCAATCGAACATCAACTCATCGTTCTCCAGCCTTGATGGCGAGGGTCGAATTTCAAACGTCTGGGGAATGCGACGCGAGAATGTGAGTCCCGGATTCGCCGACTCGACGATGGCAAGATTCCTCTGGGCGAGCTTGTCCGATACCGAAGGCGTGTTACCATTCTGGGCCGGCGCGGGGGCGAAGGCGATCTCCGAAACCAGGCATATGTGCTCATTTCGAATATGGTCTTGCAAGCTCACCCTGCCGGAGGTATATGGTCCGTCCGGGGGCGACGGGTGGAGGGGGAACTGTGGCGTTGTCTTATTAAAATCCAACCAACATCCGAAGTATCTGACCACCTCTTCACCGCTCGGATTGGGCGGAATGGTCTGAACGTTGGGTGTATCGGTCTGAGTGGTCATGCTCGCTACAGCAGAGTTGATGCGGGGCGAGGCGAAGCAGGGGATGGCCGTAACCTCGTTATTTTTGATTCCGAGCAGCGGGATTACGGTTCCACCTGCTTCATGACGGCGATAGGCGGTGGCCTGATCATATTCGAGAGAAGTGGTGGCCCAAGGGATAAGACGGAAGAAAACGCGAACATCGGTTGCCGATACGGTTAGGGCGCGATAGCGTACCTTGGCTACAGCGAAGTTGTATACCGGCGTGCCGCCCACCGTCTGGGAAAGCTCCAGCTGCGAAGTCTGCTGATCTACCGAAATGTCGTTTTCGAACGTCTGCCCTGCCGTGTTGTGGGTATTCAGATTGGTGATTACCTGGGTGATAAAGGCGGAGGGATCAGAACCCATGGTGACGCCGAACTTCGAGCCGCCTCCAATTATCTGAAATACCCGGAGATCGGTGCTGAGCCAAGAGGTCTCTCCATCGATTTCGTAGGGGTTGGGTTGTCGGATGAGATACAGGTAACCAGTATCCGATACCGTAGAAAGCGATGCCTCCAATGTCACCGTGATTCGCTCGCTGGTAAAACCGGTGGTGTTGGCGAAACTGATATTGTAGACCCAGGTCAGTCGCTGCCGTCGATTGAGATGGGCGGGGTATTCAAACTCTAGACGATCTGCGGTTATGGTCATCCCTGGTATATTCAGTGAGATGGTCAGGGTGGGCGTCATTTCCATGGTCGCGGAGGTGAAACCCAACTCGTAGGGGCTGAAGCCGTCAACGACGATGTAAAAAGCAGCTTCGATGAGGGCAGGGCTGCCAACGTGCAGCATGGCCTCTATTTCGTCGTCTGAAAAGGTGTTCCGGTCGATGATGAAGAAGCAGTTTCTTGTACAGCTGTACGGTGGCGGCCCAAAATACAGGCACCGATCCAACAGCTCGTTCCGGTAGTACTGCATGTCCTGATGCGCCTGGGCCAAGCTCACAGGATTACTGTCACCGACCCAATTGTAATCGGACCAGGCCGTTTCGGTCAGCGATGCAAGTGGGTCTCCCTGTCGGTTCTTCCAGTCGGCCATGGACTCTGGGGAGGGGCTGAGCGAGGGGTCGATGACCCGCTTCTCGTCCCCGCCAGGCAGGCTGACCAACAAGGTCGGAGCGACGTGCCAAGCCCAAAGAACGCGACAATCGGGATGATTGGCCGTAGGTGCCTCAAGGAGGGTGTTCGCGTGAATCCAAACCTTCTCGGGGTCCTCGGGGGGATTTGTGGTGGTATCAGGACCTCCCGTTCTCATCAGGTGGCACATGATGTGCGCGCGGATCCAGCACCCATCGTCGGGATACAGAAAGGGGATACAATCCGAAGAGGGATTACATGGATTGCATGAATCAGCGTTCATGTTGTTGAAGACTTCCAAAGCTCTGGCCTCGGATACGGGAGGATCGTCAGGCTGCGGGGGCAGAGATCCCGACGATCCCCTAAAGCCTTCTTCAGGCTCTCTGACGTCGATGATCTCATGCTCGTCCCGGGTCTCTGTGATCAGGCGCTCAGAGCCTTCGTCCATGGCCGCCTGGAGGCTGGCCTGCATGGACTCGAAGTTCGGGTCGGATCGGAGCAGGACGTGAATGGCTGAAGAAGGCTGCAGCCGGACCATCAGGTTCCCATGTTCGTCCTCATCGAGTCCCTCCACCCTGAAGACCCGTGGGACCCGGACATTGGTGATGATATTTGTCTCCTCGTCGATCTCGACGTAGACGGGCTGGTTGGCCCGCTTCTGCTCCTCGATCCTTCTGGCCCAAAGGACTGCGCGGGGATTCTTCATGTCCAGAAGACCCGTTTGCCCCGTTTTGAAGTGCACTGTAACTTTCTCGGGCAAATCCTCTACGGCTTTGGATACCCACTTTTCCCTCGCCGGGGAGAAGCTGTGGATACCGTCTATCAATTTATTCTGACTATACATGAGAGGAACCCTCCTCAATATTCAAGCGATCGATTTTCATACTTTCTCATTACATCAGTTTCGTCATGCTATTCTCCAATCTTTCCGAATCAACGAAACCTCACCACTCTTTTTTTTAAATCCTATATCTTCTTCGTATTCAGGTAAAAAGTTTTTGGTGCATTGATATAGGGGGCAGCCCAAGATTTGAAAGATTCGTTCGAGAATATTTGCAGGCACGGTTGTCGATAAGGTGCGGCGTATACCCCTCAAAAACGTCAATTTTTACGCAAATGTGCCATGATATACTAATGAATTAATCTGCCAAGATTTAAATAATCTCTCAAGAAGTAATTTGTTAGGAAATCCTTGCCACCTCGTCCCCCTCTTCCTCTATCTCTTTCTACACCTGCTTCTGAGGGCACCAGCCATTCGAAACCACGCCAACGGAATCTTTTTGATTATATTTTCCTTCTCATCCATCATCCAGTCTCTGTTGTCCTTTCAGCAACCTTTCGCGGAGTTCTCGGACGGGCGAGGGAGAGCTTGGATCCCTCGATCTGGAGGGCGGGGTTCGACCGGAGGCGGGCCCGGCGACGTCGACGGCGCAAAAGATCGCCTCCGTCAGGGCTCAGCCATCTTGGGGCCGGAGAAGCAGCGGTGGTGAAAGCTCTCCCAGCGCCAGCCGTGGATCTTCATATCCCTTCGAACTGAATCCTCGTCGATGGTCAATCGCTTCTCCTGCAATTCGAGGGCAGTTCGATTGAAGTTCCCTATATGCAACGCTTCTGTGTCGAACGTAAAAGACGACGATCTCCCGCTCCTCGTGAGCTATCTTGTATATGATGCGGTGATCGCCTGCTCGAACTCGATAGAAGCCCTCGGTGCCGTAAAGCTTTCTTGCTCCCCTGGGAATGGGATCGTCTGAGAGGCCCTCGATGACCTCCAGGATGTGAGATGCTCTATCCTTCGGAAGTTTTCGAAAGTCCTTCTCCACGCTGGCTTTGAAGGTGATGGTATACTCGCCCATCTCACCCTCATCGGCGTCTCTTCATCTCTTCTAAGCTGATGCACCTCTCGTCTTTCCGGTCAGCGATCACCGAGAGGTCGTGAAGATCCTCCTGCAGCTTTTTATACTCATCCAGGGGGAGGATGACCGCGACCTTTTGGCCTTTCGCATCAACTACATACTGCTCTGCAGCGCCCAAGGGACCACCTCAATGCAGGTTAGTATGTTTCTCTCGGTATAACCGGTTTTCGTGGTTGAAAGGCCGATGTGCCTGAACCGAACGCGAGAAGTATCCGTTGACCCATGATCCGGGTCGTGTAGTGGGTCGGGCGGATTCGAGCCCTGCGGCGGAGCTTTCGCCTCGGCGGCGAGGGGGAGGGGCGTTTCCTCTACCACCGCTCTCGCGGCCTCGATCTCCATCTGGCGCCGGATCGTGGGAGGTGTGCAAGCTAGTACTCCGGAACGAAAGTTATAAATTTTATTACTCACCATACAATAAAGATTGTGTCT
>LUYE01000018.1 GCA_001602645.1 Methanosarcinales archaeon Methan_01
GGGGTCTGTGGAGGATTAATATTAGTGCTGGCATACTATTTGCTGGCGGTTGCGTGAGGGTTTGATATGTTCAGGTTTGACAAGAAACAAGAGGTATTCGAGTTCGGCAAGATCAAGGTGGGAGGTCAGCCCGGCGAGTACCCCACCGTGTGCATAGGGACGATGTTCTACTCCCGGCACAAGATAGTGACCAACGAGGAGAAGGGTATCTTCGATGTGGCTGCCGCAGAGAAGCTCTGGAAGGACCAGGAAGAGATGAGCGACACCACCGGAAACCCCTGCTTCAACCAGATCGTCGCCGAGACGAACGAGGCCATGACCAAGTACCTGGACTGGTTCGTCGAGATATCCGACGCCCCCTTCCTGGTGGACTCCAGCGCCCCGAGCGTGCGGGGCTTCGGCGTCAAGTACGCCACCGAGATCGGCGTCGCCGACCGGGCGATCCACAACTCCATCAACGCCAGCATCACCCCTGAGGAGTTCCAGGCCGTCAAGGAGAGCGACCTCGACGCCGCCATCGTCCTCGCCTTCAACGCCCTCGACTCCACCACCAAGGGGAAGATGGACGTCCTCACCAAGGCAGCGGGAGGCGCAGAGAAGGGGATGCTCGACTACGCCGCCGAGGCGGGGATCACGAGGCCCCTCATCGACGTCGCCGCCATGCCCCTCGGCAGCGGCTCCGGCGCCACCATCAGGGCCGGGATCGCCGTCAAGGCGCTCCTGGGGCTCCCCGTCGGCGCGGGCTACCACAACGGTGCCTCCGCCTGGGACTGGATGAAGAAGTACAAGAAGGTGAACAGGGCAGCCTTCCCGCCGGTGGACATCGGATCGAACCTCGTCGCCGGGATCATGGGAGCCGACTATTACCTATACGGCCCCATCGAGAACGCGACGATGGTCTTCCCAGCAGCGGCCATGGTCGACATCATGTGCGCAGAGAGCGCGAAAGAGCTCGGCATGGAAGTCCTGGACCCGAACCACCCGATCAAGAAGCTGCTCTAAACCACCCCCTTTTTTCTTTTTTTCCTTTTTGAGGTGCCTCCTTGCCGATTTCTGTAGAGATCAGGGCAGCCATCGGCGACGTCCGTTTCAAGTGCCAGCGATGCGGCTCCTGCTGCCATCACCGCCGACCCCAGGAGTTCGACGACCTCATCCCCCCCGAGAGGATGGCGGAGTTTTTGGAGAAGAGCAACCTGATCTACCTGACGGAGAGGGACATCGACGCCATCAGCAAGAGGACGGGCATGGTGCCGGAGGAGTTCGTCGACACCCTCTACCAGGAGAAGAGGGGGTCGGTGAGGGTCGAGGAAGGCGGGGGAAAGGTGATCCTAGACCTCCCGGTGATGAGGTCGAGGGAGTCGGACGGATCCTGCGTCTTCTTCGAGGAGGGCAGAGGCTGCACCATCTACCCCGTGAGGCCGACGGCCTGCCGCCTCTTCCCCTTCGTCGTCGCGGAAAGAACCGGACCCGGGGGCGGGATCATCCTCGAGATAGGCTACAACCCCACCTGCCCCGGGATTGGAGAGGGGAAGGAGCCGGATAAAAAAAGGCTCGAGAAGCTCGTCGCTGGCCAGTTCGCCGAGAGGATGGGGTCGGTCGGACCCGTCGTCCAGAGGCTGAGGATGGAGGGGAAGATCCAAGCCCAGGCCCGGATCTATCGGACGATGCCGGGAAAGAAGAAGCTGGAGGAGGAGAGGGCAGAGGAGAAGATTCGGGAGGGGGCCGACGATGCGGCACTGCCCCGGAACCCCTGATCATCTCCTCTCCCTATCCACCAGATACTCCTCGATCCGATCGAGCCCCTCGGCGATCCTCTCGATGGAGTTCGCGTAGGAGAAGCGGAGGTACCCCTCGCCTTCGGCGCCGAAGTCGATCCCGGGCGCGACGCCGACGCGGGCCCGCTCCAGGATCTCGAAGGCGAGGCTGTAGGAGTCGGCCGATATGTGCCTTGCATTTGCGAAGACGTAGAAGGCGCCCGTCGGCTCGGCGGCGATCCCGAAGCCCAGCTTCCGAAGCCGCCGGACCATATACCGACGCCTTTCGTCGTAGGTCCGCCTCATCCTTTCGACGTCCTCGCCGGCGTCCCGGAGGGCGGCGATCCCCGCCCTCTGGACGGCGGAGTTCGCGCAGATGAAGAGGTTCTGCTGCATCTTCTGGATCGGCCTGATGAACTTTTGCGGCGCGATCAGGTATCCGAGCCGAAGGCCCGTCATGGCGTAGAGCTTCGAGAAGCCGTTGAGGACGATGGCATCGTCGGTGAACTCCAGGATCGAGCGCTCGCGTCCAACGTAGACTAGGCCGTGGTATATCTCGTCGGATATGACCCGGACCCCGAGTTGCGCGATCTCCTCCATCCTCTCGCCGGATAGGACCGTCCCCGTGGGGTTCGAGGGCGAGTTGATGACGAGCGCCCGGGTCCGCGAGGTGATCCGTCTGGCGACCATCTCCGCCGAGAGCTGGAAGCCGTCCTCCTCGCAGATGGGGACGGGGACCGGCACCCCGCCCGCAAACCGGATGAAGTTCGGGTAGCAGGCGTAGCCGGGGTCGGAGATGATCACCTCATCTCCCGCCTCCAGGAGGAGGGAGAAGACGAGCATCATCGCCGGCGACGTCCCGGAGGAGACGACGATCCTCTCGGGGTCGACGGAGACGCCGTAACGGTCGGCGTAGTGCTCGGCGATCGCCTCCCGGAGCTCGAAGTCGCCGAGGCTGTGGGTGTAGTGGGTGTGGCCTTCCGCGAGGGCGGCCGCGACCGCCTCCCGGACCGGCCCCGGGATATCGAAGTCCGGCTCGCCCACCTCCAGGTGGACGACGTCGATCCCCTGGCGCTCCATCGCATGGGCGCGCTCCAAAACGTCCATCACCAAAAAGGGGGTCATCTCCTCGGCTCGTCGTGAGATCATGTCAGTGGGCACCTCTACTGAGGAACGAATTGAGTCGATAAGGAGAATAGATCTTTCGATCGGGATTTATGATGAGCTATGAACCTCTACTATACCGTCGACCGTTTTATACGGATTCGCCGTCCGCCTTCACCCCACCTTCAGCTGCGCCTCGACGGGCTCGTCGAGAAAGGACCTCCTCACCTCCGCGGCGTAGTCCCACAGGTCTGCGCAGGCATCGCACTCCCACGCCCGCTCCTCCATCACCCGAACCAGATCCAGAAGCGTGCCGTAGAGGAGCGGCGCCGCCTCCCGGAGCCTCGCGTCGAAGCCGCTCGCTTCCGCCCCCGCCGGGATAAGCCTGCAGCCTCCGGCGCCGTCCCAGGCCATGCAACCTGCCAGGAGGCAGGCCCGCGCCACGAAGGGGCAGGCTTTGCCTCCGCCACCTCTTTCTCGCCCTCTCTCCGATCCGTCGCCATCTTCACCGCCTCCGAGCCGATTTCCCAAGCCGTTTTCACCTGTTCAGGGATGGTTATTGCTGGCTGATCCTATTTGCTATTGTTGGAAAAAACAGGTTCAGCCCTTCCGATCACCTTCGGCAGCTTTGAGTTTTTCGACGATTTTTTCAATGGAGGCACGCAGGGGAGGTAGGTCCCGGCGAACGGTCTCAAATACCCTCTGCAGGTTTACCCCGAAGTAATCATGGCTCAGCTTATCTCGCATCCCCGCCATCTCTCTCCATGGAAGATCAGGATACTCCCGGCGAATATCGGGAGGGATTTTCTTGGAGGCTTCACCTACGATCTCCAGCGCCCTGACCGCTGCAAAGTTGGTCTTTTCATCCGCTTCGAAAGCAGTGTAATCCATATCTACTACAAAGCTCTCTGCGCTCTCAATCGCATCGAGGATGTCCTGGAGATAGTCGAGCAACTCGCGTTTCCCGGTCCTCAAACCGTCTCGACCTCCTCCAGGATGCGACGACCTATGGCGGGCTTGAGGGTGCTTCTCTCCACCAGGTCCACCTTCGCCCCCAAGAGATCGCTCAAATGGTTTTCTAGGGCGATGAACTCCAGAAGGGTCAGCGGCTTCTCACCCTCCACCAGATCCACCAGAAGGTCGATGTCGCTCTCCTCATCAGCCTCACCCCGGATATAGGAGCCAAAGATCCCAAGAGATGTCACCTTGTAGCGACTGGTGAGCTCTGGCATGTGAGACCTCAGAATTCGGGCGATCTCCTCTGCGGTCTTTACCCTCCCTTGAGATTGGGATCGCGGTTTCCTCTTTGACGATGTGGTCAATTTAACCTCCGGCCCCCCTCCGGCCACCTTTTCTTTTTTCAGCTCAACCTCTCGGAAGAAATATCTTTCACCGACCAGACTTAAAACCCAACCGTCTTATCTCCGCACCTTCACCCCACCTTCAGCTGCGCCTCGATCAGATCGTCGAGAAAGCTCCTCCTCACCTCCTGGGCGTAGTCCCAGAGGTCGGCGCAGGCATCGCACTCCCGCGCCCGCTCCTCCATCACCCGCACCAGGTCCAGAAGCGAGCCGTAGAGGAGCGGCGCCGCCTGGCGAAGGCGCGCGTCGAAGCCGCTCGCTTCCGCCCCCGCCGGGATAAGCCTGCAGCCTCCGGCGCCGTCCCAGGCCATGCAACCTCCCAGGAGGCAGGCCCGGGCCACGAAGGGGCAGGCCCGCGCCTCCGAGTTCACGTCTCTTCGATCCGTCATGATCTTTGCCACCAGCCGAGGGAATCGACCTGACATCTCGAGGATCTCTTCAGCCTGATATTATATCAGCGTTCTCCAGGATCGCAGGAGATCTTCGATCTGATATTCAACTTTTCTTCTATGTCCTGAGGCTGGCTCCAGCCGTATCTCGCACGAAATTCGGGTTTGATATGACAGAAATAGGATGAAATCAGAGGATATTTGGTTATTTATTAATTTTCATGCAAATTAAGCATATCTCTGCGGATCAGCAAAGTTTTCCAGCAAGACAAGATTTTAAATAACATGCAGACCGAGATAATTATTTAGTTCTGTATCGCGGACGGACCTCAGATCCATCGACAGGCCCTATCCGCTAGACCATCTACAAGAAAGAGATGGTTCGGGCCGGCTCTGGCGAAAGATCCCGATCCGGGAATCTTCTGCTCGGGTCCGTCCGGATTAGGAGGTTTGCTCATGATGAAAAAACCCTTAACAGCGGCGATCCTCGCGCTATTATTGCTGGCATCGCCGACCTTTGGGGCCGATGTCGCCTCAGTCAAGGATATGCCCACCACAGAGATGAAGCCGGGGACGATGACCGGCATGGAGAGGTTCAACCCCATCTACTACGCCGACGGGGGCGAGGTGGCCGGATCGGTATACTACGCCGGCACCGCCACCGCACCCGACAACATCATCTACACGAGGCCCTCGGGGAGGCTCTACAGCTTCACCTTCCATCCGGGGGTCCCCGAGAAGCTCTACTACGCCAACGCCAACGAGTTCAACATTTACTTGACCGCTGAGACCGGGTCCGGCTGGTCCGCTGAGACCACCATCTTCACCCACACCACCTACGTCAGGGACATAGCCTTCGCCTTCGACCAGAACGGGAACATCGGCCTCTACTTCAGCGAGGCGACGGGGGCTGGCGGCGACGGCAAGATCTACCGGGTCGACGGAGCCGCCGCGACCCCGATCTATACCGTCAAGCTCGCGGACGTCGGCGGATTCTGGGCCGGGGACTTCGCCTTCGATTATGAAGGAAACCTCTACCTCAGCTCAGGAAATAGGGTTCCAGCCAGCATATACAAGGTCGCCACCGGCACAGGGGCTGTGACCAAGATCTTCGACTCGACCGACGGCTCCATAGCCGGCCTCGTCTACCGGGGCGGCCGCCTCTACTACGCCGACTGGCGCCAGAGCGTATACCGCCTCGATTTGAGCAGCATGACGAGCACCCTCTACTACACCAACCCCGCAAGGCAGTGGCTATCCGACGTCGGGTTCAAGGAGAGGAGGGACGCCGCCGGCAGCCGACCGACGGTCGGAACTTACGCCCGATTTTCTACGATGCCGACCGTCGTGACGCCGAAGGTCCTGATGCCCGTCTGATCCGAGGGGTGCCCGACCGCCCCTCGCTCCGCCATTTTTCGATAGATCCCGCCCAGGGGTCAGATCCAGGCCTTACCCATCCCCACCATCCCTCCGGGGAGAGGCGGCCGGACCGGCGGCGGATCAGCCCTCCGTCTCAGGAGCCGCGATGCCGTTTCGCCTCCCGGCCAGGACGGAGAGGAGGATGTAAAAGGCCGTCTCGGTGAGGATGCAGACCGCCGCCGGGACCCCCGCCCGAGGGCCGAAGAGGAGAAGGGCGACGGCGGCGGTGAGCCCCAGGTTCTTGAAGGAGCCGAAGAGGGTGAGGGCGATCCTCTGAGGCCTCGCGACCCCGCAGGCGGTCGAGATGGCGTAAACGGCCGCCCCCGACGCGAAGGTCCGGGCGAAGGCGATGAGGAGAACCCCACCTACCTCCGTCGATATGGCTGTGCTGTTCAGCCCCACCACGATGTAGGTGACGGCGAAGAGGCCTCCGTTGATGGGGTGGGCCGGATCGATCCTCACGCTGCCGACGTATCTTGAGACGATGAGGGGAAGGAGGATCAGAAGGAGGACGATCTTCGCCGTCTCCCCGACTCCCACCCCCGCCCCCTCTCCCGCCTCCCCGGAGAAGAGGAGGACGATCAGGGGCATGAGGAGGAGGGACGCGACATAGGATAGGGCCTCCGAGTAGAGGGCGAGGCGGACGTCGCCGGCGAGAAGCCTCGTCAGGGGGACGACGGCCACCGCCGGCGGGGCCGCGGCCATAACGACAAAACCCAGCCAGAACGCCCCCTCCTCCAGGAGAACGGAGGCGAAGAGGAGGATGAGGCCGGATAAGAAGAGGTAGTTGAGGAGAAATCCGACGGCAGCCCCTCGGATCGGCGGGATGTCTAGGTCGAGGCCAGCCATGGAGAAGGCCATCATCAGGAAGAGCGCCGGCATCACCAGAGGCTCAAGCCTCGCGGCCGGCTCCGGCAATATAAATCCCAGGGCCACGGCCACCGTCAGGATTAGGGCGGTATTTTTATGGAGGCTTGTCTGCACGTTTTGACCTTGCGCCGGTTTTACGTCGTCTCTTCAAACCCCTTAGCCCGGGAGGATATCCCCTTTGCGTTCGGGTTGTTGGGTGGAAGACCTGATGAAGATCGAGACGAAGATCGATTAGAGGAACAGGAAAAACGAAGAGAAGAAACAGGATCGAAGAATCTTCATCCACTCTAAACGGCCCTGAGCAGCCTAGGGCTGCGCAGGCCATTTTATTATAAAAGCTTATGAGTTCAGACCTTGTGGGCTATGGCGAACCTTCGCATGACCCTGTCGATGGATATCGTGGCCTTGTCCCCGACCTTTGTCTCAGAGACGAAGATGACGAAGCCCTCAACCCTGGCGATGCCGTCTCCCTGCCTCGATACGTCCTCAATCTCCACTTCATACGTCTTTCCAGCTTCTACTGGAGAAGAGCTTGTGAATCCACCACTGGTGAAGGATCCTCTATCGTTCCCGTACACTCATTTCACATCCATTTGCGAAAAACCGTAAAAACAGCTTCGCACATTGGCTGTCAACAACTGGGAGCTATATAAACCTATGTATGCTCAACCCCATCGAGCAATCTGGATGAACTATTCATTCTGCCGGCAGACGTCCTGGGAGACGAAGCCGTCCCCATCCCTCCGCATCTCGCAGACGATCCTGCCGTCGACGAGCCGCAAGATCCGGTCGGTCTTCTCGGCCATGTCCATGTCGTGGGTGACGAGGATGAAGGTCTGGTTCATCTGGCGATTCAGCTTTCGGAGGAGCTCGTAGATCATGTCGGAACTCTTGGAGTCGAGGTTTCCCGTCGGCTCATCCCCGATGACGATGGAAGGATGGCCAGCCAACGCCCTGGCCACCGCCACCCTCTGGTTCTGGCCTCCGGAGAGCTGGTTGGGCCTGTTATGGAGCCGGTCGCCGAGCCCCACCTCTTCGAGGAGGGTGATCGCCCGATGCCTCGCCTCCTTCTTGTCCATCCCGGCGATGAGCAGCGGCATCATCACGTTCTCGACGGCGTCGAACTCCGGTAGGAGGTGGTGATACTGGAATATGAACCCCAGCTCCTTATTTCTCAGCCTAGCCCTCTCCTTTGGGCTGGCCTTGGTGATGTTCTGTCCCTTGAGCCAGATCTCCCCGTCGGAGGGGGTGTCCAATAGGCCTATCATGTTCAGAAGGGTCGACTTGCCGCTGCCGCTGGGCCCCACGATGGCGAGGACCTCCCCCTCTTTTATGGTCAGGTCGACGTCGTCTAGGGCCAACAGCTCCACCCCATCGCCGTAGACCTTTCTCAGCTTCTTGATCTCTATGATGTTGCTCAAAGTCAGATCACCTCCGAAATATTCGACCACAGTCGGTCGAGGAACAGATATCACTCGGTCGCTATCGCCTCCACGGGGTTGAGCCGCGAGGCCTTGTAGGCGGGGTATATCCCCGCGATGAAGTTGACTACCAGGGCGAAGACGGCTACATAGAGGAACGTATCCAGCTCCAGGATTACCGTCATCTTGTCGGATATGTAGATCTCGGCCGGCACCTCGATCGTCCCGATGAACTTCGCCGCGACGAAGGCGAGGCCGCCTCCCAGGAGCGCCGAGGGCGGCCCCAGGATCACGCTCTCCAGGACGAATATTTTCATGATTGAGATCCGGTCTGCCCCCATCGCCATCAAGATCCCTATCTCCTTCGTCCTCCGAGTTATTATCATGATCATGGTGTTGGCGATGCCAAATCCAGCTATTATGGCGATCAATATATAGAATATGATCGAGTAGACCTGCTGGGTCTCCAGCTGATCCAGGATGTCCCGGCTCTTATCCTGCCAGCTCTCCGCCTTATATCGGGTCCTCTCGTTCAGATCCGCGGCAACGGCGGGAGCCGCGTAGATGTCGGAGAGCCTGATCCCCATCTCAGTTACCACGTCCCCGTCCCCCAGGAGGATCTGGGCCGTCTCGAGGGGGAGGTAGACTAGGGTGCTGTCGAGGCCCGTCCTGGTATCGATGATCCCTACGGCCTTCACCTGGATCGATGCGTTCTGCCGGACGAGCCGGAAATCGTCGCCCCGCTTCAGCTCCAGGTTCTCTGCGAGTTTGTCCCCCACCACCGCGGCATACCTCTTGAACCGGAGGTCGTAGTAGTCGCCCCAGATCATGTCTTCCCTGACCCTCAGAAGGAGATCCTCCTGGACGGGGTCGGCCCCGATGAAGGTGACCCCCTCCACGTTATCCTTGTACTTCGCTGCGGCCCGTCCCACGAGCCTCGACGACGCCGCCAGGACCTCGGGACGCTCCTCGGCGATGGAGGTGAGGGTTCGATAGAGATAGATGTAGTCCTCATCCAACTTCGGGTCTACGGTGACGTGGGGCGAGTTCTCCACGGTGTTATCGATCAGGTTTTGCCTATACCCCTCCGTCAGCCCTATCAGGACTACGATCACCCCCACGGCCAAGGCCACGGATAAGACGGTGAAGAGGACCATCCTGGGGTTTCCGAGGATGTGCCTTTCTGCGATCGATAGCTCGAACATCAGACTCAACCTCGCAGGGCGATCACCGGATCCAGCTTTGAAGCCTTATGAGCAGGATAGACCCCGGCGATAATGCTCAGGGCCATGGCTAGGAGGGGAAAGGCGATGAGGTCGAAGGGATCCACCAGGAACTTGATGACGATCGCCTGAGGAGCCGACGGGTTGGTGACGGTGATCTGGAGGCTGTGGAGGTAGGTGGAGACGAGGTAGCCGAAGAGGCTGCCGGCCGTGCCTCCCGCGAGCCCCAAAATACCACTCTCGATGAGGAAGATCCTCCTGATCTGGGACTGGCTTGTCCCCATCGCCATCAACATCCCCACCTCTCTCGTCTTCTCCAGGACCAGCATGTTCATGACGTTGGCGATCCCGAAGGAGGCGATCAGAAGGACGAGGGCCAGGATCAGGTTGTTGGAGAAGGTCTCAAAGGCCAGAGACTCCTCGAACTCGGGGAAGAGGGTCCTCCAGCTGTCGGCGTCGTATCCAAGGGCCGAGATCTCCTCAGCGACGACGTCCGCCTGATAGGGGTCATCGAGATGGATGTTGATGTAGTTTATTACGTCCCCCTCCCCAAGAAACTCCTGGGCCGTATTCAGGGAGACGTAGGCAGCCCCGTCCCACTCCTCAATCCCCGTCCTGAAGACGCCCGCCACCACCAAGTTCATAGTCTTAGCGTCGGGGAAGCTGGCGACGACGTCCTCGCCGATCTTCACGTCCAGCTTCTCGGCCACCCCCTCCCCCAGAATGGCCCTCCTCCCGCTCGAGATCGCGTAGAAGTCGCCCTCGATCATGTACTTCTCGAGGCTCATCACCCTGTTCATCTCCGCCGGGATGCCCCCGGTCAACTCGACGTTTTCGACTTCGTCTTCGAAGGAGAGGGTCGCCGTGGTGCTGAGGGTAGGAGAGACGGCTGCGACCCCGGGGATCGTCCAGATGAACTCGATCAGGGTCTTGTAGAGGTAGATGTACTCCTCTCCCTCCTTGGGGAGGACCAGGACGTGGGGCGCCAGCTCGAAGATCAAGTCGAAGAAGATCTCGATGCTGCCGTTCATGACCGCCCGAAAGACGATGATGATGGCCACGGCGAGGCCGACGGCCCCCACGGCGAGGGCGGTCTGCCTCTTCCTCGTCCTTATGTGCTTCATCGCGACGAACAGCTCGAGCAAGGGATCCACCTTCTCCGGCACGCCAGGGCGCAAACGCCTATCCTGAGTTATTAGGATCTTATTTATAGAGATCGGCAATGATCGCAGCCCTTAGGCAGTTGGTCTAGGGCGATCGTAGCCCCATGTAGATCCGATCTGAGGAACTGATGCCTTCGCCTCATTTCCGGCCTGCCCGAGGGAGGACCAAAGGACCGAGCTACTCCGACGGGCCAGTAGGCTGGAATCCGACCATCGACCTGTGAACGACGATGGGGCCAGAGATCAAAAGGGACGGGGACCTCAGAGGCTGACCTCTTCGGCCTCCTCCACAGAGTAGTTCTCGTGGACGACCTTGCATAGCCTCTTCACAAAGAGGGTCGGGTCTTCTGCCTGGAAGATGTTCCTTCCTATGGATAGGCCGCCGCCGCCGACCTTTATCGAGTCGTAGACCATCTCCAGGACCTGGTGCTCGGTATCCATCTTGGGGCCGCCCGCGATCACCACGGGAACGCTGCATCCCTTGACGACCTCCTTGAAGGTCTCGGGAGATCCAGTGTAGTTCGTCTTGACTATGTCCACCCCCAGCTCCGCCCCGATCCGGGCGGCGTGCTTGACGTACTCGACGTCGTGTTCGGACTTCACCTTCGCCCCCCTCGGGTACATCATGGCGAGGAGAGGCATCCCCCAGCCGTCGCAGGTTCGAGCGACCCTTCCTAGATCCTGGAGCATCGTGGCCTCGTCATCGGCCCCGACGTTGACGTGGATGCTGACGGCGTCCGCTCCGACCCGGATGGCGTCCTCCACCTCGGTGACGAGGACCTTGTGGTTGGGGTCGGGCCCCAGGCTGGAGCTGGCGGATAGGTGGACGATCAGCCCCACGTCCCGGCCGTATCCCCGGTGGCCGAAGAGGGGAAGCCCCATGTGGCCGAGGACGGCGTTCGCCCCGCCCTCAGCCACCTTGTCCACGGCTCCCTGGAGGTCGATCAGCCCCTCGATGGGCCCCACCGTCAGGCCGTGGTCCATGGGGACGATGACCGTCCGCCCCGTCCTCCTGTTGAAGATCCTCTCCATCCTGATGGACTTTCCGACGTTCCTCATGGGAGAAGGGCATTGAGGAGTCGAGATTAAAAGGTGGTGGTCAGACCCAGAAAACCGATTTATTTAATTACTTTCCGATCTACCATTTATGGAGGTTTATTTATGAGGATCTTTGAAGCCCTTCTGCTGGGAATTATGGTGCTATCAGCGTCTGCTGGCAACGCACTTGGAGAGAATTATGAAAGCGAAGACGTATCGATGCTGATGGTCTCGGGGACGGGTGATTCCACTGCCGACGCCGATATGGTGACGATAGTCCTGGGAGTTCAGACGAGAAACGAGAGCGCAGCGGGCGCCGTCGCAGACAATGCTCAGATGATGGCCGAGGCCGTTGATGCCCTCCAGGCGGCCGGAGTCCCCGAGGAGGAGATAAAGACCTCCAGCTACTCGATCTACCCCACCCGAGACTGGATCGACGGAAAACAGTCCGAGAAGGTCATCTTCGAGGTCAATAACCAGGTCACCTTCACCCTCAACCTCACCGATGAGGTGGAGTTGGGCGGGATCATCGACGCCGCCGTCGGCGCCGGAGCCAACACCGTCGATAGCGTATCCTTCGGCCTCCGGGACCCGAACCCAGTCCAGGAGGAGGCTATGGAGAAAGCCGTCGTCGACGGCATGCGGAAGGCCGAGGTGATCTCCGAGGCCGCCGGGGTGGCCCTGGGCCGGATCCTATCGATCGCCGAGGGCGGATCGGCCCCGATCCCGATGGCGGAGAGCAAGGTCTTCTTCGCCGCCGATGCGGGGGCGGCGACGCCGATCGTCCCCGACGACGTCAAGGTGACGGCGACGGTGACCATCACCTACGAGATCAAGGACTTGGTCGAAGCTCCGGCCTGAGGCCGGGGTTCCGCCCTCGAGGGGATCCCTCCCGGATTTATTCATTTTCCTCTATTTTTATGGCCTCATCAACCTATTAATACTTGAAATGCCCGATCTCCATTCATGAAGAGAATCCTCTTCCCCGGCCTCCTCGCAGGAGGTCTGATGCTCGGCGTATCCCTAGTCCTGGGCCTCGTCTCTTCAGCGATCTTTCCGGACGCCATGGCCGAGTACTCAAATTCGGAGATCTTTCGACAGATGGACGATCCCCTCATGTTCTACTTCTACCTCCACCCGTTCGTCATGGGCGTCATCCTCTCCTTCATCTGGCTGAAGGTGAGAGGTCTGATCGACGGAGATGGGCTGAAGAAGGGGCTCGTCTACGGCTTCTACGTCTGGCTCTTCTTCGGAGTCCCTGGGATGCTGATCTCCATCACCACCTTCCAAGTCTCAACGCTTCTCGTTCTGACCTGGACCGTCAGCGTCCTGGCCCAGGATCTGGCAGCAGGCGTCGGCCTTGCTCGGATGACCAGGTAGTTGAAATTGATGAGACGCCTCCGCGTTGGGATTGCCATAGTCCAAAAATATGATCAAGGTACAGCCTCGGACTACCCAGCGTCGTAGTAGCAGACGCTGTCGACGTCCAGGACCGTCGGGGATCCGATCTCGAAGCTCTTCACCCGCCTCACCCTCCCGTGGCCGACCATCGCAAGCTGGACCCGGGCCGCTTGAGACTCCCTCTCCTCGTAGAAGTCGGCCCCCGCCTGGACGACCTTGTGGGTCACCACCTGGATCTCCCGGACCCTGGTCAGCATCCCCCCCGTCCCGGCTACGATGTCGGGTCCGCTCGCCTCCGTCAGGAATATGACGTCCCCGAGGCTGGTGTGGAGGAGGGCCAGGAAGTTGTGGGGGCTCCTGATCTCCAGGGTCCTGATCCCGTTGGTCAATAGCTCCCTGATCACCGGCCTTGATATCCCAGTAAGTGCAACGCATTCCATCTTCATCACCCGTACATCGGGAACTGGAGCTCCCTTCTGCCCGGAACCTCTTCAGCAGAGGTGCTCTGCACCTGATCGGCGAGCTTCTGCATCTGCAGCTCGATCTCCTCCGCCCTCTCCTCCAGATCCGTCGTATCGACCTGGAGGCCGTAGAGGTTGTTGAGCATCTTGACGGTGACGACCGCCGCCCGGGGGTCTGGGGCCATGCTGTGGGTCTCGCCCAGGAGGCATATCGCCGGCATCTTCCGGAGGAGGCACTCGTTCATGACGGAACCCGATATCCCCGATATGGTCCCGAACTCGAAGACCTCCACCTCCCCCCGGATCTTCTCCAGCATCTCCTTGTTGGTCGCAGCCCCGAAGACCCGCTGCTGGTCGCCCATCACCGTAATCCCGGCTAGACAGACCATCTCCCTCGCTCCGATCGACTCCGCCCAGGATACGATCCCCCGGGCGAGGTCGTAGGAGGCGGCTGGGTGGACGGGGATGTCCGAGCTGACCACCACCACCCCCAGGTCCGCCTTTTCGTATATCCTAACCGGCATGTGGGCGACGCCCCCCACCAGGACGGATATCGGCGGGAAGAACCGCGAATCTATGGCGCCGAGGTAGTCCATCTCCAGCTTGTTGACGACGTACTGGCTTGCGATATTTCCGATCAGCCCGATCCCCGGAAACCCCTCGATGACCACGGGGCTCTCGGATCTGGGCCTCTCAGCTCTGACCTGGACTTCGTCAGTCATGAAAATATGTTTGTCCTCTGATCGGTGATAAGAGCATCGGTCATCGCCCTTCAATAAATCCCATTGGGGAGGAATTGCTGGAACAACTTATTAATTCCATCAACGACTAAAAGGACCAGCAAATCTTGGAGATGGTGTGATCCTATGGGATTCGAACGCGTCGGCGGGGAGGACCGGGGCGAGATAACCCTCTACGCCCTCAGCACCTGCGTCTGGTGCCATAAGACCAAAAAGCTCCTCCAGGATCTGGGGGCGGAGTTCAGATACGTCTACGTCGACCTTCTGGAAGGGGCTGATAGGGATAAAACCCTCGAAGAGGTGAAGCGGCACAACCCGAATATCACCTTCCCCACCACGGTCATCGACGGCGAGAAGTCCATCATCGGCTTCAAGGAGAGGGAGATGAAGGAGGCCCTGGGACTATGACAGACTCTGAGCCTTCTCAAGAGGAAGTGGAGAACCTCCACGAGCAGCTCGACCGGGAGGCGGAGGAGATGGGCTACCACCTCAACCCCGACCTCGACTTTACAAGGAGCCTGATACGAGGGCTTCTGGTGAACGAGAGGCGCTACGGCTACCATTCATGCCCCTGCAGGCTAGCCTCCGGGGACAGGGATGACGACCTGGACATAATATGCCCCTGCGACTATCGGGACCAGGATCTGAACGAGTACGGTGCCTGCTACTGCGCCCTATACGTCTCCGAAGAGGTCTTGGCCGGCGAGCGGGATCTCTTGGCCGTCCCCGAAAGGAGGCCGTCTCCCGAGGTGAGGGCGAGGGCGACGAAGGCCTTATCCGCCCCCTCGGGAGAAGCGTTCTCCACCCTACCGTACCCGGTCTGGAGGTGCAAGGTCTGCGGATACCTCTGCGCCAAGGACGAGCCTCCTGGGGTCTGCCCCATCTGCAAGGCGAATATGGAGAGGTTCGAGCGGTTCACCTGACCGGCCGATCCGGAGGAAAGATTTCTTCATGGGGGCGAGGGACTATGGATGAAGGTGAGAAGTGGAGGAGGACGGAGCTCCAGATATCCGGGATGACCTGCGCATCCTGCGCCGCCGCCGTCGAGGAGGCCCTGATGGAGGTGGAGGGGGTCGTTGAGGCCAGAGTGAACCTGGGAAAGGAGACCGCCGTGGTGGAGGTCGACCCCTCGAAGGCGAAGCTCGTCGACCTGGAGAGGGCGGTATCAGATGCAGGCTACTCCGTCGTCGACGAGAGGGTCGCCCTCAAGGTGGGGGGGATGATCTGCGCCTCCTGCGTCTCCTCGGTGGAGGAGGCGATCGGCGAGGTGGAGGGGGTCGTCGAGGTCACCGTCAACCTGGGGGACGAGAAGGCTTGGGTCACCTACAACCCGAGGATCGCCTCCGTCGCCGATATCAGGGCGGCGATCGAGGAGGCGGGATACCAGTACCTCGGGATCGCCGGGGAGGAGAGCGGGGAGAGGGAGGCTAGGGAGAGGGACCTCCGGGATAAGAAGCGTAGGGCGGCTGTCGGCTTTGCCGTCGGCTCCTTTCTGATGATCATCGATATGGCCCACCTCCACCTTCCGGTCCCGATGCCGATCATCATGCTCGCCATATCGACCCCCGCCTTCATCTACCTCAGCCGGCCGATCTTCTCGGCGGGAATCCGAGCCCTCCGCCATCGGTCCCTGACGATGGACGTCATGTACTCCATGGGGATCGGTGTCGCCTTCATATCGAGCGTGATGGGGACCTTCGGGATCGTCCTGACGGACCAGTTCATCTTCTACGAGACAGCCGTCTTCCTCGCCGCCTTCCTCACCCTGGGAAGGTACCTGGAGGCGAGGGCAAGGGGGAGGACCTCCGAGGCGATCAAGAAGCTGATGGGGCTTCAGCCCAAGACCGCCACCGTCCTCCGGGACGGCCAGGAGATGGAGGTCGCGGCCGTCGACCTCCTCGTCGGGGACGTGATCCTCGTCCGGCCGGGGGAGAAGGTCCCCGCCGACGGGGTCGTCCTCGACGGCGAGAGCTACGTCGACGAGGCGATGATCACCGGCGAGCCGGTCCCGGTCAAGAAGAGGAAGGGGGACGCCGTCGTCGGCGGAACCCTCAACAAGAACGGGGCTATCAAGTTCGAGGCGTCAAAGGTCGGAAGGGAGACGGCTCTGGCTCAAATAATCGCCCTGGTAGAGGAGGCCCAAGGGTCGAGGCCCTCGATCCAGAGGATGGCGGATCGGGCCGTCGCCCTCTTCATCCCTGCAGTCCTGACGGTGGCGGCCGCCACCTTCCTCCTCTGGCGCTTCGTCTTTGCTGGCCTCGTCCTGGGTGACCCCCTCCTATTCGCCCTCACCGCCACCATATCGGTCCTGGTGGTGGCCTGCCCCTGCGCCCTGGGCCTGGCGAGCCCCACCGCCATCACGGTAGGGATCGGCCGGGCGGCGGAGCTGGGGGTCCTGGTGAAGAGCGGCGAGGCTCTGGAGGCCTCCGAGAAGCTCAACGCCGTCGTCTTCGACAAGACAGGAACCCTCACCGTCGGGAGGCCTGAGGTGACGGACCTCATAGCCTTCGGGATCGACGAAATGGATCTCCTCCGGATCGCCGCCGGGATCGAGGCGAACTCCGAGCATCCCCTGGCCGAGGCGGTGGTGAGGAGGGCGAGGTCCGATGGGGCCCTCATCCCCGAGGCCGACTCCTTTGAGGCCTTTGGAGGGAAGGGGGTCATCGGCAGGATCGATGGGACCGACGCCGCCGTCGGAAACAGGATCCTCCTCCGGGGGATGGGGATCGATATCCCCGAGGAGATCGACGGAGCCTCCCTCCGGATCGAGGAGGAGGGGAAGACCTCCCTCCTCGTCGCCTCCGCCGGCCGGGTCGTCGGCATCCTCGGGGTAGCCGACGCCCTAAAGGAGAACTCGATAGAAGCGGTCCTTCGGCTTAAGAAGATGGGCTTTGAGGTGATGATGATCACCGGCGACAACCCCAGGAACGCCGGAATCGTGGCGAGAGAGATTGGGATCGGGAGGGTCCTCGCCGAGGTCCTCCCCTCGGATAAGGCCCGAGAGATAAAGAAGCTCCAGGATGCGGGGTCTGTCGTCGCCTTCGTCGGGGACGGGATAAACGACGCCCCAGCCCTCGCCCAGGCTGACGTGGGGATCGCCATCGGCAGCGGCACCGACGTGGCGATCGAGAGCGGCGAGATCGTCCTCATCCGAGACGACCTCCTGGACGTGGTGGCGGCGATCGAGCTCAGCCGGAAGGTGATAGGAAGGGTGAAGCTGAACCTCTTCTGGGCCTTCGCCTACAACGCCGCCCTGATCCCGGTGGCGGCCGGGATCCTATACCCGAGCTTCGGGGTCGCCTTCCGGCCGGAGTTTGCGGCCCTCGCCATGGCCGCCAGCTCCGTGACGGTGGTCAGCCTCTCCCTGCTGCTGAAGGGGTACGTACCCCCCTCCAAGAGGGGGACAGAAGGGGGCAAGAAGGGCTGAAAGGAGAGATGTCAGCCTTATTGATCTTTGAGGTGATGAATTTGGCCATAGATCCGGTATGCAAGATGACCGTCGACGAGAAGACGGCGAAGTTCAAGACGGAGTACAGGGGAACAACTTACTACTTCTGCGCCCCCGGGTGCAAAAGGGCCTTCGAGAAAGACCCCGAGAAGTACCTGAAGAGTTGATCCCCTTATAGGTGAAGTCCGAAAGAGCCGCAATAGATCGGGGGGTCAGCGGATGAAGAAGTACGACGTCATAGTCGTCGGCTCCGGCGCCGGGATGATCATCGTCTCCCGGGGGATCAGGGCCGGGATGAAGGTCGCCCTCGTCGACCACGGCCCCATGGGCGGGACCTGCCTCAACAACGGCTGCATCCCCTCGAAGGTTCTGATCTACCCCGCCGACGTCGTCCGGACCCTGAAGGCGGCCCGGGCCGTCGGGGTGGAGGCCAAAATCGAGAGGATCGACTTCGACCTCATCATGAGGCGGATGCGCTCCATCGTCGATGAGGGTAGACGCGGCATGGAGAGGACCGCCGAGAGGGCCGAGGGCCTCGACTGGTACCGGGGCTGGGGGGAGTTCGTCGGCGATCGCAAGATCAGAATCGGCGACCAGACGATCACCGCCCCTCGGATCTTCATCGCCTCGGGGTCGAGGCCGCTCGTCCCGCATATCCCTGGCCTCGCGGAGGCGGGGTACATCGACAACGTCTCCGTCCTCTCGATTACGCACCCCCCCGAGAGCCTCGTGATCCTGGGCGGAGGCTACATAGCCTGCGAGTACGGCCACTTCTTCTCCGCCCTGGGGACGGAGGTGACGATCGTCGGGAGGAACGAGCAGCTCCTCAAGGGCGAGGACCCCGAGATCTCCGAGATCGTAAGGAAGAGGCTCGGAGAATACGTCGACATCAGGACCGGCACCGAGGCGGTGAAGGTGGAGGTGAAAGGAGGCAAAAAGGTCGTCTCCGCCTTGGACCTCGCGGCCGATGCCGTCCGGGAGTTTGCCGCCGAGGAGGTGATGGTCGCCCTGGGGAGGAGGCCAAACTCCGACATCCTGAAGCCGGAGAGGTCGGGGGTCGAGGTCGACCGCTCCGGCTGGATCGTGGTGGACGACCGGATGGAGACGAGCCGGGAGGGGATCTGGGCCTTCGGGGACGCCATAGGAAAGCATATGTTCAGGCACACAGCCAACCGCGAGGCGAGGGTCGCCTGGAACAACGCCTTCGGCCAATCCGTAGAGGAGATGGACTACAGCGCCGTCCCCCACGCCGTCTTCACCTGCCCCCAGGTGGGGTCGGTGGGGATGACGGAGGCGGAGGCTAAGGCCGCCGGCTACAGGGTCCTGGTGGGGAGGGCCGAGTACGGAGACGTGACCAAGGGGTACGCCATGGCCGAGGAGGAGAGCCTGGCCAAGGTCGTCGTCAATGCCGGGGACGGCCGGATCCTCGGCTGCTCCATCGCCGGGACCGGGGCCGCCGAACTCGCCCAGCAGGTCGTATACCTGATGAACGCCGGCGACCACGACAGCGGGCCTGTCGGGCGATCCCTGGTGATCCATCCGGCCCTGAGTGAGGTCGTCGCCCGGGCCTTCGCAAACCTGTTGCCGCCTAACGAGGAGATTGAAGGGGACATTAGAGAGGGCATTATAAGATGAACGAGTTTCTGGCCCTAGCCCTGGAGGAGGCCCGGGCCGGGATCGAGAACGACGACGGCGGCCCCTTCGGCGCCGTGGTCGTCCGGGAGGGCGTCGTCATATCGAAGGCCCACAACGAGGTCCTGAGGCGAAACGACCCCACCGCCCACGCCGAGATCCTGGCGATCCGCCGGGCATCAGCGATCCTCGGAAGCTTCGACCTCTCGACTTGCGAGATCTACTCCACCTCCGAGCCCTGCCCCATGTGCTTTTCCGCCATATTCTGGGCGAGGATCAGAAGGCTCGTCTACGGGACGACCCGGGAGGACGTCGCCGAGATCGGCTTCGACGACAGCCTGATCTACGACATCATAAAGGGCGAGGCGGAGGCCGAGGAGATGGAGGTGGTGAGCCTCGATCGGGAGGGGTGCCGGGCGGTTCTGGAGGAGTGGAGGAGAAAGCCGGGGCGGAGGATGTACTGAATAAGATATTTTTATATTTATCTAACATTATCTTCAGGCTGCAGATTTCATAGCAGAAGCCATAGCCCGGAGATATCGATATAGAGATGACACCATCTACAGCATGATTCGGCATGAGGTGACAGCCGCCTTCGAGTTCCCAGAAGAGATTTGGTGAACCCCTCTCTAATCGTCCCACCTGCTCATGAGCAGCATCATCCTTTCGAGAGGGACTTACTCGCTCAAGATATCGATACCCTCCTTGATATTTAAGGCCCGCGGTGGCGATCTTCTCCCCCACCCCTCCCACAACCCACCACCCCATCGCCTCACCCTCCGCGGAAATCCTGATATAAACAGCCGGAAAAAAGCCATCCATGGCCGGACCCCTACGTCCACGGCTACCACCCGCGTGAGAGCACCCGCCAGGAGGGTGGCGGCCGCGGGGATCGGAAACGTCCGGGTCCTCCAGGGGGACATCTTCAGCCTACCCTTCCGGAAAGAAGCCTTCGACCATCTCTTCGTCTGCTTCGTTCTGGAGCATCTACCACGACCCATCGAGGCCCTCTCCATCCTCAAGGAGTTCGTAAAGCCGGGCGGGACGATCACGGCGATCGAGGGGGACCACGGCTCCGCCTACTTCCACCCTGACAGCCCCGCCGCCCGGCAGGCCATCGGCTGCCAGGTTATCCTCCAGGAGCGGGTGGGGGGAAACGCCATGATAGGCCGGGAGCTCTACCCCCTCCTCGTCCGGGCCGGGTTCGCCGAGGTCTCCGTCTCCCCCCGGATGGTCTACGCCGACGGGTCCAGGCCCGCCATGGCCGACGGCTTCACTCGGAGGACCTTCACCGCCATGATCGAGGGGGTCCGGGAGGCGGCCCTGGCGGCCGGGTTGATGGGGGCGGACGAGTTCGATTCGGGGATCCGGGACCTGTACCGGACGGCGGAGGAGGACGGGGTCTTCTGCTACACCTTCTTCAAGGCGACCGGAAAGAACAGCTGAGCCGGACGGTCCGAGCCGGTCCGATCGTTTGAATTCTTGAGCCGAAAGGTCGAAAAGATTATTTAGCCCCTCCATCCCACCTCACCTCCATGATCCGAAACTCCCGCCTCATCCTCGTCCTCGACGTCCTTTCCAGGGACAGAGCCCTCGACCTCGCCTCGTCCCTCCGGGACAAAATCGACTACGTCAAGGTCGGCTACCCCCTCATCCTGGCGGCGGGGCTCGACGTCGTCGGGGAGCTCTCCAGGATCGCGCCCGTCATCGCTGACCTGAAGATCGCCGACATCCCCAATACCAACACCCTCATCTCCGAGCAGGTCCTGGAGGCCGGTGCCAGCGGCATCATCGCCCACGCCTTCGTCGGGAAGGACAGCCTCTCCGCCTGCGTCGACGCCGCCCGCGAACACGGGGGACTCGTCTTCGCCATGACGGAGATGAGCCACCCCGGGGCGGAGGAGCTGATGGCCCCGGTCGCCGAGAGGCTCGCCAGGATGGCGACGGAGTGCGGCGTCGACGGGGTCGTCGCCCCCGCCACGAGGCCCGAGCGGATAAGGCTCGTCAGGTCGATCGTCGGCGATCTGGCGATCATATCGCCAGGAGTCGGGGCCCAGGGCGGCTCGGCCCGGGCCGCCATCGAGGCGGGGGCAGACAGCCTCATCGTCGGAAGGTCGATCACCGAGTCGCCTAACCCGGCGGCCTCCGCCGACGCGATCCTGAGGGAGATCCGCTGACCCCCCAAAAAAATCATAAAAACTTTTTTATCTTCTCGAGTTGATCTATAACTCATGATAGTGGCGGAGCTTTCTCTGATACCGATGGGGACGGGAACGAGCGCGAGCAGATACGTTCGGGCCGTCCACCAGGTTCTGAAGGAGTCGGGGCTCGCCTTCATTCCGGGTCCCATGTCCACCGTCCTCGAGGCGGGGAGCATGACCGAGCTCTTCAGGGTCGCCGAGAAGGCCGACGCGGCCCTGGCGGGGATGGGGGTCGGAAGGATCATAACCACGATCAAGATCGACCACCGGCTGGACAAGGAGATCTCCATCGAGACGAAGATGGAGGCGATCAGGCAATAGGGGAGAACAGGAGAGGACGGGAGAGCTGGAGAGGATAGAGGAGCGGGAGAGGGGAGAAGAATAAGATCCGCGACGGAAAAAGAGAACAAGAGAGCCTAGACGGGGGTGAGAGACCAAAATGCTTGCCGCCTCCGCGGGGTCCGAAGGGCCGGACGCCCTCACTGGACCGCCTCCTTCACCTCGTCGACGATCTTGCCGAGGAACCCCTTCTCCTTCTTCTCGGAGGGCTTCTCCTTCTTCTTCACGCCCTCGCTCCCCTTCGCCTCTCTCTTTCCCTCGCCGAACTCGGCCGCCAGCTCCTCGAGCAGCTCCCTCTGCCTCCCGGTGAGGCTTGAGGGGGTCTTGACGTTCACCCGGACGTGCATGTCGCCGGTTCCGCCGAAGCCGTGGAGGCGGGGGATCCCCTTCCCCTTCAGCCGAAAGACCGAGCCGCTCTGGGTCCCGGCGGGGACCTTTATCCTCGCCCGCATCCCGTCGAGGGTCGGCACCTCCAAGTCAGCACCCAAAGCCGCCTGGGTGATGGATAGGTCCGTATCGTAGAGGAGGTCGTCGTCGGCCCTCTTGAAGAGGAGATGGGGCCGGACGTTGACGAAGACGTATAAATCCCCGGCTTCGCCTCCGGCGTCGGGGCTCGCCTCCCCCTGGCCACCAAGCCTCAGGTGCTGGCCGGAGTCGACCCCCGCGGGGATCTTGACGTTGATCTTCCTCGTCTTCCGGACCCGGCCGGAGCCCCGACACTCAGCGCAGGGGTCGGAGACGACCTGGCCCCGGCCCCCGCAGCGGGAGCAGGTGGAGGAGGTCATCATCTGCCCGAAGGGGGTCTTCTGGACCCGAGTCACCTGACCAGCCCCGCCACACTGTGAGCAGGTTTGGGGGGATGTTCCGGGCTTCGCCCCGGTGCCACCACAAGTAGGGCAGCTCTCCATCCTCGGGACCTCGATGGAGGTCTCCAGGCCCGTCGCCACCTCCTCCAAGGTCATCTCCAGGTCGTAGCGGAGGTCGCGCCCCCGGCCGGGGCCGCGCCTTCCTCCCCGGCCGCCGCCGAAGAACATGTCGAAGATGCTGCCACCGCCGAAGCCGCCTCCGCCGAAACCGAAGCCCCGGAGGAGGTCCTCGAAGTCCACCCCCCGGAAGAGGTCCTCCTGGGAGTAGCGGCCGTCGATCCCGGCGTGGCCGAACTGGTCGTACTGCCTCCTCTTGTCGGGGTCAGAGAGGACGGCGTAAGCCTCGGAGATCTCCTTGAACCTCTCCTCGGCGTCGGGCTCCTCAGACCTATCGGGATGGTACTTGAGGGCGAGCTTCCGGTAAGCGCTCTTGATCTCCTTCGGGTCCGCCTCTTTTCCGACCCCGAGAACCTCGTAGTAGTCTCTCTTGTTCCCAGCCACCGCCTATCCTCTCCCCATCCGAAACACGACGTCTTCAGGGACACCAAGTCCCGCCTCAAACGACCGTACCTCAACCCATGGCCTTCGAGGACGGCCCTTCACCAGCCATCCTCCTTCAACCAAAATACACCGACTTCATTTCTTGTCGTTGACGACCTCGAAGTCGGCGTCTATCGTCTCGCCAGAGGCGGTGGGGCCATCCTGGCTCTGCTGCTGTTTCTCCTCTTCTCGCTTTTGCTGCTCGGCCGCCCGCTGATACATCGCCGTCGAGAGCTCGTAGATGGCGTTCTGGAGGGCCTCCGTCTTCTCCTTTATCTTGGCGATATCCCCGCCGGCTAGGGCCTCCTTCGCCTCCCCGATCGCCCTCTCGATCTTCTCCTTCTGGTCGGCGGTGACGACCTCCCCCGCCTCCTTGAGGGTCTTCTCCGCGGTGTAGACGAGGGTCTCGGCCTGGTTCTTCGCCTCGATCTCCTCCTTCCTCCTGATGTCCTCGTAAGCGTGCTGCTCCGCCTCTCGGATCTTCCTCTCGATCTCGTTCTGGGAGAGCTTGTGGGGGGCGGAGATGGTGATCGCCTGCTCTTTTCCGGTGGCGAGGTCCTTCGCCGAGACGTTCAGAATCCCGTTGGCGTCGATGTCGAAGGCCACCTCGATCTGGGGTATCCCCCTCGGCGCCGGGGGTATCCCCGAGAGGGTGAACCGTCCCAGGGAGGTGTTGTCCTTGGCGAGGGGCCTCTCTCCCTGGAGGACGTGGATCTCGACGGTCGTCTGGTTGTCGGCGGCCGTCGTGAAGATCTGGCTCTTCCTCGTCGGGATGGTGGTGTTCCTCTCGATCAGCTTCGTCGCGACGCCCCCGAGGGTCTCGATCCCCAGGGAGAGGGGGGTGACGTCCAGGAGGAGGATGTCCTTCACCTCGCCTCCCAGGACCCCGCCCTGGACCGCCGCCCCTATGGCGACGCACTCCATCGGGTCGACGCCGCCCTCCGGCTCCTTCCCCATGAACTCGGTGACGAACTTCCTGACGGCGGGCATCCGAGTGGGGCCGCCGACGAGGACGATCTTGTCGATCCCGGACTTATCGAGCTTGGCGTCCCGGATCGCCTGGGTCATGGGGTTGCGGCACCGCTCCAGGACCGCCTTTATCAGCTCCTCCAGCTTCGCCCGGGTTATCGTCATCTCCAGGTGCTTGGGGCCGGTCTGATCTGCGGTGATGTAGGGGAGGTTCATCGTCGTCTGGAGGACCGATGAGAGCTCGATCTTCGCGATCTCCACCGCCTCCCTCAGCCTCTGCATCGCCATCCTATCGCCCTTGAGGTCGATCCCCGACTCCTGCCTGTACCTCTCGACGACGTAATTGGTGAGGATCTCGTCCATGTCCCGGCCGCCGAGCTGGGTGTCGCCGCTCGTCGACTTCACCTCGAAAACCCCCTCCCCCGCCTCCATGATGGTGACGTCGAGGGTCCCTCCACCGAGGTCGAAGACCATGAGGGTCGCCTCCCCCTCCTTGTCCATGCCGTAGGCGAGGGCCGCCGCCGTCGGCTCGTTTATGATCCTGACGACGTCGAGCCCGGCGATGGTGCCGGCGTCTTTGGTCGCCTGCCTCTGGTTGTCGTTGAAGTAGGCGGGGACGGTGATCACCGCCTTCTCCACCTTCTCGCCCAGGAAAGCCTCGGCGTCATCCTTGATCTTCCGGAGGATGAAGGAGGAGATGTCCTGGGGGGTGTAGAACTTGCCGTAGACCTCCACCCGGTAGTCCTGGCCCATCTTCCGCTTGATTCCAGTTATCGTCCCGTCGGGGTTCGTCGCCGCCTGCCTCCGAGCCGGCTCGCCCACCAGCCTCTGGCCGTCCTTGGTGAAGGCGACGTAAGAGGGGAAGGCCTTCCCTCCGGCGACGATGCTCGTACCCTCGGCGCTGGGGATCATGGTGGGCTTTCCGCCGATGAGGACGGCGGCGGCTGAGTTGCTGGTTCCCAGGTCTATGCCTATGATCTTGGACACGTTATCACCTTCCTGAAAATGAACTATTGAATATTTACGGTTTTTTGGAGACGAGGACCTTGGAGAAGCGGATCACCTTTGAGTTGAGGGCGTAGCCCCGCTGAACCTCCTCGGCCACCGTCCCTTCTTCATCCTCGTCGGACTCGACCATCATCAGAGCCTCGTGCTTGTAGGGGTCGAACTTCTCTCCCGTCGCCTCGATCGGCGAGAGGCCTTCGGTCCGGAGGACGTCCAGAAGCTGATTTCGGACCTTCTCCATCCCTTCGACGTGCTTTGCGGCCTGATCGAGGCTGTCGAGGACGGGCAAAAGCTTCGTCACCACCCTCTCTGCGGCATAAAGGGTGAGGGCCTCCCTCTCCCGGGAGGCCCTTTTGACGGTGTTCTCCAGCTCCGCCCTGCACCGGAGGAGCTGGTCGGTCAGCTCCTCGACCAGCCGCACCTCCTCTGCGAGGAGCCGCGCCAGCTCCCGAGGGTCCAGATCTGCCTTCCCGATCTCCGCCCCCTCTCCGGCAGAGCCACCGCCATCCTTCAGCGATCTGCCCATCCCCTTCTCGCCGGTGGGCTCATCCTCTTTTCTTTCGCTCTTCTTCGCCTTCATAAACCACCCCCTCTCGTTGGGGGCGAACGATATCGCCGACGAAAAGTCCTTCTCCGATCGAGAGGTGGGGGCGGCGACCGCCCCCGAACCCGCGCTCCCGATCCCCCCTACCTCATCGGAGGCATCATCGGGTTTCTCGTATAGTCGTGGGGGCTCTGGCCGGGCTTCGGCTTGAGCCCCTCGACCTTGGCGGCGATGACGTCGTCGACCCGGAGGACGAGGGTCGCGGCGGCGGTGCCGGACTTGATCGCCTGGGTCTTGACCTTCAGGGGCTCGACGACCCCCGCCTCGATCATGTCGGCGGGCTTGCCGGAGTTCATCTCCAGGCCGTAGCTCCCCTTTCCCGCCCCGTGGCTGGACCGGAGGCGGACGAGGACGTCGATCGGGTCGAACCCGGCATTCTCCGCCAGGTTGAAGGGTATCTCCTCGACGGCGTCGGCGAAGGCCTTTACTGCTAGCTGGTCTCTGCCGGTGATGGTGGAGGCGTACTGCCGGAGCTTCTCCGCCACCTCGATCTCAGGAGCCCCTCCGCCGGGGACGATCTTCTTCGACTCCAGGACCGTCGCCACAGACCAGAGGGCATCCTCTAGGGCCCTCTCGATGTTATCCCGGAGCTGCTCGCTCGATCCGTGGATGACCACCGTCACGGCCTTGGCCCCGCGACACCCCTCGACGAAGATCATCTTCTTCTCCCTTCCTACCTTCCTCTCGGATACGAGATCTGCAGACCCCAGGTCCTCGGCCCTCATCTCTAGAGGGTCGGTGACGATCGTACCGCCGGTGGCGAGGGCCAGAAACTTCATCTCCTCATCGCTGACCCTCCGGGCGGCGATGATCCCATGGTTTGCGAGGTAACGGGAGGCGTAAGCGCCTATCCCCTGCTTGCAGAAGACGACGTTCGCCCCGACCTTCGCCATGGCGTCGACCTTCTCCTTCAGCACCTCGTCCTCCCCCTCCCGGAAGCTGCTGAGGCTCTCGGGGCTCGATATGGTGACCTTGGCGTCGGTGGAGAGCTTCTTCAGCTCCAGGGTGCTGTCGAGGAGGGCGATCTTCGCCCCCTCCACCCTCTTCGGCATATCTGGGTTTAGCCTCTCCTTGTCGAGGACGACGCCCTCCTCTAGGACCGTATCCTTCACCGATCCGCTCCCGATCTTGACGAAGTTGACCCTCTCCTCGACGTCGAACTTCCCCTCCTCTTCGATGGCCGCGGCAGCGTCTACGCAGATCTCGGCGAGGCGATCCTTGAAGATCTCGATCCCCTTACCCGTCATGGCGGTCTCGGCGATCTTCTTCAGTATATCGCGGTCCTCCTTGGATACCTCCAACGCCATCTCCTCCAGGATCTCGTAGGACTTCTTCTGGGCCGCCTTGTACCCCTGGACGATCACCGTCGGGTGGACTCCGATGTCGATCAGCTCCTCGGCGTTCTCCAGGAGCCCTCCGGCGATGACGACGGCGGTCGTCGTACCGTCCCCCACCTCGTCCTCCTGAGCCCGAGCCACCTCGACGATCATCTTCGCCACCGGGTGCTCTATATCCATCTCCCGGAGGATGGTGGCTCCGTCGTTGGTGATGACGACGTCCCCGGAGCCGTCGACGAGCATCTTGTCCATCCCCTTGGGGCCGAGGGTGGTCTTCAGGACCGTAGCCACCGCCTTCGCCGCCATGATGTTCCTGCGCTGAGCGTCCTTTCCAGTCTCGCGCTTATGTCCCTCTTTCAGGATCAGTATAGGAGCGTTTGTTAATCCAGCCAAATCGAGGCCTCCCCATTCATTCTGGTCACCAGCAGTTTAAAGTTCTATATAAATATTTCGCGTCGCCTTTCCGTTGCCGCCGAGGCAGTATATAGACTATATAGGAAAATGCTATATATATGGGTAAGATGAAGGTCGATCGATTGAACGGACCTGAGAGACCTCCGAGGATTCGTCTTCTGACGGCGGCGTTTCTTATCCTGGCGGCGGCCGGATGTCTGGAGGAGGACGAAAGGAATAACATTAACCTCGTCATCACCGGCTCGACTACGGTCCTCCCCGCCGTGGAGAGGTGCGCGGAGGTCTTCAACCGGGCTCAGGACGATATAAGAGTCCAGGTGAGCAGCGGCGGATCGGGGCGAGGGATTCAGGACGTAGCAACCGGCCTCGCCGACATCGGGATGGCCTCGAGGGAGGTGAAGGACTCCGAGGTCCGGATCTTCGGCGACCTTTTCGTCGAGCACCTCATAGGATACGACGCCATCGCCGTCGCCGTCAGCAGGGAGATATATGACGCAGGCGTCCGCGGCCTCTCCTCCGAGGAGGTCTCCAGGATTTACTCCGGAGAGATCACCCGATGGAGCGAGGTCGGCGGCCCCAACGTCATGATACTGCCGGTGGCGAGGATTCCAGGATCGGGGACCGGCGACACCTTCAACGAGAGGATCATGGGCAGCAGCAGGGCCGAGACCGAGGGGGTCGAGGTCAACGCCATGGAGAACGCCGAGATCAAGACCCTGATCGTCCAGAGCGACAAGGCCATCGGATACCTGGGGATAGGATATGCCAAGACCGGAGATATCCGGCCTCTGGCCATCGACGGGGTCAGCCCATCGGCGGAGAACGTCAAGAGCCTCGCCTACAAGCTTTCGAGGCCCCTCTACCTATACACCTGGGACGGCACCAGCGAAGCCGAGGCGGAGTTCATAAACTTCGTCCTGGGTCCGGAGGGGCAGAGGATCATGGAGGAGGAGGGCTTCTTTCCTGCAGGAACCTCCGACGGGGACGGCGGTGGATCGTTTTAGATTTCGGGCCAAATTTTATTTAGAAGGTCATACAATGTCATTCAAGATGGAGTCCAGGAACCTGAACCTCTGGTACGGCGATAACCACGCCCTGAAGGATATATCGATCGGGATACCGGAGAATCAGATCACGGCGCTGATAGGCCCTTCTGGATGCGGGAAGTCCACCTTCATCCGCTGCCTCAACCGGATGAACGACCTCGTCGATATCGTCCGGATTGAGGGCGAGATCCTCTACAACGGCGTCAACATATACGACAGAGAGACGGACGTGGTGGAGCTTCGAAAGAACATAGGGATGGTATTCCAGAAGCCGAACCCCTTTCCCATGTCCATATACGACAACATCGCCTACGGCCCACGAATTCATGGGGTGAAGAACGTGGACAAGATCGTCGAGGAGAGCCTCGAAAAGGCCGCCCTATGGGAGGAGGTATCTGACCGCCTCGATAAACCCGCCATGGGCCTCTCCGGAGGCCAGCAGCAGAGGCTATGCATAGCGAGGGCCCTGGCGATGAAGCCGGACGTCATCCTCTTCGACGAGCCCTGCAGCGCCCTGGACCCCCTCTCCACGGCGAAGATCGAGGAGCTGATGGACGAGCTGAGGGGGTCGTACACCCAGGTGATTGTGACCCACAACATGCAGCAGGCGGCTCGGGTATCCGACTACACCGCCTACTTCCTCCTCGGCGAGCTTATCGAGTTCGGCGAGACGAAGGAGATCTTCGAGAATCCCAAAAAGAAGAGCACCGAGGATTATATAACGGGCCGGTTCGGATGAGTTCATCGACGGATTTGGGGGATAGATGAGTCCTTACAGAGAGCGGTATCATAGGGAGCTTGAGGAGCTGAAGGTGGACGCGGAGAAGCTGGTGGATCTGGTCGGCCTCGCGGTAGCCAACTCCGTGGATGCCCTCCGCGATTACGACGTGGAGAAGGCGCGGGAGGTCATAAGAGACGATCAGAGGATCAACGACCTGAACCTGAGGATAGAGAGGCGGTGCATGCAGCTGTTGGCCCTCCAGCAGCCGATGGCAAAGGACCTCCGGCTGATCGTCACCACCCTGAAGATCGGGATCGACCTCGAACGAATCGGCGACCTGGCGGTAGACATATCGAGGGTGGTGGTCCACTCCAGGAACAAGGTCCACGTCAAGAGCCTCAAGAACATCCCAAGGATGGCGGAGATCGCCGAGATGATGCTGGCCCAGGCTAATAGGGCCTTCAAGGAGAACGACGCGAGCCTCGCCAGGGAGACTACAAAGTGGGATTACGAGGTGGACGCCCTCTACCAGAAGGTGAGAGACACCCTCCTCAAGATCATCGGCGGAAACCCCGAACTGATCGAGGACGCCACGCCCCTTCTCCTGGTGAACAAGCACCTGGAGAGGATCGCAGACCACGTATGCAACATATGCGAGAGCATAATATACATGGTTGAGGCGAAACGGGAACACCTCAACTGATTGAGCAGGTTTTATGGAGACCAGGAAAGTACAGCGGACGGGAAAGTCGACCTTCATCGTCTCCCTCCCCAAGCTATGGGCGGTGAAGAACGACATCCAGCCGGGCTCCTTGATCTACATCACCCAGAGCGACAACGGCGCCCTCGTCCTCTCCCCCGACAGGTCCGAGAGGGAGCTGGCGACCAGGCTTGAGATCGGCGAGAAGGTCGGAGACTCCCTGATAAGGGACATCATAGGATGCTACGTCTCCGGGTACAGGACGATAGAGGTCACAGCGGCCCACATGACGGCGGACCAGAAGAGGGACATCCACCAGATCGTCCAGAAGCTGATCGGCCCCGAGATCCTGGAGGAGACAGTGAACAAGGTCCTGATCCAGGACCTGATCGATCCGGAGGAGCTCCAGTCCGAGCGGGCCCTCCGGAGGATAAAGACGGTGGTCAGGTCGATGATCCAGGACGCCCTCGGAGCCATGGTGACCAACGACCGGGAGATGGCCGCCGACGTCATCCAGCGGGACGACGACGTCGACCGGCTCTACCTTCTCGTCTCCCGCCAGTTTACCGAGATCCTCCGGTCCGGGTCGGTGAGGGAGGAGTCCCTCGACCCCATCACCGCCTTCAACTACACCAGGGCCGCGACGAACCTCGAACGGATGGCCGACCACGCCTCCCGGATAGCCGATATGATCCTCCGATGCGACTGCACCCTACCCTCCGAGATCGTCGAAGGTATGAGCAGGGTATCCCCCCAGCTCCTGAGCCTCATCGAGGATTCCATATCGTCCCTCGTCCTCCTCAACTCCGGGAAGGCTAACGAGGTGATCGAATCGAGCCGGCAGCTGAGAAGGGAGATGATCCAGATGATCTCCTCCTCCAGCTCCTCCGGCGAGCACGAAGACGCCCTTCTGAGGATGGTGGTATCCAGCATCGAAAGGATCCTCGACTACATCAAGAACATCGGCGAGCTGGCCATCAACCTCAGCCAGACCGTCCCCAGCCCAGAGGGGAAGTAGGTGGATCTCCCGCACCCCTCACCCGGCTGGAGTGGCTCCTCGCCGCCCAGGAGAGGGCCGCTTCAAAGGTCGTCCTGGAGGACCGGCTCTCTCCGGATCTGATCGCCGGCGTCGATCAGGCCTTCATCTCCGAGGAGGGGGAGAGAGGGCTGGCGGTCAGCGGCACCGTCGTCCTCGACCCGTCCTTCCGGATCAGATCCAGATCTTCGGCCGGCCAGGAGTCGACCGTTCCCTACGTTCCCAGCCTCCTCTCCTTCCGGGAGGATCCGGCCGCCCTCGAGGCCGCAAGGCGGCTCGATCCAACCCCCGCCCACCTCTTCGTAGACGGCTGCGGGATCAAAACCGGGCGGGGATGGCAAGCGGCATGGGCGTCGCCCTGAAACTCCCGACCATAGGGGTGAGCAAGAACGTCCTATGCGGCTCCTTCGATCCACCCCGGCGCGTGGGGGAGGCATCCCCCCTGGCTCATCAGGGGGAGAGGGTGGGGTACGTCCTCCTCTCCAAGAAGGGGTGCAGGCCGATGGTGGTCGCTCCAGGGCACAGGGTCTCGGTGGAATCAGCCCTGGACCTCGCCAAGCGATACCTCCGGGATCAGAAGCTTCCTCTGCCGTGCCTCGCTGCCCATCGCCATGCGAAAGAGGTGAAGCGACGCATTTTGATGGGGGATATCTCCGTATCGTCCGGGACGCGAATTTTTCACCCAAAACGACCTACTATCTTGGAGAGGCCCCCCTCTCGACCTCCAGAATCCTCCGCTTGAGGTCGACCCCGGGGCTGTAGCCTCCAACCCCCCTCGACCCCACCACCCGGTGGCAGGGTATGATGAGGGGCAAGGGATTTCTCCTCAGGGCCGTCCCCACCGCCCTGGTGGCGCCGGGCCGGCCGAGCCTCTCGGCGATTTCGCCGTAGGTCGCCGTCTCCCCTGGGGGGATCGCCGATGTGGCGTGGAGGACCTCCCCCTGGAAAGGTGTGAGCCCCGAGAGGTCCAGACCGAAGGGGACTGGCTCCCCCCCGAGCCAGCACCTCAGGAGGACCTCCTTCCACCAATCCGGCAGGGTTTTATCTGGCCGCTCTGGGGAGAAACGAGACCCCCTTATCCGGTCGCCCCTCCTCTCTACCAGGAGGTATAGGCCCAAGGGCTCCAGAAAGACCCCCTCCGTCGGATCGGTTTCCTTCGCCGACCCCGCCGCCTCGTCTTCGGGGAGATCGTCGCGAGATCGGTCGGCGAAAACCTCGCCGGTCATGGCCGCCTTCCGGTCATATCCCTGATGGAGGGGCGAGACCCCATCTCCACCACCTCCGTCTCCAGCGACGCCGTATCCAGGATCGCCACCGTCTTCCTCCCGGTGAAGTGGCCCCAGACCTCCCCGGGGTTGATCATCAAAGTCTCCCCCGGAACGACCCGGACGTGATGGTCGTGCCCCCGGACGACGACGTCGAAGGCCCCCGACTCCACCAGCCCCGTCACCAGGGGCTCGTAGGTCCCGTGGAGGAGAGCGATTTGTTTGCCTTCTGCCTCGACCTCGCCGAAATCCTCGAGGAAGACCCCCCCAACCCGGCCGAAATCGCGCTTGAGGCCGATTCTGTCGCCGTCGTTGTTCCCAAATACGAGGAAGAGCTCGCCAGCCCAGCCCTCGAAGGCGTAGCACATCCCAGGAGCCACCACGTCGCCAGCATGAAGGATCATCTCGACGCCCCGTCTCTTGAAGATCTCCACCGCCTCCAATAGGCCGGGAAAGTTGTCGTGGGAGTCGGAGAGTAGACCAATCAGCATAATATCACAAACCTTCTGCCGGAGCTTATGCCAGAGGGGTTTCAGCCCCGCCAACCCATGGAAAGACGGCACTCCCCATTTATAGCTTTTGACGCCATCAGTTTAAGAAACGGATATGCGTCACGCCCGTATGATCCGAAAGGGCTAAATACGAGAATGGCTTTGCATCGTTGGACCCGCCTTAACTCAGCCTGGTAGAGTGCGCGGCTGTAGTAGGTTTCGCGCCAGAAGGTGCACCGTGCGGCTACCGCGATGTCCCCGGTTCGAATCTGGGAGGCGGGACCTAGCTTGAGTCCGGATAGTGTAGAGGCCTATCATGAAGCCCTGTCGAGGCTTCGACCCGGGTTCGACTCCCGGTCCGGGCGCTTAATTTGGGCGCGATTATGAACCTGCGCCCATCCCTCTCATCCCCTCTAGATCCCGAGCATCCTCGGTCCTGAGAGGCTTATGTAAGATTTCAATCGAAAAGCTTATTACTTACTGATACGATCTCTGCCTGTCGTGTACTGCACTTCCATCTATCCACAAAAAGCCGCAGATAACCGCCCTCATGCGGTGAGAGACACGACCTCACCCGCGACCTTTGGGGCGGGAGAGGCGCCCTGGCCCCTCCGGGGGCTGGGGTCCTCGAAGTTTTTCTAACCCATCCAAAGAAGGTCATCGGCGATCACGCCCCCAGATTCGTCTCCAGCTCCTCTATCCTCCCCCTGAGAGCTCCTATCTTCTCCTCGAAGAGCTCCCTATCGACTCTCCGCTTGGTGGTGAAGACCTCAAGGAGCCTTATCAGCTCCTGGGTCGACTCGTCCTCAGAAAACCAGGGATGGGCCGCCGATAGCCCCTCAAGCCTCTCCTTAAGAGCTTCGTAGCTCTCGATCAGCCGGAGGCCGGGGGATTCCCTGTTCTCCTGGAGGAGATCCAGAGGTCTCATAAGGGACTCAAGACATCTGTAGTACTCGAGGAGGCCCTCTCCGGGAAGCACTGGAGGAGCCATCTCGATCTCGATCGACTCGTAGGGCTTCGTGATCTGCTGAAGTTTATCGCACCACCTTGCCCAATAATCAGTCATAAGCTGGATTCCTCCATCAGTTGAATAAGGCATACCCGTACTTATTTTTATCGGAGATCATCCCACCTCCTGGATCCCCCTCCCATTATTGGGATAGAGGTGAGGGTCTGGACCTCGGACCTGGAGAGGGTGGAAGAGAGATATCGCGGGCCCTAAGAGCTGATCCAAGGGGGGCCGAGGCGGTCAAGGCCGCCTGGCGAGGGGGCGAGCCCTCTCGGACCCTGGACCGCCTCATGGGAAAAGCCGGACGCAGGTTCTGGCCTTGCTGGCGCTACCCACTCGACCAGAGGGGGCCCTCCCCAGGCCTCGGCCCCAGCTCCCCGAAGGCGTAGAGCCTCCATCCGATCCTCATGCCGTCTGAGACCGCCAGGCTGTCGGGCATCTCCCAGGGGATTCGCCAGCCTGCATCACCCCGCTCGAAGACGTAGTAGATCCAAGCGCGGTCGATGGTGCTGGAGACACCGTCTATCGCCATCACCATCGAGCCCCTGTGACCTGTGGCGCTCCCGTCGGGATCGACGACGACCTCGGCTGAAGCCCTCAGGACGTCGAGGACGGTGGCCCCGGGGGGTACCGCCACCGTCTCGTGCCTGATCCGGTCTCCTCCATAGTTTATGCTGACGAAGGCCCTCTCCTCGATCCCGCCACCCATCTTCCGGCGAAAGAACATCAGCCGGAGATATGGGCCAGAGATACAAGACCCTGTCGCCCCCCCATCTCGCTGGCCCGTCCACTATAGCCCCCTCTCTCCACCGCCGATGGGGAGAAGAAATTGGCGGGGCTGATCGGCCCTCAAGTCATGCCCTCAGATACCTGTTCTTGAAGTAGGAGTACTCCCCGAGGGCTTTGCGGATCGTCTCCCTGGCCTTCAAACCTTCTGCCTCGTCGCCGCAGCACCTGGACGCGACCTCTCCCAGGAGCTCCTCCGGCTCGTAGTTGAAGAACCGCAGGAGCTTCTCACAGGCGTCCCCTTCTACGACCTTCGAAATCCTCCAGCTCCCCTCCTCGACGGTGACGTGGACCTCGTTGACGCAGCCGAGGAGGTTGTGGAAGTCCCCCAGGGTGTCCTGGTACGCCCCCAGGAGGAAGGTGCCTAGGAGGTAGTCCTCATCCTCCCGGAGGTCGTGGAGGGCGAGGAAGTCGGCGTTCTCTCCGGCGAAGCTCCTAATCTCGCCGTCGGAGTCACAGGTGATGTCGGCGATCGTCCCACGGACCCTCGGCACCTCATCGAGCCTGTGGAGGGGCATCGTCGGGAAGATCTGCTGGACCCCCCACATATCCGGGACCGACTGGAAGAGGGAGAAGTTACCGATGTACTTCTTGCTCAATAGCTTCTTCAGGCTCTCAAACTCGTCGGAGTCGTTCTCGTCCGCCTCGGCGAAGGTGGCGGCCTTCTGGCAGACCTTCCAGAATAGCAGGTCCCCCTTCGACCTCTCCTCCAGGCCGATGTTCCCGAGGTTGAAGGCGTCGAAGAGCTCCTCCCGATAGTGGAGGGCGTCGTGATAGAACTCGGCGTAGTTCTCCAGGTCCATATTCTCCAGGGCCTGGCGCATGTCCTCGATCTGGACGGGGTCGTCCTCCTCCGCGACGACCTCGAGGCCGTCCTTGGAGTTCTTCTTCCCGATCACCCTGAAGGCGAGGAAGGAATGGTAGGCGGCGATCGCCCGACCGCTCTCGGATACGATGGTGGGACAGGGGACCTCCTCCTCGTCGCAGGTCCTCTGGAGGGTGTAGACGACGTCGTTGGAGTACTCCTGGAGGGTGTAGTTGGCGCTGGCGGGGGTGGGGGTCTGGGACCCGTCGTAATCGACGCTGAGGCCGCCGCCGACGTTGAAGTACTCCACCTCGGCCACCTTCCTCACCTTTGCGTAGATCCTGGCAGCCTCGTTCATGGCGATCTTGATCTTCCGGATGTCGGTGATCTGGGAGCCGATGTGGAAGTGGAGCATCTTCAGCCGGTCGATCATCCCGTTCTCTGTCAGGATCTCCATCGACTCCAAAATCTCGGCGGTGGAGAGGCCGAACTTGGAGAGCTCGCCGCCCGATTCCTCCCATCGACCGCTCCCCCGGGAGAAGAGCTTCGTCCTGAGGCCGAGGATCGGCTTTGCCCCCATCTCCTTCGAGCACCGGAGGAGGGCGAAGATCTCCTCGAAGATGTCGATGACGATGACGATCTTGTTCGTCTCCCCGAACTTGAGGGCTAGCCTGAGGTAGTCCTGGTCTTTGTAGCCGTTGCATATGATCAGGGCATCGGGGCCGAGGCCGAGGGAGAGGGCCGCGAGGAGCTCCGCCTTCGTCCCCACCTCCAGCCCGACGTTGAGATCCTTCCCGCCATCGACGATGTACTCCACCACCTCCTTCCTCTGGTTCACCTTCATCGGGAAGACGAGCCTGTAGCCGCCCCGATACTCCAGCTCCTCCATCGAGGCGAGGAAGGCGCCGTTGATCTCCTGGAGCCTGTCCTCCAGGATCTGGGGGAACCTGAAGAGGATCGGAAACTGGGCGGTCTCTGCCTCGTCGATCGCCTCGACGATCTCCATGACATCGACGGTCCCTCCCGCCTCCTTCCTCGGAGAGACCGACAGGTTTCCCCGCTCATTTATTCTGAAGTAGCCGTTCCCCCAGCCGTCGACGCCGTAGAGGTTGACGGAATCGTCAATCGTCCACATCCATCCTCCTCCTGCAGATCCCGACCTGACCGAGCTTTTCGCCCGTTACACCGACAGCCCTCATGATCCCGAAATAACCGCATAATTTCATCATGGCATCACGAACCCCGGGATCGGCGCCCGGGTTGGGGCGCCGTCCCATCCGTCGACCTTGAGCTTGGCATTGAGGGCGGAGGGGGTATAAATAGCTTCGATGTCGATGGTACTTATAAAATAAATCGTCGATGGGTGACAACTTTTAATAATCCGGGGGGCGATCTCCCCTGGCGGGATGAAAATGACGTTTAGTGACCAAGACGATCGTTCCGGATGCCTCGAGGAGCTCGCCACCACCATGGGGATGGAGGACCGGTCCGTCCGCCAGCTCGCGATGGACATGGCGAAGCTCGGGTTTCAGGCGGGGCAGCTCGGCCGCTCGGTGGCGGCCTGGGAGAGGATGCTCGCCGAGGATGAGATCACCATATTCTTCGGCCTCGCGGGGGCGATGGTCCCCGCTGGCCTCCGAAAGCTCATCTCCACCATGATCTCCAGGAGGATGGTGGACTGCGTCGTCAGCACCGGAGCCAACCTCTTCCACGACCTCTGCGAGGGGCTCGGGGTCGTCCACTATCGGGGAGATCCTTGCGCCGACGACGCATCCCTGAGGGAGGAGGGGATCGATCGGATATACGACGTCTACGTCTCCGAGGCGGGGCTCCAGAAGGGGGACAGGTACGTCGCCGGGTTCGTCAAGACCCTCGACCCGGGCCGGACCTACACCTCCCGGGAGCTGATGGAGGGGCTCGGCCGGAGGATGCCGGAGGATACGATCCTCGGGAGCGCCAGGAGGGCCGGGGTCCCGATCTTCGTTCCAGCATTATCCGACAGCTCCATCGGGATCGGGATGGTCCTCGCCTGGAGGGAGGGGCACCGGCTCGTCGTAGATCAGATCAAGGACGTCGACGAGATCAGCCAGATCACCGAGAAGTCGACCCAGACCGGCGTCGTCTTCGTGGGTGGGGGGGTCCCGAAGAACTTCATCCAGCAGACGAAGGTGGTGGCGGACCTCTGCGGCAGGTATCGAGGCGGCCACAACTACGCCATCCAGTACACCATCGACTCCCCCCACTTCGGAGGGCTCTCGGGCTGCACCTTCAGCGAGGGGGTATCCTGGGGAAAGATCGCGAGGGAGGCGAGGATGATCCAGGTCTTCGTCGACGCCACCATCGCCCTGCCCATAGCCGTCCACGCCCTCGACGAGGGCGGCGCCCAGAGGAGGTCCCCGCCCCATTTCGCCTGGCGGGATGGGGATCTGGCCCTCACCTACGACAGATGAAGGCCGGGGAGGAGACGGTTGGCGGGTAGAAGGCGAGGAGGGAGGAGGAAGGGATCGGACCGCGATCAAAAGAATGGGGAGATGGAGGGGCCTCAGTGGCCCGTCGCGCTCGCGAGCTCCAGGCTGTCGGCCCGGTCGCCGTTCCCCTCCACCAGCACCACCCGGCTTCCTTCGTTCCAGATGTAGACGTACTTCAGCTCTTTTCCGACCCGCTCCCTGATCTCAGTGACCTGTCGGCCGTTGACGATGGCGGTGCTGAACCTGTCCACCCCCTCGAAGGGCGGCTTCTGGAACTCGGGCTGGGCGAGGTAGTTTGCGACGGCGGCCTCGGCCTTCTCCTCGCTATCGCATTCGAGGACCGAGACTCTTGCGTCGTAGTCCTTGCCCATCTCGCCCCACTGGTACTTGCCCACGGTGGCGGTGACCTTGCCGATCTCCTCATCTCCCCTGAAATCGGCGATCTCATCCTCCATATTTATGCCCCCAGTCGATTCGTCGATGACGGCGATGAGGGAGAAGCCCTCGGGGAGGTTCTCGGTGGGCACCGCCGTCGTTTCGCCTCCCGCCTCGTCGGTGCTGAGGCAGCCGGAGGCGATGACCAATCCTGCGATGAGCAGCATATAAACCGCGCACTTCAGGTTCATGAGAGGGAGAAGACCGGCTGAAGCCTGATAAAGGCTTTGCTGGTCATCTTCAAGGCTAACCCCAAAGAGCGGGGACGACGGGAGGGAAAGATATCAGACGTATTATGATTCCGGACCCGATGAAGGCGGCCAGAAAAAGTATTTATCATCAGTCCTGCGGAATAAGGTGGCGAGGTGAAATAGTTGCACAAAAGTCTCCTTATTTTCAGCCTGCTGATCCTCACCGCCGCTCTGGCCAGCGGCCAAACCTGCTCAGACCCCTCCCAGGATTCCGAAGGCGTCGACGATCCCGTCGACGGCTCGGGGGCGATCGGCCTCTCCGACCTCGATGAGTTCCTCCTCTTTGAGAGCAGAGAGTACGGCTTCGCCGTCCCCTACCCCTCCGCCTGGACCGCCGAAGAGGCGGACCCCAACGACCTCGGGATCGTGGCGGGGTTCCTCCCTCCGGGGGAGGACCTGATCGAACCCGATAACTACGTCACCGTCCAGATCGAGGATCTCCCCGGGGGGACTAACCTTCCCGAGTACACCGAGGCGGTCCTGGCCAACCTGAGAAGCTCTTACGACGACTTCGAGGTTCTGGCCGAGGGGGAGATGAAGATCTCCGAGGAGCCGGCCTACGTCATCGCCTACGGGGCGACCGTCGAAGGGACGGCGTACCAGGTCCTCCTCGCCTACACCATAAAGGAGGATAGGGCCTACGTCATCACCTACTATGCTCTGGCGGAGAGGTACTCCGAGTTCGAGGACGACGCAAAACGGATGATCAACGCCTTCAGCCTGAGGTGAGCGGCCATCGGGCCCCTCTCCCCCATTTTTTTGTCGGCATTTTAATGGCGAAGGATCCGCTCCTGATTAAAAGCACCACGTCACCTTATCATCAGGTTTCCTAGCCCCACCAGGAAGAGGGCGAGCATCAGCCACCCCAGGATCCCCTCGAAGATCACCAGGTACCTGTACCTCCCACGGGCCCGGTACTCGGCCGGCGCCTGGGCGATGAAGACGAGGGAGCTGAAGTAGATCGCCTCCCCGAAGCCCGGGGGCTCCGGGCCCGCGGAGCCGCATGCTGCGGCCCCCTCCCTCGGCGATGCCTCTCCGGCCACCTTCACCTCAGAGCTGCCGGCGCTGAAGGGCAACGCCCCTTCTCCCGGTCCCTCGGGCTGGAGGAGGCCGCCGCCGAGGTAGAAGACGGAACCGAAGAGGAGGATTATGGAGAGGGACCAGGCGAAGGTGAAGTCGGGGCGCACGCCGTAGCCGCAGGAGAGCCAAGCCAGGTGGTCGATGGCCTTCGACCAGCCGACCGGCTTTCTCTCCTGGGAGAGCTTGCGGTAATGATAGTAGCAGTTGTCGGCGTCCTGGAACCAGCCGAGCCGCTTGTAGTTCTCGACGAGCCCCATGTAGACCTCGTCCCTGAAGACGAGGTGGTCCTCCATCGTCCTCCAGGGGATGACGAACCCCTCGATCTCGGTGTTGTTGAGGTGGACCTGGGATCCTTCGCCGAAGACGGTCCCGTTCAGCTTCATGTAGGAGATCGTCGAGCCGTAGAGGAGGAAGTCCCCCTCGAAGCGGGAGTCCTCAAACTCCGCAAAGCTGTCGAATTCGACGCCGGCGAACTTAGCATCCCCCTCGAAGGTGACGTTGGCGATGAAGCTTCTGCCAGGAAAAGTCGCCAGGAGGAAGTCCGCCTCCTCCGAGAAGCGGGAGCCGTAAAAGTTCGTCCACCTGCCGAACTCGGCGTCCTCGAAGTGGGCGGGGCCGCAGAACCGGACGCCGTCGAAGAGGACGTACTCTTCGGCGAACCGCGTGAAGTTGAAGTCGGAGATCCCGGAGAATACGGCGTTGGAGAAGTAGGCGTCGCGGCCGAATCTGGTGGCGCAGAACCGGGCGTCTCCGCCGAACTGGGTCGAGTCGAAGAAGACGGTATCCTCGAAGGTGGAATAGGAGAAGTCGGCGGAGGCGTTGAACCTGGCCCCGCTGAAGAGGGCCATCTCCTCGAAGTTCGTCTCCTCGAACCGGACGGGCCCATCGAAGGCCGCCCCCTCCATCCGGACCGGCCCTGCGATCTCGCAGTCGACGATGGTGACGGGGGACCGGACCCCCCCCTCCAGAGACCGGAGGTCGAGGTCCCCCTCGATCCTGACCTGGAACCTCTCTACGGCCTCGCCGTCCCGGATCTCGGCAAGGATCTCCTCCGCCTCCACCACCTCGATCTCCGACGCCGAGGCTTGAGTTCCAAAGAGGCAGCCGAGGACGGAGAAGATCAAGAACGCCGCCGGGATGGCGGCCCGGATGAGGGTCAAACCGCAGGCCGTCGATCATCCCCTCTGGGCCATGCTCGAGTACTCCACGGCGTACTGGTTGGTCGGGTCGAGGGCGAGGATGGCATCGAACTCCCTCCTCGCCTCCGACGGGCTTCCGTTCCAGTAGTGATCAAAGCCCCTCTCGAAGGCCTGGGCCGTCTCACTTTGGGCAGTGTCGATGTTCAGCTCCGATATGAAGCTCTTGGCGACGTTTATCGGGATCAGGAAGTTGTACCCCTGGACGTCGAGCCACTCGCCGGATACGAGGGTCGTCCCCGAGCCGAAGGTGGCGATCCCAATCACCTCACCGTCGGCGTTGAAGGCGGGTCCGCCGCTGTTTCCGTGGTAGATGGCAGCGTCGGTCTGGAAGACCTCCGACTTGTCAGGCAACCTCTTTTTCGCGCTGATGATCCCCGAGGTGACCGAGGGGACGTAGTCGGTCTCCCAGGATAGCTCGCTGTTCTGCCAGGAGGTGGTCACCCCGGGATAGCCGATCACCACCACCCTGTCGCCCACCTCCACGGACCGCGAGTCTCCCAGGGTCGCCGTCGGCAGCTCGTCGGAGGTCTCGATCTTTATTATCGCCAGGTCCTTTCCGGACCGATACTTGTACTCCCCGGATCCAACCCAGATCTCCTGGGGGCTGATCTTCCTGATCTCGGCCGGGTACCCCGCAGGCGAGCGGTCCAGGCTCGCGGGGCTCCCGAAGCGGACCAGAATCTCCTGCATCGTCTCAAGGTCGTAGGTGAGGAAGAGGTCGTATATCTCCAGCAGGTCCTCCTCCGTCGCCGGATACGGCTCCGCCCCGTGGGCCACGTAGATCGCCGGCCACTCCTCCGCCGCCCACTCCAGGGCCTGGAGGGCGAACTCGGCCTTCAGCTCCTCCTCGGTCTCGTGGACGACGTGGGCGTTGGTCACTATATAGCCGTCTCGGCTCACCACAAACCCCGACCCGAAGGATCCTGTGGAGAACTGGGGGATATCGAGCTCCAACTCAAACTCGGGGTCGTCCGAGGAGAGGTAGACCGTCGACTCGCCATCGTCGTTCATCAGGTTTCCGTAGTACTCCGAGGTGATCATCACCACCGCTGGCCTTCCTAGGTAGCTCACCCGGTTCTCGACGGTGACCTCGTCGGCAGCGCAAGATGCGGCGATCGCCAATCCGGCAAAGAAGATAGAGCAGAACAACTTCAACGGGAGATGGTTTCTCAAGGACGCCATAATCGACCCTCAGGTCTGATCTGGCCTCCGAGGTCTTAAATTTTTCCGGCCGATGGCCCCGGTGAGGGATGGGGATGGCGGGATCGACCCAAAATGAAGATCCGAAAGGACCCGGAGGCGTCTAAGCCGGCTCCAAAAATGCCTTCTGGCTGGTGATGTTGACCTCGAAGATCCGGCCTTTTGCCTCCTTCGTCCTGCCCAGGATGTCCTCCATCAGGACCTTGTCACCTCTGGTGACGAGGACGACGACGCCCTCCATCAGGCTATCCTTCTCGCCCTTCATGTAAACTGACAGCTCGCACATTTTCAGTCACCTTGAAAAAAATCCCCTTTATCTTGAAAATTTAAGTAGCAGGCGGACCCGGTGGGATTCGAACCCACGACCCCCGGGTTAGAAGCCCGGTGCTATATCCTGGCTAAGCCACGGGCCCGCTACTCCGTCGAAGCTCAGGCAGCCTCGGGGACCTTCTGTCCCAGGGAGACCTTTAGCTGATCCTGGAGCTGAGTGAACCGCTTCTGGATCCGCTCCTCCTGCTTTCCGAGGGTCTTGAGCCGGAGGTCGAGGACCTCCTTCTTCTCCTTGAACTCCTCGATCAGCTTCGCCCGATCGGCCTTGAAGAGTACCTCGCCGACGCTCTTATAAATAACCGCGCCCTCTTCGCTCGCCTCCATCTCCTTGACTGCGGACTCCGTCTCCCTTATCATCATCTCTATCTGGCTCTTCTGGCCCAGCAGCGCCTGAGCCTGCTGCTGGAGCTGCTGAAGCTGTGCTATCTGGTTCTGTACTTGGGGTGGCAATTCGGTGCTCATACCTTCACCATCTTGATTGCTATATCGACCAACCTGATCCACGTGTTCAGGGCGGCCCTGAGGGATACCAGATCCTCGCCCTCCACCTTCAGGAGGATACCCCCCTCCCAGGCTTCGAGCCGAACCAGGCTCCTCTGGACCTGATCCTCCGCCTCGGGGGCGAGGGCCGCCAGAATCCCGCAGGGACCCTCTACCTCGAAGGCGATCTCCGCGCTCCCCCTCATATCTCCAGCCTGAGGATCAGATCCCCGTCGTCGACGAACTCGATCTTCCCGTCTTCGACCCGGACCAGCCGTCCCTCGGCCCTCGAGGCAGAAAGGTCGAGGCCGAAGAACTCCGCCACCTCGGCGGCGGCCTTCCCCGAGCCGACCACCGCGGCCCTCTTCTTCCTCAGCCTCTTCGGTCCGCCTTCCAGGGCGAGCGAGAAGCTGAGGGTCCGCTCCTCTCCGCCGGACCTCCGGGCGATGCCCGCGGGGCCCCCTTCTCCTTCTACCACCACCATCCAGCCCTCGTCGCCGTCGTCGAGGCCTGCCTTGCCGCGGGTCATGTACCGAGCGCCGAAGAAGCTCGCGAGAACCCGGCCGACCCTCCTCGCCCGGGGCGAAGGCCTCCTGGATGTGGTGAACCGCATCAGACCGCTTTCATCCTCTTGACGGTGGTCGGCCTCTCCTTCATGAGGATCCGATGGCCGCAGTAGGGACACCTGATGCCGCTGTACTCGTAGTCGACCTCCACGGTCTTCTTGCATCTGGTGCACCTGTAGGCCAATTTACTCAGCCTCCACAGCCCTCTTGACGGACCGGGCCACGGACTGGCCGACGGAGGTCACGGGTATGTAAGTGCCGCCGGCGAAGGTGTGACCGCACTTGGTACACCTCCAGATCCCGGTCCCCTCTCTCCTCACCCGGATTCTGCCGCAGACGGGACAGTCGTACTTCTTCGTGCTCCGCTCCTCGATGTCCGCGACCAGCTTTCGGATCTTCCTTCCGTACCTAGGCCCAAACCTTCCGGCGGACCTGGTCTTCCTTCCCTTCTTGAACTTCTTGACCATGATTATACTTCCAGAAACTTCTCCCGGATCTCCTTAGCCCGCTCACATGCTATATCAACGATGCGGTAGATCTTATCTTGGCTGAGGAATCCGGGGCCGCTCTTCTGCATTCCGCAGACCGACCCGTCAGCGGTGGTGATCACCGTCAGCTTCGTGTCCGCCACCGACTCCTCGTCGGTATCAGGATCGAAGATTATGGCGTCGCCGAACTCGACGGCCGTCGTCGCCACGGGGACGTCCCTCACCGGCAGGGGGTAGTCCTCCCCCAGGCCGTACTGCGCCGCGGGAACCTTCGCAGTCATCAGGGCAGCGATCGCCCCCAGGCTCGAGGCGTCCATCAGGTTTCCGCAGTCATCGAGGACGTGAACGTCTATGAAGACGATCCAGACCTTCTCCGCCGGGGTGATGCATAGGGACGGGAGGTCGATAGCCCCCGACTCCCGGACCCCCCGATCGACGACCCGGGCGAGCTCGATCCCCACCTCGTTGGGGGGGCCTGGCTCGAAGTTGGGGGAGGCTAGAGGGACGAGCTCCGCGTTGGTGATGATCACCCCTTTGTTGGGGGTGTCCGCGAAGGGCTCTCCCGGCTGGATCTTGACGCCCACCAGAACCCGGGTCTTTCCGAGCCTCACGTGGGCGCTGCCGTCGGCCTTCCTGATCGTCCCCGTCTCGAGGACGATCTCCCGATACTCGTCGAAGCGTCTGCCGTCGGCCCTCTCGCCCTTCAAAACCAGGTGGTATAGGTAATCCTTCCTGATCTCCGCCATCACCACGTCGCTCATATCTCTTCCTCCGCTTCGGCCGCATCGCAGCTCCCCGGCCCGCCGATGGTGCCGTACCGATCGACTAGGACCCGCCTCTGGACCTCATATATCTGCTGGCATCCCTCCTTCGCCAGCTCCAGGGCGCGTCGGAACTCATCCCCCGTCATGCGCCCGTCCATCTGGAGGAGGGTGACGTCGCCGCCGGGGGTCATGGCGATGGGAACGTCCGCCTCTCCGAAGTTGTCCTCGGCCTTCATCGGATCGAGGACGATCTCGCCGTCGACCTTTCCGGCGGCGCAGGAGGAGATGAGGCTCTTCATCGGGATCCCAGCGTCCGCCAGGGCGACCGAGGCCGCGTTTATCCCGGCGGTCCTCGTACCGGCGTCCGCCTGTAGCACCTCGACGAATATGTCGACAACCGACCTCGGGAAGTAAGAGGTGAGGATGACGGGCTCCAGGGCCTCCCGGCTGACCTTCGAGACCTCGTAGCTCCGGCGGTCGGGGCCGGGCCTCTTCCTCTCCTCGACGGAGAAGGAGGCCATGTTGTAACGATACCGGACTATCGCCCGGGTGACCTCCTGGAGGTGGCGGGGGTGGACCTCCCGGGGGCCGTAGACTGCCGCAATCACCTTGTTGTCGCCCATCTCGATGTAGCAAGAGCCGTCGGCTCGAGCCAGGACGCCCACCTCGATCTTGATGGGCCGAAGCTCATCGGGCCGCCTCCCATCGAGCCTTAATCCATCTTTGAAGAATGATAACTTCTCTTCCATGCCGATCAACTTCTTGCCTCTTTCTCAGATCTCAGAAAATCCATTATCCTGTCGGTGAGCCCCGTCGTATGGGCCTCCTTCTCTATGATGAGGATCGTCTTCAGGGCCAGGTCCATGTCGTCGTCGTTGCCGTCGACCCAGATCCTGCCGTTCTGCCCAACGAAGAGGTTGCAGTTCAGCTCCTTCTTCAGCATGTTGATCATGGAGCCGCCTTTGCCGATCAGCCTTGGAACCCTCGTCGGGCTTATCTCCGCCACCCGCCCCCTCGTCAGGATGCCGAGCCTCCTATCGTTCATCGTCAGCTCGACCTTCATGGTGGAGTCGACGTCCTTGACCCTGGCCATCACGGAGCTTCCGATGCGGAGGTACTTGGACATCTCGTTCATCTCGATCTTCCTCGGCAGCTCGGATATGTGGAGGAGGCCCTCGTAAGGCGAGTTGATGTTGACGATCCAGTTTGAGAAGACGATGTCCTGGACGGTCCCTATCACCGTATCTCCCGGGGCTGGGACGTACTTTCCGGCGAGGGGTATCACTCGCACCTTATCTTTGTAGCTGCTGGCCATCCCGTAGAGGAGGGAGCGGACCTTCCCGTCCTTTACGTAGGTGCCCTCGCCCGACTTTTTGGGGTCGTCCGATAGAAGGTCTCCGGGCACCACCACGTTGCGGTCGTTATTATGATCCATTCCAAAATCCTCGGTCAAATCGTCATCGTTTCAAGAGCTTCGTCTCCGCCTCCCCCTTGGAGAGGCGGTTGACGAGGCTGTAAAACTCGTTCTGAAGCCCGGCGGGAAGCCTGACCACCCCGATCCACGAGCCGTCGTTCTGCCACTGCTCCCGCTGGAGTTTTCCGAAGGAGGCGATCTCGCCGTAGGCCTTGGGGGCGTAAGCCGGAGGGACCTTGACGGCCACGTCCACCTCTTCGAACCTTATCGGTATTATCGGCCTTATGGCCTTCATGGTGACGTTGACCATCTCCTCCACCGACTTGGTGGGGTCGATGTTGACGTGAGCCTCCTCCATGGCCCGCTCGATCCGAGCAGGCGGGTGGGGGGTCCCGGTCTGGGGGTTGATGGCGTTGGTGGCTATGACGTTGACGACCTGACGCCTCTTGTTCTCGATGATCCTCTTCCTCTGTTCCGCCGTCAGCTGGATCTCGCCCTTCTTTATGATCTTCGCGGCTATCGTCAAAACGTCGGTCGTCTCGAAGGCCCGGAGGAGGTCCTCCTCGGAGCTCCTGTCGCCGCGGCCCGCATTCTCGAAGACGTCCTCGGCGGCGAGGATCTTCTCCAGGTCCAGATCTTCACCCTGCCGATAGGACAGAGCCCCCTCGGGGTCCACCAGGACCTCAAAGACCTCGCCGTGGGTCTTGAGCCTGGCCGTCACCGCCTCCTCCAGGGTGACCATTCTCACGCCTCTCCAGCAACCTCGCCGCCGATTTGAGCCTTCATCTCGGCCACCCGGGCGGCGACATCCTCCTCTTCGAGCTTCCAGAAGAGCTTCTCGTCGAGCTTGATCACCCCTATCTCGGTGGTGGAGGCCTCGAACTTCCCCTCGGCGGCCTTGTAGAGGGCCTCCAGGCCCAGGAGGATCGCCTCGTCGCAGTTCATATCCTCCCGGTACTTCTCCTCGAAGATCTCCATCACCGCAGACCGGCCTGCCCCGATCCCTGTCGCCTTGTACTCCAGGAGGGCGCCGGAGGGGTCGGTCTCGAAGAGCCGCACCCTGGTGTCGTCGGCACCGACGATGAGGAGCGAGGTTCCGAAGGGCCTGACGCCACCATACTGGGTGTAGGTCTGCTTGAAGTCGCAGATCCTCTTGGCCAGGACCTCGACCCCTATGCTCTCGTCGTAGACGAGCCGGTTTATCTGGGACTCGACCCGGGCCCGGTCGATGAGGACCCGGGCGTCAGCGACGAGGCCGGAGGTGGCGGCCCCTATGTGCTGGTCGATCTGGAATATCTTCTCTATCGACTCCGGCTCCATCAGCCTGCTGGTGATCCTCTTGTCCACCAGGACCGCCACGCCGTCGACCGCCTTTATCCCTACGGCGGTGGTGCCTCTCCTAACTGCCTCGCGGGCGTACTCCACCTGAAAGAGCCTCCCGTCGGGGCTGAACACCGTTATAGCCCTATCATAACCCATCTGAGGTGCCATCTGCATCAATATCCTCTCCGCATAAATCAAAAGAGGTCAGTCCCACATATCGTGTGGCTGATCCTTCCGTCATCTTCGGGTCGTCTGGACAGAGATCGATCTCCCGACCACGAGTTCGCACCACGGATCCAGAAACTGGACCTAAATCGACTCTTCTCTTATTTTCGCCGGGCTGTAAGGTCGATTGCGGTATATACTTTTCTGTCGCGGCTTTTATCGAGCCCGAGATCCCCCTCACCCTGATCGCCGCTCTCGTTCCCCCTACGGAGGTGACGGTGACGAGGAGGGCCCTGGACTCCTCCGTCCGGAGGTGAGAGGAGCGAAGGAGGCCGAACCTCCCATCGAAGGAGATCATACGGAGCCGGTTTTTGGCAGACCCCAGGTCTCCGAAGAGAGAGGTCTGGGCTGCCCTAATCTCGGCCATCAGGTCCCCAGCTCTGACCCGATCCTCTGCCTCCACCTCGAAGGCGATGTACCGCCTCCGATCCCGGAGGACGGGAAGCCAGCTCCTCAAACCAGCTCCACCCCCACCGAGGTCCAACGCCTCCGGTTGAGGTCGAGGATCGATTCCGGCAGGGCTAAGGCCTCCAACGCCCTCTCCCGATCCAGCCCCAGAAGGCCTGCCAGGGCCGTCAGGTCCCGAGGAGACCGGAGGTCGAGATGAGATCTGGCACCCGTCGTCATCATCAGAGGTAGGTCGAACTTTTCAATCAAGTTGAGGTCCCTTCTGACGGTCTCCATCCACCTCACCCTCGCAGGACCCCGGAGAATTATCATGGAGGAGAGGTCTAGGGCTATCGCCACCTGGTTATCCCGGGCGGCCTTCGCCCCCGCCACCCCTATCCCGGCCCGTCCCCGGTGGGGGTGGGCGAGGAGGTCGACGTTCGGGTCCTCGCAGGCCGCCCGGTTGATCTTCTCGTCCCCACCATGAACGGCCAGAAAGGCGGCCCTATCCCTGAGGGAGGTGGCCTTGGAGTGGAGGGACCTCTGGTCGGAGGCGACTATCTCGGCGCCGATGGCGACCTCGATCCCCCCCACCAGCCTCGCCGCCTCGACCCCTAGGGGCCAGCCGGAGGTGGTGTGGTTTGTTATGATGATCCCGGAGTAGCCGAGCCTCTTTGCAGCCAGGGCGAGCCTGCTCGCCGAGGAGGAGCCATCGGGGAGGCTGTGGAGGTTCGGCTCGTAGGATCTCATAAAAGCTCTCCGGCGACCAAAATCGCCCTCTCACGCCTCGCAGGATAAGTCTCGAGATGGGCGGAGACGGTGATCGCGTCGCCGGAATCGGTGAGACGGGCCACTCCTCGATAAGCCGCCTGCTTGTCCAGCCGGAAGTGGAGGCAGCACTCATCGTCGACCCGGAGGTCCAGCTCCCGGCGGAGCCGGGCCATCTCCCTCTCCGGCAGGACCTCCCTCAGCCGATCAAAGAACCGGAGACCCTCCTTCTTCCGGAGGTCAAGGTTGAGGATCAGGATCTCGTTTCCGTGATGGCCGACGGCCCGGGTTCGGGATAAGGACTCCGGCGGGACGAAGAGGGATAGGGCCTCTCTCACCTTCTCCTCGACCTCGGTGGAGGCTACGAAGGCTCGAAAGGTCACCCTGTGAATCAAATCACTTTCCTCTGCCCTCGTTGGCCCTGATGCTGGGGCGGAGCTTCTCGGCCCCGACCCCCTTCTTCCGCAGGCCCCTGCCTCGCGTTCCGGCGCTGGTCTTGCCCCGGTTCGCCCTGCCGCGATGGCTTCCGCCAGCGATCCAGCCGAGGTCCGGGTCGGAGGCTATCGCCGGATGGTTCGGGTCGACGAGGATCACCTCGTACCACTTCTGCATCCCGTCTTCGCCCACCCAGTAGGAGTTCAATACCTCCATGTTGGGGTGCTTTCGGCCCGCCCGCTCCTCGGCTATCCTCTGGAGGCTCTTTCCTGCGGTGATCTTGTTCGATCCCATGTGCTTGGACCTTCTTCCGCGGATGTACCTCGACTTCCGACGGCCGCCGCGCCTCACCTTCACCCTCACCACGCTGATCCCCTGCTTAGCCTTGTAGCCGAGGGCCCGAGCCCGATCGAGCCTGGTGGGCCGGTCGATCTTCTGGACGGAGGCATCCCGCCGCCATCCTATCAGCCTCTCCTGCCGAAGCTCGCCGACGTAGCTCTCACTGGGGGTCTTCCACGCGTCGCGGATGTATGCATAAAAAGACTTCAATCGCTTCACCTCGATCCGGTTCGGCCATCTGGGGCCACATTCCGGACCGAAAGCCCCACTCAGCTTATAGGAGATAAACCTTTTCAGGCCAAGGTCGCCGACGAGCCGTCAATCGTCCAGCCGCTCCGACAAAAGCCATCTCCGAGGCTCCTCCCCCTCCACCAGCGCGAAGGCGGCGATGAGCCTCCCCTTAACCTTAACCCGGGTGAAGACGAGCTGCTCGCCGTTTTTGGCCTCGAGGATGGCGAGGAGCTCCTCCATCTCGCCGTCGTCGAGCTCGATCAGCCCCTCCCTCCCGGAGAGCCAGTTGAAGACCCTCACCTCGTTTATCTCCCGGACCCGCTTGAGGGCGGAGACGTCGGATTCGTCTTCGACCTGGACGCTCCTACCCATCTCCGGCGACCAGCCGATCATCTTCTTCCCTGAGGCGATGAAGGAGATGGGGACCTGCTCCCCCTCCAGGGGTTTGGGGTAGAGGCCGGTCAGCCTCTTCTCCATCCCCTCCTTCGAGGCGGCAGAGTCCTGGCCCTCCGCCCCGGGGGTCCGACCATCCACGCCATCTCCAGCTTCCATCGTCCTGCCTTCCCATCCGTTCGTTCGCACGGCCCGGGCCCTCCCCCGGCCAGGGCACCTCCTCCGAGGAGGTCAGGTCCTCGCCTCGTACTCGATCCTCTTCTTGAGGATGCACCCTCCGCCCCGGAGCCCCCCCATCGGGTGCTTGGGGGTTCCCATGGAGTTCATGCACCTCGCCATCACCGCCGCGCCCCGGGCGAGGCCGTCGTCGACGAAGACTACGTTCTTCTCGGGCTGGTCGTAGAGGTTGAGGGTTCCGATCTCCTCCAGGATCAAATCCGGCTTGTTTCCACTTATGCCGGCCCGCCCGGTCACCCCTATCGCCGTATCTTTGGTGACGAGGCCGGCGTCGACGGCCACCTCCACAAGACGCCTGGCGGTCCTGGCCGCGGCGACGTCGATGGCGGCAAACAAGGTCTTCAGCCCCTTTTCCTGGTAGATCTCCCGTCCGATCTGGGCGAGGCGGTTGAGCTGGCTTCCGTTCTCCCCGACGTCGCAGCCTATGAGGAGGACTCCGATCTTCTCGGCGGCGGCGGGGTCGACGGGGACGGAGCCGTACCTGGACCTCCCGACGGGGACCCGCTCTATCCTGATATGCTCGTCGATCGCCCTCGCATAATCCCGGGCCGTCTTATCGACCTTCACCTTCTTTCCGCTGAAGAGGTCGAGGGTCGTCCCCGTCTGGGGGTCGACGAGCCCCGTTCCCTGGATCAGGGCGTCGGGTATGGCTCCCGCCAGGCCGCAGAAGTTGCCGATGGTGCTCGAGTACGGCAGTTCCGCCGATGTGATCCTCCCGTCGAGGGTCGTCCCGAAGTCGAGGGAGAGGCACGGATTTCGGAAGTCGACGTCGGTCCACTTCGACCCCTCCTTTATCCCGGCGGTGGCGAGCTCCCCCTCCATCTCGTTGGCGACGATCTCGACCCCCGTCGAACCCTTCGGCGGGAAGACCGAGGCTACGGGCCCGTTGAAGACGATCCTGTCCATCAGGCTGTAGGGCCGGAACCGATCGGGGATGTTCTGGATCGACATCGCAGGGGTCATCAGCCTCGGCGGGACCCCGGCTATAAGGCAGCCGTCGGCGAGGGCCTGGATGAAGGTCCCCACCTCGTCCGGCGACGAGAAGCCGGCAACGACCCCCGTCGACCGGACGACGAAGTTCAGGTCGTCCTTGATGGAGAGCCTCGCCCTGGCGTGGCTCTCCAGGAGGGTGTCACGCACCAGATCCGATACCGACTCCCGGGTGAGGGGGGTGCCGCAGAGGGTATGGGCGAAGACCTCCTCCCCCGGCTTCGGCTTTCGCACGTCCCGGGTCATCTTCACCGTCTTGTTGACGATCCGGGTCTGACCGTTCTTCATGTTGGTGGCGGTGAGGATGCATTTGGTGGTGCTGTTTCCCACCTCCACAGAGGCGACGATGTAGTAGGGGTCCTTCTTCAGCTCCAGGATGTCCACCGGAGGGCTCTCGGCGATCCTGGGCTTGGGCTTCGATCTGAGGAGACGGGAGATGCTCATATATCACGGGACGAACTTTCAGACCATAAACTCTTCGGGCCCCGCCGCAGAATGGTTCCCCCCGCGGATCCGAAAGTTTGATCCCTTTTGGAAAAGAACCCACCAACGTGTATTCAGCAGCGGTGGTGGGCGCAGGTCCCGCCGGAAGCACCGCGGCCCGCTTTTTATCGGAGATGGGCCACAAGGTCCTCCTCATCGACCGAAAAGAGGTGGTGGGGGTCCCCAAGCAGTGCGCCGAGGGGCTCTTTGCCGCCTGCTTTCCGGAGTTTGAGACCGCCGTCGGCGACTTCATCACCGGCAAGGTCCCCTACCTGGAGGTGGTATTCCCGAACCGTGCGAGCTACAGGGTGAGAGGAGAGGTGTTGATGCTCGATCGGCCCCGCTTCGACCAGCATCTCCTGAGGCTGGCGGAGGGTGCAGGCGCTGAAGTCGCCCTGGAGGTCGAGGAGATCGACCCCGAATCCGGCGTCCTCCGCCTCCGGGGGGGCGAGGTCGTCAGGGCAGAGGCGATCGTGGGGGCCGACGGCCCCGCCTCCAGAGTCGGAAGGGCGATCAGAGCCAGAAACCGGCTCCTTCCCGCAGCCCAGGTGGAGATGACCTGGCCCGAAGACGACGCCATATACGCCATCATCGACCGCGACCTCCCCTCCGAGCCCTACTCCTGCTGGATCTTCCTCAAAAATGAGCGCGGCACCGCCAACGTCGGCTGCTTCGGGACGGTCCCAACCCTGGAGGCTTTCATATCGAAGTACAGAATCGAGGGCGAAATCGTCGAGAAGAACGGCGGCGCCATACCCCTGGGCGTCGCCGAACGGCTCCAGCGGGGGAGGGCCGTCCTCATCGGGGACGCCGGAGGGCTCACCAACCCCTTCACCGGCGGTGGCCTCTACCCGGCGGCCCGGTCCGCCCGGATCGCCGCCGAGGCGATCGACCGCTTCCTCCGGGGAGAGACGAGGACGATCGAGTACGAGGCGAGGATGAGGAGGGACGTCGTCGCCTCCGACCTCCATCTGAAGGCGAGGGACGCCCTCGCGGCCCTCTCCAACGACGAGCTCTGCCGCCTCGGTACCGCCACGGACGGCCTGGTCTTTCCCGGCCTCAAGTTCACCGCCAGCCCCTGGCTCGTCCTGCGGAGGCTGCGGCATCCGGGGATCGCAAAGCCGAAGTACGCACCCCTTCTGAAGCTGCTGTTCAGGTACTGCCTCGCGGGGAAGGTATGGTGATAACAGGAGTGAGAAAGAAATCGATTCTGATTTTTGGAATGCCCCATTTGATCCATCCTGCTGTCAAAAGTGGCCACTGAGAAGCATCTCCAAAAACACCTCGCGAAATATCAACAAAATCGAAGAGCACCACCTTTCGCCTTAATCGCGAATCCAAGTCCGAATACCGTGTGAGGATGAAAGCCTTATGATGATTAAAGTTGGGAGCTTAATTATTGGTACGTGTTTAGCTCCTATCTAAATCCATGCGAATTGACCTAGAATCCACCTCGACCAGAAAAATTATATAATTTGTTATCAATATCATCGTGTTGGGAGTATGCACGAAGAAGAGATTATCAAGCAACTTAAAGATGAGATGGAACGATTAAAGCGCGAGAATGAGTTGCTTAAAGATCATATCGCGAAACTTGAAGCCCGATTAGCCAAATATGAAAATGCCCATACACCGCCGAGATTGAAACGTGGTCGCAAAGGCAAAAAAGAGTATAAAGAAGGGGAATAAAGGGAAAACAGGCCAAAAAGTGGGTCATAAAGGGGTATCAAGACCTCTTGCAAATCCAGATAAACAAGTTGAAGTTACCGCAGATCGATGCCCAGACTGTGGAAATAAGCTCGGCGATCCAATTATTGAAATCGATAGTCGTTGCCTTTTAAAATCAGCTCATTATAGCTTATATTCTCAGATAGGATAATATTTTTATATGTAGTATTTATACTTGTCAAAACCTATAAATAATAGCACAGATTATTACGAATATTCTAAAACAATGTTAAAAACTTGATAGAATGCGCGTATATTCAGGTGGTTCGTATGATTAATCAGTTTATATTCGATCAGGATTCGGAGGACTCGTGTGAATCCGGATTCCGCCAGATCTTCGAAACAGCTTGTGCATTCGAGAAGTTCTACGTTCTATCTACGGCCGTCGAACACGAAATTTTCGATGCCCTGTCAGAACCGAAAACGTCTTCGGAGCTGGCGGATCTGAGAGGTTTGCATAGGGATATGACGGAGAAGCTCTGCCGCGCCATGACGTCAATGGCTCTTTTGACCAAGAATGGTGATAATGGTGATAAATACGCATTAACCAACATATCGAAGAAATTTCTGATAGAAGCTTCTCCGTATTACCAAGGGGATCTCATAAAATTGATGAAAAAGACTCGTGAAGATAGATGGGGCAATCTCAGCGAGGCTCTCAAGAATGGGCCTATGGAAATCCCTCGAGACCATACTGTATTCGATAGGAGCTTTATACTCGCCATGGCCGAAGCTGCCATTTGCGGAAGCCTGCAGAGGACTATGAGGGCCCTCAGAGAAAATGAAGATTTCATGAGGGCGAAGCGGATCTTGGATCTTGGGGGTGGGCACGGCCTTTACTCCATCGCCTTTGCCCGGTTAAACCCGGATTTCGAGGTCACAGTTTTCGATTATCCTCAAGTTATAGAAGGCATAACTAAAGAGGTGATCTCAGGTCATAACGGTGGAATCAACCTCATCCAGGGAGACCTGACAAAGGACGGGATAGGTTCTGGCTACGATGTTGTGTTCGTATCCGACGTTCTCTACCGGCCAGAAGCTTCACTTGTGCCCATCCTGAAGAAGATAAACACCAGCCTCAATGATGGCGGGCTTCTGATATCAAAGCATTATCATCTAGACGACATCTCCGAAGACCAAACTGCCGTATTCTTCGACTTAATGTTCACCATATCAGGTGGGATCGATCTGGTACATTCATCAGCCAAATTTTGTGATTTCATTGAAGACAGCGGTTTTTCTGTCGTTCATGTTGAGGAGATCGGCAGCCCATCCAAGATAATTATCGCCAAAAAGGTGATGAAATGATTGTCTGCAAATTTGAAGAAGCTGAGCCCTTTGAAACATCTGAGGGAGTCATGAGGCCCATCTTTGCCTCTGAAAAGATCGCAATAACACACTTGGAGATACCAGCGGGGCTGGAGGTGAAGCCCCATTCTCATGCAGGCGATGGCGTATTGATCTTGATAGAAGGCTCGGTCAAGCTGATATCGGAAGAGGTCGCTGCCATGAAGCCGGGAGATGTGACATACGTACCAGCAAATACGGTGGTGGGCTTGGAGAGCGAAGAAGACTCAAGAGCCGTGATACTCTCCGTTCCTTCCAGGTACAATACTGTCGAAGAATTTCGAGATATTTTGCGGGCATTATTGAGACAAAACGGAGATAACTAGAATTTGTTAATATCAACAAAAAGGGTTGGTTAAATGGCTGGACAGTACAGAAATAGAGTAAGGATAGACTTGGTGCGGTGCTCCTTTTTCCTGTTGGTTACAACTCTACTATTTGTAGGGACGTCGGCATCAGCTGTTTCAATTGATCACACCCTTAAGGTGTTCGGGAACGCCAATATGGACGACGCCATAGATGAGGCGGATATAGAATATGTTCAAGGGGTCATCGACGGGACAAACGAGGAAACTGAGCTTGCGGATGCCAACTACGATGGAGAGATCGACGAAGAGGACATCGCTCAAATAGAGCTGATCATAGCTGGGGTGGAGACAGAACTTACGTTAATTGATGGTGCAACTAGGACAGTTACCGTCGGGAAGCCGGTGGAGAGAATCGTCGTCTGTTTTCCGCACGCACTTGAGACGTTAAGGACGCTTAAGGTGCCAAAGGATAATATCGTTGGTGCAGCGAAGCACTGGCCCGAATACGATCCGGGATTCTTCCCTGAGATCGGCGATATTCCAGATGTCGGAGATCGATGGGATCCAAACGTCGAAGAGATACTGGCACTAAAACCAGATCTGGTATTGTTTACCGCTTCATCTGCGTATTCAGATACTTCTTCGACGATAAGCAGTCTGGAATCCGTTGGCTTCGACGTTCTATGTTTTAGCCTCAATGGACTGGAAACGTACCCTGAAGAGATAGAAGAGCTCGGATATGTGCTGGACAAAGAGGTCGAAGCCAAGGAGTTCGTCGACTGGCGCGGAAACATTCTAGACGACATCGAAGCTAAAGTTGATAATATTCCAGAGAACGAAAAACCGAGGGTCTATTTCGAGGCTGCATCAGGAGACGACGGTTATAAAATATATGGTGAATACGCATATATCGCATTGTGTGGTGGCAACGATATATTCTCCGATCAACCTGGTTCATATACGTCTGTGAATCCTGAAGCAATCGCTGCCAGAGAGCCTGATGTCATCGTTAAAGTTGAGAGCACTGCTGGTGGTTATGATATGGATGCGAGAGATATATCGGAATTCGAAGATACAAGAGGGGAGGTTATGAGCCGGAAGGTATTGCAATACGTCCCTGCTGTCAAAGAGGGCCGAGTTTACGTAATTGCCGTTCATTTGTTATCGTTTTTTGGAGATAGTGGATGCAGAAGCTTCATCCAGCTTGCCTACCAAGCAAAATGGTTCCAACCTGAACTCTTTGAGGATCTGGATCCAAAAGCCATACATCAGGAATATCTAACTCGATTCCAGGGCCTGGACATCGATTTGGATGAAAACGGTGTATTCGTCTATCCCTTGGAGGAAACAACATGAACACATCTCGGATCGCTGCATTGATGATGCTTTTAGCATCAATAATGCTGTTGACAGAGGCATCGGCTGTTGAGGACGATTTTACCTTGAATGTCTTTGGCAACGCCAACATGGACGAGGCTTTAGATGAAGAGGACATAGAATACGTGCATGGGATTATAGAAGGGACAAATGAAGTTACAGAGCTGGCCGATGCCAACTACGATGGCGATGTTGATGAAGAGGACATAGCTCAGATAGAGCAGATCATTGATGGCGAAGAAACTGAGCTTACGTTGATCGACTCTGCTGATAGAACGGTAACAGTAAAAAAGCCGATAACGAGGATCGTTCCCACGTTTCCACAAGCCATTGAAACATTACGGACACTTAAAGTGCCGAAAGATCATATCGTCGGTATAGGAACCTGGCCCACTCCTTTAGATACAGCGTTTTTTCCAGAGTTTGTTGATGTACCAAGTATTGGGACTGGATGGGACCCTAACGTCGAAGAGATATTAGCTCTACATCCTGACGTTGTCCTTCTTTTTGGAAGGGGGGGAGTTTCGGATCTCGATTCAGTGCAAGAAGTGCTGGAATCAGCGGATATAACTGTGCTTCGGTTTAAGTTACAAACACCCGAGACCTATCGAGAAGAAGTGAAAACGCTTGGATACGTCTTTGGAAGGGACGAAGCTGAAGAATATCTTGATTGGCATGGGGAAATCCTGAAGTCTATCGAAGAAAGAGTGGACATGATTTCGGATGAGGATAAGCCGAAAGTGTACTTTGCGCCTTCTTTTAAAGACGGTGAATACTACATTTATGGGAGGTATGCCTACATCGAAACGGCCGGTGGTCTGGATACCTTCGCGGATCAGCCTGATAACTACGTGTCCATAAATCCTGAGGCAATAATGGCTCAGAGCCCTGATATCATTGTACTGGTGGCACCGTGGACAGCGGGTGGTTACGATCTTGATGCGAGCAACACTTCTGATCTGGAAGGAGCGAGAAACGAAATCTTAAGCCAACCTGAGATGCAGAACGTTAAAGCTGTGAAAGATGGGCAAGTTTACGTAATCGCAGATCATTTGGTGGCGTTCTTTCCTGCCAGTGGATGTAGACAGATCATCCAGCTCGCCTATCAGGCAAAATGGTTCCACCCAGAACTCTTTGAGGATCTGGATCCAAAAGCCATACATCAGGAATATCTAACTAGATTCCAGGGTCTAGATATCGATTTGGATGAGAACGGTGTATTCGTCTATCCTTTGGAGGAAACAACATGAACACATATAGGATCGTTGCATTAATGATGCTCTTAGCATCATTAACGCTGTTTACAGGGACATCAGCTACTGAGGAAGATTTTACCTTGAAGGTCTTTGGCAACGCCAACATGGACGAGGCCGTAGACGAAGAGGACATAGAATACGTTCTGGGAATTATTGGTGGGACGAATGAGGCTACAGAGCTGGCGGATGCCAATTATGACGGCGTTATCGATGAAATGGATACAGCTCAGATCGAGCTAATCATGCGTGGTGGGGAGAAGGAACTCACTATCATCGATTCTGCAAATAGGATCGTGACTGTAAAAAAACCGATCGAAAGGATGGTATGCATCCTATTGCACCCAGTCGAAACCATGAGGGCCCTCGGGGTTCCGGTAGAAGAAACGATTGTTGGTCAGGGTCTTACAGATTCCGTCTTTTATCCTGAACTCTCTAACGTTCAAAATGTAGGATGGCCGTCACCGAACATCGAAGAAATACTTGCACTCCACCCAGATGTCGTTATTTTGCATACATTTTTTGACCAATTAGACCAGGTGCAAGAGGTATGCGAAAAAGCAGGAATTACAGTTCTTCGGTTTAATCTTAACTACCCAAATAGTTACAACGACGAAGCAAAAACGTTTAGCTATCTATTTGGCAAAAGTACTGAAGCAGAAGACCTCATAGATTTTCGTGAAAGCGTTCTGAATTCAATTCAGGCTACTGTTGAGAAAATTCCGGAAGATGATAGGCCGAAGGTGTACTATGAGGACAGGAGGGTATCTTACGCATCCTTGAACAGCGAGTACGCTAACATCGAGTCTGCGGGTGGTATTGATATATTCAACGGTGCCAGCGGTTCTGTAAATCCCGAAGATGTAGTAGCACGAAATCCGGACATCATAGTCAAAGTGGTCACCTACACTGAGGCCGGTGGTTATCAATTGAATGCAGATGACACGGCAGGATTGGAGGCCATAAGAGCTGAGATAATGAGTCGACCAGAATTGCAGAATGTCAACGCCGTGAAAACTGGAAAGGTCTACGTAATCTCCTCAGAAATCTGCGGTTTCTATTCAAACAGCTGTAGGGGTTTCCTTCAAATTGCATACAATGCAAAGTGGTTCCATCCGGAGCTCTTCGAGGATTTGGATCCAAACGCCATTCACCAGGAATACTTAACTCGATTCCAGGGTCTGGACATCGATTTGGATGAGAATGGGGTATTCGTCTATCCTTTGGAGAAAACAACATGAAAACATCTAGGATCGCTGTGTTGATGGTGCTTTTAGCACCATCAATGCTATTAACGGCGGCATCGGTTGCTACAGAGGATTTCGTCATAAAGGTCTTTGGCAACGCCAACATGGACGAGACCATAGATGAAGAGGACATCGAATACGTGCAGGGAATAATCGATGGTACGAACGTGGAGACGGATCTGGCCGATGCCAACTATGATGGCAAGATCGACGAGGAGGACATTGCTCAGATCGAGTTGGTCATCAACGGAAGAGAAAAGGAAATAACAATAATTGACATGGCCGATAGAAATGTGACCGTGCCAAGACCGATAGAGCGAGTAGCCTGCATTTCGACGCTGGATGAAGTTCGAACGATGCTTCAGCTCGAAGCCGCAGATAAGATTGTGGGTGTGACCGACTATATCGCCAAATCTGACCCAGCGAGGCTGGTATGCGTACAAGCATACCCCGAACTCAAGGATCTCCCCAGCACAGGGGCTGACGATTTGCCGAACATGGAGCAGATACTATCCCTAAAACCGGATATCGCGTTTTGTTCAGCACAATTTCCCAGCACAGCAGACTCGGTACAAGAGAAAACGGGTATCCCTGTTGTTTGCATTACACACTCGCCGTCCTACGTACCAGCGTATATGAGAGACGATCCCACACGTACTCCGTTCGAGCAGCAGTTCGAAGCTTACAGGATTGCAGGCAAGGTTTTGGGAAAGGAGGATGAGGCTGAGAATCTGATTTCATACATCGGTGAAGAGCTCGATAAGGTGACAGATGTTACATCGGAAATCCCTGAAGGCGAGAAGCCAAAGGTATTTTTCACCCGAAGCAGTGACACAGCGGTCACTTTTTACGACCCCATTCTTCTCTCGGGAGGTATAAATGTTGCAAGCGAGATGATGCCACTCACGGGTTCCACATCTAATTTGAAAATTTCAAAAGAACAGATCATATTGTGGGATCCGGATCTGATCCTAATCCACGGATTCGGAAAGACACATACATACTCCGTGGAAAATTTACTAGACGATTCCGACCTGCAATTGGTAAGTGCTGTGAAAAATCGTGCGATATACTACACAAAGGGGTGGTATGTAGGTTGGGATCCTGCAACAGGTCTTGCGGAATGTTTCTATTTGGCCAAGCTATTCCATCCGGATGAGTTCGAGGATTTAGATGTAGAGGCCGAAGGAAATGCGATTCTTGAGAGATTCTACGGCGTTGAGGGTCTTTATACATGGATGCTTGAAAATTCGGACCTTCATCGGTGGGAGTAGTAATGAGACCAGCTAAGATGGTGAAGATGGTGATAATCCTTTGGAGGAAATTACATGAAAAAATCTAGGACTGCTGTGTTGATGATGCTCTTAGCATCATCAATGCTATTGACGGCGGCTTCACCCCCAGCACAGGATCGCACATTGAAGGTCTTCGGCAATGCCAACATGGACGTGGTCATAGATGAAGAGGATATCGAATACGTGCAGGGAATAATCGCTGGTACAAACGAGGAGACAGATCTGGCCGATGCCAACTACGATGGCAGGATCGACGAAGAGGACATTGCTCAGATCGAGCTGATTATCGCCGGAGAAGAGACTAAACTCACCCTCATCGACATGGCCAACAGGACGGTGACGATCTCCATGCCTGTTGAAAGAGTGGTCCCTGCGGGGCTTAAGGACGACTTCAGAACGCTCATACAGCTTGGTGCAGCCGATAAAATCGTGGGTATAAACAACTACGTCAAGGAGTACGCCTATGAGAAACCAGCCACCTATTGGGCGCCAGAACGGGATGCTGCGCCCGAGTTGGCAGGTCTTCCTGATGTCGGTGGTTATACAAATCCCAACATGGAGATAATAGCATCTCTTAAGCCGGACGTCGTCTTCGAGTATGCACCCATTCCTGATGTTGCCGACGCAATCCAGGATAAGATCGGGGTTCCCGTCGTGTGTGTTCAAAGCTTGCAGTTCGATTTTGACATGCTCAGGATAATGGGGCTGATTACAGGAACGGAGGAACGAGCAGTGGAGCTCATATCGTATGCTGACGAGAAGATCGAGGAGATAACGACAATCACCTCGGAAATACCCGAAAGCGATAGGCCTAGGGTCTATGGCATATCAGGCACTCAAGGCGTAGCGTTAGTCACAAAAACCTGGGGCCGCTACGATCCCATAAACATAGCAGGCGGCATAAATGTAGCGGAGGAGTTTGTAACCAGCAGCGGCAGCGTAATGGTCTCTAAGGAGCAGATTCTGGACTGGAACCCAGACATAATCCTGATTCACGGGATATCTCCTCCTCATGCGATATCGATAGAGGATGTCCTCTCAGATCCCGACCTGCAGACGGTTAATGCTGTGAAAAACCGGAATGTTCAATATGCAAAGTACGGCGCGATAGGATTGGACCCTGCAACATGCCTTGCTGAATGCTATTACTTTGCCAAGCTATTCCACCCAGATCTGTTCGACGATCTGGACGAGGAAGAAATCGGCGACGAGATCCTGGAGAAATTTTATGGCGTTGAGGGCCTTTATACGAACATGTTAGATCTGTCGGATCGCTATAGGTGGGAGACGTAAAGATCGACGACGCAAACACTATTTATGTTATATTTTTTAATAATTTTTTTTTGGTTTTTGAACTCTCAATCATTCAGGTTATACATAAAAACAAATATAATAGCATAATATAGGATTATCTCCGAAATAGTTATATATCTTGTATGCATGCGGGCTCGCAAATTCGTAATATACGTTGCTGTATTAGGAGGGATGAAATGAGGAAATTGATTACAATATCGGTTGCGTCATTGGTGTGCGTGTCACTGGCGGTTACGTCAGGTCTTGCGTCGGAATATACATTGGAGATATTTGGAAATGCCAACATGGACGGCACCATAGATGAAGATGATATCGAATATGTGCTGGGGATCATAGAAGGAACAAATGAGGCTACAGAATTGGCAGACGCCAATTACGATGGCGAGATCGATGAAGGCGACGTAAATCAGATCGAGTTGATTATTAGGGGAGAAGAAAAGATGATGACATTCATCGATGCACAAGATAAAGCTATAACAGTAAACAAGCCGATAGATAGAATTGTAACACTTCCCCCCAGTTCATTGGATACTGTTAGGGCGATTGGGGCAGCGGAAAATGTTGTAGGTATATCTACCTTTTTGGATGAGGTGTATTTCCCAGATCTGAGCAAATTGCCCTCGGTAGGCTCCTCGTGGTTCACGCCTGATTACGAAGCCATAATCGAACTTGATCCAGATGTAGTTCTAACCCTCGGGAATTACACTCCGGGTATAGAGGATGTGATGGCTCCCGCGGGCATAACAGTAATTCGAATAGAGTTCAACGTAGTCGAATTGATACCTGCGGAAACTAAAAAACTTGGATACATTCTTGATAGAGAAGATGAGGCTACTGAGTTCGTCAACTGGTATACAGAGTGGACCGATGAGATCCGATCTAGGACTGACGAACTTCCGGAAGCTGAAAAGCCACGAGCATTTATGGGTTATCAAAATATGGCCGGTGGTAAGGGGACCTTTTGGGATTCTGCGTGCAAAACTGCTGGGGGGATAAATATTGCTGAGAATCTCGATGGTTATCGCGAAGTGGATCCTGAGTGGCTTGTAGAACAAAATCCTGATATCATCGTGAAGGCTGCAACCCTACTTACAGTAACGGAGGCATCACAGGGTTACAGAACAGATGACAGCTCGGAAATGAGAGCGTTCAGAGAAGGTCTATTGAACCAAACGGGATGGGAGGGCATTGATGCTGTGAAGAGCGGAAATGTCTACGTAGCTGCTTGGCAGATTCATCTCGGAACTCATACAATTGTGCTAACAGCTTACTTGGCAAAGTGGTTCCATCCCGAACTCTTTGAGGATATGGATCCCCGGGCCATCCATCAGGAATACCTGACCAGATTTCAGGGATTGAACTACGATGTGTATCAACACGGCGTATTTGTCTATCCTCCTTTGGAGGAGTGTTAATTGAATACTTCAACAATTTTTATGTTGGTGCTCGTGGCATTCTCTGCACCTATAGCAGTAATTCCAGTGATCGCATCTGACTACACTTTGGATATCTTTGGTAACGCCAACATGGATGCAGTCGTAGATGAGGTGGACATCGAATACGTGTGGGGGATTATTGGGGGGACTAACGAGGTCACGGAGCTGGCAGACGCCAATTATGATGGCGAGATCGACGAAGAGGATATCACGCAGATAGAGCTTATAATCGCCGGAGAAGAGACTGAGCTCACCCTCATAGATATGGCAGATAGGATAGTAACGATCTCGATGCCAATAGAGGGTGTTGTTGTTACACATCGGGAACAATATGAGCAATTGAGAGCTATTAAAGTGCCAAAGGATGTAATCCTAACAGCAGAACGGCAGATTCTAACCACGCCGGAGTATACAAGATACTTCGCAGAATATCAAAATTTGCCGGATATCGGAAGTGGCAGTAGCCCTAATGTCGAAGCGCTAATCGGGCTACAGCCAGACTTGATTCTTATGGGTTCATACGGAGAAAATTCGTCCCAACATTCAGCGGCTCTAAGCGTGTTTGAATCCGCGGGTATTCCCTTGATTTATTCGCACGAAACTGAGACGAACTTCGCTGAAAATATAAGGATGCTTGGATACGTCTTTGCAAAAAATAATGAAGCTGAAGAGTACATTGATTGGCGCGAGGATCTCGTCGACACCATTGAGGAACGGCTAGCGGCCGTTCCTGAAGAGGATAAGCGGAATGTTTACGTTGAGTGGTGGAGCCAATACACAACCAAAAATGAAGCTGCAACACGCATCGGGGCAATGGGCGGCAAGTGTATCTTCGGTGGTGAAGCCAACGCCGCTGTGAATCCCGAAGAGGTCGTAAAGCAAAATCCAGACGTTGTGATCATCATTGGAGGCGTTGGTAGTGGATATATCACAGACGACATAACGGAACTCAAAGAACTGAGAGAGGAATTCATGAATCGGGAAGAACTGAAAGAAGTAACAGCAATCAAAACCGGAGACGTCTACGTAATGAGTGTTTACATCACAGGTACCGGTCCTTATCATGGGGGGAGAGATTTCATTCAGGAGGCGTATCTTGCAAAGTGGCTCAACCCCACATACTTCGAGGATTTCGATCCAAAATCTATACATCAGGAATATTTAAGGAGGTTTCAGGGACTGGACTGGGATTTGGATGAGCATGGCGTATACGTATATCACCCTATTGAACATCCTGATGGAAATTAAATTGGCTCGCAATAATCATGCTGCTGCATTAGGAGGAATCAAATGAGGAAATTGATCGCAATGTCAGTTGCGTCATTGGTGTGTATATCACTGGCTGTTATGTCGGGGCTGGCGTCGGAAGATACGAAGAACGTCTTCGGAAACGCTAACATGGATGAGATCATAGATGAAGAGGACATAGAATACGTGCGGGGGGTCATCGATGGGACGAACGAGGTTACAGAGCTTGCAGATGCCAACTACGATGGCGAGATTGATGAAGAAGACATAGCTCAGATAGAGTTAATAATCGCCGGAGAAGAGACGAAGCTTACGCTGATTGATGGTGCTGGTCGGGCTGTAACAGTACCAAAGCCTATCGAACGAGTTGTCCTTATTGGAATGCTAAATGAAGTTAAAACACTAGTTCAACTAGGAGCGTCTGATACAATAGTAGCAACAAGTACTGTAGTTACTGGTATATATGACGAACCAGGTTTTTCTAAATATTTTGACCCACTTCATAAAGCTGCACCAGAGCTTGGGGATCTTCCGAGGATCGACTATAGTGCGCCTAACTTGGAACAGATAATAGCTCTAAAACCAGATATCATTCTCTCATATGGTACATATTCAGATCCGGATGAAATCCAGATGAAGACTGATATCCCGACTATATGTATAGGTGACAGCACTGGCGGGGACCTTAGCTTATTACAGCATAGGCTCATAGGCATCTTAATGGGCAAGGAAAAAGAAGTAAATGAGTTGAGCACATACTTAGACGAGAAATTCGATGAATTGAGAGATGTTACATCGGAAATTTCGGATGACGAGAAGCCAAAGGTACTTGTTGTACATATGGGGGGGCCGGAGTCTACCAAAGATATTCGAACTGTAATGGCTCGTTATGACCCAGTAGAGATAGCTGGTGGCATAAATGTAGCCGAAGGATGTTTTGGCAACCCTTCGTCTGTGGTGGTCTCAAAGGAACAAATCCTTGCTTGGAATCCAGATATAATTCTGTTAGGCAGTTATCCTTCAAAAGAGCATCCTTACTCAGTAGAGGACGTGTTATCAGATCCTGACTTACAAACTCTTTCTGCCGTAAAAAACGAGAGTATTTATTATACAAGAGGATGTCGTATCGGTTGGGATCCAGCAACCGTCGCGGTTGAAGCTTTTTATTTTGCCAAGCTATTCCATCCAGATAAATTTGCAGATCTGGATGTCGAGGAGGTAGGTAACGAAATATTACACAGATTTTATGGGGTTGATGGCCTTTATACCGAGATGGCTGAAAAAATTGGCTTTCACACGTTTTAGTTGTAGCTTGATATGTTAGACGAAAAGGCAGCTTCCACCGGAAAGAGGCAAGAGACCCTTCGAAGTACTGCTGCTGAGAACGTGTGTGTGGGTTTGGCTGAACGCTGGTTAAGAGGTAACAAAATGAGGATTATGAGCAGTGGACTGATATTAGCGTTATGCATATCGCTGGTATTTATGCCCGCAAGCGCATCGGATTTCACGTTGCAGATCCTCGGTAATGCGAATATGGATGATACCATCGATGAGCTGGACATCGAGTACGTCCAGGGGATTATCGATGGGACCAACGATGAGACGGAGCTGGCAGATGCCAACTACGATGGCGAGATCAACGAGGAGGATATTACTCAAATAGAGCTGATCATAAGTGGGGAGGAAGAGGAGCTTACCGTCATTGATAGCGCTGGTAGGATCGTTACAGTCCCACAACCGATCGAGAGGATCGTTACTACTGCGATTCCTGTTTTGAGAAATGTGGTGATATTAGACGCTGCTGATAAAGTAGTTGGGATTGATTCGTCCACTGCTGATGGGGGAATGAAGTACTTCTGCGTGCAAGCTCATCCTGAACTTCTGGATCTTCCAACCGTAGGTACCTATCAGGAGCCTAACATGGAAGCAATTCTTAAATTAAAGCCTGATGTGATCTTTTCCTATTCAGGTTATCCAGACTCAGCCGACGCGATACAAGAGAAAATCGGCATCCCGGTGGTTTGCACTCACTATGTAGAGCCTAGTAAATTTTACATGACTAGTGACTCATTAATGCTGACGGCTGAAATCCTTGGCAAGAAAGATAGGGCTGAGTGGTTAATGTCATACGTTGGAGATAAGATAGATCGGATAACCGAAATCACAGCCGAAATCCCTGAGGAAGAAAAGCCGAAGGTTTATGCCCTTGTTTGGTATGGAATAACACAGACAATGGATTATGCCCCAGTAGAATTGGCAGGGGGCAGGAATGTGGCTAAAGAGTTCTTGCTATCGCAAGGCCTGGAGTCTGCACAAATAAATCCAGAACAAGTAATCATCTGGAACCCTGATGTAATATTCCTCGGCTGTACAGGTGATTCCGTCACCAAACTCCTGGAAACTCATCCCGGTCTCGAGGCAACGAACGCTGTAAAGGAAGGGAATGTCTATCAGATCTTTGGCCCACATTTCTGCCATGACCTAATTCAACTGGTAGTGGAGACATACTATATGGCCAAGCTTCTTCATCCGGACGAGTTCCATGATCTTGACGTAGAAGATGAAGCAAACAGGATGTTCGAAGAAGTTTACGGCGCTGAAGATCTATACAACAAGGTGCAAGAAGCGAGGGGATTAGAACTTCATCGATGGGAGTAAAATGAGGCGGTCAAATTGCGGCGGCGCACCCCGCAGCAGAGCTGCGGGGTCTATGATATTATGGGGGATTTGTAAAAAATTCTAGCAGGTAGATAACTTAAGATAGCTGGAGATAACGCTGATGCTGCCGGAAAGAGACAAGAGGTACTTGACGAATACGAGTATTTCATCGGCAGGAAGATATTATTCATATCTTCCGTTATTTTATTGGCGATCCTTCTATGCGGCATAAGCATATCGCTCGACTTCTTCGACGTCCCGTAGTTGGCCCTTGTAGTGTGGTCTGGAATATCAGACTAATTCGAGTGCCCGTTGAGGGCGCCGCATCTCACCGACCGACAGGCTTATGTAATACAAGTAATATTGATTTGAGACAAGCATACTTGAAAAACTTCGAAGTACTGCTGCTGAGAGCGTATGCGGTTGGCTGAACGCTGATTAAGAGGTAACAAAATGAGGATAATGAGCGGTGCACTGGTATTAGCGCTATGCATGTCGCTGGTAGTCGGACATGCAGGTGCAGCTGATTACACGGTTGATATTTTCGGTAACGCAAATATGGACGATACGATAGACGAGGATGACATAGCATACCTAGAGAGGATAATCGATGGAACGGATGAAACGACTGAGCTGGCAGATGCGAATTATGATGGCGAAATCGATGAGAACGACATAACTCAGATCGAGCAGATTATCGTGGGTGAAGAGAAAGAGATAACGTTCATCGATGCCCGTGGGGAAGCAGTGACTGTCAAAAAACCAATAGAGAGGATAGTGGTTCTTCACCTTGCTCCAGCTAGTGTAATCAGAGTCCTTGGAGCAGAGGGAGAAGTTGTTGGCACGGGCGGCATGGATGAAAAGTACTACTCATCAATGTACCCAGTAATGAGTAAACTCCCTGCAGTTGGGGGTGAGTCACCAAATTACGAGGAGATACTCGATCTAAAGCCTGATATTGTTCTACAACAGGGAACGAGCACCGAAGAGCTTGAAGAAAAATTTGATTCCTGGACTACAGTTGTTCGCTTTGACTTCTTTTCTAACCCCCAAAACATGGCAAAAATGATCATGGAACTGGGATATATCCTTGATAAAGAAGATAAAGCAAAAGAGTTCATCGAATTTCAATCAAGTGTGCTAAATACAATCAAAGCTAGAACGGAGGGACTTTCTGAAGAGGAGCGGCCACGTGTGTTCTATTGTTCCTTCCCCAGCGCAGGATATCGATACTACGCTATATGTCCTAAAGAATATGCAGGCCCTGTATTGGATCTGGCTGGAGGAAACAATATAGCTGCCGATCTAATTGGGGCGCCAGGAATAGTAGTGAATCCCGAGTGGGTACTGGAGCAGAATCCCGATATAATCTTTGCCCGTGAGCTTACGCGTTTGCCGATGGGCTATAACACGGATAATATAACTGGAGTGAAAATGGCACTCGAGCAAATGGTGAACGAACCAGGCTGGGACCATATAAACGCAGTGAAAGATGGAAAAGTCTATATTGAGGTCAGTGAAATTGACTACGGAATGCAATCATTTATAATGGTTGCATATATGGCAAAATTGATATATCCTGATCTCTTTGAGGATTTTGACCCTGAGACAATCCAGCAGGAATTTCTGACAAGATTCCAGCGAGTAGACTATGACTTAGACGAACATGGAACATTCGTCTACCCGCCGATTATAAAGGATGAGGGTAAATTATCTGGAATTCCTGACCGATATTACGATAGCATAGCAGCACAATACGGGCCGTAACTATGGACCTCTGAAAATTTCAAACCGTAGGTTTATTCGTTGGTCGTGGGTGGGCTAGTGCCCTTTCAAGAAGAGTTAAAAGAATTCTGCTTGCCAGAAAGCAGTATCAGAAGAGCTTCCACTGGCGTCCCATGGGAAGTGAGCTGACATTGCTTGAAGGGGCACTAGTTACAGGAACTGAGGAAAGAGCGGAGGAGCTCATATCGTATGCTGACGAGAAAATACCCGAAGATGAAAAGCCAAAAGTGTATCTTGCATTCTGGACATCTGAGGGCACTATTACAAAAACCCCAGGTCGCTATGACCCAGTAGATATAGCTGGAGGTAGGAATGTGGCGAAGGAGCTCATGAGTGGTACTTCCTTTACTGTCTCAAAGGAGCAAATCATAGCATGGAATCCTGACATAATCCTGATTCATGGGATATCTCCTCCCCATGCGATATCAATAGAGGATGTCCTCTCAGATCCCGACATGCAGACGGTTAATGCCGTGAAAAACAGGAATGTTCAATATACAAAGGGCTATGCAATCGGGTGGGACCCTGCAACAGGCCTCGCTGAATGCTATTACATGGCCAAGCTATTCCATCCGGATATGTTCGACGATCTGGACGAGGAAGAAATCGGCGACGAGATCCTGGAGAAATTTTATGGCGTTGAGGGCCTTTATACGAACATGTTAGATCTATCGGATCGCTATAGTTGGCATATGAAGATCGAAGAAGAAAGCACTGTTTGATATTATACTTTTTAATAATTTTTTACATTTTTCGGGCTCTTAATCATTCATGTTATACATAGAAACAAATTTAATAGCATAATATATGATTTTAACCGAAATCGTTATATATCTTGTATGCATACAGGCCCGCGAATTCGTGTGAATTCGTAATAGATGTTGCTGTATTAGGAGGGATAAAATGTGGAAATTGATCCCCACATCGGTTGCGGCATTGGTGTGCGTGTCACTGGCAGTTACGTCAGGGCTGGCGTCGGAATATACGTTAAAGATCTTCGGGAACGCCAACATGGATGAGGTCATAGATGAGGCGGACATCGAATACATGCGGGGGATCATTGAGGAGACTAACGAGGTCACAGAGCTGGCGGATGCCAACTACGATGGCAAGATCGACGAAGAGGACATCAACCAGATAGAACTGATCATACGTGAGGAGGAGACGGAGCTGAAGCTGATCGACAGCGCAGAGAGAATTGTAACGGTATCAAAACCTATTGAACGAATAGTGACACTGTTTCCGTCGGTTACTAGAGTAATCCTTCAGCTTGATGGATGTAATAGACTTGTGGGAGTAGATAGCACTACAACTTCTGGTAAGTATGCCAATCAGATGATAATGTTGCAAGCATACCCAGAATTGCTAGATCTTCCTGATACGGGTTTACATAATGACCCTAACCCAGAACAAATATTATCTCTAAAACCTGATGTAATTTTTGCTTATAGCGAGCGAGAAGAGTGGTGCAGCCAAATCCAAGAGAAAACCGGAATTCCTGTAGTGGGTATATATACGGACCCCAATTCTGCAACTAGCTGTTTTGAAACATATAGACTTGCAGGCAAAGTCATCGGAAAGGAGGAACGAGCGGAAGAACTGATCAAATTTAGTAAAGATAAATTTGAAGATTTGCAGGGTATTATATCGCAAATAACCGATGACGAGAAGCCGAAAGTACATCTTTCATTCTGGAGTTCGATCACAAGTAGTCCTGGTTCCTATTACCCGGTAGATCTTGCAGGTGGTTTGAATGTAATAAATAGCGAGTCTTCGGTGACGGTATCAAAAGAGCAAGTCATCGCATGGAACCCGGATGTTATATTGATTCACGGTCCCACAGCACCACATAGTCTTTCGATCGAGGAAGTTCTGTCGGATCCAGACTTGCAGACTATAAATGCCGTAAAAAATGAACAAGTATATTATACAAAAGGCCACTTTATTGGCTGGGATCCGGCAACTGGCCTAGTTGAAGCATTTTATATGGCCAAGCTATTCCATCCAGATGAGTTCGAGGACTTAGATGTTGAGGCGGAAGGAAACACGATCCTTGAGAGATTCTACGGCGTTGAGGGTCTTTATACATGGATGCTTGAGAATTCAGACCTTCATAGGTGGGAGTCGTCGTAATAAGACCAGCTAAGATGATTATCCATTTGGAGGATGCATGAAAACATCTACTATGCTTGTTGTGTTGATGGTGTTATTTGCATCATCAATGCTGTTGACAGCAGCATCCGCTGCTGAGGAGGATTTTACCTTGAAGGTCTTTGGCAACGCCAACATGGACGAGACCATAGATGAAGAGGACATCGAGTACGTGCAGGGAATAATCGCTGGTACAAACGAGGAGACTGAACTGGCTGATGCCAACCATGATGGCGAGATCGATGAGGAGGATATCACTCAGATAGAGTTGATCATAAGTGGGGAGGAGGAGGTGCTTACAGTCATTGATAGCGCTGGTAGGATCGTTACAGTCCCACAACCGATCGAGAGGATCGTTACTACTCAGATTCCAGCTCTGAGAAATGTGGTGATATTAGGCGCTGCTGATAATGTAGTTGGGATCGATTCGTATAGTGCCGAGAATGGGATGAAGTTCTTTTGCGTGCAAGCTCATCCTGAACTTCTGGATCTTCCAATCGTAGGTAACTATGATCAATTAAATATGGAAGCAATTATTGAATTAAATCCTGATGCGATTTTTTCCTATTCAGGTTATCCAGACGTAGCCGACTCGATCCAGGAGAAGACTGGAATACCGGTGGTTTGCACTCTAAATGTAGAACCTAGTAACTTTTACATGACTAGTGGATCATTTAGTGAATCATTAATGCTGACGGCTGAAATCCTTGATAAGAAAGATAGGGCTGAGTGGTTAATGTCATACGTGGGAGATAAGCTGGATCGGATAACCAAAATTACAGCCAACATCCCTGAGGAAGAAAAGCCGAAGGTTTATGCTCTTGTTTGGAATGGGATAAGGATGACAATGGATTATGCCCCAGTAGAATTGGCAGGGGGCATCAATGTAGCTAAAGAGTACTTGCTATCGCAAGGCTTGGAGTCCGCACAAATAAATCCAGAACAAGTAATTATTTGGAACCCCGATGTAATATTCCTCGGCTGTCGAGGTGAACTCGTCGCTACTCTCCTGGAAGTTCATCCCGGTCTCGAGGCAACGAACGCTGTGAAGGAGGGAAACGTCTATCAGATCTTTGGCCCGATGTGGTGCCATGACCAAATTCAACTGGTAGTTGAGACATACTATATGGCTAAACTTCTCCATCCGGACGAGTTCCATGATTTCGATGTAGAAGATGAAGCAAACAGGATGTTCGAGGATGTTTACGGCGCTGAAGATCTATACAACAAGGTGCAAGAAGCCAGGGGATTAGAACTCTATCGTTGGGAGTAAAGTGAGGCTGTCATTCACATATCGTCAGCAAGAGGTGATTAAATGAAGGGAACTATGGTAGGGGTGACGTTGATGACTGTATGCATATCGCTGGGCCTTATGCCCGCAAGCGCATCGGACTTCACGTTGCAGATCTTCGGAAATGCGAACATGGATGATACCATAGACGAGTACGACGTAGAATATGTACAAGGAATCATTGAAGGGATAAACGAACCCACTCCGTTCGCAGATGCTAATTACGATAACGAGATTGACGAAAGGGACATAGCCCAGATAGAGATGATCATAGATGGCAAGGAAACAAAGCTTACATTGATTGACACTACAAATATAACTGTAACAGTGAAAAAGCCGATAACGAGAATTATTCCTGCGTTTCCAAATGCTATTGAAACGTTACGGTCACTTAAAGTGCCTAAAGATAATATCGTTGGTATAGGACTTTGGCCAAGTCTTTTAGATGAAGCGTTCTTTCCAGAATTAGTTGATGTACCCTCCATTGGACAAGGATGGAACCCAAACACTGAAGAGATACTAGCGCTGAACCCAGACGTCGTCCTTCTTTCAGGAACGGAAAGATCTGATCTTGATCCAGTACGAAAGGTGCTAGAATCAGCAAACATTACTGTGCTTCGTTTTAAGTTACAAACGCCCGAGATCTATAGAGAAGAAGTGGAAACGCTCGGATACATCTTTGGAAGAGATGAAGCAAAAGAGTACCTCGATTGGTATGGAGATGTTCTTGAATCTATCGAAGATAGAGTGGCGATGATTTCAGAGGATGATAAACCAACCGTGTACTTTGCGCCTTCTTTTGATGATGGAAAACCCTACATTTATAGAAGGTACGCCTACATCGAAACGGCTGGTGGCAAGGATATCTTTGTGGATCAGCCTGATAACTACATGTCCATAAATCCCGAGGCAATAATAGCTCGGGACCCAGATATTATTGTAAGAGTGGCACATTGGACTGCGGGTGGTTACGATCTAGCTGCTAGCAATACCTCCGATCTAGAGAAAGCGAGAAACGAAATATTAAGTCAACCCGAGCTACAGGACGTTAAAGCTGTTAAAGATGGGCGAGTTTACGTAATCTCTAGTCATTTGCTATCGTTCTTTCAAAATGCTGGATGTAGACATATTATCCAGCTCGCCTACCAGGCAAAGTGGTTCCACTCGGAGCTCTTTGAGGATTTGGACCCAAAAGCCATACATCAGGAATATTTAACTCGATTCCAGGGGCTTGACATCGATTTGGATGAGAACGGCGCATTTGTATATCCTTTGGAGGAAACAACATGAAAACATCTAGAATCGCTGTGTTGATGGTGCTCTTAACATCATCAACGTTATTGACAGCGGCGTCGGCTGCTGCAGAGGATCACCCCCTGAAGATATTCGGAAACGCCAACATGGACGAGGTCATAGATGAAGAGGACATCGAATACGTGCGGGGGATCATCGAAGGAACGAACGAGGTTACAGAGCTAGCAGATGCCAACTACGACGGCCAAATCGATGAGGACGATATCACTCAAATAGAGTTAATCATTGACGGAGACGAAAACGAACTTACACTCATCGACATGGCTGGGAGAACGATAACGGTTCCCCAACCTGTCGAAAGAATCGTCTCGACTTTTCCCGAAGAAACCAGATTGATTGTTGAAATTGGTGGTGCTGATATGCTGGTAGGTGTTTCCAGCTATCTATCCGACGAAACCTATGCACCAAATTTTTTGATGCTAATAGCCTATCCTCATCTCAAAGAGCTTCCCGGTATCGGTTCATATAGAGATCCTAATTTCGAGCAGATTGTGTCCCTACATCCCGATGTGATCATATCAGGAAACTCCGGTCCTGAGAAGGCAGATATAATCCAAGAAAAGACTGGCATTCCCACCGTGGCTATTTCTGCAAAATTTGATTATGAAGGCGAAGGCGGCGCATTTGAAGCTTATAGAGTGACAGGCGCTGTGATTGGAAGAGAGGATGAAGCCGAGGAGCTGATCACCTTCATCAAAGATGAGTTCGACAAGGTGACAAAAATCACCTCGGGGATACCGGAGTATGAAAAAGTCAAGGTGTATTATCTCTGTTATGATCTCACCCAGCCCTACAGTGCTTATGCACCTATAGAGATAGCGGGGGCCATAAATGTTGCCAGAATCGGTCCAGAATCTGTAGTGACTGTTTCCGAAGAGCAGATTATCAAGTGGAATCCTGATGTGATTTTGATCCACAGCACCTCTAAATCTCATAGCATGGGAACTATCGAGGACATACTATCCGATCCAAAGCTGCAATCCATAAATGCCGTAAAAGACGGACGCGTTTACTATTCAAAAGGTGGATACGTAGGAGGGAATCCGGCAACCTCTGTAGCTGAAGTTCTTTACATGTCTAAGCTATTTTATCCAGACAAATTTGAGGACATGGATGTAGAATCCGAGGGCAATAGGATACTAGAGCGATTTTATGGCGTTGACGGCCTCTATACCTACATGCAGGAAAATTGTGATCTCTACAAGTGGAGCTGAATGGTAAATGGTCGGAATTATTTGGTGCCAGACATGCTAGATGAAAAAGTCGCAGCTGCCGGAAAGAGACGAGCGGTACTCGACGAGTACGAGTCTTTCATCGGCAGGAAGATATTTTTCATATCTTCCTTTATTTTATTGACAGTACTTCTATGCGGCATAAGCATATCGCTCGGTCCGCTGAAGTTTT
>LUYE01000019.1 GCA_001602645.1 Methanosarcinales archaeon Methan_01
CCAGCTTGTTTCCAGCAAGGCCGGCCTGAGTCTGAATGATGGTCTCAACGTTCTTGTAGCCAACGCCCTTGATGTTGGCCTTCTCGTACATGTAGTTGGCAGCACAGGACATCCCCACCAGGGCGATGCAAGCTACCAACAAAATAGCTAGTTCTCTCCTCGTTGTTCTCCCACCTATACTGTTGATCGATAAGTCGCGGCGCTCCCATCCTGGCGAATCCGCCGACATAGCAGCCCGCTCAGATTTCACACTGCGAAACGGGTTATGTAGTCTCGACAGCATGATATGAATCCTGCTTTTGCATTCAAGTAGTTATACTTTTTCGTCCAGAAGCCCCGAGACAATTATAGAATATTAACTACACCATTGGTAGGCCGCCGGCTGAAACGACATCAAGAGGGTCGATGAAGGGAGAGCGCCAGCCGCCTCCGGGCGCGGCCTCCCCCATCGGGCTTCGAGAGAGGAAACGGTCGCCTCGCCCCCTCATCTAGGTGAGGTCCATGGAAAGGCCCTTCTTGGAGGCCGGAAAAATGGCCCTATGCTCCGGCCGGGATTTGAACCCGGGTCTTCGGCTCGAAAGGCCGGAATGATTGGCCGGACTACACTACCGGAGCACTGGATGGGGGGGCCCGATCCTGGGCGGCCGGGCCACCATCTCCCAGACTTTCCCCCCCTATATGTACGTTTCTTTGCCGGATCCGATCGGCTCTCGGGGCCCGAGGGCGGAAGTTATAGTCCCGGGCGGATTCGAACCACCGTCCCAGGCTCCAAAGGCCTGCAGGATTGACCACTACCCCACGGGACTTCATGCCCGCCCTCGGGCTAGGAGCCCAATTCGGAGATCTATCTGCATAAGATATATATCCACTTCCCCGCCAGGGAATCTCAGATGAAGCTGATCCCCAAGCCCCATTCGAGCCAGAGGAGGCTGATCGAGATAATCAGGGTGATAAACGCGGCGGACAAGCCGATCGGCGCGCGGGCCATCTCCGACGAGCTCTCCAGCAGGGGTTACGAGGTGGGGGAGCGGGCCATCCGGTACAACCTCAAGATAATGGACGAGCTGGGGTTCACCAAGAAGGAGGGTTACAGCGGCCGGGTCCTCACCCCCCTGGGGAAACGGGAGCTCTCCGACGCCCTGGTGGACGACAGGATCGGCTTCGTCAACGCCCGGATCGAGGAGTACATGTACCGGTCGAGCTTCGATCCTCGTTCTGATGATAACAGGGTGGTCGTCAACACCAGCCTCCTGGATAAGAGGGACTCGGAGAGGGCCATGGAGGCGATGAGGCAGGTCTTCGATGCCGGGTTTGCGGTGAGCAGGCGGGTCTTGATCCAGGACGAGGGGGAGGAGATGGGGGCGGTACCGATACCGGAAGGTTTTCTCGGCGTATCCACCGTCTGCAGCATCACCGTCGACGGGATGCTCCTCCAGGGCGGAATTCCAGTCAACACCACCTTTGCGGGGGTAGTCGAGGTCAGGGATGGGGCCCTATCGCAGTTCACCGACCTCCTCGCTTACGCCGGGTCTTCCCTCGATCCGATGAGGGTCTTGATGTCGCGGAAGACCACCCGGGTGGACGAGGCGGTAAGGCGGGGGAACGGCTTTCTCTTGGCCAACCTGAGGGAGATCCCGGTCGCCGCCATAGATCAGGCCCAGGAGCTCTTGGATGAGGCAAAGGGAGCCGGGATCGATGGGTTGATGAGGATCAGCGAGGCCGGAGAGCCGAACATGGGGTGTCCCGTCGGCGCTGGCAAGGTGGGGATCGTATATTGCGCCGGGGTCAACGCCGTGGTGGCGGCGGAGGAGCTGGGGATCGAGATCAGGACCATGCCCATATCTTCGATTCAGGACTATCGCAGGTTGAAAGAGCTCCGTTGAGACGGACCACAGGGTATAAGACCTGCCTTGCCGAGGGATCTGGTGTGGGGATTTTGATTCGCGAAGCCCGGATCATGATGGCTTCGTTCCTGATATCTGTGGCTTTGGCAGCCATTTTCATCGCAGCCGCCGGAATTGGCCCGTCTGCGGCCTCAGAGATCGTCCACATCGGCTCTAGCCCGAGGCCCATCTACAGGATCGCCTCCCCAGGCGACGGAGCCGTCGACATCGACGAGCTGATCGACCGGGTCCAGATGAGTTCGGCTAACGGTGCCGACGATCCGAAGCCCTCAGCCGAGCCGTCCGATTCTTCGGCCTATTTCGAGGCGTCCCCCTCCGACCCGCTGTCGGAGTCCGCGGCACCAGGTCCATCGGAGGCGACATCCGAGGAGGATGCCCCTCCGGATCCATCTCAGACCGCGGAGCTCCAGATCGAGGATTACGAGCCCCCTTACGTCAGGGTTCCCATAGTCTCCGACCCCTCCGGGGCGGAGGTCTACATCGACGGTGCCTTCTACGGCATCACTCCCTTCATCGCGACGGTGGAGCCGGAGAGCCACCTCGTAGAGGCCTATCTAGAAGGCTACTGGAACTGGTTCAACGTCGTCGAATTCTCCTCCTCAGGGGGGACGATGCCCATATCCCTCACCCCCAAAGAGCCGGCATCCGCCTCTACAAACGTCTCGAATGGGCCGCAGAACGTCACGGTTCTGGTGGTGGCTCCGCCCTCCATGGAGGAGAACGGCACCGCCAACCTCGGACCTCCGCCCTCGGCCGAGGGCGACTTCTTGGAGGCGAACTACAGGAAGCTATTGATCTTCGTGGCCCTCCTCACTTTCCTCATAGGATCGGGGAGCATAGCCACGTGGGCGAGGTCGCGGCTCACCACCTCCATCAGGATACGCTTCCCTCGCGACGGTGAGGACCGGTGGGCCGGCCTCATCGAGGGGCAGGCCAGCGGCCTCCGCGGCCGCAAAAGGCAGGTATACGTCCTCGTTCGATACGACGACGAGCACCTTGAGGTGAGGAGAAGAGTGTTGCCGAACCGCGACGGCCGTTGGTCCACCCGATGTGACGTCGAGGAGGGGACGGTCTACAGGATCTACGCGGTGGTGGTGGACAGGCCCCTCCTCGAGGGGTCGTACCTGGAGGAGATCCCTTCCCACCGCGCCATCTCGGAGGTCGGGCCTGTGACGGGGAAGGAGAAGCCGCCGAGGTCCGGCGATGGGTGAGGGGGTGGGCCTCCGGCCGGATTTGGACCCCGGATAAGGTTTTATATGTTGATGGGGCCTAGTGGAGCCCTGTTCAGTTGCGAGGAGAAAAAATGGACTTCAGAGTCGTTATCTGTGATCCCCAGAGCGGGAAAGCTTACCAGGTGGAGGCTAAGGACGCCGCCGCCAACAAGTTCCTCGGCCGCAAGATCGGCGACGTCATCGACGGTGACGCTGTCGGGATGCCCGGCTATACCATAGAGATCACCGGAGGAAGCGACCGCGAGGGTTTCCCCCTCCGCCGCGACCTTCCGGGCTCCAAGAGGAGGAAGATCCTGGTCGCCGGAGGAGTCGGGTACCATCCTTCGGAGGAGGGCATGAGGAGGAGGAAGTCGGTCCACGGTCGCGACATCTCGGCCGACGTCGGTCAGATCAACGTCAAGATCGCCGAACGGGGCTCAAAGTCGGTGGAAGATCTCCTGGGAACCGCCTCCACCGAATGAGCCCCTCCGGCCCTTTGATAGGAGATCGAGCTTGGAGGCCGTCCCGGTTCGCGAATCCTGCGGATCTGAGTCCGCTTTTGCAAAGAGGGGGCCCTCCTTTCCGGAGAGCCCTTTGGGGCCTTCGGTCAAGGAGATCGAAGGAGGCCGTCGCTCCGTGGCGAGATCTCCCAACGGTGCCGTCTTTTGAGGATCATTGAAGGCGCAAGGATGAGATGAGAGAGGAATTCGGCATGGCAGAAGAGGCCCATCAGCCAGAGCCCCCGCCTAAACCTCCGCGAGGTTCGACGGATGGTCGAGTTCGATGCGAAAGAGGGGGTGATTCTGCCCTCGGGGGCAGCACTGGATCACTCGGTTTTAGTGGCCATGCCGTCGGATCTGAGGGTCGGCGGAGGCTTGGTTCCAGCTCTCAGCAGGATATCCAAGATCGCTAAGCAGAGCTTCTTCGCCCTGGTCATCTGCTCCGTCACCTCCATGGTGGCGGGCTTCTCCCTCGCCAAGATGTCCCATCTTTTGGCCCTCTACCCAGGCCTGATAATTCTGATACCCGGCGCCATCGACATGCGGGGGACCATCTTCGGGACCTTCGGGGCGAGGCTTGGGACGAGCCTCCATACCGGCGAGATCTCCCCACCCCTCGCGAGGTCCGAGCCCCTCCGCCAGCAGGTGGGGGGGGTCGCGGTCCAGGTCTTCTCGGTCTCGGTGATCCTAGCCCTGGTGGTGAAGGGGTTGGGCCTCGCCGTCGGCCTCGATACCTTGGGCGTCTACGATCTGGTCCTCATATCGGTATTGAGCAGCGTCTTCTCCGGCCTGATCCTCCTGGGGTTCACCCTCCTCGTCATTGAGAAGAGCTTCAGGAGGGGGTGGGACCCCGACAACGTCTCCGTCCCCTTCATCACCGTGGCGGGGGACGTGATAACGATACCCATCCTCTTCGGGACCGCCATCTTCGTCACCTCCCTCGGCCAGCCCCTCACCGGGGCGGGGACCCTCGTCTTCCTCTTCATCTCGACCGCCGCCGCGGTTTACAGCATCGGCTCAAACCATCAGGTGATGGCCAGGATAGTGAGACAGTCGATGCCGGTCCTGATGATCGCGACCCTCTTCAGCACCGTGGCGGGGCTCTTCATGGGGATATACGAGGAGATGCTCGTCGCCTTCTCGACGGTCCTCTTGCTGATACCGGTCTTCAACGCCGTCGGCGGGAACCTCGGGGGGATCCTATCCTCGCGGCTCACCTCGGCGTATCACCTGGGGATGATCAAGATGAATGGAGGGATCGAGGGGGAGACGAAGATAAACTTCGGCTGCACCCTCGTCCTCTCCGCCTTCCTCTTTCCCACCCTCGGCCTCCTCGCCTTCGTCGTATCTAGGGCCTTCGGGATGGACGCCCTCGGCTTCGGAGACCTCCTGACGATCTGCCTCTTGGCCGGCCTCTTCACCACCATCCTCGCCATCCTCGTCACCTACTACTTCACCTGCTTCTTCGTCAGGATCGGCGTCGATCCTGACAACGTGACTATACCCACCATCACCAGCATGATGGACGTCCTGGGCACAGCCTCCCTGATCCTGGTCACCATGGCCGTCGTCGCGGTCTGAGGTATCGCCAGCCAGAGAAAAGATTTGATCTTGAAGAAACGTTTGCGGGATCAGCGGCTCATCGGCCCGCGACCAGGTCCCCCACCTTCTCCAGGGCCCCTGGGATCTGCCCCCTCATGACGGCTTTCATCTGATCGGCGGGCATCGTCGCGATGAGGGCGTCCATCAGCCGGTCGCTGTTCATGATCTTGTCGACGACCTCCCGGATCCTGACGGAGTTATCCACCTCTCGGCCCATCTCCGTCGCGATCCGCGTCGTGTACTCCCGGAGGGAGGCCGTGCCCCCGACGTGCCGGGCCGCCACCTCTCCCGCCGCCTGCCCTCCCACCATCGCCAGGGGGATGCCGCCGCCGGAGGTGGCCATCACCATCCCCGCGGCGTCTCCCGCCAGGAGGACGTTTCCCCCCTGGATCGCGGGCGGCATCCCTCCGGCGGGGACGAGCCCCCGCATCACCGCCGTGACGGATCCTCCCCGGAGCTTATCTTTCGCGATCGGGTGCTCCGAGATGAAGGAGTCGAGGAGGTCGCGAAGCCGTCGGCCCCGGAGGTAGGTGGGCCTCGTCCCGACCCCCACGTTCGCGACGTCCTCGCCCAGAGGTATGATCCAGGCGTACCCCCCGGGGGCGGACCCCGTACCGAAGTACATCTCTGCGGCGTCGGGATCTATGTCGACCCCCGCCATCTCGTACTCCAGGCAGACCCCCACCTCCTGTCTTGCGGCCAACCTCGCGCCTCGGGCGGTGGCGGAGCCGGGCCCGTCGGCTCCGATCACCACATCTGCCTCCACCGTCCCGGAGGCCCTACCCGAGAGGCGGAGGCTTCCCTCCAACAGCTCCGCCCTGACGTCGACGAGGACCCGGGCGCCTGCCCTCGCCGCCCTCCAGGCCAGGTGGCGATCGAAGGACCGCCGGTCGAGGACCCTCCCCAGGACGGGAAACTCCTTCGACCTCCCCGAGGGGGCGTAGATCCTCTGGACCCGGGTTCGGTGGAGGATGAGCTCCTCGGGGACCTCGGCCAGGGCCTCGGGGATCTTCGCTTTCGGGAGTAGGGCCTCCAGCTCGTTCGCCTCCGGCAGGAAGCCGCCGCACTGGACGGGGGTTCCGATCTCCCTCTTCCTCTCAATCAGGAGGACATCGGCCCCCAGCCTCGCCGCCGCCTCGGCGGCGGCCGAGCCCGCAGGCCCCGCCCCCACCACCGCGATCTCGACCTTCTCCCGACCGTCTCTCATATCTCTCACCCGGCGGGGGTCGCCGAGAGGCCGAGCCCCAGGAGGGTCTCCTCGATCTCCCGATAGGAGAGGTAGATCTCGTCCTTCTGCCTATCGATCATCTCCCTCTTCGGCTCCGCCGAGAGCCAGATCGAGAGCCGGTCTCCCCGGACCATCTTCACCGAGGCGAGCATGTCCGCCTGGGTCAGCCGGTAGATGGTGTCCTTCCCGGTGAGCTCAAACCAGGACTGATGATCGGCCTGGAGCCTGTCGAGAAACTCGCTCCATTCGAGCTTCTCCTCGATCCTGCCGCCGTCGGCGAGGATCGGCGCGACGTCGAGGCGGAGGTGGAGGTGGGCCCTCTCCCCCGTCACCTTCTCCTCGATCTTCGAAGCGATCCTCCCGTATTCCGGATCGGTCCGGTCGGCGTTGAGGGCGCCGTCGCCGTATACCTCCCTCCCGACGTCGGGGAAGAACGGGGCTAACCTCGCCGCCTCAGGCCTCGCCGTCGCGAGGGAGACCCCGACGAAGACGAGGGCGCTGAGGGAGAGGCCTATGATAACTCCATGCTCCGCCAGGATGCCGCTCGCGGCAATCTCGGGCATCGCCGTCTCCAGGGGCGCTCTCAGGAAGAACTTCTCGTAGGATATCAGGGCGATCTGGGTCCCTCCGCCGACGATCACCGCCGCGAGGGCGCCCCAGCGGGTCGCCCGCCTCCAGAAGAGGCCGCCGATGATCGGGAAGAAGTAGGATGTGGTCCCGATCACCGTCGCGATCAGCACCGCCTCGACGATGCTCTCGACGTGGAGGGCCACGCCTGCGGAGATGGCGATCATGACGATGACGAGGGCCCTGTTTATCACCATCATCTCCTTCATGCTCGCCTGGGGCCTGATGTGCCTCTGGACGATGTCCCGGGAGATGCAGGAGGCTCCGGACGTCGCGAAGGTGTCGGCGCAGGACATGGAGGCGGCGGCAAACCCTATCGCGAAGAGGGCGACGAGGCCGCCGGGGAGGCTCTCCTGGATGAAGGTGAGGTAGAGCATCTCGGCCTCGATCTCGCCTGCGGGCATCGGATAGATCCCTCGGAGGGCGACGGCGGCGACGAGGCAGGCGAGGTAGACGACCGCCAGGAGGGCGGCGCCGAGGACGAGGCCACGCCTCGCGGCCCTCTCGTCCCGGGCCGCCCAGATCTTCTGCCAGGGGTCCTGCTCGGCGACCCATCCCGGCAGGAGGGCGAGCTGGAGGACTAGGGCTCCGGCGACGCCCCCGAGGATGAAGAGGTTCCACCAGTCGGTCCCGAGGGAAGCGGAGGCGGTGGCGAGGGTCGTCCCGCCGGCCACCGACGCCCTCGTCGCGAGGAAGGCGACGCCGACGGCGACCCCCGCGAGGAAGAGGAACTGGACGGCGTCGGTCCACACTACGGCCCTAAAGCCCCCGAGGCTGACGTATATCGATACTGCGACGGCCATCATCAGGACCGCGTAGAGGGGAGGCACCCCGAAGAAGGTCGCGAGGACGAGCTTGAACCCGATGAAGTCGGTCACCGCGAAGAGGGCCATGGTGATGGCTATCGCCACCGCCACCGGGGCCCTGACTATGGGATGGTACCTGATCTCGAGGAGCTCCGGCTGGGTCATGGCGGGGATATTCTTGACCCTCTTCGCGATCGCTGCGATGATCAGAAGCCCCGCGACGTTGGGGAAGACCCAGACCCAGATCGACCCCACGCCTATGAATAGAAAGAGGCCGGTCGCGAGGAGGAGGGCGGAAGCCGTAAGCCAGGATGCCGCAGCCGATAGGCCGATGTTGGCGGCTCCAATCTCGCGCCCCGCCAGCCAGAAGTCCTCGACGGACCTCTGCCCTCGGGAGGATCGGAGCCCGATGCCTATGAGCGCCGCTATGTACAGCGCCAAAAGGAGGAGAAAGAGGTGGTAAGAGTCCATTCTGTCACCACTCGTTCAGAGGGATCGCGAATATATAAGAGATGAGATCTCCGATTTTTCGAGCCGGATGAAAGCTGCTGTGCCCGAGGCTGAGGCCTCTATAGAGCAGCTCCTTTCTTCCCCGGATGATGGTTTCGGCGACCCCGCCCCTCTGACCGCGGAAGACTTAAGGACGCAGCGCTCAAATCCCCTTCCGAGGTTCTTCTCATGAGAAGCGATATCACCAAGGTCGGGCCGGGGAGGGCGCCCCACCGGGCCCTCCTCAAGGGCACCGGCCTCATAGATGAGGAGATGGACCGCCCCTTCGTCGCGGTCGTCAACTCCTGGAACGAGTTCATACCGGGCCACATTCACCTGGACAAGATAGCCCAGGCGGTCAAGGCAGGGATCAGGATGGCGGGGGGGGTCCCCTTTGAGTTTCATACCATCGGCCTCTGCGACGGCATCGCCATGGGCCACCGGGGGATGAAGTACTCCCTCCCCAGCCGGGAGATCATCGAGGACACCATCGAGGTGATGGTGGAGGCCCACCAGCTCGACGGCATGGTCCTGATCTCATCCTGCGACAAGATCGTCCCCGGCCACCTGATGGCGGCGGGGAGGCTCGACCTTCCGGCGATAGCCGTCACCGGCGGACCCATGTACCCCGGATTCGCCTGCGACAAGGAGCTGGACCTGATCGACGTCTTCGAGGGTTGGCAGAAGGGGGGCGAGGTCCTGGAGGTCCTGGAGAACCATGCCTGCCCGGGTGCCGGGTCCTGCGCCGGCCTCTTCACCGCCAACACCATGGCCTGCCTCACGGAGACCCTCGGATTGAGCCTTCCCGGCTCTGCGACCGCCCACGCCGCCGACGCAAAGAAGATGAGGATCGCGAAGCGGTCGGGGCTCAAGATCGTCGAGCTGATCGAGAGGGGGATCACCGCGAGGAAGATCGTGACCCCCGAGTCGATAGAGAACGCCATCAGGATGGACATGGCCATCGGCGGGTCCACCAACACCGCCCTCCACATACCTGCGGTGGCTTCGGAGTTCGATATCGACCTCGATCTCGACGAGTTCGATCGATTGAGCCGCGACACCCCCCACCTGGTCAACCTCAGGCCCGGGGGCCCCTACCACATCCTCGACCTGGAGAGGGCCGGGGGGATCCCCGCCGTCATGAAGAGGCTTCAGTCGAAGCTGAACCTCGACGTCCTCACCGTCACGGGGAGGACCCTCGGCGAGGAGATCGCCTCCTTCAAGCCCGCGAACCCCGAGACCTTCGCGAAGGTGGTGGCGACCCTCGATGCGCCGGTTCATCCTGAGGGCGGCATCGCGATCCTGAAGGGGTCCCTCGCCCCCGAGGGGTCGGTCGTCAAGCAGACGGCTGTATCGAAGGAGATGAGAAAGCACACCGGCAAAGCCAAGGTCTACAACTCCGAGGAGGAGGCCCTGGCGGGGATCGTCGGCGGCGAGGTCGTGGCCGGAAACGTCGTCATCATCAGGTACGAAGGGCCCAAGGGCGGCCCCGGCATGAGGGAGACCCTCTCGCCGACCTCGGCGATCCAGGGGATCGGCCTCGGGAATTCCGTCGCCCTGATCACCGACGGCAGGTTCTCCGGCGGTACGAGGGGTCCCTGCATCGGCCACGTCTGCCCCGAGGCGGCCGTCGGCGGCCCGATCGCTCTCGTAGAGGACGGCGACGAGATCAGAATCGACATCGACGCCCGGAGGATCGACCTTCTGGTGGACGCCTCAGAGATCGAGAGACGGAAGGCCGCCTGGAAGCCGCCAGAGCCGAAGGTGGCGAAGGGGATGCTGGCCAGGTACAGCAGGTCCGTCACCTCCGCGAGCCAGGGCGGCGTTCTGCGGTAGGTAGAGGATGGCTCAGAAAGGCGCGAAGCCCGAGAGGCGCACCGGACCGGAGAAGGGGATCAGGTCCTTTGTCGCCGTCGACCTCCCAGATTCGATGCGCGAAGAGATCGCAAAGGTCCAGAAAGAGATGGACCTGCCGGGGGTGAGGCTGGTCAAGCCCGGCCTCATCCACGTGACGATCAAGTTCCTCGGGGACGTCCCCCTTCTGAAGGTGGACCGGGTCGTCGAAGCCCTCGGGGGCGTGAGACGCCCGGCCTTCACCGCCAGGGTCAGGGGGGCGGGGGCCTTTCCCGGCAGGTCGATCAGGGTGGTCTGGATCGGGGCCGAGGGGGAGTTTGAGGGGTTGTTTCACGCCGTCGAGGCGGCTCTCTCACCCCTGGGGTTTCCCCGGGAGCGGAGGAGGTTCACATCCCACGCCACCATCGCCCGGGTCGCGAGGCCCAGCCCCGAGACGACCGCCCTCCTCGCCGAGAGGCTCGCCCCCTTCAGGGAGATCGACCTCGGCGAGTTCCGAGTGGAGGAGTTTTCCCTCAAGAAGAGCACCCTCACCCCCGGAGGCCCCATCTACGAGGATATCGGATCCTTCCCTCTCACCTCTGATTGAGGAGGTCCTCGCCAGGGTCAGGCCCTCCCCCGAGGAGCGGGAGAGGCTGGCGGCTGTGGCGGGGAGGATCTTGTCCCGGATCGAGGAGCTGGCGATGGCCGCCGGGTTCGAGGGCGAGGCGGTCCTGGTGGGGTCAGCGGCCCGGGGGACCTGGCTCTCGGGGGACCACGACCTCGACGTCTTCATCGGCGTCCCCGAGGGCTCGTCCCTCCTCCCGGCCCTGGAGGTCGCGAGGCTCGTCGCCCCGAAGTTCGAGGAGAGGTACGCCGAGCACGCCTACGTCCACGCCCTCTTCGATGGGTTCGAGGTGGACCTCGTACCGTGCTATATGGTGGAGGACGCCTCAGAGATCATATCCGCCGTCGACAGGACCCCCTTCCACAGCCGGTACGTCTCGGCGAGGATAACGGGGCTGGAGGACGAGGTCCTCCTTTTGAAGCAGTTCATGAAGGGGATCGGAGTCTACGGGTCAGAGCTGAAGGTGGGCGGTTTCTCCGGCTACCTGGCGGAGCTTCTGGTGATCCGTTACGGCTCGTTCGTCGGCGTCCTGGAGGGGGCCTCCCGCTGGCGGCCAGGCGAGGTGATCGATCTGGAGGGGCATCTCTCCCGGTCCCATGAGGACCCTATGGTGGTGGTCGACCCCGTCGACCCCGGAAGGAACGTCGCCGCCGCCCTCACCCTCGACAGGATGTTCACCTTCGCTGCCGCATCCCGTCTATTTCTTAGGGAGCCCTCCCTGGAGTTCTTCTTCCCGCTGCCGGCATCGCCCCTCACCGACGACGAGCTTCGCGAGCGGCTCGCGGAGCGGAGGAGCACCCTCATCCTCCTGGAGTTTGCCGCCCCCGACCTGGTGGAGGACGTCGTCTTCCCGCAGCTTAGAAAGGCGGAGCAGTCCATCCGCGCCCTCCTGGAGAGGGGGGGCTTCTCCCTCCTCAGATCCGACGCCGACTGTCACCGGGGCGTCGCCGTCCCCTACGGCTGCCAGGGGGAGATCAGTCCATCGGAGGGGGGGGGCGTCCTCCGGATCCTCCTCGAGCTGGAGGTGGCCGTCCTCCCCCGGGTTGAGAGGAGGTTCGGCCCACCGGCCTGGGAGGAGGATCACGCGAAGAAGTTCGTCGAGAGCCACCCCGACCCTCTATCGGGCCCTTACGTTGAGGGCGGGAGGCTGGTGGTGGAGGTGGCCCGGAGGTTCCTCGGAGCCGAGGACCTCCTCCGGTCCCAGGTGGCGGGCCTCTCCTTGGGGCGCCACCTCGGCCCCTCTCTGAGGCGTGGCTACAATATATACATGGGAGAGGAGATCCTGGAGGTGAAGGACCCCGAGTTTCGGATCTTCATCGCCAGGTACCTCTCGGCGCGCCAGAAAGTCGGTTGATGGCCCGTCGCCCTCATCGGAAGCAGCTCCAGTAGGGGGTCATCGCCCTCTTCACCTCTTCTATCCTCTCCGCTGCCCTCGGGTCCTCGTCTCGATCTATCCTGCCCGGATCCTCCCCCGAGAAGGCCCTCAGGACGGCGACGATCGACTCGGCGAGGGCGGAGAGGTTGTAGCCTCCCTCGAGGGCGGCGACGAGCCTGCCGTCGCAGCATCGGTCGGCGATCTCCTTCACGGCCGCCGCCATGTATCCGAAGGCTCCGGTGGTGAGGTTCATGCCGCTGAGGGGGTCAGCCTGATGAGGGTCCTGCCCCGCCGAGACGAGGACGATGTCGGGATGAAACTCCAAAGCCACCGGCTTTAATATCTCCTCGAAGGCGGCGACGTAGCCCGAGTCCCCCGTCCCCCAGGGGAGGGGGACGTTCACCGTGAACCCCTCGGCGCCGTCCATCCCCAGCTCCTTGACCCGGCCGGTGCCTGGATAGTGGGGGAACTGGTGGGTGGAGAAGTACATCACCGACCTGTCGTCGTAGAAGATGGCGCTCGTCCCGTTGCCGTGGTGGACGTCCCAGTCGACGATCAGAACCTTCTCCAGCCCCATCTTCTGGGCGCACTTAGCCCCTATCGCCACGTTGTTGAATATGCAGAAACCCATCCCCCGGTTGGGGAGGGCGTGATGGCCCGGCGGCCTCACCAGGGCGAAGGCGTTCTCCAGGCCGTCGTTCACCCGCTCGATGCCGGTGATCACCCCGCCCGCCGCCATCAGGGCCGCCTCATAGGATCGGCGGGAGACGACGGTGTCCAGGTCCAGGTACCCTCCTCCCCTCTCCGAGATGGCCCTGACCTGGTCTATGTAACCCGGAGAGTGGACCATTCGAACCTCCTCGAGGGTGGCGGGCCTCGGGGTGACGAACTCCACCTCCAGCCCTGAGGACCTTATCATATCGAGGGCAGAGGTGAGCCGCTCCTTCCTCTCGGGATGGCCGTCGGTCTCGTGCTCCATGTAGATGGGGTGGTATACAACGCCAGTTCGCGCCATGGTGCTTTGATTATCATCTCCGACGTAAAAACAATTCTATCTCCAGCCATGAGGGATAAGGCTGCGATTGGTGATGTTATGGGGTTTCAATCTCTCAATCCTCCATATTCAAGCGTTTTTCAAGTTGAATACATTTTGCATTAGGATATTTGAGATTAAATCGAGGCTAATTATGACTATTTATTGATTAACCTCTTAATTGAAGGATAAACCATAATTATCTACAAAAAATCCTATTTTTCGCCAATTATCTACGTTTTGTCTTTATAAATCCGTTAAAACCCTCTATGATTTCGTATGAATGCATTTTATATTTTTCATGAGCACATTCCTTGAAGAGTTGGCAGCCTCCTCCTTCAGCCATGGCTCGCATCTCCCCTCTCCGAGGACTCGAAATTTCAGGTGCGGGGAGGGGATGTCTCGGGAAAGAGACCACAAAAGATATATGGTGAAATCCTCTATCATATCCCCATAGTCCCAAAGGGATCGGGAGGGTGATGCAGTTATACAGTGTCATATTGATGCCAAACAGCACCTGATGGCGCCGTTTGGTCGCGCCACAGTGGCGGGGAGATCAGTGTGGGCAATAGTTTTAAGAATAGTCGCACTGTATGCTGTATGAACCTTGCCCCATAGGGGAAATGTAGGAGGTTATCGAAATAATGACGAAAGTGACCGCGATTACGCTTACAGCTTTGGTGTTGCTGCTAGCGTCAGCTATGGCAGTAAGCGCAGTCGATATGGTAGAGATCCGCGGTCCTGTGGCCACCGTCGAGGACGGAGCTGTATATACTTGGGACCCCCAGGATTTCGCTGGTTTCTACTACGACATTGATGACAACATCGGAACTGAGAGCATCACTCTAACCATCACCGGCAACGTCCTTGACGAGCCGACCGGCGTCGTCTACCAGACGAAGGCCCAGAAGGACACCTTCGACTACGAAGAGTGGGGCGAGTTCTGGACCATCGGCTTCCTGGCTGACGAGTACTTCGCAGCTTACGTCGACGGAGACCGAGAGACCGCCTACCTGGCTTTCGACTCCACCGACATCAACCTGATGGTCGACGAGCAGCTCTCCAAGGTGCTGATCGACGACGACGAGGAGAGGACCTTCACCACCGGCACGCCTCTGAAGCTCATGGAGGACTACGAGCTGGCGATCCAGGCGATCGACCTCGACGGCAACAAGGTCTACGTCCAGCTGATGAAGGACGGCGCAGTAGTCGACTCCGCAGTGGTGGAGCCCTCTAAGGACGGTGCAGGTGTCCAGGACAAGACCTACACCTACAAGAAGTGGCTCGGCGACACCGAGAAGATCGTCGTCATAGCGGTCCACTTCAAGAACGCCTTCCGCGGCACTGACCAGGATCTGGCCACCGTCGACGGCATCTGGCAGATCTCCGACGTCGTCACCGACGTGGAGGAGGACACCGAGTACGGCAAGATGACGGTCCAGACCGTGGACGCTGGAACGATGTCCATCATGATGAACAACGAGGACAACAAGATCACCCTCAGCAAGAACAAGAAGCAGGAGCTGATGGAGTCCATCAAGATCGTGACCGCCGACCAGGACGCTACCGCTGAGAATCCCCTCAGGTTCTACCTCATGAAGGAGATCACCGAGCCCGGGACCTACGAGATCAGGGGAGTTGTCAAGGAAGTTGTCGACGGCGCCACCATTGAGTGGGACGTCTCATCCTTCGCCGGCTTCTACTATGACATCGACGACGACCTCGGTCGAGAGAAGATTGAAATGAAGATCACCGGCAACGTCCTCGACGAGCCGAACGGCGTGATCTACACCACTGAGGCCCAGAAGGACACCTTCGACTACGAAGAGTGGGGCGAGTTCTGGACCATCGGCTTCCTGGCTGACGAGTACTTCGCATCTTACGTCGACGGAAACCGGGAGACCGCCTACCTGGCGTTCGACTCCACCGACATCAACCTGATGGTCGACGAGCAGCTCTCCAAGGTGCTGATCGACGACGACGAGGAGAGGACCTTCACCACCGGCACGCCCCTCGAGCTTGAGGAGGACTACGAGCTGGCGATCCAGGCGATCGACCTCGACGGCAACAAGGTCTACGTCCAGCTGATGAAGGACGGCGCAGTAGTCGACTCCGCAGTGGTGGAGCCCTCCAAGGACGGCGCAGGTGTCCAGGACAAGACCTACACCTACAAGAAGTGGCTCGGCGACACCGAGAAGATCGTCACCATAGCGGTCCACTTCAAGAACGCCTTCCGCGGCACTGACCAGGACCTGGCCACCGTCGACGGCATCTGGCAGATCTCCGACGTCGTCACCGACGTGGAGGAGGACACCGAGTACGACAAGATGACGATCCAGTCCGTGGATGCGGGAACGATGTCCATCATGATGAACAATGAGGACAACAAGATCACCCTCAGCAAGAACAAGGATCAGCTCCTGATGCAGAACATCAGGATCAAGACCGCTGACCAGGACGTCATCAACAATGAGAACCCCCTCAGGTTCTACATCTACGAGGAGGCCGTCATAGAGGCTGAGGAAGAGGAGGCCGCACCGGCCCCAGTCGAGGCCCCCGTTGCTGAGGAGCCTGTAGCTGAGGAGCCCGTAGCCGAGGAGCCCGTAGCCGAGGAGCCCGTAGCTGAGGAGCCTGTAGCTGAGGAGCCTGTAGCTGAGGAGCCTGCGGCTGAGGAGCCTGTAGCTGAAGAGGAGAAGGGAATCCCCGGATTCGAGGCAGTCTTCGCCTTGACCGGCCTATTGGCAGTCTCCTACCTCGTCCTGAGGAAGAGAGAGTAAGAAAGTATCTGGAAGAGCCAAAAGCTCTTCCAATTATCTCTTTTTGTAGCTTCGCCCTCATCCATTCCGGTGCACCGTCTTGGCAGATCTCGTCGGATCATCGGCGACGGCCTTATATGCATCAACTATTATACTGCGCCTCCATCGGATGCTATCGACTTTGAGATGCTCATCTATCCGCCCAATTCTCTCAGCCTTCTTCGTGGCCATCTTGCTGGGGGCTCCGGCCGAGGGGTTTGAGTTGAGGGGGCCGGTGGCCGAGGTAGTCGACGGAGCGACCTACAGGTGGTCCGCCCAGGATTTTGGCGGGTTTTACTACGACCTGGACGACGACGTCGGCGGTGAGAGCCTGAGCCTCAGGATATCCGGGGGGGCGATAGATGATTTGGGGGCGGTTTATACGAGCCGGGCCCAGGAGGAGACGATCGAATTTCCTTTATGGGGAAGTCGCATGACTCTGGGCTATCTCGGCGATCCTCATTTCGTCGGCTATGGGAGGGGCCATCTCCGCGACGAGTCCGGCGGCGAGCCCCTCCTGCGGGACGAGTTGATCGGAAAGGTCCTGATCGACGACGACGAGGAGAGGACGATCCAGGAGGGATCTCCTCTGAGGCTCGAGGAGGGTTACAGGCTCGAGGTGGTGGAGGTGGACTCCAGGGGAGAGAAGGTCTCCATCGCCCTTCTGAGGGACGGCGTCTTGGTGGACTCTGCCGTGGTGGAGCTGACGGAGCCAGATGCCTCGGCTGCATACGGGAGCTATCTCTACAAGAGGCCGTTGGCAGGCGAAGATTTCGTCGTAATAGCGGTTCACTTCAAGAACGGCTTCTCCAGCGGAGGGGATGGGTTTGCGACCGTCGACGGCGTCTGGCAGATCTCCGAGGAGACGATCTCCATACGAGAGGGAGATGAGGTGGGAGAGATGACCGTCGTCGAGATCGACCCCGAAGATGTGACCATCACCATGGCCAACGAGGGGAGGAAGATAGCTCTTGTCAGGGGGGGTTCCAGACTTCTCCTCGGCGAGATAGGGATCCGGGTAGCGGATCAGGACGGCTTCAACGACTCCGCGAACCTCACCTCTGGCAGGACCGGAGACCCCCTGAGGTTCTGCATCTACCGATCGGTCGAGGAGCCTGAGCTTATGGCGATCCGAGGCCATGTTGGCGAGGTGTCGGACGGCACCGCCTGGGAGTGGAACTCATCGGGCTTTGGAGGCTTCAATTACGACATCGACGAGGGGCTGGGGGACGAATCCCTCGTCCTGAAGTTCACCGGGGATAGGCTGGAAGAGGATGGGGGGGTGGTGTACACCAGCCGGTCCCAGAAGGAGAGGATGGAGTTTGAGGAGTGGGGCGACCGGTGGACGACATCCTTCATCGGCGAGGTTCGATGCGCCGGGTACGCCGACGGCCTCCTCCGGGACGAATCGGATGACCACAACATGCTCGCAGAAGAGCAGCTTTTAAAGGTCCTCATCGACGACGACCGGAGGGATACCTTTGACACCGACAGTCCCCTGGGCCTCGCCGAGGGCTACAAACTTGCCCTGGATTCGGTCGATGAATCCGGAAGGAAGGTCTCCCTATCGCTCTATAAGGAGGGGGTGCCGATGGACTCTCGGGTTATAGAGCCCTCCAGGTCGGGGTCGACGCTGAAGGATCAGACATACCTCTACTCCCGGAGGGTGGGAGGAGCCGACGGCGTGGTGGTGATAGCCGTCCACTTTCGGAGCGCCTTCTCCAACGGCGACGACGGCTTCGCCGAGGTGGACGGCATCTGGCAGGTATCCGATGAGCCCGATCTCGTCGAGGAGGGGGAGGAGCATGGAGAAATGGCCGTCCGGGAGGTGGATCCCTCGGCCATGACGGTCAGCATGACCAACAGGAGGGGGATCATCCTCAAACCCGATGACGATCTGCGCCTCTTTGGGGATATCTGGATCAGGACTGCGGACCAGGTCGTCAACAATTCGATCAATCTTGCCACCGGCCTCCCCGAAGACCCCCTCAGGTTCTACGTCCGCAGATCTGCGGCCGAAGAGACCTGATCCGGCGGGGAGTCTCTAGCCGGCTCCTCGCCCGTTCATTTTTCTCCCAGGAACAATAATTATAAGGGATTATATCCATAAATTTGGGATTGGTCTTTCTTTCTATGGTGGGCGGTGTTAGAGATGAAAGAGGCGATCCTATACGAGAAGCTGGATGGCGGAGCCGTTCGGTGTGGGCTCTGCAACCACTTCTGCCGGATAAAGCCGGAGAAGAGGGGGATCTGCGGCGTGAGGGAGAACGATGGTGGTACCCTAATGACCCTGGTTTATGGACGGCTGATCGCCATGCACGTCGATCCGATCGAGAAGAAGCCCCTCTACCATTTCATGCCGGGCCATCTCAGCTACTCCATAGCCACGGTCGGATGTAACTTCAGGTGTCTCCACTGCCAGAACGCCGACATATCCCAGATTCCCGCCGAGGGGGGTGTCATCAGAGGGGATCGGGTCGAGCCGGAATGGGTGGTGGCCGAGGCCCTCAACGCGGGCTGCAAGTCGGTGGCCTACACCTACACCGAGCCGACGATCTTCTTAGAGTACGCCCTGGACGTCTCGAAGCTCGCCGCAGAACGGGGCCTGAAGAACGTCTTCGTCAGCAACGGTTACATGAGCGAGGAGGCGACGAGGACGATCGAGCCCTATCTCGACGCCATAAACGTCGACCTGAAGGGGGACGACGAGTTCTACAAGAAGGTCTGCGGCGCGAGGCTCGATCCCGTCAAGAGGACGATCGAGCTTTTGTGGGGCCTCGGGATCTGGGTGGAGGTGACGACCCTGGTGATTCCCGGATACAACGACTCGGACGAGGACCTCCGCGAGATCGCAGAGTTCCTCTCAGCGGTGAGCCCCGAGATCCCCTGGCACGTCACCGCCTTCTATCCCACCTACAGGCTGAAGGACGCTCCGCCCACGCCATCGAAGACGATCCGGAGGGCGGCCGGTATCGGAAGGGATGCGGGCCTCAAGTACGTCTATGGCGGAAACATCCCCGGCGAGGAGGAGAACACCGCTTGTGCGAACTGCGGCGAACTCTTGGTGGAGCGGTTCGGCTTCAGGGTGGCGAGGAACGGGGTCGTCGATGGAAGGTGTCCGAGCTGCGGCGGCGAGGTTTCTGGGGTATGGTGACCCTGGAATTGTCATCCCCTGAGGATCCGGATCGGATTCTTCGAGAGCTTCGGCCGGCCGGCGGAGGCTCGGATGGAGTTCGAGATCTTGCAGGTATATGGTGAAAATATGTCGATGGACGAGACGATCCTCGAGGCGGCTGCAGTCGGCAGAGAGGTACCGGCCGTCCTCGAGGTGGCAGAGGCCGAAGGTCTGAGCCCCGTTCTTCTTCTAAAGCAGGTGTCTAGTGGGCGGGTGGTCATAATGCAGAGGGATGAGAGACCGCCCCTGGGCATAGGCGAGGGGCTCAAGACCAAGGTCAACGCCAACGTTGGGACCTCTGCGGATCTCCCCCATCCCGACGTTGAGGTGGAGAAGGCCAAGGTGGCAGAGAGGTACGGGGCCGATACCGTCACCGACCTCTCTATGGGAGGTCCCGTTGATGATATTCTGAGGAGGATATGGGAGGAGACGACCAGACCTCTGACCACCGTCCCCATCTATCAAACGGTCGCCCAGAGGGGATCCTTTGAGTCGATGACCGAGGACGACCTCCTCCGGACGATCAGAAGGCACGTCGCCGCCGGGGTCTCCTCCATCGTAGTTCACGCCGCCATCACCTTCGAGATGCTGACGGAGCTAGCGAAGACGAAGAGGATCATGGGCATCGTATCCAAGGGCGGCTCCTTCACCTCGGCATGGATGCTGAAGACGGGTGAAGAGAACCCCTTCCTCTCCAACTTTGAAGCGATATGCGAGATCCTCGCGAGGAAGGATGTGGTCCTCTCTCTCGGGAACACCATGAGAAGCGGCTGTATTCATGACCCGATGGACGGGCTTCAGTGGAGGGAGCTGGATATGAACGCCGACCTCGCCAGGAGGGCTAATGAGCTGGGGGTCCAGGTGATCATCGAGGGGATGGGGGGCCACGTGCGGCCGGATAGGATCCCCGAATACGTAGCACATTATAAGGAAAAAACTGGCTATCGCCCCCTCTTCGTCGCCGGTCCCCTGCCGATCGATATCGGTGTAGGGTACGACCACATATCCGGATCTGTGGGGGGCGCTCTCGCCGCCGGGGCAGGGGCCGACTACCTCTGTTACATAACCCCCTCCGAGCATCTGGCCCTCCCCAACGCCGCCCAGGTGAGGGAGGGGGTGGTGGCCTTCAGGATCGCGGCCCACATAGGGGACACTCTGAAGTATGGTCCTAGGCCCCAGGATGAGATGCTCGCGAGGCACAGGCGGGTGAGGGACTGGGAGAAACAGTTCAAATTGGCCATCGATGGTGAAAGGGCCCGGGAGACCTTCCATCGAGATGGAACCGGGACCTGCTCCATGTGCGGGAAATACTGTGCCATAGCCGTCATGGAGGATCTTCTCAAGGGATCCACTTATGCGAACCCTCAGATCTGAGATCTTCGGCATCATCCCCGGATCACTGGGGCAGACCTCCCTGGCGGAGAAAGCAACGACTCCTAAATGGCCGGACCCGAAATGCCGTCGGAGGGTTTCCGGGATCGACGATGGCGGTCGAGGGGCTCTCGCCCTCGCCTCAATCCACCATCGACGACCTCGCTTCCGGCCCCCGATCTATCCTGGGGATCAGAGGACGGCTCCCTTGAACTTCTCAAATCCGATCTCGTCGATGAACTCGCCGAGCCTCTTCTTCTCGGAGTTCGCCTTGTAGAATCTGATCACCTTATCGGCGAGGGCCATCGCCTCGTCGTCGGAGAGCCCCTCCGCCAGGACGGTGCCGAGGCGGGGCTTTCGGGCGGCGTTTCCTCCCACCAGGACCGTCCACCCCTTGGCGGTTCCCATAAGGCCCAGGTCTTTGACGGCGGGCTCGGCGCAGGAGTTGGGGCAGCCGGAGACCCCGATCTTGAACTTGGAGGGCATCTCCATCCCATGGTACAACTCATCGAGCTTCAGGCCGACGCCGACGGAGTCCTGGAGGCCCCGCTTACAGAAGGTGGTTCCAGGGCAGATCTTGACGCTCCGGACGCAGAGGCCGATGGCGGCGCCGGGCTTCATCTCCAGGTCCGCCCAGGCGCCGTCCAGGTCCTCGGGCTTGAGGCCGACGATGGCTATCCTCTGGGCTGAGGTTATCTTCAGGGCTGCTGCCTTGTACTTCTCCGCCACCTCGGCGATCCTCCTCAAGCTCGCCGGGTCGATGATCCCGCCCGCGATGTGGGGGGCGATGGCGTAGGTCTCCTTATCTCTCTGGAGGATCGCTCCCTTCTCCATCAGATCTTTTGCCATATTCTTCAGGCTCCTTATTATTTCCTATCCATATCTTCGGTCTTTGCTATATCAAAACTATCCAATGGACCTCATACCCCGACCCGGGGCCTTGCCGCCCCCGAGAACGACCCTGAGTCCCTCGGCTCTGCCCTTTCGGCCCTTCTGATGGCGTCCTCGACGGCCTCCCTGATGATGTATCCTGCCTTGTGGAGGATGGTGTCTTTTATCTCCGGGTCCTGTTCCATGCTGGCTGTGCATGGGTATGCGTGGTGAGCCTCGGAGATCCTCTCCCGGAGGTCTGGTTGGTCTGTCTCAAGGCCCGTCATCCTCTTGGCTACGTACCATGTGGATCCGCAAGGAGCGCC
>LUYE01000082.1 GCA_001602645.1 Methanosarcinales archaeon Methan_01
AGGCTGACGGGAGACCGCTGTAAGGCCAAGAACGCGGCCCGGAGGCTACAGGCCCTCACCGCCACCTTAGACGATCTGGAGCTCGCGGCCGAGGCTGAGGTATCCAAGGCGATGGGCGACCCCTTCAGGCTCGCGATCCTCCAGCTCCTCAGAGACGGCGAGCTCTGCGTCTGCGAGATCATGACCGCCTTGGACAACCCTCAGTCCTCCACCTCCTACCATTTATCCATTCTGAAGAGGGCAGGGCTGGTGAAGGAGAGGAAGGAGGGGAAGTGGTCCCGATACCGCCTCTCAGAGGGGGAGGTTATCGAGATGATGAAGCTGGCAGACCTGATGATGGGAGACGGATGGCTGCCAAAGAAGCGATCGGGAAGCAGATATATATGAGCGAGAGAGGCCGGGGCAGGCTTCCGGCTTTGAGCAGGTTCCTCACCGTATGGATCTTCGCAGCGATGATCCTGGGGATCGGCATGGGCTATTTCTTCCCAGGAATCTCGGAATCGATAACGGGATTTCAGGTGGGGAGCACATCGATCCCCATCGCCGTCGGCCTGATATTGATGATGTATCCGCCCCTGGCCAAGGTGAAGNNTGGGCCTATCCCTATTTCTTAACTGGGTCGTAGGGCCGGTGCTGATGTTCGGGTTGGCCATTCTATTCCTGCGAGGCCACCCCCACCTCATGGTGGGGCTTATCCTGATAGGGATCGCCCGTTGCATCGCCATGGTGATCGTCTGGAACGAGCTTGCCTGCGGCTGCCCCGAGTACTGTGCGGGGCTCGTTGGCTTCAACTCGATCTTCCAGGTTTTCTTCTACTCCGTCTACGCTTATGTATTCGTCACGGTGCTGCCGCCGATCCTCGGCATAGCCGAGGGTTTGGTGGTGGCGATAACCATGGACGAGATCGCAAAGAGCGTCTTTGTCTATCTCGGGATACCCTTCCTGGCGGGGATCATCACCCGTTNNAGGAGAGGTTCATCCCCAAGATCTCTCCTCTGACCCTGATCGCCCTCCTCTTCACCATCGTCATCATGTTCTCTCTCAAGGGGGAGTACATCGTCGAGCTCCCCTTCGACGTGGTGAGGGTCGCGATACCTCTAATTATATACTTTCTTCTGATGTTCTTCCTCGCCTTCTACATATCCTACAAGATGGGCGTTGGCTACGAGAACACCGCCGCCCTCTCCTTCACCGCTGCCAGCAACAACTTCGAGCTGGCCATCGCCGTGGCCGTCGCCGTCTTTGGGATCAACTCAGGCGAGGCCTTCGCGGCGGTGATAGGCCCCTTGGTGGAGGTTCCAGTGCTTATAAGTCTGGTGAACGTGGCGCTTTATTTCAAAGATAGATATTTTCAAGGAGTGTACACCGAATGCGAAGCAAACTAGCGATTTATGGATCCGTTCTACTGATCGCAACGGCCCTCCTCGGCGGTGCAGAGGCGGGATGCAGCTGCAGCGTGGGAAGCAGCAGCTCCTGGAGCGGAGCCGACTGGATAGATTCGACCCTGAGCGGATCCTCTCCGGAGCCACTCCCGTCGAACGGCTCGGCTGCTGAAACCGTTGACGAAGGAAATCCGGCCGAAGAATCGGAGGGGGATGAGAATGAAAAGATCGGCATCTCGTTCATATACGCCCAGGAGCTGGGCGAGAAGCTCAGCACCGAGCCAAAGCCCGTGATCGCCTACGTCAGCAACAGCCCCCCCTCGAGCGGCTCGTAC
>LUYE01000059.1 GCA_001602645.1 Methanosarcinales archaeon Methan_01
TTGAGGGAGTTGTTGACTTATCCGTATCACAGAATATCAACCGGTTAGGGGCGCACTACCTTCCAGCACCTCCACGAAATTTCTTCGATACTTAGTTACATAACACTCATATAAATAATTTGTCTTATTTTTGTCCTAGCTGGCGTTTGATGGTCTCATCTCTCAATTTGACGAGGCTTGGACGAAGATATCGCTGGAAATTGCCCGCAGATGGGCGGCCCCGAGGGGCGGATCTTCAGGCCGCCTCCATCGAAGGGAAGGGGCGGGGCAATCTGGAGATCTTCAACGCTTTCTGGTCACTCCTTTACGACGTAGGTCCTGGCGATCTTGTCGTGCCACCCCTGCTTCTTCTTGTCTATGAGGATCCAGAGGTATCCGAGGAAGAGGACGACGCCGGATATCTCCATCCCAGCCCAACGGAGGAGGCCCCGGCTGAAGCCCACAGGCGTGACCCCATCGGCCCGGACCAGCTTTATCTCAAGAAGCCTCATCCCCGGCGTCTGCCCCATCCCGAAGAAATAGGTGTAGTACCCTATGCCGATCGCCGCCATCAGAAGGTAGATCGGGGGATAATCCGATGGAAGGCTCCTCCCAGCCATAACCGAATCCGCCGCCGGGAGGCCTAAGAGAAATACGAGGGCGATGTAGATGATGCTCAGGACCACCAGGTCCATCAGATAGGCCGCTAGCCTCTGGCCGGCACCGGCCAATTCCGGCCCATTCTCTTCCTTCTGATCATTTGGCTGATTCATTTTCCAAACCTCATCTGAGGATCAACGCCTGCAAGGTATTCCATACAGGTATAAAAATTAGACCTGTTGAGAACTGAGAGGACACGCAGCTGCCGACCGGGCAGATGAGACAGAAAGGACGAACGAAGGGGAAAGGATAGATCTTAAAAGCGATTTGAAGCGCGAAGGAAAAGGCGATCGATCCGCTGGGAGGTCACACCTCCCAGGCAGCGATCACCTTCTCGATGTTCACATAGTCTCTCCTTCCTCCATTCTCCAGGACCAGGACGCCGTCGGCGGAGCCAACCACCCTGCCGCGAAGCCGCTGGTCGCCGTCTCCGCCGAAGTAGACCTCAACATCCTTGTTGTACAGGTGCTCGGATATGAATTTGTCCATCATGGATTCCTCACCTCAAAGGAGTTATTTAGCAATAATAAGGCCTTAAACTAGATATAATTTGTGGTTAAGCCCATAATTCGCCCTGAACTCCGAAAAAACACGCCAAAATTTAAATCAACTTGATTAAATGATTCTAAGTCGGATCAACCGGGGTTGATGATCCGAAGATCTTTCTCCAAGTCAAGCCAGGTTTAAGTTGACGGTTCAAGAAGGCCGGATGGTCTCCGAAAAGAGCTAAAAAGGAGGAGCACGGTGGGAGCCGGCGTCTGATCAGCGCCCGCGAGTTTTTCCAATCGACCTTGAGCTGGCGATCATCCGGATACCTTTGGCCTTCCAGAGCCGGAGAAGGTCCCAGAATCCTTCCAATCCACCCTCTTTCCCCTTCTGATGGCGTCCTCGACGGCCTCCCTGATGATGTATCCTGCCTTGTGGAGGATGGTGTCTTTTATCTCCGGGTCCTGTTCCATGCTGGCTGTGCATGGGTATGCGTGGTGAGCCTCGGAGATCCTCTCCCGGAGGTCTGGCTGGTCTGTCTCAAGGCCCGTCATCCTCTTGGCTACGTACCATGTGGATCCGCAAGGAGC
>LUYE01000020.1 GCA_001602645.1 Methanosarcinales archaeon Methan_01
GCCAGGAAAAAACTTCAAAGGCATTATTTTAATTTGCAAAATTAATGTTCCATAGCACTAGTCTCCGTCGAGCCGATCCAGACCTTCCCGACGGAGGCTAAACCCCTCCGAGAGGAGGAGGAGGGGTCATGAAGAGAGAGGATAGATGGAACGCGAAAGGCGGCTCTCTCAGCCGGGGACGAAGGGCATCAAAATATCGATCTTTTGGGGCTCATCGGCCCCAGAAGGGGTCTTTAGCCCTCTTGATATCTAAAAATTTGTCCAGAGCCTCCAGTTCGTCCTCGGAGAACCTCTGCTTCAGCTCCGCCTCGATGATCTTGACGTGCTTCTCGGGGATGTTGACGTAGAGGATGTCGCCTTCGTGGATCTGGCGGCCGACGGTGGGGCCGTCGATGGAGACCGCCACCTCCTTCCCGACGCTGGCAGATCCTACGTTCTCCCCGCTCGCCTGGACCCCCTTCACCGTCCCGACGACCGCGCCGTCCTCCCTCATGAGGGTGACGCCGTTGGTGATCTGGCCGCCCACCACCTGGACGCCGACGACGGCGGGCTTGGACTGCCGGAAGACGTAGTCGGGGATGATCCTGATCATCCCGGGCCTGATCACCGCCTGGAGCCTCTCCTGCTCCATCCTCATCTTCTGGTCCTCGACCCAGTCCTCGTAGTTCTCGAGGAGGTTGTAGATGACCTCGGAGAGGAAGATCGGCACGTCGCTCTTCTGGACCTCCGTCAGGGCGTCGGGGAGGATCTTGACGTTGAACCCCAGGACCGCCGAGTATAGGGGGTCCTTGATGGCGGCGGCCCGGATTACGTCCCTCCGGGTGATGGGGCCGACGTCGGCGGCGTGGATCGGGATATCCTTCGATTCCAGCTCCCCCACCAGCGCCTCCAGAGACCCGATGGTGTCGGTCTTGATGATGACGCCGACGTTCTCGGTGTCGATCCTCGCCGTCTCCAGCTCCGATCTTATCTCCTGGGCCACAGCATCGACATCTTCGCCCTCGGTCACTACTCTGACCGTCGAACCAGCGAGGGCGCTCTCGATCTTGGGAGCAGAGACCTTGACGCCGCTGGCCGCAGCCACGTGTTTTACGGGAAGAAAACGCTCTTCGCTCCGGATCTCCGAGAGGGGGCGGGGCTTGAGGAGGGCCCTGATCTTGGTGACGATCGGGTCCCTCAGGGTTCCGACGACGACGGTGTCCCCGGCCCGAAACTCGCCATCGTAGAGGATGACGTCGAGGGTCGTGCCGAGGCCCCGCTCCTCCTTCACCTCCAGGATTGTCCCAACGCCGGGGCCGCTCGCCCTGACCCTCAGGTTCTCCTTCAAAAACTTCTGGGCAAGGCCTAGGAGGACCATCAGCAGGTCTGGGACCCCCTCCCCGGAGATGGAGCTGATCGGGACGACGCCGATGTTCTTGGTGAAGTCGCTGATCCGGTCGTAACGATCCGAGTTGAAGCCGTGCTTATAGAGCTCGCCGACCAGCTCGTAGATCCGGTTGTCCAGATCTCCCCGGACCCTCTCGCTCTGGGCCTTGAGGGTCGCGGCGAGAGGTGCCCCCTCCACTGGGAGCCATCCCGATAGCCGATCGATCTTGTTGGCCGCGACGACGAAGGGGGTGCGGTACCTCTTCAGGATGTTAATCGACTCGATCGTCTGGGGCTGGAAGCCCTCGTTCACGTCCACGATCAGAACGGCGAGGTCGGCGAGGGAGCCGCCTCTGCTCCGAAGGGATGTGAAGGAGTGGTGGCCCGGAGTGTCGATGAAGAGGAGGCCCGGGATCTGGAAATCGCCTCTGAAGAGGGGGCCGCATACCTCGCTGATGACGGCCAGAGGGATCTCGGTGGCTCCGATGTGCTGGGTTATGGCCCCGGCCTCGCCATCAGCGATGGTGGTGCCTCTGATCTTGTCGAGAAGGGTGGTCTTCCCGTGGTCCACGTGGCCCATGACGCAGACGATGGGAGTTCTCAGGTCGGACTCGGGCTGCCCCTTCCCCTTCTTCGCCTTCCTCGATTTCTGCTTCATGCTGGATCAGATCCGGACCCCGTTCGTTCCGAAAGCGGCAAGGCCGCCCCCCTGGCAGATCGGAGCTGTGGGACGGGCGCCAGCTCATTCGTAGAGCCAGGCCTCGTCTATCCGGGTGTAGCTGGAGAGCTCGGCCTCGTCGAAGTGGAGGGCGATCTCCCTCTTCGCTGACTCGGGTGAGTCAGAGCCGTGGATGACGTTCCGCCCCATGTCCAGGCCGAAGTCGCCCCGGATGGTGCCGGGCTGGGCTTTCGTAGGGTTTGTGGCCCCGTTCATCTTCCTCATCTCGGAGATGGCGTCTTTCCCCTCCACCACCATCGGGACCGACGGCCCGGAGGTGATAAAACCCACCAAATCTCCGAAGAAGGGCTTTTGAGCGTGCTCGACGTAATGCTCACAGGCGACATCTTGGGGAAGGGTCCTCATCTTCATCGCCACGATCTTCAGCCCTTTCGCCTCGATCCGCTGGACGATCCTGCCGACGAGGCCGCGCTGGACGCCGTCGGGCTTGATCATAACGAAGGTCCGCTCCAAGGCCTACCACCCTTTTATGGCCCACTCAACCCTTCTCGGGACTCTGCCGAGCTCGATCATGTTCTTCTCGCATTTGGACGAGCAGAAGTAGTAAACGGTCCCGTCCTTTTTGGCGTAGATCTTCCCTGTGCCGGCCTCGATCTTCCGGTTGCAGAAGGAGCACTTTCTCTCTTCCATGGGACCTCACCTGGTGGTAAGCTTCTTGGCCTCTCTTGCGGTCTCGAGCAGCATCAGCACGTCCCCCATCCTTATGGGTCCCATGCAGTTCCTGGTGATGATGCGGCCCTTGTTGCTGCCCTCCAGAATCCTACACTTGATCTGGGTGGCCTCGCCGTGCATCCCGGTGTTGCCGATGATCTCAATCACTTCGGCGGGGACGCCTTCCCATTCGTCTGCCATCAGCTACCACCCCTACTTCAGGGCCTGGGCCTTCTGAACTATCTCGTCCAAGATGTCCTTTCCCTTCCCCGGCTCCAGGATGGCCACGGCTGCGCTCTTGACCCTCATGCCGCAGGCGGCGCCGATCTCGCTCTGCTTCTTGACGTAAATGTAAGGGGTCTTCTTCTCTTCGCAGAGCGGCGGAATATGGGCTACGATCTCTGGGGGCTCCACGTCTTCGCCCACCACCACGAGCTTGGCTACGCCCCGCTCGATGGCCTTGGTAGTCTCGTTCGTCCCCTTCTTCAGCCTTCCAGTGTCCCGGGCCAGCTCGATCGCTTCCAGGGATTTGGAGGCCAGGTCAGCTGGAACGTCAAATCTAACGTATATCGGTCTTGCCATAATTCATTCTCCTTCAGGGCGGTGCCCGTCATCATTCATCGCAAAAATCGCCCCAGAATGGCTTAGCTCATGGGGGCCGCTTCCCAGCTAAAAAGGTTGCGCTATGGAGCCACGAAAGCTCCCAGAGCCCCGGCCAGGTTCTCGGGCTCCACAACCCCCGATACGGTGACTATATTCCCCTCCTCCCTGACAGAAAGACCCTGGATCTCCGCCATCTCGCGAACCCTCGTATCGCTCGCCCCGCGGATGGAGAGGTACTTAGCCGTCAGGATGAAACCGTCATCGTTGGGGCTAGCGCCCAGGTAGGACTCGACGTACTCTCCTCCCAGGGGCGGCATGAAGCTCGGGTTCTCGACGGCGTCCTTTCCCAGGCACGACATCTGGAGAGCGTCAGCCTCTTCGTAGGGGAGGACGAAGTCCTCGGTGGTGGGGGCCTGACCCGAAAGCACGTCGAGGACCTGCTTGACAGCTGCCTCGCTCCCGAAGAGGACGGGGGTTCCCATCACCCTGAAGAGGTCCGTCGACTCGAGGGGGATCATCTGGTATCCGTTGTAGACGACCGATAGGCCGTGGGCCCCCAGGGGGGCGGGCCTCGTCCAGTGGAGCTCGACGATATCGTCGCCGAAGAGCCCCCAGGAGAATCCCTCTATCGGTGAGGGGTAGAGGTTCACCTGATCTCTGAAGGTGAGGCCGAGGGTCGGCGGGAGGACGAGGGCCGCAGCCTCGGTGAGGTTCTCGGAGGCGGTCATGTTGATCCAGAAGGCGAAGACCAGGTCCTCCGGGTACATCCCCAGGGCGTCGCCCAGGCTCTCGAAGTCCCAGTCGATCAGCCTTCCGCTCACCCCGAAGTCGGAGGGGTTCCAGGCCGCCGAAGGGGTCGTCCTGACGGGGTCACCGCCCCGCATGACGAATCCCGCGAAGGTGGAGAATATCATTATCCCGGCGAGGAAGACCACTCCGATAGTAGCCCAAGATTTCTGATTCATCGGGGGCGGTGGACGAGCCGATCTTATTTAATTCTTTGTTGGAAATGGCGGCTCGTCCTGAGAGTAGCTTCTGTCGAGCCTCAAAGCCATATCGGCCCTCTCCAGCTCCCGGCCGAGGTAGCCGGCGTGGTCGAGCCTGGTGACGAGACCCCGGTCGATGATCTCGGCGAGAAGGCGGCGAGCGGACTCGCCGACCAGGGTGACGGCGTCGTGGCGGACGACGATCTTTCCTTTCGCGACGCCGATCCTGAAGCTTCCGGCGGGGTCCATCTCCCAGCGAAGACCCCCGCCCTCGATCCTGTCCGCCACCTCGCCGCCATCAGCAACCACATTCACGCTTTCGCCGCCGGGACCGACCAGCTCGAACTCCTCGGGCATCTCCTCCTCAGGGCGGCGGTGCTTCTCTTTGAGGACTAGGAGATCAAGGCCCAGGTCCTTCGGCGGGCTCCTCCTCGCCCGCGCGAGGAGGATCATCTCGGAGGCCCTCCGAAGCTCTCGGATGCTGCCGCGGGCCTTATCGCTGTACTCGGGGGTGAAGAGGACCGCCGCCCCAACCTCCGCCCCAAGGACGGCGAGGAGGGCGTTCGCCCCCGGCGAGTCGGCGTCGAGGAGCTCCGTCACGTTCCCGGCGCCGAAGAATAGGGGGACGTCGGGAAAGGTCCGATGAACCTCGCGGTATCTGCAGACCGACTCGGCAAGCCCGGAAAGCGGCGGGCTGAGGACGGGGTCGGCGATCGCCTTCACCCCAAAATCGAGGGCAGCGCGGAGGGTCTCCGCCAGGGTCGTCTCCCCCGGCCCCGGAAGGACGACAGCCGGCACCCCGGTCTCGGCCGCCATCGGCCCCACCTCGTCCAAATTCGAGCCGTCGAGGCTGAGGACGAGGTCGCACCCCGCCTCGATCCCGGCTTTGAGGAGATCGGGGCGGAGGGTGTCGACGGAGACGGGGAGGCTGGTCGCCCCCTTCGCCACGATGACGGCCCGGGCCACGGCGGCGGGCTCGGCGTCCAGCGGAATCCCTAAATCGATCATCTCCGCCCCCACCCGCTCATAGTGGCGGACCGTCTCGGCGAGCCCACCTTCATCGAAGCGGGTCGCGTCGACGATCTCCGCGAGAACCTTCATCCGGCTCGCTCCGCCGATCTTGACGCCTTTTATAATAAGCGGCGCCTCCGCCCCCACCTCCAGCTCCGAGATGGCGGCCCGCGCCTCCGACCTCATCCTCTCCTCCAGGAGGAGGCAGGCGGGGACGGTCGTCGAGAGCTCCACCTCGCCGAGGAGCGACAAGACCCGCCGGAGGTCGACGGCGTGCTTCGGCCCGAGCCGGATCTTCGTTTCCAGCTCCGCCGCGACGGGGCCGAAGTCGGCGGTGATCGCCCCCGGAATCAGAATTATATCGTAGCCCTCGGGCTTCGCCTCCATGAGCATCTTCGGGGTTATGAAGGAGGCGACGTCCACATCCATCACCAGGACGTCCGCGAGGCCTCCGACCGCCTCCCTCACCATCCCCTCGGCTAGCCTTCCGGTCACGGCAAGCGCTCTCATGGGTGATAGTTGGTGGGTATGGGTGAAAAAGGCTGTGGAGACGGGCGAGGGATCATCTATATTTTTAATAAACCCCAAACTATATCAACTTAATAACCTTTATAGCGATTGATGGGGAATGATGATAAGACGTTGGGATTATTTGATTACGATGGTGGTTGGTTCTTTAATATCCTTATAGATGAACTTTCTAAAAAGAAGCCATTAGATGAATATAAAGAGGATGAAATAAAAGATATCACTAAAAATTTTTTTGATGGGTTCGCACTTGATATGGCCGATATGGCCGAATGCGTCCTTGAAACTCTTAAAGAAGGTATGCCGGCTAAACTCAAAGAGAGACGGGCTGAGATCGCAGAGTTTGAGGAACACATTGGAAGAATATGGAGAAAACCCATTGACTTATTAGAGATTTTTTTAGAGATATGCCTCGAAGCTGCCATTCTTTTCCATGAGAAGATTGATCCACACGTTACGTCTGAAAACAAATACCTATACCAAGTACTTCTTCGTTTGCATGGGCGCGGTTGTCAAGTTGGAGCAGAAGTCCTTACACTCATAAATAGTGGTTTTGCGGATGGAGCGCATGCAAGATGGAGGACTCTTTACGAGATTACAGTCGTTGCATATTTTATTCGCGAGCATGGAAATGATGTTGCTGAGCGATATATTCGCTACAACGCAATAGAATCCTACAAAGCTATGAATGTTTACCAGAACTGATATAAACGTTTTGGTTATGATCCGTGCACAGAAGAAGAGGTTGCCGAAATTACTAACGCATTTAACGAGTTATGCGAGCGTTATGGCCCTAGCTTTAAAAAAAGATATGGTTGGGCATCAGATATATTAAACAAAAAGGATGTACAATTTATTGATATAGAAAATGCCACAAAATTCGATCATATGAGGGCGCATTATCAGCTAGCAAACCATAATGTCCATGCTGGACCGAAGGGAATTGTATTCAAGCTAGGGATGCCCGAAAAATCACCTGACATTATATACATGCTTCCTGGTCCAAGTGACGCTGGCTTTACAGATCCTGCCCATGGTACCGCAATATCTCTATACCAACTCACAGCCGCCTTGCTAACTCTTGGAAATAATCCAACTTGGTTTATTTTCATAAAGATATTAGAAATGCTAGAGCGGGAGATAGGTCAAGCATTTCTCGAAGTTGATAAACAACTTAGATCATCTAAGATCTAAACGACTTTCAACTAGAGTTGCCATCACTATGCCCTACCCTGCCCTCTCGGGAACCGATCCTCTCATTCGTCGATGAACTCGGTGATCCTCGTCTGGGCGAGGCGGCAGACCTCCCCGGGGATCTCGATTGGATAAACCCCGGTGAGGCAGCCCATGCAGAGCTGCTCTCTGGGGACGCCGATCGCCCGGACCAGCCCCTCGTGGCTTATGTACCCGAGGGAGTCGGCGTTGATCACCGCCTCGACCCCGGCGACGGTCTTGTGGGCGGCGATCAGCTCCTCCCTCGTCGCCATGTCGATCCCCATGTAGCAGGGGGCGACGATCGGGGGGCTTCCGATCCGGACGTGGACCTCCTTCGCCCCCGTCGACCTCACCATGTCGACGATCCGCCTGCTGGTGGTGCCGCGGACGATGCTGTCGTCGACCATGATGATGCTCTTCCCCTCGATGTTCGGGCGGATGGTGTTCATCTTCAGCCTCACGGCGATCTCCCTCAGCTCCTGGCCGGGCATGATGAAGGTCCTCCCGATGTACCGGTTCTTCATCAGACACTCCCGGTACTTGATGTTCGACCTCTGGTGGTAGCCGATGGCGAAGGTGATCCCGGAGTCGGGGACCGGGGTCACCGTATCCGCCTCCAGGGGGTGCTCCTCGGCGAGGATCGAGCCGATCCTCACCCGAACGTCGTAGACGAGCCTCCCGTCCATGATGCTGTCGGGGCGGGCGAAGTAGATGTACTCAAAGACGCAGTGGGCGGGGCACTGCTGGTGCGATAGCTGGTAGAACCGGACGTCCCCGTCTTTTGCGACCACCATCTCCCCCGGTCGGACGTCTCTTACGAGCTTCCCGTTGAGGGTGTCGATGGCGGCGCTCTCGGAGGCTACGATGACGTCAGAATCGGTCTTTCCGACACATAGAGGTTTGATCCCTAGAGGGTCTCGTGCCGCGATGACGGTGTTTCCCATCAAGAGGACGACGGAGTAGGAGCCGATGGCCTTCCTCATGATCTCCCGGACCGCCTCCGCCGGGTCCTCCCGCACCAGCATCGCCCGGACGAAGATTCGAGCCATCACCTCGGTGTCGGAGGTGGAGTGGAAGACCTCTCCCTCCGCCTCCAGCTCCTCTTTCAGCTTTCCGGAGTTGACGAGGTTGCCGTTGTGGGCTATGGCGACGGAGCTGTCCTTATACTTCACCAAAATAGGCTGGCTGTTCTTTAGGGCAGACTCACCGGTGGTGGAGTACCGGACGTGGCCGACCCCCGTGGGTCCCCCCAGCGCCTCAATCCTGGGGTTGTTGAAGACCTCGGCGACGAGGCCCATGGCCTTGTGGGTCCGGACGACCTTGCCGTCGTAGACGGAGATGCCGGCCGACTCCTGGCCACGATGTTGCAGGGCGTAAAGGGCGTAGTAGATCGACTTGGCTACGTTGCGACACGGGTCAGCGGAGGAAATCCCCACCACGCCGCACTTGTCCTGCAACCCGGACCTCCGATCAATTTCCGCCGTAGTTGCTGCTATATTTCTGCCAGCCGTATCCCCGGAGCCTCTTGGACCTGCCGAAGCCGCAGGACGCACAGGTCTTGGTATGGAAGTTGAAGGATACCTTGCCACATCGGCGACACTTGACGTGGGTCTTCTTGTGGCGCCTTCCCATCGATGGGGTGCCTTTTGTCATTTACAATACCTCACGGCGAGATGTAAACTACGTTATCTCCTCGGACGACGACGGTCCCGAGCTTCTTGGAGTCCTCGCCCTCTCGGATCTCCTCGGTGTTGTCGAGGACCAGGTTCATGTGGATGTCGTAACCCTGAAGCTCCCCCCGAAAAGCCCTCCCATCCTTGAGCTTGACGATCACGGGCCCGTTCAGCGATTCATTTAAAATGTCAAGGGGTCTCTGAGACATCGGCCTCTCTCCAGTCTTAAATACAAGAGATATGGCGAGACTTGCACGTTGCGTATTTAAACTTGTCGGGGAATAGGGGTTTTATGAAAATCAAATCCAGGCACCACCTCAGGGGGAGCGAGTCGAAGAGGATCCAGAGCGCCATCGAGCCGTTCCTGGAAGATCCTTCTCTCCTTCGAGGACTGGCTCTGGAGGTTGCCGAGACCGACCAGGACTTCGACCTGATCCTCCTGAAGGGAAGGCCGGTCTTCATGATGGTGGGGGACCTGCCCTTCTTCACCGTCCGAGGTGCCCTCGAGTTTGCGCCCGCGAGGAACCGCGTCGTCGTCGACTCCGGCGCCGTCAGCTTTATCATCAACGGCGCGGACGTGATGGCTCCCGGGATCGTGGAGGCGGACCCCCGGATCGTCCCGGGGGAGCCGGTGGTGATCGTCGAGGAGAGGCACAAAAAGCCCCTTGCCATCGGGATCGCCCTCCTCCCCGGCCCCGAGATGCGGGGCTCAGGGAAGGCGGTCAGGTCGGTCCACCACGTCGGCGACGACCTCTGGAAGATGGGGGACTGAAGAACCCATCTAAAAATAATTAAATGGAATGAGGGGGCTCCTTCGCAGAGGAATTCAGAATGGACGATAAAGCTCCTAGATCAAAGGTGATATCCATGAACGAAGACATCGGTACCCTCATCAGGAGGGGCTTTGAGACCTGGAGGGGCAACCTGAACCTGGCGGTGCCCTTCGTGCTGATGATAGTCGCGATCATGGTCCTAGGCGTGGCCATGGTCTTTGCCGCGATGTATCCGTTGACCACCACATCCCCCGAACTCCTATCCACGGCAGGGGATCTAGAAGACCCTGAGGAGCTTGTGAACCTCCTCCAGGGGGCGTCGGGCCTGGGGCTAGCTGCCGCGATCATCCTCATAGGCATCCTGGCGATGGTGCTGGCGGGCACCTTCTTCACCGCCGGGGCCATCGGGATGGCGAAGGAGGCGACCGTCTCAGGCAAGACCGGCCTGAGGGAGATGTGGGCCTCGGGAAGACGGCACTTTATCAGCCTCTTCCTCGCAGAGGTGGTCATGATGGTCGTCATCCTCGCCGGAGTCCTCCTCCTCACCCTGCCCTTCCTCTCCGGCCTGACCGGGGCCCTCGAGGCGAGTGAGCCCGAACTCGGTACCCTGGTCCTCTGGGGCGTCCTTTTGATCGCCTTCAGCCTTTTCGTATCCATCCTCCTCGCGATGGTCCCCTACGCCCTGGTCGTCGAGGGGCTCGGGCCGGTCGCGGCGATAAAGGTCGGGGTCGGATTCTTCCGCTCGAACAAGATGGAAGTATTCCTTATGTGGGTTGTCGTCATGGCGGTATCGGTGGCGATCCAGTTCCTGGCCGCCCCCTTCTCGGGCTCCGAGGCCGCCAGCGCCGTCGTCTCCAGCCTCAGCGGGATCGTCTCCATCCTGATCATATCCCCCCTCAGCACCGTCTGGTGGACGAGGCTCTACATGACCAGATCCGGGAAGATGCCTGAGGTAGGAGCCCTCCAGGACGAAGGGGTGAAGTACCTGTAGTTAAAAGTCCCCGGCATGAGCGTTCTCACGAACTTCAAAAGAAGGAGCGTCGCCAGCCAGACCCTGGTGGCGGGCCTCTTCTTCTTTCTGATCTACGCCCTCTACCTCGACTACCTCGGACGGCCCAGCCTCGGAGAATCCCTATTCGCAGCGACGATCTTCGCCACCAGCTACTTCGTCACCTCCACGATAGTCCTCCGGAAGAAGAGCCAGAGAAGAAAGTAGACCTGACGGAGGCAGCCGATGGGCCGTCTGCCGACAAAAGATCAAAACCTTCGGTCCTGATCAGGAGCGGAAGCCGCTCATCTTCAGGAGGAGCTCCTCGCCGCTCTTGCTCCCCCGAGCGAAGATCAGGTCTCCGGCCCCCAGGGTAACCTTGGGCTTGGGGTTGTAGGTCCATCTACCGCCCCGCTTCACCGCCAGGACGTACATCCCCGTCTCCGTCTCCAGGTCCAGGTCGCCGAGGGTTTCTCCATCCATCTCCGCCCCCGGGGCGATCTCGACCCTGGTGATCACCTCGTCCGACTCCCTCATGGCCATGGCGAGGATCGGGTGGGGCTCGATCTCATGGAGGACGACGTTGGCGATCTTGAGGGCGGCATCGCTGATGATCTCCGTCGAGACCGAAAGGTGCAGGAGCCCCCGGAGGTTCTCGATATCGTCGACGTGCTTTGCCGCCCGGAGGACCCACCGCTGGAGGTCGTACTTCATCTCGTCCATCTCCTCCTCGATCACCTCCACCTCGATCGCCACCTCTTCGCTGTCGAAGAGGACGGCGGTGTAGGCGAGGCCCACCGCCAGCTCCGACCTGTTCTTCATCTCGACGATGATGTCTACCGCCCTGTCGAGCTGACCTATCCCGCTCTCCTGGTAGACCTTGGGGACGATGGGCTTGCCCGTCGCCATCTCGAGGAAGAGGGGGACCCCCTCATCGTGGCCCCTGGCAAAGAGGATGTCTCCGGCCACGATCACCGTCCCAGGCTCCGGATCGTAGATCCAGCTCTCCCCCCGCCTTATGGCTATGACGCTCATCCCTGCCTCCGTCTCGAAGGATATACCTTCGAGGCTCCTCCCGGAGACCTTCGAGTCCGCCCCCACCACCCCCCGGGCTACCGTCTCGTCGGCCTGCCTGAGGTCCTTCTTCAGCTCGTGGGGTATCCCCATCTTCAGGAGGACGATGCTGGCGATGTCCCCCGCGGCGTTGGAGATGATCTCCGCCGCCGAGGCGATCTGGAGGACGCCAGAGAGGGCCTCGGCGTCCTCGACGGTCCTAGCGGCCAGCATCGCCGCCATCTGGACGTGATAGTCGTAGACGTCCATCTTCTCCTCGAGCCTGATCACCTCCATCGCCAGGTCTTCGTCGTCGTAGAGGACCGCGGAGTATCCCAGATCCACCATAAGCTCGCTGGTGTCCTTCATCTCCACCAGGAGCCGCTTCATGCTTATGGGACAGTACTCGATCTTTCTCATGCCGCTCTCCGTCCGTTCCCTATCCATCGGTGATTAAATAAAAGTGTCGTTTCCACCAAATCCATCCCCCTTCGCTGCCGGTGGGGCCGGTCCGGAGCCATAAATATAAGTCATCTCGCCCCCCTATTTTTGGGCAGGAGGATTCGAAGATGGAGTTTGAGACTGTAAGGCTGGAGATCCCCCAGGACTCCAACATCATCCTGGGCCAGAGCCACTTCATCAAGACCGCCGAGGACCTCTACGAGGCGATCGCCGGAACCGCCCCAAAATCCAGGTTCGGGATCGCCTTCTCCGAGGCGAGCGGCCCATGCCTCGTCCGGTGCGAGGGGAACGACCAGGAGCTGATCGCCGCCGCCAGGGAGGGCTCCCTCTCCCTCGGATGCGGCCACACCTTCATCATCCTTATCCGGGATGCCTTCCCTATAAACGTCCTCAACGCCGTCAAGGCGGTCCAGGAGGTCTGCGGGATCTTCTGCGCCACCGCCAACCCCCTGGAGGTGGTGGTGGCGGCGACCGAGCTGGGGAGGGGGATCATGGGCGTCATCGACGGATCGTCCCCGAAGGGGGCGGAGACGGCTGCGGACGTGGCCGAAAGGAGAGGGATGCTGAGAAAGTTCGGATACAAGCTATGACCCGGATGGACCGGGTCGTGAGGAACGGGAGGGTCTACTTCGACGGCCGCCTCCAGAACGTCGACCTATGGATCCGGGACGGGAAGGTAGCCAGCCTCGGGGGGACGCATCAGGCCGAGGAGACGATCGACGGCCGGGGGATGATCGTCCTCCCCGGAGCGGTCGACCTCCACGTCCATTTCCGGGACCCCGGCTATACACATAAGGAGGACTGGGAGACGGGATCGACCTCGGCCGTCGCCGGCGGAGTGACGACCGTCGTCGACCAGCCCAACACCGACCCCCCCACCCTGGACGAGAGGTCCTACAGGATGAAGCTCGAGATCGCCGAGAGGCGGTCGGTCGTCGACTTCTGCCTCAACGGCGGGCCGGGCCGGGTGAAGAAGCTAGCCGAGCTCGGGGCCGCCGCCATCGGCGAGATCTTCACCTACGATCACGGCGAAGGCGACCTCCAGCGCATCCTGGACGAGACGGCGAGGTCCGGCCTCCTCCCCACGATCCACGCCGAGGACCGGGAGGTGATCCAAGAGAACACCGAGCCTCTGAGAGATATGAGGGAGCCGGAGCTCTACTCCCTCGCAAGGCCGAACCGAGCGGAGGCTAAGGCGATCGAGATGGTGTTGAGGATGACCGACCGGGCCCACATCTGCCACTTAAGCACCTCCGAGGGGCTGGAGCTCGTTCGGGCCGCCAAGAGGGGAGGGAAGAGGGTCAGCTGCGAGGTGGCGCCCCACCACCTCCTCTTTACGAAGAGGGACTGGAGGCGGCAGGGGACCTTCCTCAAGATGAACCCTCCCCTCCGGGACTTCAGGGACAAGGATGCCCTCTGGGACGGGCTCCGGAGAGGCGATATCGACGCCGTGGCCTCCGACCACGCCCCCCACCTCCCCGAGGAGAAGAGGGATGATATCTGGGACGCGCCCCCGGGGGTCCCCGGCGTCGAGACGATGCTGCCGCTCCTCCTCATCGCCGTTCGGTCCAACCTCCTATCCCTCGACCGGATGGTCGACGCCCTCTCCCGGAGGCCAGCCGAGATCCTGGGGCTCGCGTCCAAAGGCCGGATAGGCGTGGGGATGGACGCCGACCTCGCCATCATCGACCCCCGGGCGGCGTCCGAGATCAAGGTCGACCGGCTCCACAGCGGGGCCGAGTGGACCCCTTACGAGGGGAGGCGGGCCTTATTCCCGAAGATCACCATGATCCGGGGGGAGGTGGTCTACTCGGACGACGAGCTCGCCGCGCGGCCGGGGTTCGGGAGGAAACTGCCGGGTCCCGGTCGGCGGAAGATGGCGAGGTTCGGACCTGGTGAGGAAGAAGAGTAGTCAAGAAGAAGAGCATGAAGGAAGATCGGATATGTCGAGGTGTTCAGGATGAGAGAGGATGCGGAAAGGATGGTGGGAAGGGCGGTGATGGAGTCGATGAAGAGGTCGGTCCAGGCGAGAGAGGTCTTTCGAAAGATGCTGGGAGACGTCTTCGAGAACCTCCCCGATTCGGCGGAGGCCCCCGCCGTGGACGTCGTCGACACCCCCGAGGAGGTCGTAGTCTACGTCGACCTTCCCGGGACGAAGAAGGAGCTGATCGACCTGGGGGTGATCGAGGACGCCGTCACCGTGAGGGCGAGGTTTGAACGGCCACCTGGGACGTACCTTGTCAAGGAGAGGCCTGAGGCGGAGATGACCCGGCGGGTGAAGCTCCCCGCCGAGGTGAAGCCGGAGCAGGTGAGGGCCAAGTACGAAGATGGCGTTTTAGTCGTCCGCCTGCCGAAGCTGATCGTGGTGAAGCCCCAC
>LUYE01000021.1 GCA_001602645.1 Methanosarcinales archaeon Methan_01
ATTGAGGGAGTTGTTGACTTATCCGTATCACAGAATATCAACCGGTTAGGGGCGCACTACCGACTGGTTCGAAAATTACATATTTACATCACCGTATGCAGACCAGTCATTAGATCGTTATATTCCTCAAATTCGCCTTTTAGAATTTGATTGATTATAATGAATTTTACTAAAATTAGTTTTCTCAGAGCCGCCCCCTCAATACCCGCGAAACCGAATCTCTCGCCCTCCGCCCGAGGCGACGGAGCCCCTCGCTGGCCCCTCCTGATGGTGGCTTGGGACCTCGGGGAGTCGGCGCCAAACCCGCCTCCTCCTCCATGATCGAAAGGCGTGTCCGGTAGGCGGCTAGGACGAAGCCGTAGAGGGCGGGCCCCACGATCACCCCCATGACACCGATGGCGAATATCGGAGCAGCAAAGGCGAGGAGGGTAATTGCCGGATGGATCGATGCCCCCGCCCTCGCAAGGGCCGGGCGCATGATGTTCTCGGGAAATACGTTCAGAAATATCGTTCCCAGGATCAGAAGGGCTGCCACCCTGAGGTAATCCTGGAAGATCAGATAGTAGAGGGCCATGGGGACGTAGACGGCGCTCGTCCCGATGAGGGGCATCAGGGCGAAGACGGCGGTGACCATCCCCCAGAGGAAGGGGTAGGGGACGCCGATGAAGAGGTAGACGAAGGCGGCGATCAGCCCCGTCAGAAGGCTGTTTATCAGGTAGACGTTGAAGAGGCTGTTGTAGATGGCGTTCAGCTCCGAGAGAAAGAGGCGGACCGTCGCCCTCTCTGGCAACAGCTCAAGAAACTTCTCCACCGACCCCGCGCCGTCGACGAGGAGGTAGTAGGTGAGGAGGATGGCGACGCCGAACTGGGCCATCAGGATCGGCAGGTTCTTGGCTATCCAGTCGGCGAAGCCCGTCACGATCCTCCTGGCCCTCGGCAGCACCTCGGGGACTATCCAGGTCCCGGGGGCTGCTAGGATCGCCCCTATCTGCTCCTCTGCCTGGTCGAGGGCCCCCCCTACGAAGGGGGCTATGACCTTGGGAGCGTGATCATCGTTGATGGACCTGGTCCAGTCGAAGAAGTCCCCAGAGGTCTGGTCTGCGAACTTGCTCGCCGCCTCGTCGAAGTAATCCTGGTTTTTGGATAGTTCGAGGACCTCCGTCGTCAGGGCGTTAATGACGCTCATGACGAAGACTAGGAAGATGAGGAAGACGATGGATATGGATAGAAGGGCCGAAAACCGCTTTCTTTTTGTCAGGCCGGCGAGGCGGAGGTGGAAGGGGTGGAGGGCGTAAGCGAAGAAGAAGCTCACGAGGATGGTGGTGATGAAGTTTTGGGTGACGTAAAGGACCCCCGCCGCGGCGGCGATCAGGATCGTCGCCGCCATCCAGTAGAACCGGTTCATCGAGGTCATGCTATGAGCTTTTATTGGACTGTTGAAGATATATGTCTTTCCTTCTCTTCTGATCCTCGGGACCGACGAGCAAGACCCCCAAAGGAGGCAAAGGCCGAGCCACCAGCGGTCTCAGACGGGCCATAGCCGGCCTTAGCCCTTTCCCGAAGAAAACGCTAGGTCGCCTCACCGCCTCAAAGGACGCCGAATTATTCTAAAGCCCCATCTCCGTCCCCCTGGCCCCTTTGAGGATCGCCCCCTCCAGCTTCGCCGATCCGAGGACGGCCCGAGATAGGTCGGAGCCGGTGAGGTCAGCCCCCGATAGGTCCGCCCTCGTCAAGTCGGCTCCGCTGAGGTCGGCCTCCAAGAGGGAGGAGCCCCTCAGATCCGCGCCTGCGAGCTTCGATCGGACGAGCTTCGCTCCCGATAGGTCCGCCCCCGTTAGGTCTGACCTGACGAGCCTGGCCATCCGGAGGTCGGCGCCCCTCAACTTCGCGCCCCGGAGTTCGGAGCCGGTGAGGTCGGCCATGGTCAGGGTGGCACCGCTTAGGTCGGCCTCGGCCATGGAAAGGGAGCTGAGGTCGGCTCCCTTCAGCTCCGCCCCGACGAGCTTCGCTTCCCGAAGGTCTGCCCCCGCGAGGTCAGCCCCCTCAAACTTCGCCTCGGAGAGGTCGGCCCCGACGAGCTTTGAAGATCTGAGGTCGGCGGATACGAGCTTCGATCGACTGAGGTCGACCCCCGCAAGCCCCGTACCCCTCAGGGCGGCGCCCATGAGGTTTGCGCCCTGGAGGTCGGCGCCCGATAGGTCCATCCCGCTGAGGTCGGCGCCCCTGAAGTCGGCCCTCATCTGGGGGTTTGCGGCCCGCCACCGGTTCCAGGCCTCGGGGCCCTGCCGGAGGGCCGAAAGCTGTTCTGGATTCGCCAAGTGAATCGTCCTCCCTTCCAAGGTTTTGCGTTGTAGGCGCCCCAGGTTAAAAAAAGTTAGTGGTGGTGGGTCGGTAGGGCGGCATCATCCCTTCAAAGGAGTCTCGATGCCACTTCAGACGGTGGGTGGCGAGATGGAAGGATCACCATCCTGACCTCCTCCGGACGAAACGGGCCACCTCCTCTGACCCTGGCGTCTCGAAGATCTCCACCGGAGAGCCGAGGCCGACGAGGCTTCCGCCCATCAGGACGGCGACCCTGTCGGCGAGCCTCCTCGCCTGGTCCAGGTCGTGGGTCGCCATCACCACCGCTATCTCTCGACGAACGGCCTTCCTGATCAGGTCCTCTATCGTCTCCGCCGTCCTGGGGTCGAGGTTAGCCGTCGCCTCGTCCAGGAGGAGGAGGTCGGGCTCTGTCACCAACGCCCTCGCCAGGGCGACCCGCTGGGCCTCCCCCCCCGAGAGGCTGGAGGGCCTTCGGTTCTCGTAACCCGAGAGGCCCACTTCCCGGAGGATGGATCTGACCCGATGGCGGGCGAGCGGGCCGGATACCCCCCTCATAGAAAGGCCGTATGCGACGTTCTTCTCGACGGATAGGTTGAAGATCGTCGGCTTCTGGAAGACCATCGCCATCCTCCTCCGGGCAAGAAACCTCGCCCTCTCGTCCTCCGATAAGTCGACCCCGTCGAATAGAACCCTTCCCCCGTCGGGGGGGTCCAGGAGGTCCAAGATCCGCAAGAGGGTCGTCTTCCCCGACCCGGTGGGCCCGATGATGGCCAGAACCTCGCCCCGTCCGGCCTTCAGGGTGATCCCCCTCAGGACCTCCACCCCGCCCCGGATCGCCCTGACCCCCAAAGCCTCGATCATGTCCACCAGTTCCCCTGGACCCTGTTGACGAGGAGGTTCACCAGAAGGGATATGGAGACGAGGATGATCCCCAGGGCCATCGAGAGCTCGATCTCCCCCCGGGAGGTCTCCAGGGCGATGGCCGTCGTCAGGACCCTGGTGTGACCCCTGATGTTGCCGCCGATCATCATAGCCACCCCCACCTCCGAGAGGGCCCGGCCGAATCCGAGGAGGACCGCGGCCATCATGGCGGCCTTCGCCTCTCCCATGATGGTTTGGATCGCCTGAAACCTCGACGCCCCCAGAGATAAGGCCGAATCTCGGACGGCGGGTCCGACGCCGCTGAGGGCGGCGATGGTGAGACCGATCATGATCGGGGATATGAGGACCGTCTGGCCCACTACCATCCCGGCGGGGGTGAAGAGGAGGCCGAGGCTTCCGAAGGGGCCGGACCTCGATAGGAGGAGGAAGACGACGAGGCCGACGGTCACCGTCGGGAGGCTGTAGAGGGTTTGGATGAGGTTGACGACAGCCCTTTTCCCCCTAAAATTGTGAAAATGGATGAGGCCGCCGATCGGCACGGCGATGCCGGCGGCGATGGTCGTAGAGGTGATGGCTATGGCGAGGGACCTAGCCGTTATCTCCACCACGGCCGGGTCGAGGGCCAAGATCAGCTCCACCGCCTTCGCCAGCCCCGCCGTGATTTCATCCAAAGGGCTCACCCGTATGCTTATTTGATCCAGGGATTCCTTCCGCGAATAAGGCGGTTACGCCAAGGCCCTGCTGCAGACGTCGTCGGCGAGGGGGATCACGCCCTCGTCCCCGGAGCACCCTATGATATCGCAGTTGCCTCTGGCGGCGTTGAAGAGAGGCTTGCCGATGGTCTCCGTCCCGTACTCGGCGATCAGGTCTTGGCCCTCGTCGGAGACGAGGAAGTTGATGAAGTTCTTTGCCATCTCGCAGTTTGTTTCGGGGTAGACGGTGGGGCTGACGGGTATGGCGGCGTAGACGTTGATGAGGAACTCATCGCTCTCGATCAGGGGGACCAGATCGAGGTCGCTCCTGAAGGCGGCGAAGGTGGAGGTGTCGCAGAGGGTGTAGGCCTCCATCTCGCTGGTCATCAGCAGGGTCTGGCCCATGGGCTGGCCAGCTTCGACGTACCAGGAGGCTCCGGAAGTCGAGATCTCTGAATAGTTGAAGCCCGCTTTATTCCAGAGGAGCTTCTCTCTCGCATGGGTCCCGGAGTCGTCGCCTCTAGATACGAACTTCACTTCCCCGGGGTTATCCATGCCGTGGACCATGATCGCCCTCATCGCATCAGAGGCGTTCAATCCGGTGATCCCTGCGGGGTCGTCCTCGGGGCCGACGATGATGAAGTAGTTGTAGGCGAAGCAGGTCCTTGAGAGGCCATAACCATCCTCGATGAACTTTCTCTCCCTCTCCGCGTCGTGGACGAGGATGAGGTCGGCGTCGCCCTTAACGGCGCGTTCGATAGCTATCCCCGTCCCGCCAGAGACGGTCCGGACGTCGACATCGTACATCTCCTCGAAGATATCCTCCATCTCGTCAAGAAGGAGGGTATCGTACAGGCTGGTGGTCGTCGAGATCCGAAGCAGCTCTCTCTCGCCCTCTCCCGCTCGGTCCTCGGCAGCTGCCGCGGTACAGAGGAGGGCGGCTATCAGGGCGAAGGCCGATGTCCGATGAGATATTTCCTTCATAACGATCGTAGATTGAATAGATAAGATTACTATAAAAGATCTCCGTTAACACTTATGAATTGACGGCTCTTCGTGGTGGTCCTGAGCTGAGGGAGATGAAGACAGCTGGAGGATGAGCTTTATTGAGATCTGCTGCCATATCATCGTAAGAAAAGTTCTAGGGGTGCTGGGTCGTGAAGGAGTACATCAACGGCGAGATCGCCGTCTTCTGGAAACCAGAAAAGTGCATCCATTCGGCGGAGTGCCTCAAGGGCCTGTCGGGGGTCTTCGACCTCCAGAAGAGCTCCTGGGTGGATATAGAGGGCGCCGCCTCCGAGGAGATCGGGGTGGTGAGGGATGGACCCCTCCTCGTCAGCGGAAGGTGCGCTCTCGCCGGACAAAGTGGCAGATAATATATAAAATTACTTTTATAGATAGTTCATCTAATCGAGACAACAAAGTTTAACTATGATAAACAAATTTTGCTCAAATTAAGTTGAGTTCAATCAATTTAATTTGGGCGAGGGAGTTGAACCGTCAGGATGACCTGTTCATGGGAAAGGGCCTCAGATTATTCGATCCGTTGATTTTGAAGGGCACCGCAAAATGCGGGAAGATCCATCCTTCGGGCATTGAAAAGGAAAGTAGATCGATCCCAGCTGTCAGGCCGGTCTTGAGAATTCTATGGCTCGGCCTTATTTTCATGCTATTCTTGGCCGGGACGGAAGCGACTCGGGACTTCCCCCTGACGGGGGACGATCCCGTCATCAGGGATGCAGCAAGTTACCTATTGTCTTGCCAGAAAGAGGATGGCGGCTTCGGAAACGAACCGGATGCCGCGACGAGCAGCATAGTCCCGACGGCCGACGCGGCCATGGCTCTAGCCCTCACAGGCGACATAAGCCGCGCCAAGGAGGGCGGCAATACCCCCCTCGACTACCTGGTCGCAAACCCGCCGGCCGGCAACTCATCCGGCGGGAGCCTCGGCCGGTATGTGATGGGGATAGTCGCCGCAGGAGGCGACCCGCGAGATGTATCGGGGGTTGACTATGTTGAGAAGCTAAAGGATCTCGCAAAGCCGCCATACGGCGATGAGAACCTCTTCTCGGAGTCCTACATCCTCCTGGGGCTTGCCGCAGCAGGCGAGTCGGAGTCGTCGGAGGCTCAGGCCTTCATATCTTACGTGTTGGACAAGCAGCACTCATCAGGCGGCTGGGGCTGGGGTGGCGGGTCCCCGGATCTGGACACCACCGGGATCGCCACCATCGCCCTTCTGGCCGCTGGCGAGGCCGCAGACTCGCAGCCGATCCAGGACGCCATTGAGCATATGAGCAGCCAACAGAACGACGACGGCGGCTTTCCCTCTTCGGGGATGAGCGCCGACTCCAACGCCATCAGCGACGGCTGGGCTATGATGGCCTTAAACGCTGCAGGCGTCGACCCCGCCGAATGGCGGAAAGGGACAGCAACTCCCGCCACCCACCTTCTGAGCTGCCAGCAGGAGAGCGGGGTCTTCTGGTGGAAGCCCGATGTCAAGGGAGCTGCCGGGTTCCTCGTCGAGGAAACCTCTTACTCCATCATCGCCCTGATGGGCAAAAGCCTCCCCATCACCGCCGCCGCCCGTGGCGCTGAGGCCGAGGGCGCCACCGTCTCCGTCACCGTCCTCGGGGACGGCGATCTCCTCTTCAGCCGCGACCTCGCCATCGGGGCCAAGAGCTCTGCAAAAGACGGCTTTGAGATCTCTAACCCCACCGTATTGGGGGCGCTTGCGGCGACGGGGCTCACCTATTCCCTCGCCGACCCCGAGGGGAAGGGAAGGCCGACCGTCTCGGACCTGGAAGGGTATGGGGCTCCGATCTACTTCGTCGACGGGGCGAGACAGACCGATCCCATCGGCGAATACAACCTGACCGGGGACGAGTGCGTAGTGATCAGCGCTCCTGACACCGTTCTGCCGCTCCGGCTGACCGCTCCGGATGATGTGGTAGAAGGGACGGCGTTCACCATTGAGGTCGCCTCCGAGGATCTGGATGATCGGGGTCTCATCGTATCGGCTCCGGTGGATGGGGCGACGGTCACGGTGAAGTCCGACACCATCTCTGCAGACTACACCACCGATGAGGATGGGAAGACCCCCGAGATCACCCTAAAAGAGCCCGGAGAGTACAGGGTCGAGGCCAAGAAGGACGGGTACATTGCCACCTTTTACCTGAACTGCGGGTATCAGATCATAAACTGTCGAAGCAGCCAGCCTGTGGACGTCACCATCCACGTCCTGGGGAACGCCGCCCCCCTCTTCAGCGGCGAGGTAGAAGTCACCGCTGTCGGGTTTGAGAAGGACGGATACGAGATCGAGAACCCGACGGCTTTGGGGGCTCTCGAAGTGACCAGAGTCTCTTACTCCCTCGGCGATCCCTGGGGCGGTGGAAGCCCTGCGGTCACCGATCTCGCGGGGTTGGGGATGCCGGTCTACTTCGTCAATGGAGCATCTCCGAACGTGGGGCTCGACGAGTATTTCCTGAGCGATGGGGATTGGATCACCGTCACCGCGCCTTACACAGTTTATCCCCTCAAGATGACGGCTCCCGCCGACGTCATCGCTGGAGAACGGTTCAAGATCAAGGTGGAGTCTGAAGAGTACGATGCTTCGTGGAACAAGGTGATGGTGCCTCAGCAAGGCGCCACCGTCACCATCGGCTCCGAGACCTACACCACGGGGGCCGATGGATACACGTCGGATATAATGTTCACGACGGCGGGCGAGTACAGGGTCAGGGCCGATAAGCCGGGGTACATCAGCACTTACTACCTGACCCCCGGAGGCTATCACATAATTGCTTGCGAGGAGGGAGAGATCTTCACCGTCGCGATTCACGTCCTCGGAAACGGAAACCCTCTCTTCAGCGGGGAGGTGGACGTCGGCTCCGTCGGATTCGAGAAGGACGGATACCATATCGACAACCCGACGGCGATGGGTGCCCTCGACGTGACCGGGGTCTCTTACACCCTCGGCGATCCGTGGGGCATGGGAAGTCCCGCAGTCACCGATCTGGCCGGGAAAGGGATGCCCGTCTATTACGTTGATGGAGGCGCTCCAAGCGTTGGGCTCGACCAGTATTATTTGAACGATGGAGATTGGATCACCGTCAGCGCCCCATACACCGTATACCCACTGAAGATGACGGCTCCCACTGACGTCATCGCCGGAGAACGGTTCAAGATCAAGGTGGAGTCCGAGGAGTACGACGCCTCTTGGAACCCGATCACGATACCCCAGCAAGGCGCCACCGTCACCGTCGGGTCTAAGGCTTATACCACCGGGGCTGACGGATATACTGGAAACATCACATTGCCCAGTGCCGGCGAGTACAAGGTCAAGGCAGATAAAGCCGGCTACATTGGGACGTACTACCTGACGCCCGGAGGCTACCAGATCATAAACTGCCTGGAAGCCGGAGGAGAGACGGTCACGATCCACGTCCTGGGGAACGGAAATCCCCTCTTCAGCGACGAGATATTCGTAAGCAACGTCGGCTTTGAGAAGGACGGATACGAGATCGATAACCCGACGGCGATGGGTGCCCTCGACGTGACCGGCGTCTCTTACACCCTCGGCGACCCCTGGGGCGGTGGAAGCCCAGCTATAACCAATCTGGCGGGCTTGGGGATGCCGGTCTATTACGTCGATGGGGTCGCTCCAAGCGTCGGGCTCGACGAGTATTTCCTGAGCGATGGGAACTGGATCACCGTCAGCGCCCCATACACTGTATACTCGCTGAAGATGACAAATTCGAAGGACGCCACTCTCCCTCCTCCTGATGAGGTCGTAGTCGGCGACCCATTCAAGATCAAGGTCGTATCTGAAGAGTACGACGCCACTTGGAACCTGGTCACGGTACCCCAGCAAGGCGCCACCGTCACCGTCGGATCCAAGACTTACACCACGGGGGTCGACGGAAATACCTCGAACATCACGTTGACATGGGAGGGAGAGTACAAGGTCAAGGCGAGTAAGCCTGGGCACATCGGGACTTATTACCTGACGCCCGGAGGCTATCACATAATCACCGCCACCGGCGAGATCGATAGCGACCTAATTGTGACAAAGAAGGCCGATAAGAACTCGGCGAACCCCGGCGAGATCCTCAACTACACCATAACGATCTGCAACGACTATCCATACGCGGTGAAAGACGTTCGGGTCACCGACGACCTCCCGGAGGAATCGTCCTTCGAGTACGCAGATCCCTGGCCCAATTCGACGGACGGAAATCATCTGGAATGGAACCTCCCCGAGGAGATGCCGGCAGGAGGATGCCAGGTGATCAGCCTGAGGGTGAAGGTCGATGATAAGCCCCCTTCGGGCCTCCTTGAAAACTGCATTGAAGTGATGGCCCTCGATGAAAACGATGATCCGATCTGTGCTCGCGGCTGCAGCAGGGTCTTTGTGGGCATCACCGACCCTCTCATAGTGACCAAGACCGCCGACAAGGAGTCGGTGGAGCGGGGAAAGAAGGTCAAGTACTCGATAGAGGTCCACAACATCTACGCAGTTGAAAACCTGAACGAAGTGACGGTCAAAGACGCCTTCAGCCGGGATGTGGAGTTCATCACCGCTGAACCCGCCCCCGTACAGAAGTACGATGAAGGGGATAGTCTCAGGGAGATCGTATGGATCTTCGATCAGATCAAACCCGGCGACTTTGAGGATATCACCCTGGAAGTGCTCGTCCCGGAGATGCAGGACTTCGAGTTCGGTATGGAGCAGAGCGTCAGTGGCGAGGGGTTCGTCAACGCCGCCAACGACTACTCCACCACCTCTCCGAACTACAACCTCAATAACGTCGTCATCGTCACCGCCGTCAACGACACGAACGTCGCCATCAAGGCGTCAGACAGCGCGAACGTCGAGGTGACCGACCCGGGAACCGAGCTCTCCACCCGGGAGCACGGGAGCGGCAGCTACGAGAGCGAGGATCTGGTCACGGTCAAGACAGAGGACAAGTCCATCGAGATGGCAAAGGACGTCTCGGCGACATTCGCCACCACTGCCCTCGGCCTCTACAACAACCGATCCGTCACCTACTCCTCGAGATGGACCGAGACGGCCTGCGGAAAGAACCGGATCACCGGCACCACCATGAGCGAGGCCTATCGGTACGCCACAGCCATCGACCGGGACTCATACTTCAAGCTCGACGAGACGGGCACCTCGATGGCCTTCGACTCGGAGTTCGAGGGGATGGGAAGCTTCAGGGTATTCCAGAAGCCGACCGCCGAGGGCGACCAAGCCGACTTCGAATCCGAGGAGACCTACTCGGGGAGCTTCAAGGTCCGCCAGGTCGCCAACGGCTCCAGCATCAAGTATGAGAAGTCGGCTTCGGGGACTGGATTGGTCGCTGCCGATAAAAGGATAGGAGACGAGCAGAGGTCCTACGAGTCGGGGTCGGGCGCCTACGACTCCGATGAGATCATCGAGGCCGCAACCGACTACATCGCAAAGGAGATCCGCCTAGCCCATCAGCCGACGAGCTTCGACCTCGGAGGCGGTCTAGCCTTCAACAACACGGCCAAGTGGGAGGAGGGGATCTGGTCGAAGAACGAAAGCAAGAACAGAACCACCTTCATCGGCGAGAAGTTCTCAAGCCTCGACCGCCTCGATAAGGAGACGGTGGTGAGAGGGCTTGGGGACGTCGCGACGGAGGCCGAGTTCTCCGGGATGGGACGGTTCAGGATGATCTCCATCGACACCGGCGTCAACGTATCAGAGAACGAGACGGTCAACAGCTCTACGAGAAGGATGCGAGAGGCAGAGATCGAGATCGACGACCTCTACTCCGGCGACTACTCCATCGAGAGGAGGGTGGTCTTCGCCGGGGACTTCGAGTACGATCGCCCTCACCTCTCGGCCGAGAAGTCCGGCGAGATCCTCTATTCGGATGACGCCATCCTCGCCCGGTACAACATAACCCTCATAAACGACGGCAACCGGGCCCTCGGCCCCCTATTTATTAGAGACCTCTTCCCGCCGGGGGCGGAGTTCGTAAACGCCTCCGAGAGGACGTCACGCCTCTCCGATGGGAGCGCCGAGTGGACCTTTGCGAACCTGGGGCTCGGCCGCACCCTCAGCATCACGATGTGGCTTGACGTCACCGACTGCCGCACAGATGAGATCGTCAACAGGCTTGAGGCCTCGGCGGGCTACAACGGAAACGTCACCACAGCCGTCGCCTTCTCCGCCATGGAGACCAACTGGCTGAGCTGGCACGACGACGCGTCGGTGACGGCGACCAAGACGGGCGAGGCGGACCCGGCGACGCCGAACTTGGTCACCTACACCCTCACCATCTCGAACCTCGACGAGGATACCAAGGCAGCCAAGGTGACCGACATCTTGCCAGAGGGGATGAGGTTCCTCGACTCCTCGCCTCTGCCCTCCTCCATCGACGGAAACGCCGTCACCTGGAGCCTGATAGAGATTGGCCCGTACGAGGCCGAGACGATCGTCTACGGGGTCGAGGCCCTCCGGAGCGGGAGGTTCTTCAACCGGGCCATCGTCGAAGCGAGTTCCGTCAACGGTTCCGGCACGCCGCCGGTCCGCGCCAGCTCCGTCGTTGAGATCGACGAGTTTGAGGGCGAGCTTCCCCAACCGATCTGGCATCCTCCCGACTGGGGCTTCGAGTATATGGAGTACTCAAACAACCTCACCTGCGAGGAGATCGTCAACCTCTCGGCACCGGAGATGGCGGGGGAAAGGGGCGAAGATCGCTGGACCGTTGAGGCGAGGGATGAAACGGTGAACGTCGAACGCTCCGGGTCCGGCGCCGAGGACGGCGCCGCCGGGGAGGAGGAGGCGACCGATTCGCCTCGATTCGACGAGGTCTCCGGGAACCTCGACCTCGCGGTGAGCTATCTTATAACTTGCCAGAACGAGGACGGGGGTTTCGGCCCCCAGCCCGGAGAGGATAGCACCCTCGCCTCCACATCCCTTGCCGCCATCGCCCTGGCCGCAGCGGGGATGGATCCAGCGTCCCAGTTCAAAGGGGAGAAGAGCACCGCTGACTATCTGATCGAGAGCGCTCCCGATCTCGCCAACTCCTCCAATGTCGAGGCCCACACGGGCAGGTACGTCGTCGCCCTCGTCTCCGCGGGGCTGGATCCTGTTGATATCGGGGGGACCGACTACGTCGAGATCCTTCGGGGATACTCGAAGCCCAGCGGCGAGATCGGGAAGGAGAAGTACATCTGGGACGACGGTTGGGTGCTCCTGGGCCTCGCGGCCGCCGGCGAGGTCGGGTCGCCGGAGGCGTCCAGGGCCGCCATTTATCTGAAAGGACTTCAGACCGCCTCCGGCGGATGGGCCTGGCATGGCGGCGCCGGCGGCGAGGACCCCGACACCACGGGGCTGATCGTATCTGCCCTCCTGGCCGTCGGCGAGGACGAGAGCTCCGAATCGGTGAGGAAGGCCCTCGAATACTTCAGGTCGGAGCAGAACGACGACGGTGGCTTCTCATCCCTGGGATCAAACTCCGCCACCGACGATTGGGCGATCATGGCCCTCAACGGAGCGGGGGAGGCCCCGGAAGGCTGGCGGAGGGGATCAGGCGATCCCTTGAGCCACCTCGCGAGCCTCCAGAAGGAGGATGGCTCCATCTGGTGGAAGGCTGATAGCGAGGGGTCCTCCTTCGAGTGGACGGCTCTGGGGATCGTGGCGATGTCGGGAGAGGCGATCCCTCCCGACCTCCCTTAATCGACGGATATGGTGACGGTAAAAATTGCTGCGGCATCAGCTCGCCACCTCGTCGGCTCTGGCCGAGATCGTCAAAATGGATAGACGAGAAGAGATAAAATATGGAAGAGATGGCAGCAAGACTGCCATCTCTTTCCGTTTCGCCCCAATCCTGTTCTCTTACTCTTCAGTGGAAGGCCGATCTTCGACGAGGACCAGCTCCTTCTCGGCAGTCTCTTGATCTGCGATGAGGACCAGGGTGTATATGCCGCCATCTCCCAGATCCAGGGTCTCTTTGAGGCCGGAGGCCTCAACTTCCAGGTCGCCAGAATACGTCGCCGCATAGCTGGTCACTTCTCGGCCCTCGACGCCCTCGAAGAGGCTCCCTCCAGCCACTATCTCAAATTTTGACGGAGCGTCCCAGATCTGTCTAGACTTGACCCCCTCCCCAGCCACGATCTCCGTCTCATTGCCTCCAAACCAGACCGTCCCGCCCGTGGGAAGGATGAGGTCTGCGGGGTCGGACGCCAGGTTTGCGAATCGAAGCCATGAGGTCTTGACCTCGGGGATCCCCACGGCGTCCTCGACTGCGAAGGGGTCAGAGAGGCCGGCAAGGAGCAAAGAGGTCCTCGTCTCGGCCGCGAGGTCGAGTTCCAGCTCGAGGAGGAGGCTTTCGTCCTCCGGGTCGGTGACTTTAAGGAGATGATGACCTGGCGCGACCTTCTGGTAAAGGGACGCCTCTTTGAAGCCGATCTCTACATCAGGAAGATCGTCGACTCCGAACTCCATTCTTCCCCTTCCGAAGGAGAGGTGGACGGCCCTGACCAGCGCAGCCTGTCGATTGGCCTCTCCGGGCGTGGGAATAGAGCTCACGTTCCATTCACCGCCGTCCGGAAGGCGCGCAAAGGAGATGTCGCCTCCTGGGGCACACTCGTACCCCATCTCGTCGACCGTCTCTCCGGACGAGTTGTTCAGCCTTATGGCGTCCCTGTCATCCCCCTGGAATACCCCGCTCTCGATGGAGTACACCACCAGAAAGCCGCCGGCCGGTATCGTCGTCCCCTCGGGGAATGTGTAAAGCCCCGGAGATCTCCGGTAAGACGTGTCGGTCAGGGTGTAGCCGCTGAGATCCGCCTCCCCCTCGCCAGGATTGTAGAGTTCGATGAACTCGTCGTTCATATCCCCGACCTCGCCGTTTTCATACCAGTCGGACGCCGCGTGGGGCAGCATCTCGTTGATCACCACCTCGGCGGACGAGATGCCTGACAAAGCCAAAACCAGGATCAATATCGAATATTCTCTCAAGCTCAAAGCCTCCATCTAAGTCGGTTTGTGCTGATACGCCCAGATTCCCTCAAGCTCCATATCGAAGTACCTCTCGAAGATCTCCCGGTGGACTGCCTCAGGGTCCACGTCGTCGAAGAGCGAGGGGTGAAACCACTGAGCGAACTGGAGATACGTCACGATCTCCGTGAGGCCGCTGGCCATGCTGATGTCGAATAGGTAGAGCCTCCCGTCTCTGATGGCCGCAAGGTCAGAGAATCCCGGCTCCGAGAGGATCGTCTTCTCCACCGTCTTCTCGTAATCCTCGGCCTTTGGGATCTCTCCGCTGGAACTCACCCGCGAGTATAGGATCACCTCAGGATCCTCTTCAAGGATCCACTCCCGGCTGACATATACCAGGGACCCCGGAAGGTCTTCTGCGACGTTCACCCCTCCGGTGTCGGCGATCCTCTCGCTTCCCGCGGAGTCTGCGCCGCCGGTCCAGTCGACGTGGCCCATGGACATGAAGTAGACCCGCGGCTTCTCATCATCTGAGAGGGTCTCCACTCGATCTTTTATCATCTCGTAGTGACCCCCGATATAATCGCCGAGCTCCTCGGCCTCGTCCTCCTTTTTCAAGATGATACCCAGGTCCTCTATCATGGGAAAGAGCGTGCCCAGATCAAGCGCCCGATACCTGAGGACGGGAACGCCGTTCATCTCGATCTGCTCCTCGATCTCCTCGGGGAATAGGGCTCCGGTCCTGCCTATTACCAGGTCTGGATTGAGGTCGAGGATCAGCTCGACGTTCACCCTGTTGGAGGCGGTGCCGACGCTCGGCTTTTCCAGTAGGCTCAAAGGCATGTCGCAGTCGTCGGTCCGTCCAACCAACCGATCTGCCTCGTCCAGAGCGTATATCACTTCTCCAGCGGAGGGGACGAGGCAGACTATCCTCTCGGGGGGATAGGGGACCTCCACAGCCCTTCCCGCCTCGTCGATGACCGTCACCGTCTCCTCGGCGCCGCCGACGAACGAGAGCGAGAGGACGGATATGGTCAGCAAAACCAGAACATGTCGCTTATCCATTTATATCTCCTCTTCGAATTCTATAATCCCAACGGTGATCCTCGCCGCGGCCAAAATTTTGGGAGCGGGATCACTCGACGAAAACGTCGAGGACCTCGCGAGTGTGCTCGACGAAGATCTTCGCGATCTCGTCGTTCTCCCCCATCCCCTTCAAGTAGACCTCCGTCTCGAAGCCCTCCGCCTCGAAGATCTTCTTCCACGACTCCGCCTCATCCCCCGCCATATCGTTGACGGCGTGATCACCGGCGACGATCATGAAGGGCATCAGCCTCACCTTGGAGACCCCAGACGCCTTCACCTTCGCCAGGACGTCCTCAAAGGCCGGGTAGCCCTCCACGGTTCCAAGGAAGACGTTCTCATAATCCTTTTCGAGGAAGCCGGCCATCTGAGAGTAGGCGCTGTTGGCGGGATGGTGGGTGCCGTGCCCCATCAGGACTACGGCGGTCTCGCTCGGATCTCTTGGGCTCTCCATCGCCGTTCTATTCAGCCCCTCAGTGACGCCATCAAACTGGGCCTCCAGAGCCTGAGATGTCGCCTCGTAGTCGTCAATGCTGTTTAATAGGGGCATCCCAAGGCCCAGGTTTCTGAAGGCGTAAGTATCCCCTAGGCCGCTGAGGCAGCCGACGACGTTTGCCGTGTCGTGGAACTCCTCGCCGGATATCACGTGGAGGGATTGGACCGCTACGTCCTGATATCCCTCATCGTTCAGCTTCGCGAGAGCGGTGAGGGGGCTATCGATCTCGACGCCGTCCGTCTCCTTGATCTTATTTCTTATGAAGTCGGAGGTGAAGGCGATTCTCACCTCCGCATCCGGGAACTCCTCCTCGTACATCTCCTGGACGTTCACGAAGGCTGCCTGGGCCTCCGGATAGCTCGTGCCGAAGACCACAAGAAGTATCGCCGGATTCTCCTTGATGGGCCCGGACATCTGGGCTGAAGTTGGACCGGCCACGGCCAGAAGGGCGAAGGCCGCGATTCCCGCTGCTATTTTTAACGTCTTCATAACATTACCTCAAATAGATTTGAGTTAGTTCAAATGAAGTTTTGTATGGCTAAATACTTTTCTGCTAATTACGTCTTTGAATTCGACCTATTCTGATCAAAATAATCAAAAAATAGTCTTATTTTCAAATTTATTACCAGATATGCCCTTATAAGGCCTCAAAACCTGAAACTTCGTCCACAAACCTTATTAATCAAAATGATTTTCGCTACCTAAGAGTATATTGATTTGCGTGGAAAAGCGCTCGGAATACAACCCGTGAGGTGCTTCATCTGCCATTGATAGACGAGATCGTCGGAGACGACGTTGAGGACGATTCCATCTTTGAACTGGAGGAGAGCTACATCAGGTCGTCCTGGAAGAAGACTCTGATCGTCCTAGCCCTCTTGGCGGCGGTGGCAGTCCTGGCCGTTGCGGCGATCACCATGGGAGCCGCCTCTTCTTTCGGTACGATGGAGGCTCTGGGGACGATCCTCTCGAAGTTCTTGCCGGTGGAGGAGCCCTCTTCTTTCGTCCAGCTGATCGTCCTTCAGCTGAGGCTTCCGAGGATATTGATGGCGATCATCACCGGGATCAGCCTCGGGGTCGCCGGCGCCGTGATGCAGGGGGTTCTCCGAAATCCGCTTGTCTCGCCCTACACTCTGGGCCTCTCCTCGGGCGCCGCCTGTGGGGCCGCCATAGCGATCGTCCTCGGAGTCGGCGTATTCGGCCAGGGCCGATACATCATCATCGTCAACGCCTTCATCTTCAGCCTTCTTACCATGGCCCTGGTTTACGGTATATCCCGGATGCGGGGAACGTCGGTGGAGACGCTCATCCTGGCCGGGGTGGCGATGAGCTACCTCTTCTCTGCGATCATATCCTCCTTGAAGTACTTCTCAGACAACGAGGCCCTGAGAGAGGTCGTCTTCTGGCTGATGGGGGGGCTTTATGCGACCAAATGGGAGAACGTTCTCCTTCTGGCTCCCATCGTCCTGGTCCTCACATTGCTTCTGATCCGCTATTCATGGGATCTGAACGCCATGAGCGCCGGCGAAGAGGTGGCATCGAGCCTCGGGATAAACGTCAAAAGGGTCAGGATCATCTGCCTGATCTTGGCCTCGGTCCTGACGGCTAGCGTCATCGCCTTCACCGGCATAATAGGGTTCATCGGGCTCGTCTCACCCCACATCTGCAGGCTTCTTATGGGAAGCGACCACCGCTATCTCATCCCGGCATCGGGGCTGGCGGGCGCCCTAGTCCTCCTCATCTCCGATACCGCCTGCAGGACGATGGTCCAGCCCACCGAGATCCCTGTGGGGATCCTCACCTCCTTCATCGGGGTTCCCTTCTTCCTCTATCTCCTCGTCAAAAGGAAGAGGCGGTGGTGGCAGTGAAGCTCGCCATAACCGACCTCTCCTTCGGCTACAACGGGAAGGCCACCATCAAAGACGTATTCCTGGAGGTCGAGAGAGGGGAGGTGGTGAGCCTGGTGGGACCCAACGGCGCCGGGAAGAGCACCCTCATCAAGTGCATCGACCGGATCCTCAGGCCCCAGAGGGGGACGGTCCTCGTCGACGGGAAGGCGGCGTCCCTCATGGGATCCAAAGACTTCTCCAGGATGATGGGGTACGTTCCTCAGAGCACTAAGGAAATATTTCCCTACACCGTATTCGACATAGTCCTGATGGGGAGGAGGCCCCACATAGGGTGGCGCGTAACAGGGGGGGACGTGAAGGTGGTGGCCAAGACCTTGAAGTTCATGGGGATAGAGCAGTTCGCGAGCAGATACTTCGACGAGCTCTCTGGGGGGGAGAAGCAGAAGATCGCCATGGCTCGGGCGATCGTTCAGGAGCCCGAGATACTCCTCCTGGACGAGCCCACCAGCAACCTGGACATAAAACACCAGCTGGAGGTTATGAGGACCGTCCGGCTTCTAGTCGAGAAAGGAGGGATATCGGCGATCATGGCCATGCACGACCTGAACCTCGCATCGAGGTTCTCGGACAAGATCGTGATGCTAAAGGACGGCAGGGTATTTGAGATGGGGCGTCCGGAGTCGGTCCTGATCCCCGAGAATATAGAGAAGGTCTACGGCGTGAGGGCTGAGGTGATAAAAGACAGCACAGGAAGGCCTTACGTCATGCCCATCGATTCGATCTGAGAACATCCCATAGAAGTCAAAGAGATGAGGCTCGCCGGAGGGAAGAGTGCCTTCCGGGCTTAGTCGAGGCCTGAAGAAAAATGGCGGTTCAGGTCTGGGCCGTGGCCTCCTCGCGGGCCTGTGCCTCTTCGGCACCTTCCATGCTCGTCCTCACCGTCTTTCCCTCCTCAAGGACGAATCTCACAACGGCGACCTCTGAGGGCTCGCCTTCAACCATGAAGATCCACCAGGACTCCCCACTTCCTCTCCTCGACGTCCACCTCTGAGACGGCATTCAGCAGGTCCAAGGCTATAGAGCCCTCAGCCATCGTCTATTCGGCCGTCACGTCCGGCACGTCGTCACCGTCGTACTTGACCTCCAGCGTCGCAGTTATATCCTCGGCCGCTGCGGCGAAGACGAGCAAAAACGCCATGGAATCCACCAAGAATGCGCTTCTAAGGTTCACGAATTCCCATCTCTTAATGTTGAGACTCTAAGGAGCTATTCTGACTTGCTCCAATTAGATCCTTCAGAACTACGGAACAGAGGCTTCCGATGTTCGACGCCCATCATCGTAGTCAAAAGAATCGGAAACTCTCGATCTTGGCCTCGATAAATCAAATTAGATTTACATAACTCCAATAAACCTTATATCCTACGTCGCAGATTCCAATGATGCGGGAGGCCTAGTGCAGTCGGATTCCGGCCGCACTCAACAGATGTGACGACTGCCGGCCCGTGAGTTTGGGGAATGTAATAGGTGGTATCATGGCAGAAGATAGCAGGAAGGCAATTAAGCTGAGCGATCTGAATAAGTTCCTCTCTGAGGGGGAGATCCGCTCCCTTGAGGGGCTCTCCATCGAGGGCGATATCGAGATCGAGTTGGATGTTGGCGGAGCGGAGTTGGGACCTATCCTCATGGCAGGTTTCGGCCAGGAGATCGTCAAGACGGCGGCCCAGCTCCTAAACTTCTCCAAAGCTCTGGGATACCCGGCCGACAACCTACTGGTGCAGCAGAAAAAATAGCTGATCGATCCGTCAAGCTGCACCATCTTCGAAATGCAGAGGGCAGATCGCGGCGGGATTCGCGCAGAAAATTTGCGGCCTTTTTGAAAAAATGGTGGTCTCATACCTCCCAGGCCGCGAGCGCCCTCTTTAAATGTATTTAGTGCCTCCTTCCCCCGTTTTCGAGGACCAGAACGCCATCGGCGCATCCGGTAACCCTGCGTTGCAGCCGCTGTTCTCCTCTTCCTCCGAAGGAGACCACCACATCCTTGTTGTAGAGGCGTTCCGGTATGAGCTTATCCATCATGGGATCAACTGAATTTAAAAATTCAGTCATCTCCTCCCCGAGCTTTGGTCGATTTCCCCTCCGAGGGTCCCAACTCATCCGGCCAAAAGTTGAATCAAATTAATTTGCCTTAATTCAACCAAAACTTATTTAACTGGGGACAGATATGGCGTGATATGCCGGTGCTTCCTTCAGACCTCCTGAAGAGCCAGAGCTGAAACCGAGCACAGGCAGCTTGGACAGCAACAACCCATAGACCGAAAAAAAGTGGAAAAGCCCCAGAGCACGGCCAGCGACTGGTTTGCCCTCCTCCTGGAAAGCAATCCATCGTGCGAGGGGCTTTAACCCCAAAAAACGGATGGCGGTTTCGCGCAAGGCCAGGTCTCATGGCCCTCGTGAATGCTCACAACTCTCCCGCCGTGGCTGGCCGCGCGAGATCTCCATTCGATATCTTCGACCCCCATCTTTGTAATAAGAGTTAGCCATCCGCAACTTGATCAAATTAAATTGTCTTAATTCAACCAAAACTTATTTAACTGGGGACTGATATGGCGTGATATGCCGGTGCTTCCTTCAGACCTTCTGAAGAATCCGAACCGAGCACAGGCAGCTTGGACAGAACGACCTCATGGACCGAAATGCTCAGACGTATCGTTGAAGATCGGTTTGCCCTCCTGCTGGTGTAAACCTTGGCGCGTCGGAGCTTTCACCTCGACCGGATGGGGGTCCCGCGCAAGTCCCGATCTTGTTGCCTCGAGTTGGTCCGCACGATCCCCGTTCGCTACTTTCCATCATCATAATTATCATCCGTATTTGTCGTTATTTTGTTCTTATTAGTCATAAATACCTCTCAAATATCCAAATATAACTCATAATATTTGTCAATTGAGTTTAATTTATGCGAAATCTATTTAAAGGATGTATGCAATAAAGCTTTACTCAAATAAAGTTGTGTGGTGTTAAAGTGGATCGTAGCCGAAGCTCCATCCCCATAATCGCGTTATGCATGTCGCTGGTCGTTATCCCCGCGGCAGATGCCGCTTATACCGCATTTGCCTGGGAGTATGGAGATACTCTCACAGTTTACGGAAACGCCAATTTGGACGATGTCATAGACGAAGATGACATAGAATACGTTCGGGGGATCATCGACGGAACAGAAGATGAGACCAAGTTTGCAGATGCCAACTACGATGGCCATATCGATGAGGATGACGTCGCTCAAATTGAGCTTATCATAGCTGGAGAGGAGGAGAAACTCACCATCCTGGACATGTCCAATCGTACTGTGACCGTGCCCATGCCGGTAGAACGAATTGTAGCAGCAAGTTCGGACACTTTACGAACGCTGACAGTGCTAGGTGCCGAAGATAAAATCGTTGGATGTGACTACCCAACTAGTTGGTCCCCAATATGGTATGCCGCACCCGAGCTGGAAGACCTTCCGGATATCAGTGGTGGAGGAGACGGCTTAAACGTTGAATTGGCGATGTCTTTAGAGCCGGACGTCATATTTGTAGGGACTTCGGCCAAATTAAACGCCGATGAAATTCAAGAGAAGTCCCAGGTTCCCACCATAGCTGTTACCAGTTATCCAAACGACCTCTGGATCGTCGATATGTTCAGGATTGTGGGAGCCGTAACAGGAAAAGATGAGAAGGCAAGGGATCTGATCGCCTACGCCGAGGAGAAGGTCGATGAGATTACAGAAATCACCTCCAAAATCCCCGATGAAGATAAGCCCGTAGTTTACACCACCCATGGTGGCGGAATGATAACCCAATGCTGTGGTGCGATCTCTGGCGTAGAATGGGCGGGCGGTTTAAACGCCGCGGAGTTTACCGGCAACTCTGAGGTTTCAAAGGAACAGGTCATCAAATGGAACCCCGATGTAATCCTCATCACTTTTGGAACTCCCGAGAAGATCGAGGCGGTGGTTTCAGATCCCGTTTTACAGGATGTAAACGCTGTAAAGAGCGGAAGGGTTTACTCGGTCTACATCAGCAAAGGCGGATGGGGATCATTGGGATCCCAGCTAGCCGCATTGAATTATCTTGCAAAGCTCTTCCACCCGGAGAAGTTCGAGGATCTGGACGTGGAAGAAGAGGGGAACGAGATTATGGAACACCTCTATGGTGTTGACGGAATCTACACGGAGATGGCCGAAGAATATTACCTCCATAGGTGGGATTGAGGAGGCGAAAACGATGCGGGAGACCTTTTTTAGCATATTGGTTTCGTTTGCATTATGTTTGTCATTAGTCATCGCGCCCGCTGCTGCAAACGGCGAGTTATTTCACCGGGCGAGTGAAAATACGCTCACAGTTTACGGAAACGCCAATTTGGACAACGTCATCGACGGAGATGACATAGAGTACGTTCAGGGGATATTAGACGGAACAGAAGATGAGACGCAGTTTGCGGATGCCAATTACGATGGCCAGATTGGCGAGGACGACGTCGCTCAAATCAGAGCGATAATCGAAAGGAACGAGACCGAGCTGACCCTCCTCGATATGGCAGGCCGAGCGGTTACAGTTCCAAGACCTATAGAGCGGGTGGTATCGGCTGCGGGCCTTGACAGCACGAGAGCCCTAGTGTATCTTGAGGATGAAGACAAGATTGTGGGGTTAAGCAGTTACAGCACCTCCTGGTCTCCGATAAAGTATGCAGCACCTGAACTTGCAGAAGTGCCCGTCGTCGGCTCCGGCGAGCTGAACCTAGAACAGATCGCAATATTGGAGCCTGATGTGATATTTGCGGGAACTAGATCTAACCTCGACGCGATCCAGGAGAAGACCCACATCCCCACCGTGGGGGTCTTGTCGGGAATCGACAGCTGTTTGGCCCTCGATATGCTCAGAACGATAGGCTGGACCATGAGAAGCGAAGATAGGGCTGAAGAGCTGATCTCTTACGCCGACGGGAAACTCTCCGCGGTTACAGAGATCACGTCACAGATACCCGAAGATGAAAAGCCGAGGGTCTACTCTTGCAGCGGCCTTCATGAAGGGATTACGACAGCTCTCAGCTACAAGCTCGTCGTAGAAGCCGCAGGCGGAGTCGACGTTGCTCCTGAGCTGGCAAATAGCAGCAAGACGACGATCTCGAAAGAGAAGATCATCGATTGGAACCCCGATATCATCATCGCTCACAACGGAGATCCAGACCAGATGGATGCAGTTCTCTCAGACCCGGTTCTGCAGAGCGTTAACGCGGTGAATAACGGGAGCATATATCCGGTGATGATAGGCCTCAGCGGAAAGGGCATCCTCGCAGAATCCGTCACGCAGGTTCTTTACCTCGCCAAGCTCTTCCACCCCGATAGGTTCGAAGATTTAGACGTAGAAGAAGAGGGAAACGAGATTTTAAAGACCTTTTACGGAGTCGACGGGCTCTACACCGAGCTTGAAAACGAGTTTCAGCTTTACAGATGGGATTGAAGAGGATGACAAAAAAAGAGGTCGTCGGATGATGCCGAGAGTGATAAAGATCGCCGCCGGAATAAAGAGCCAAAACGAGCTTCGATATGGCGATAAGATGAGATCGGAATTGGGATGATCGCTTTGGACCTGAACCTCACCTTCATTGGAGGAGCGCTTCTGGTGGTCCTGATCTTGATCTTCTCCATGAAGATCACCCGGCAATACGAACGAGCAGTCGTCTTCAGGTTCGGAAAACTCCGAGGCGAGAGGGGTCCGGGGCTCTTCTTCATAGTGCCCCTGGTGGATCGGATCGTCAAGGTCGATCTCAGGGTGAGGGAACTGGACGTTCCAAGACAGACGGTGATTTCCAGCGACAACGTCAGCGTCGACGTCGATGCTGTCATCTACTACAAGGTGACCGACTCGACGAGGGCGATCGTGGAGGTGGAAGACTACGGAGCAGCGACGGCGCTTCTCGCCCAGACGACCTTGAGGGACGTCCTCGGCCAAAACGAGCTCGACACCATCCTCTCCAACCGGGACGAGCTGAACGCGGAGATTCAGGCGATCCTGGACGAGATGACCGGTCCCTGGGGGATCAAGGTGGTCACCGCCACCTTGAGGGACGTGGCCCTCCCCGAGAACATGCTCCGGGCCATCGCCAGACAGGCGGAGGCCGAAAGGGAGAAGAGAGCCCGGATCATCCTCGCCGAGGGCGAGTATCAGGCATCCCAACGGATGAACGACGCCGCCACCCTCTACGAGGAGAAGCCCTCCGCCCTGAAGCTGAGAGAGTTTCAGACCCTCACCGAGATCGCCAAGGAGAAGAATCTGATCGTGGTGTCCACCGGAGTTGAAAGCGCCAGAACTCCCGGGGATATCGGTGCCCCTGCCGGTTTGGCGAGGGCGGTCACTGAGAGGCGGGGATGACAAAGGCCTTCAGACGCCATTCGTCCCGAACCGGAAAGAGGTCGGATGTTCAGAGGGAGTTTGACAAATTTGTAGGAAGAAAAATATTGTTTATGTTTGCCCTCATGGTTCTGGCCGTGATCCTGGTGGGGGTGAGCGTAACCTTCGGCCCTTTGGAGATCACCGTATTAGAGGTCTACGAGGCGATAATTCAGAGGATTTTATCCACGGACCTCGGCATGGACGAGCTCACAGAGCTCGTCATATGGAACATCAGGCTTCCCAGGATCATGTGGGGCCTCGCGGCAGGCTTCGGCCTGGGGGTTGCAGGATGTATCATGCAGGCCGTCCTCAGAAATCCCCTGGCAAGCCCCTTCACGTTGGGCATATCGGCTGGCGCGAACTTCGGCGTCTCTCTGGCGATAATTCTGGATTTCGCCATCTTCGGTGGGATGTACGCAGTTATCGGAAACGCCTTCATCTTTGCCTTTTTGACCTCAATGATCATCATCGGCATCTCCGCCATTAAGGGCGGGACCGTCGAGATCCTGATCCTCGCCGGGATCGCATTGAACTACGTATTCCGCGCCGCAAGTGACCTTTTCAAGTACTTTGCGACCTATGAGCAGAAGGAGGCGACCCAGGCCTTCGGTCAGGGCGATCTCGGCACCTTCGGCTGGAGCGAGCTTTCTCTCGTCGCTTTGATCATCCTCGTCTGCATGATCCTGGTGACACCAAAACTGAGGGATCTGAACATAATGACCGCAGGCGATGAGACCGCCAAGAGCCTGGGGATAGATGCTGGAAATCTCAGGATGTTTGTGATGATGGTGGCCAGCTTCCTTGTAGCCAGCGTCGTTGCCTTCGTCGGGCCCATCGGATTTGTGGGGCTGGTGGGGCCCCACATGTCCCGGATGATCATCGGTTCAGACCACCGGTTCCAGCTTCCGGCCTCCGGCCTTCTTGGAGCCATAATCCTGGTCGCCTCAGACATCCTCGGGATGAACATCATCCCGCCCATAATCATCCCTGTAGGGATCATGACCTCCATTCTGGGGGTCCCCTTCTTCTTCTATCTGATATTGACCCGGAGGAGGGAGTACTGGTAAAATGATGATAAAGCTTGCGATCAACGGCCTGACCTTCAGCTACAACAGCGTTCCAATTCTGGACGATATCTGCATGGAGGTGGCGCCAGCCAAGCTGCTCAGCATCGTCGGACCAAACGGCACCGGCAAGTCCACTTTGCTCAAGTGCGTAGATCGGGTGCTGAAACCTCAGCAAGGAAGCATCCTCCTGGACCGCAAAGATATCATGAAGATGGACCGGATGGAGATCGCAAAAGAGGTGGGGTACGTCCAGCAGAACGTAAAGCGGAGCTTTCCAACTACGGTATTCGATACCGTGATCATGGGGAGGAGACCTCACCAGGGCTGGCGCACGAGAGAGGAAGATCAGGAGATCGTCTGGGAGATCCTCGAGCTTCTGGACATCGATCAGTTCGCGTTGAAGTACTTCAACGAGCTCAGCGGGGGCCAGCAGCAGAGGGTGCTGATAGCTCGAGCTCTGGCCCAGGAGGCCAGCGTTCTGCTATTGGACGAGCCCACTTCCAACCTGGACATCAAGCGCCAGCTGGAGGTCATGGACATAGTAAAGGAGCTCGTGAGAACTAAGAGGATCACCGCCATCGTGGCCATCCACGATCTCAACCTGGCGTCGAGATACTCGGATCGGATGATCATGATGAAAGACGGAAAGATCGTCATAGCCGGAGACCCGGGAGAAGTTCTGACCGCCGAGAAGATCGAGGCGATCTATGGCGTCAAAGTTGACATAAAAATTCAGTCTGATGCGCCTTACGTCATCCCGTTGAAACCGGTTAAGACGAAAAAAGTCAGGCATCACGGGAACTATTTTATAGCACGAAGTAAGAAACAAAGTTCGTCCATCGACCGAATTTCAGATAACCTTTCAGAGCGGTTTGGTCAGGTGAAAGTTCTGAAGTGAACGTTTGAGCGCAGCACCATATTCGTATATCCAGCGTCAGATTCACGATAATACACCTTTTAGGTTGGGGCGAAACGAGATGAAGTTAGATGACATATCCTTGGAGGGAAAATGCCTCCGATTGAGCGAAGTCGTCGAGGATGTGGCCCTGCCCAAAACTGCCGATGCTCAATATCCAGGGTCACATTGCGCTTTCAGAACGGTGGCTGGTATCCTACCTCTCATCAAAAACTCCTATGGGCTGCTTTTGGGCCCGGCCATCTGTCTTTACAACGCCAAGCTGACCGTGAACATCAGGTCTCTGACCTCTGACCCCCGGCCAAACAACCTCCTATTTCTTACATACTCCCAGGACGATATAATATTCGGATTTCACAAGAAGGTCCGAGAGGCCATTTTGGAGGTGGATCGTAAATACCATCCGGAGGTGTTGTTCTTGGTCACAACGTGTCTGCAAGAGATCATCGGAGAGGATTTCGATGCCTCCGTAGAGGAGATCCAGAGGATGGTGAAGGCCAGGCTGCTGGTGATCCACACCGACAACTTCACCTGCGAAGATGCCGCACCCGGCATCGAGAACGTCTTCTTATCCTTGTCGGAGTTGATGGAGCCCCAGGAGACGGTGGAGGGGTCTATCAACCTGTTGGGCTTTTGGACGTCGAAAGCGAAGACGACGGAGCTTGCTCGGCTGCTGGGCTCTGAGGGCATAAAGATCAAAAACGCGATACCTTCTTACTGTAGCCCAGAAGATCTGAGTCGCGCGCCCGGAGTTTCGCTTAACATAGCATTGGACCATTTTGCTCTGAAGCTTGCCAAAAAGATGAAGGAGATGTTTGGCACAGAGTACATCTATTGCGAGAGGCCCTATCATCCGGATTCTATCGAGCTATGGTACCAGAAGATCGCGGACGCCTCGGGCATCGATCTGGATTTGAAGGTCGCAGACCTTAAGAGAGAGACCGAAGAGCTGATCTCTCAGGCGAAGGGCAGTTTCTCAGGCAAGAGCTGTGCCCTCTTTGGCCAGCCCGGAAGGACCCTGGACATGGCGTTCCTCCTTTCTGAGCTGGGGATCGAGCTGAAGGCGATCATGCTTCATCGCCTTCTCTCCGACGATTACAGAGATGCTCAAAAGCTTCTGGCCGAGGGAATCGATCCTCTCGTCTTCAGAGGGGACAACGCCCTTCAAACTGAGAAACTGCTCTCGACTTTGAGGCCAGATATCTGCATAGGGTGCAGAGATTATGGGGTTCTTGCCAGGCAGGGAATCGAGCCATGTATGCTGATTCCATCGCACTTCAAGCTGGGATTTGAGGCTACTAATGAAATCTTAAATCTCATGCGTCAAGAGCCCGCAGGCTTTTGGGCTCTGAGATACAAAGAACAACTCTTGAACAATGGGGCGGTCTAGAATGGATCTGAAGTTGAAGAGCTATCCTGCGCCTTCCGATTATTTTGGGGTTTTGTGGGGCCTTTCCGGCGTCGAAGATCTTTTGGTTCTGGAACACGGGTCCACCGGAACCTGTAGCTACAACGTCGTCAATTACATGATAATGAACAAACAGTCCCCAAAGGGGAAGCTCTTCTCCTGCGGGATGGACGAAGATGACGTGGTGATGGGACGAGATGACAAATTGAAACGGGCGGTGGAGGAGCTTGATCAGACCTTTCATCCCAAGATCATCGCCTTAGTGGCAACTGCTGTGACTTCGGTGATCGGCCTGGACCTAGGTGGCATCATCGAGGAGATCCAGGCCAGAACTGATGCAAAGCTTCTCTCCTTTGCCAGCGGAGGCTTTGCCGGAGACTACACTTTGGGAATAAAAGAGGTCTTCCGCAAGTTGGCAATGGAGGTGGCTGAAGAGCCAAAAGAGCGAAAGCCGTTTTCGGTCAACGTTATTGGACCCGCGATCGACTCCTTCAACAACGTCTCAGATCTGGCCGAGCTGAGACGGTTGCTGAGTCTCTTGGGAGCCGACATCAACACGGTATTCACCTGCCACACGAGCGTCGGCGAGATAGAGAGCATGGCTTCAGCCTCTCTGAACCTGGTTACAAGAGATGCGGGCCTGGGGGCTGCCCAGATCCTTGAAGACCGTTTCGGGATTCCTTACGTTTATGGCCTTCCTTTCGGGGTAAAAGGAACGGTTGAGTGGCTGAAAGAGGTGGGTGAGAGGCTGGACTTGTATCTGGGGAGGGGGACGTTGGCCTCTGAGCTGGAAAGATACGGATTTTCCATCTTGGAGCTTACAACCCCTCTCCAGAGATGTGATCACCTTAGGGCGGTGATCTCCTGTCCGTATGACTACGCCTTGGGATTGACCAAGTTCATGCAGAAAGAATGGGGCATAAACCCCTCTCTAGTAGTGTTGCCAAACATTCCTGATGATCCCAAATTCAGGGAGGAATTCAACAGGTTGGGCCTATTTGACGTTCTGATCGAGCCTGATACCACAACTCTGGAAGAGGCGATGGCCAGAATCGATCCTCACATCATCTTCGGAAACTCTTATGACCTTCACATCGCAAAGAACGTTCCCATCAGGGTCCATGCTGCCTTTCCGGCCTTCGATTACATTTATCGGTTTGATGGTACACCCTTTGTCGGGTTCAGAGGGCACGCTTATCTCACACAGACTTTCGTCAATTTGCTCAACCAGAATCCTGAGGTGTTCCGAAATTGAAAAAGATTGCAATATACGGCAAGGGTGGAATCGGAAAATCCACCACAACGGCCAACGTATCTGCGGCCTTGGCCAATCTAGGGTACAAAGTGATGCAGATCGGATGTGATCCAAAGGCCGATTCTACAAGCATGCTGATGGGCGGAAGGCCTTTGCCTACCATATTGGAGACATTGAGAAACAAAAATAACAGCGAGGTAGCCCTCAATGATGTGGTCTTTCGAGGTTTTGGAGGCGTATTATGTGCAGAATGTGGTGGCCCAACACCTGGTATGGGGTGCGCAGGCAGAGGTATAATAGCTTCTTTCGAGAAGCTGGCATCTTTGAACGCCTACGAGATTTACCGACCCGACGTAGTCTTTTACGACGTGCTTGGAGACGTCGTATGCGGCGGATTTGCGATGCCTCTTCGGAAAGGATACGCAGATGAAATATATATCGTGACTTCCGGGGAGAAGATGTCCCTCTTCGCCGCTCGAAATATCGCCCGAGCGGTGGATCAGTTCAAAGGCTGGGGCTACGCCCAACTGAAAGGCATAATCCTCAACGCCCGGGGGGTTGCAGAGGAATCCGAGCTGGTTAAGAGAGCAGCTAGCGAGATCGGTACAGATGTTGTCGCCGAAATTCCTCGCGATCCCAGGATTCAGGTCTGTGAAGAAAAGAACATGACCGTAATTGAGGGGGAACCCGATTCGTCCTTGGCGGAGACCTACAGAAGATTGGCCCAAAAAATAGTGGATTGAAGCGCTCCAAAGTAAACCATCTTCGATTCTACAAAGAGAGATGGTATCCTCGGTTGTTCTAACAACTTCGTGATGGCTCAACAAAAGACTCGTATCAGTTTTCATAGCAGTTAGTGTATGGATATCGCCCAATTCATCTTAATCGCTAGCCTATTGATTTTTCTTTTTTTAATATAAGACCAGATCTCCTCAGCTTGGTACTAATTCATTTGAAGTTCTCTGAGATGATAATCTGTGACCTCTTTGCATCGCCTCCCGGCGAGATCAAGCCACCTGCATATCGTACTCTTGCCACGGCCTGTAGCTCATGCAACTCCGCGAATACTTCCCTTCTTGGGGAGCAATGAAAGATTTCTAAGCATTTCATCGGTTGGCGCGTTCAATCCAAAAGGGTGTACCTCTACTTTCGCTGAAACGATGTCCACAGGTCTTGCAGCGAAAGAGCGCTGCATTAATTCACCATATCCTCCTTGAAAATGATGTTATCTGTGCCCCTTTTGCCCTAGTTCGGACAGTCTCTGTTCCAACACCGCAGCTCTGATGTCTCGTCTTCTTCCTGCGCGGCTCCCTCCTCAAAACTGAGAATCGATATCATTATATATAAATTTATTCAATTAAATGCGGACCTGGCACAATCTCTCTACCGCTGCTGCTGGCCGCGCAAAATCCATCCACCCGCCATTTATCGCTTCATCTTCAAATCCGATATTGCCTCTGGTGGCGGAAGGCATCGCCTTCCCGTGAACGAATCGAAACGTTTAAAATCAACTTAATTTACTTATGATTAGAATTACTTGAATTATGTCGGCTAGCCGAAGTGATCTGAAACAGCTGTGGTGGTCGAATCGATATGAGGAAACACGCTATCTGCCTCACAATCCTGATATCATCCCTTCTCGTCTCCGTCGAGGCGTCGGGTTGGCCCCAGTTCCAGGGAGATGCGATGAACTCCGGTCTCACCGGAGATGAGGTCCCAAATAACCCCCAGATTATCTGGTCGGCGGACCTGGTCCGAGTCGACGTTCCTCCCATCGTGGCAGACGGCTTTGTTTATGTTCTGGCTGGGAACGGGACCCTCTGGTCCCTCTCAAAAAGGACAGGGTACCTCAGATGGAAGGCTCAGATGGACGGGTGGGTCTTCCAGACCTCGACCCCTGCCTTCTGGGATGGCAGGATCTTTGCCGCCACCGACTCCGGCGATCTCGCCGCCTTCGACGCCGATACAGGTCAATTGCTATGGTGCCGTCACCTCACAGAAAGTAGGTTCGAGGTTCCCATCACATCTCTGGAAGGCCAGATCTTTCTGGGGGAGGGAAGCGGCCGCGGAAAGAAGATGAAGCGCTACTTCTCCTTCGACCCTGACGGAACGGAGGTCTGGAACCAGACCTCCGAGACCGGAGGGTTCCAGTGGTGCGGAGCGTGCGTTTCTGGCGACTATCTGGTCTACGGCGACCACGAAGGCGTCCTTAGAAGCGTGAGGATAGCGGATGGTGCCCTCACCGACGAGCTCGCCCTCAGCGACGGATCGAGGATCGACTTCGCTAGAGAGGACGCCGGACGGATCAGGAACTCGGCAAACTGCAGGGACGGCTGGATCCGCATCGCCTCCGAGTTCTCGGCCGAGTTGGGCTACGCATGGAAGATAGGGTTCAACGATGCCGACGGGACCTTCGAGAACCGAGGCTGGAGCTCTCCCGTGGGGTTCAGCACCTCAACTCCGGCCGTCTACGACGGCAGGGTCTACTTGGGCGTCGGCGAGCACGGCCATCCAGGAGCTCTCGCCTGCATCGACGACTCGACCGGCGATCTGATCTGGTCCTTTCCCCTCGACGCTGGGGTCAAGTCATCTCCAGTGGTCTCAACATCAGAAGATCGGCCCCGCATCATTTTTGCCACCGCCAGAGTGAACGGATCGATATATTGCTTAGAGGACGCTGGGGAGTACCCCAACCTCGTCTGGCGGTTCGATCCTCCCGACGACGGCTACCTCCTGGCGGGGGTCGCCGTCTCCGAGGGAGCGGTCTACTTCGGCACCGAAAAGGGCATTTTATACTGCTTATCCGATGCGGAAAAAAAGCTACAAAAAGGTGGATTAAATCTATGATGCTAACAATTTCAGCTAAGTTACGAATCCTGAAAACCGCCTCGGTCCTGATCCTACTAGCCTTCATGGTTCAGCCCATCTCCGGCGAGAGCCATGTAGACGATCGGAACGCCACCGAAGAAGATGACTGGGCTCAGTTTCACCACGACCTCCAGAATTCAGGAAGGTCCAGCTCAACTGCGCCCAGGACCAACGCCACCCTATGGGTGAGCGAAGATCTCGGCTTTCAGGCAGGATCTTCTGTCGCCGTCGCTGATGGAAAGGTCTTTGCCAACGGCGTCGATGAGATAGTCTGTTTCGATGAGTTCACCGGCGAGGTACTATGGACTGCGCCCTTCGAGAAGAACGCTGACGTTTGCTGCTCCTGGTTTACGCCTGCTTATAACGAAGGCAAGATCTTCTTTTCCGGGACGGATACGGTCTGCCTCAACTCGACGGACGGAAGGGAGATCTGGAACCGCGACCATCCCTCTGGGAGGGGGGCTGTAGATGGAAGCCCCGTCGCGGTGGAGGGGAAGGTGATCGCGAGCGATTGGGACGGCCACCATTACTTCTGCCTCGATGAGTCGACTGGGGAGGAGCTCTGGATCTTCGAGGTCGAAGGGGACGCCCAGTCTACACCTGCCATCTCCAATGGCAGAGTCGTCTTCGGGGCCTGGGAGTGGGGGCTTGGAGGCGCAATGTACTGCATCGACCTTGAGACAGGCCAGGAGATCTGGAGGCTTGATGCCGAGAACTCGCCAGCCGGATCCGCTGCCATAGAGGACGAGGTCGTCTATATGGCGACCTACAACTTCGATGGCGACGGCGACATTTTCGCCCTCTCCCTCGACGATGGCTCGGTCCTATGGAGAAAGACCATCGCGCCAACCGACTCTACCCCCACCCTTGCCGAGGGCAATCTCTACGTCTGCGGCGGATGCGAGGGGTTCAGCGACTCGATCACCTACTGCTTCAATGCCTCCAGCGGCGACCAACTATGGTCGACGGACCCAGAAGATGAGATCGGCGACTGGAGGTGCTCGATGGCCTACGCCGACGGCCTCGTCTTCGTCGGTAGGCCCGACTTCGACGATTTCGGCGGAACCGTCGCCCTCGACGCCGCCTCCGGCGAGGTGGTCTGGAGCCATCCGGGCGGCGGATCCTCGCCAGCCGTCAGCGATGGAATCGTCTTTTCCGTCGGAGGAGGCAGATTATGGGCCTTTGGCGAAATATATGCTGAAGATACGGAGGAGGCAGTGTGACAGGTAGAGCCATCTTCGCCCTCCTCCTTATCGTCGCAGCAGCTCTCCTTCAGCCAGCCCTCGGGGACTTTTTGACCTTTTCCGGCGACCCTCAGAGGACTGGAGACGTCAGCGGTCCTGGCCCCGAAGCTCCAAACCTCCTCTGGAGCGAGAAGGTGACGGCCAAAGGCTATATCGGCGGCGGGGCAGCGGTATCGGCTGGGCGAGTCTACGTCTCCTCCTGGCCTGACATGTCGTACGCCGGCGAGCAGGGGGTCGGGTGTCTTGACGCTGGGAATGGATCGCTTCTGTGGCTGAACCCCATCGGCGGGAAGGGCAGCGCCTCGACCCCGGCCCTGAAGGACGGCCGAGTCTACGTAGGATCCTTCGTCGGGGACCTTTACTGCATCGATGCCGAGACGGGAGAGACGGTCTGGAACAGGACCCTCGAGAACGATCCCCAGTGGTGGGGGATCGCCTCCTCCCCCCTGGCTCTGGACGAGGGTGTCCTGGTGATGACCTTCTCCTCGGGGGCTCTGCACCATCTCACCTTAGATGGCCAGGAGATCTGGAACCTCTCCACCGGCAAGATCGACCCTTATACTTCGCCGGCATACTTCGATGGGAAGGTCTACTTCGCAGGCGGTGACCCGGCCCTCTACTGCGTCGACGTCTCCTCCGGCCATATCCTCTGGAAATTGCCTACGGAGGCGCCGATAACCTCAACCCCATCGGTGGCCGACGGGTCGGTCTTCTTCGCCAGCGGCGACCGCTTCGTGGCAGCCGATGCTGCCACCGGCGATGTGATCTGGGAAGAACCAATGACTGGCACCATATCATCTCCCGCCATATCTCATGGCCGGGTCTACGTCGGAACCGGCGACTCCTCTTTGAATTGCTATGATGAATCAAGCGGCACCCTCCTCTGGAGGGCGGAGACGAACGGCCCGGTCGCCTCCTCTCCGGTCGTCGCCGGCGGCCTCGTCTACTTCGGAACTCAAACTGGTGAGGGCATCGTCTACGCCCTCGACGCCATGAGCGGCTCGACGGTCTGGAGCTACAACGTCGGCGAATATGTCATGTCGTCGCCGGCGGTCTCCGACGGGCTCCTCTTCATCGGAGCCGACGACGGCCGGGTCCGGGCCATGGGGCCAAAGGCCCCAACCGAGGCCGATGTCGAGATGCCCTTCGATCTCACCTCCTCTGCGGGAGAGAATCTCTCCGCAGGGACCGACCTTCCTAAGCCCGAGGCCCTCTTCATCGTCGTCGAGAACAAGGCCGTCATCGAAGAGGCGGGAAAGGACTCGCCCCTAAAAGTCACCCTGATACCGCCCGACGACCTTCCCTCGAACCTCTCGGGGCGAGACCTGATCTTTCTTGAGATGGTGGGGGCGGAGACGGCGGAAAGACTCGCCCCCCTTCTGGAGGGGCCGAAGGCCGACGGCGTTCCCATCGTCGCGATCCATTCTGAGGGGTACGACGAGATCCTCGCCAACGTCGACCTCGATGACCACCCGGCCATAGAAGAGTACTGGAACTATGGGGGCCTCGAGAACATGAAGAGGCTCTTTTCTTATCTTGGAGCGGAGCTCTGCGATCTTCCCATCCCGGTGGAGGAGCCTGTACCGACCCCCAAGGCATACATATTCCACCCGGATTCCCCGGACGTCTTCCTGAACACCACGTCCTACCTGGAATGGTATCGAAACAGGACGGATCACCCCTACAACGAGAGCCGTCCAACGATAGGGGTCATGACCTACTACCAGGATATGGCGGCGCCGGAGAGGACTTTGCTCTTCAGGGTTCTTGAAGGAAATGGAGCAAACGTCATCGATATCGGCTTTTCTGGCACCTCTGCCATAAAGCAGTTCTTCATCGAGAACGGGTCATCCATGGTGGACGCCACGATCCTCACCAAGTCTTTTCGGATAAACTATGGCGACCCGGACCAGGGGATATCAGACCTCGAGGAGCTGAACGTGCCGGTCCTGAACGGCATCCGGATGTACTACGAGACCACCGAGGAGTGGAGGGGCGGGCCGGGGATCTATCCGACTGAGGTCTACATGCAGGTGGCGATGCCGGAGATGGACGGCGTCATCGAGCCTATAGTCGTCGCCGGGAGAAATGATACCCTCTACGAGCCGATCGAGGACCAGATGGAGTGGCTCGCCGATAGGGCGATCGCCTGGGCGGAGCTCAGCAGAACTCCAAACAGAGAGAAGAAGGCTGCGATCATCTACTACAACCACGGCGGGGGGAAAGACAACCTAGGAGCGACATACATCAACGTCCCCAGGAGCCTCCAGGTGATCCTGGAAGGTCTGAACGAGTCCGGCTACCTGGTCCTCGGGACGATCCCCGAGGAGGGGGACCTCGTGGACCTGATGGCCCACCAGGGAACGAACGTCGGGACTTGGGCTCCGGGAGAGCTGGAGAAGATGGTGGCAAGAGGAAACGCCACCCTGATCCCTGTGGAGGAGTATATCGCCTGGTTTGAGACGATCGATCCCGAACGGCAGAGGGAGGTGATCGAGAGGTGGGGGCCGCCTCCCGGCGAGATAATGGTCTATCAGAACGAGAGCGGGGAGTATCTTGTGATCCCCAAGCTCTCCTTCGGAAACGTCATCCTAGCCCCCCAGCCTACGAGAGGCTGGCTTCAGAACAGCACCGTCCTCTACCACAATAAGGACATCCCGCCCCACCACCAGTACATCGCCTTCTACTTCTGGCTCAGGAAGGGGTACGATGCCGACTTTATCGTCCACCTCGGAAAACACGGGACCCAGGAGTGGACCCCCGGCAAGGAGGTCGGAATCTCTGGAGACAACTGCTGGCCTGGGATACTGATTCAGGACCTTCCGGTCATCTACCCCTACATCGTCGACAACATAGCCGAAGGGTCCCAGGCGAAGAGGAGGGGCAACGCCGTGATGATCACCCACCTTACGCCGCCGATAGTGGCCTGTGGCCTCTACGGCAACTTCACAAATCTCGCGGAGACCGCCTTCAACTACAACCAGGTCGAAAACGCCTCCGTAAAGGCCCTTTACGGAGAGACGATTATCGCCCAGTGCGAAGAGATGAACCTCGACGAGGATCTGGGCAAAAACCTCCGCGAGCTCTCCAGAGACCCGGAGGCCTTCGACGAGTTCGTCGGCGAGCTTGAGCACTACCTCTACGACCTGAAGAACGAGTTCATGCCCTACGGCCTCCACACCTTTGCAACGCCTCCGGAGGGAAGAGCCCGTCTGGAGATGGTACAATCGATGCTAGGCGACGACTACAAGAGAGAGGTCGCCTTCATGATCTCTTACGAGGATTACCCAAACCCCTCAAGGCTCGATAAGGAGCGAGAGCTCGATAACTCCTCCCTGGACCTACTGGCGGCGGTCATCGACGACGGAACAAGCCCCGATCTCGCCCAGGTCGAGATCTTCTCCAATCTGACGGGCGCGGGAGAGGTGGTGAACGCATCGGAGAACCTGACGGCTCTCCTCGCCCTCGGACGCTTCTACTCTGAGGGGCTCGATGCCTCCGTCGAAGAGGTTCCGCGATTCGTAAACGCCTCGGAGTCGGAGTACACTCCGCCTTCACCGGCTGACGATCCCATAAGGGATCCCAACGTCCTTCCGACCGGGAGGAACTTCCACTCGATAAGCCCGAGGATGGTCCCCACCCAGGCCGCCTGGGAGGTGGGGTCGGCCCTCGCGGAGGAGCTGATCGAGGTTCATCGGACGGAGCACAACGGGACGTATCCGAGAAAGTTCGCCATCGTCCTCTGGGCCTGGGCGACCACCGACCACGGCGTCGTCGAGGCCGAGATCCTGAAGCTGGTGGGGGCAGAGCCGGTCTGGGACTCCTACGGAGGCGTCTCCGACGTCCGGCTGACGCCCTTATCGGAGCTCGGAAGGCCCCGGATAGACGTGGTGGTGGTTCCTTCGGGGCTCCACCGGGACCTATTCCCCGAGAAGCTTCAGCTGATCGACAGGGCGATACGGCTTGCTGCCAACGACTCGTCGACCGATCATCCGAATTACGTCCGGGAGAACTCGGAGAAGATACGGTTGGGCCTTCTGGCCACCGGCAACTACTCCGAAGAGGACGCCGGCTACCTAGCCGTCAGCAGGATCTTTCTTGAGGCCGCCGGAACCTACGGCCCTAACCTCGAGGGGCCGGTAGCCGCGAGCGACACCTGGGAGAACGATTCGAAGCTCGGTAACCTCTTCATCGATAGGATGTCCTACATCTACGGCGACGACGTCTGGGGGAGCAGGACCGCCACAGGGAAGAGCTACGAAGCTGCTCAGACCGACCTCTATCGGCGAAACCTCGCCGAGGTGGAGGGGGCGGTCCACCACACCAACTCAAACCTCTACGGCTTCGTCGACAACGACGACGTCTACCAGTACATGGGGGGGATCGCCATGGCCGTCAGGACAGTGACGGGCGAGACTCCCTCCCTCTACGTCACCGACGCCAGGGACAAGAGCCAGGACGGCAAAGTCGAGCCCCTCAAAAGCTTCTTTTCAAGGGAGCTGCGGTCCCGCTATTACAACCCCAAATGGATCGAGGGTATGCAGGGCCAGGGCTACTCGGGGGCGAGGGAGATGGACAAGTTCGTCGAGCACCTCTGGGGATGGGACGTCACCGTTCCCGACCTGGTCTCTGAGACGATGTGGAACGAGGCCTACGACGTCTACGTCAACGACAAGTACGAGATGGGCCTCCAGGAGTTCTTCGACGAGAATAACCCCTACGCATACCAGGTGATCACGGCGAGGATGCTGGAGGCGTCGAGGAAGGATTACTGGCACCCCAACGAGGAGATGAAGCAGCATCTGGCAGCGGAGTTCGAGGCGTCGGAGATCGAGTACGGCGTCACTTGCTGCCACCACACCTGCGGGAACCTCCTCCTCAGAGAGTACATGGTGGGGATCATCACCGGCACGGAGCCGACGGAGGTGGCCACCAGCGGCCCAAGGAGCGGGTCCAGCAGGCACCCCTATCCTCAGGACGAGGCTTCTGGCACCGCCAACCAGACCCTCTCGGCGAGCATCGGAACCGATACCTCCGAAGAGCCGGACCTGGAGGAGGTGACGACCGAATCGGAGGGCGATGAGGTGAGCGGTTTTGTCATGGAGGATATATCCGAGAAGAGCAGCATGCCCTCGATATCGGGGGCCCCCCTGATGGGGATCATCCTCGTCCTCTTCATCCTTCTGGCGATAGGGGCGGGGTTCAGGAGGAGGTAAAGCCTCCATCCTGAACTATCCGCGCCGCCTCATTTTGGCGCCGCCTCCCTCTCTAGGTCGTCTCCCTCTGAGCCCGTATCTCTTCAATGGTGCGAGGGCAACGTATCTTTATCTTACGCAGAGGGAATTGCGCAAACGTTATATCCTGTAAACTTGACTTACCTCCAATCGGGTTTGGTAGGTGACCGTCGTTGGATTTCACTTGGCTTGCCGCTTCTGGAGTTCTGGTGGGGATCATCATCTTCGCGCTGAAGGTCAGCCTGGGGTGCGGCCTTGCGAGCCTCAGCCGTCGCGAGGTTCTTCTCATCGCCGCAGGGTACTTGGGGATCTCTCTATTCATGGGCGTGGCCGTTGAGCTTCTCCCCGATGATTTATTGACGACCGCTCTTGATGCCGGCGTTGCCCTCCACCTTCTCGTCGCCATGCTCCTGGTCGCCCTGGGGGTGATGACCGCCAGAGACTGGAACAGCCACCGTCACGACATATCGCGCAAGACCTTCTGGGTATTATCGATGCCCTGTCCCGCCTGCCTTGCCGCGAGCTTCATATCCTGCAGCTTCCTCGCGGAGATTGCGAAGATCGACGCGTGGAAGATCGGCGTCGTAGTGGGCCTTCTCTTCTTCTTCAGCATTGCGGCCTTCTCCGGGTTTTTGGGAAGGATCAAAAGAGCACCTTCGGCCATGGGCCATGCCATGATCTTTCTTGGCCTCTTCTACCTCATGTCGATGCTTATAATCCCAGCTTATCTGAATTCCCAGAAGATCTCTTTTGTGCCCACGGATTTGCAGTTCATGGAAGTGGCTTATTCCTACCTGACCATCCTCTCAATCGTCGGCCTGGGATTTATCGCTCGAAAGCGGGGGATACCGATTTGAGCCTTTATGAAGCCAGCGTGGAGCTTCTTTACATCTTCTCTACGGCCTTCCTATACCCCGTCATCCTGGGCCTCTTGCTCCTCTTCGCCTGGTCGCTGGCCCTCTTCGGCTCCCTCATAAATGAGTACACCTCCAGGCGCAGGATGCTCCATGAGCTGGAGGATCTGAGCCTCAAAGCCGCAGAGCTCGCCCTTGAAGAGAGAGCGGAAGACGCTGCCATGGTCCTTGAAAGCTACAAATCTCCCGAGCAGGTCTCAGTCACCCTCGCGGAGATGGGCAGGTCTCTGAAGACGAGGCCCGTCGAAAAGAAGCTGGAGAAGATCCTTCAAGACGCGGAACTCCGCATGGCCAAAGCACTGGAGCCGTTGAGAATCGGGACGAAGGTGGGTCCCATCCTCGGACTGATGGGCACCCTCATCCCCATGGGACCTGCCCTGATCGGGCTGTCGGAGGGCGACGTCAAGTCCATGGCTGACAACCTGGTGATAGCCTTTGCCACCACGGTCATCGGCCTGGTGGTGGGGGGTATCTGCTATTCGTCCTTGGTCGTCAAGTCCCGATGGTACCGACAGGACTTGAGCGATCTGGAGTATGCGGCGGATATCATTAGGAGCAGGATCGATGAGGCGAAGTAGGCTTGGGATTCTCAAGGACTCCGAAGACGAAGATCCCATGAGCGGGGTTGCAAACCTCTTTGACACCGCCATGGTCTTCGCCGTAGCCCTCCTCTTGGCCCTGGTCATCTCCTACAACATCCCCGAGCTGCTTCAGCCTGAGGCGACCGTCACCATCGTCAAGAATCCTGGCGACCCCAACATGCAGATCATAATAAAGAACATGGACGAGATCCAGGTGTTGAACATGACCGAGAAGGTCGCTGGCGGTCACGGTACGAAGATGGGAACGGCCTACCGCCTGGAGAACGGGATGGTAGTCTACGTCCCGGAGAACGCCACCGCTGAGGCCTAAGGCTGACGAAATCCCTTCTTGAACGCTGATATTTCTGGTCGCCTCCAAAATCAGTTCCTGGTTTGGTCGCCGGTTGAAAATAACGAATAAGATCCCCTTCAGATAAGGTCCTCGGCTCCCTTCATCACCACCCGCGAGGAGATGGCCGTCCCCTTCCCCGCGTTCAGGTTTATCGAGGAGAGGATCCCCACCACCTTCCCGTCCTGGAGGAGTGGGGTCCCGCTCTCCCCTGGACCCGGCATATTCCCGTGGCCGATGACGACGGCTAGGAGGTCGCCGACGTCGGATATGCTGCAGTCTCTCGAACGGACGGCGTTCGCGAGGCGGGCGGGGCCGAGCCTCGGCGGGGCCAAGTCCGTCGGCTCACAGCGGGAGATCCGGAAGTAGACGAGGTCGAAGGCCTCCCATTCGGCTATAACCACACCACCCTCATCTCCTATGGCGAGGTCCTTCGTCCCCGCAAGCCTCATGATGTGGCGGGCGGTGACGCCGATGCACCCGCGTCTGCCTTTGATGAGAGCGCCCACGACCCCTCCCTGCCTCCCGGCAGAGAAGAGGTCTCCAGCCCGGATCATGGTGGATCTTCTATAAGATGTAGATATATAGCTACTCTGAAGGGTTCTGAGAGGCGAACTCTCAAATCCGATGGCGAACGAAGATGGCCGGCAACCCCATCCCGGAGGAGGCAATGTTCGGGAGCGGGGTTGTTATGCGCGGCTTAAACGAAGGAGGAGTCCTATGGTCAGCGAAAAGAAAGCCCTATGGGTCGTCTTCAGGCCCAAAGATCTCGAAAGCGTCGAAGCGATGCGGGAGAAATTTCTCGTATCGTACCAGGCTTTCAGGGATATGCCCGGCCTCTTCAGCAAGGTCTGGTGGTCCGACCCACAGAGGGGAGAGTGGGGGGCTCTGTACATCTTCCGGACCGAGGAGGACCTCCAGGAGTACCTCCGCTCTGACCGATGGCAGAAGAAGATCCCCGAAAAATACGGCTATAAGCCCGAGGTCGTCGCCGTCCTCGACGTGGGAGCCATCCTCTACAAAGAGGCGGTAATGGTGGGGGAGGGCTCCTGGCTCTCGGAGCCGGAGGCCGGGGGCTGAGAAGATGACCTCTTCGAAGGCAGATGGAGACCTAGGGCGGGTCCATTGGATATGAAGGGCCTCGAGGAAGGAGGCGACGACCTCGAGGAGGCGATAAATAAGGCAGTCGAGTTTCACGGCCACCTCGGCCCCTTCCTCGTCCTGGGGGTGAGGATGGGGCTTCTCGCCAGAAGGGAGCTCGACTCGGCCCCCGGGGAGATGGTGGCGGTCGTCAAGACCGGGGCCGTCCCCTCCCTCTCCTGCCTCCTGGACGGGATCCAGGTCTCTGCCGGCTGCACCCTGGGGAGGGGCAATATCTCCACCGGGCCCCTCGGGATCGCCGAGGCGGAGTTCTCCGCCCGCGGTAGGATGGTGACGATCAGGGCGAGGGACGAGGTCGTCGGTGAGATAAGGAGCTGGAGGGAGAGATACGCCTCCCTGGAGGAGGTCGCCCGAAGCATCTCCAAAAGGTCGGACGAGGAGCTCTTCGAGCCATCTTGGTTGTGACGAGAAGGAAAAGACAGCTATCGGCTCAGGTATCACTTCCCAAACCAGCTTCCCTCCCGCCGTCTCTTAAGATCTATGGGTCCTGCCATCTCTCCCGTTCTTCCGGGAGGATCGACCTCCCGTCAAGGGGCGCAGCCGTCGGAGACCAGGACCACAAAAAAGGTAAATACAGGCTCAGGGAAAGGAGGCTCGATATGGCAAAAGCCCCGGAGAGGGTGACGATAGCCCTCGACGACGAGACCGCCAAGCTCTTCCGAGAGATGAGGGAGGATCTGGGGATATCTCAGAGCGAGCTGATGCGGGAGGCCCTCAAGTTCTACAGCAAGCACAAGCCCCTCTTCAGCTCCGTCGACGAGGAGAAGATCTACGCCTACTCCGACCTCCTATCCGTCGGCGAGCACATCATCCTCGACATCGACCACTGGATCCTCTTTCTCAGCTTCATCGAGACCCACCCGGAGAGGGAGCGGTTCTGGGAGATGCACCAGAAGGTCTCCGAGGCCCACGCCGAGGAGTTCAAGAAGAAGAACCACAAGGCTGAGGCGGTCCTGAGGAGGCTTGAGCTCTGCAACCTCTTCAAGCTGAGCAGGACCTCGGAGACGGACTTCACCCTCCTCCTCGGCTACGACATACCGAAGAAGTTCATCAAGACGGAGCTATTGGACATCTTCTCCAAGATGGGGATCAAGGTGGAGGTGAAGGAGGACTTCTCGAAGCTCCGGATCAGGGTCCTCCCTTAAGCCGCCTGGAGGTAAATCCTCGTCCTAGCATCCTAATCCCCTCCGGAGTTCCCCACCTTACCCATCAAAGGATCAATCCATCAAGAGATCCATCCATCGCCGGATCCTACCATCATCAGTTCTTCCTGATTTATCGTCGCCGTCCAACGGGAGACGCACCGCCCACCTTCGACCTTCCCGACTCCTCATCCCCCGTATTGGCCATCCATCCAGCGGATTCACCTTTTGCCGAGAAGGGCATCCGCCGCCCGCTCGATCGACCCTCGAGAGCTGAATTTCGGCCGCCAGCCTAGCCTCTCCAGAGCCTCAATGGATAGGAGCATCGTCTTGACGTCCCCCCGCCAGCCGCGGCCCTCGATCCCGCCGGTGTACTGGTACTTTACCCCCGAGAGGTTCATCTTCTCGACGACGACGTCGGCGATCTCGGTGACGTCCACGGAGTCGGCGGATCCGACGTTGAAGACGTTCACCCTTCCGCCGGCTCTGGCGACGGCGTAGACCATCGCCTCGACGCAGTCGTCGACGAGAAGGTACGACTTCCTCTGCCTTCCGGAGCCTAGGATCTCCAGCTCCGCCGGGTTCGCCGTCAGCTTATTTATGAAGTCGACGATGACGCCGTGGGTCCCCCGCTCCCCGACGATGTTGGCGAACCTGTAGATCCAGGAGCGAAAGCCGAAGGTGCCGCAGAAGGCGGAGATGAGGGCCTCGCAGGCGAGCTTCGACGCACCGTAGAGGGATATGGGGAGGAGGGGGCCGTAGCCCTCCGGCGTCGGGATGACCGCCGCCTCGCCGTAGACGGTGGAGGTGGAGGTGAAGGCGATCTCGGCGACGCCCTGAAGCCTCATCGATTCGAGGAGGTTGTAGGTGGCGATGACGTTCTGGTCGAGGTGGGTTTTGGTGTCTTCGGCCCCGACCTTGACGTCGGGGTTGGCGGCGAGGTGAAAGACGAGGTCGCAGCCCTCCAGGGCCGCTTCGACGGCTTTCTGGTCGAGGAGGTCTCCCTCGCGGAGGGTGAAGTTGGGCTTCTCAAGGTGGTCCTCGAGGTGCTCCACCTTTCCGGAGCTGAAGTTGTCGAGGACGGTGACCCTGTTCGAATCGACGAGCTCATCGACGAGGTGGCTTCCGATGAAGCCGGCGCCTCCCGTCACCAGGATGGATCTATCTTTTATCAACTTGGTTCGCCTCGGTGGGGATCTGAATGGGGAGAATTTTACGGTGTCGGTCGATGGGGGTGAGGAGGCCTGTCTTAGGGGGAGGGATCCTCCCCCTTTATCTCTGGAGAGGGCCATATTAGAGATCTGGTTAGAGGTTTTGAAGCTGATATTTGCAAATTGGAGTTGAATCTGATGGAACGGTTCAAGATGCTGATCGACGGAGAGGCCGTGGACTCGGCCTTCGGGAGGGGGGCTCATATAATTAACCCCGCCACCGGGGAGACGATAGCCGAGGTCGCCCTCGGGAGTCCTTCGGAGGCGGAGCTCGCCCTGGAGGCGGCATCCAGGGCTTTTCCCGGCTGGGCGAGGGCAGACCCGAGGGTTCGGGGAGCCCTCCTCCGGCGGGGGGCTGATATCGTCCGGGAGAATATAGAAGAGATCGCCCGACTCCTGACTATGGAGCAGGGTAAGCCCCTGAGGTACGCCCGGAGGGAGGTCGCCGGATCGGCGGATGCCCTGGACTTCTACGCCGAGGAGGGGGCGAGGATCTTTGGGGAGGCGGTACCCTCTTCGAGCAGGCGAAGCCGGAGCCTCGTCATAAGGCAGCCTCTGGGGGTGGCAGCCGTCATATCCCCCTGGAACTATCCGGTGGACCTCCTCGCCTGGAAGGTCGCCCCCGCTTTGGCTGCAGGCTGCACCGTCGTCGCCAAGCCCTCGAGCCACGCTCCCCTCGCCGCCACCAGGTTCGTCATGGCCGTCGCCGGGGCGGGCCTCCCCCCGGGGGTCATCAACCTCGTCCACGGATCGGGGCAGGAGGTGGGCGGAGCGCTGGTGGAGAGCCCCATCTCCCGGAAGGTATCCTTCACCGGCGAGACGGATACGGGGAAGGAGATCATGGCGAAGGCAGCAAAGACCATCAAGCGGCTCTCCCTCGAGCTGGGGGGCTCCTCCCCCTTCATCGTCTGTGAGGATGCGGATATCGAAGAGGCGGCGGAGGCCTGCGTCCAGAGGGCCTTCTCTAACATGGGCCAGATCTGCATCAGCGTCAATCGGATCTACGTCCAGGAGGCGGTCTCCGAGGAGTTCGCCTCGGAGCTGGTGAAAAGGACGGAGCGGCTCCGGATCGGGAACGGCCTCGACCCCAATGTCGACCTCGGACCGATCTTCAGCGAGGCGCAGCGGGAGAAGACGGAGGCCCACATAGCCGACGCGCGAGAGAAGGGGGCGAGGGTCCTCTGGGGCGGGAGGAGGCCCGAGGGGGACGAGTACAGCCGGGGCTTCTTCTTCATGCCGACGGTCCTCGACCGGATGGATCCCACCATGAGGATGATGAGGGAGGAGACCTTCGGCCCGGTGGCGCCGATGATGAGCTTTTCGACCGACGAGGAGGCGCTGAAGCTCGCCAACGACTCGCGGTACGGCCTTGCCGCCTACGTCTTCACCGGGGATATGACGAGGGGGCTGTGGCTCGCCGAAAGGCTGGAGGCGGGGTCCGTCGGGGTCAATACGACGAGCCCCATCGTCTTTGGGGCCCCCTTCGGCGGGTGGAAGGAGAGCGGCTTAGGAAGGGAGCGGTCGCGGAGCGCCTTATACGAGTACATGGAGACAAAGCACATCCGGATCGACCTTGGGGAGGAGATCTGAGGGTCAGGCGGAGGGGGGCGACGGCGGGGCAGCGGTCCGCGAACCGGCGGATCTCAAGGGAATCTTTCGGTGAATATCGGGTCGGATGTCGGAGGAAGCGGCCCCAGGTCCTGCCTTCAAAACCTGAGGTCGCCGCCTCTTGAGATGGGCCGGATCCGCCTTCAAAAGAGGAGATGGTCGATGGACCGCCGCGACCCTGCCCCTGCCGGGACGACCCGCGCGCTAAACCTCCGTCTCCTGGGATGACTGCGCTCAACTCTCCCTCCCGACTCTCGATGTGAATTCTGGCAGGAGCCTTTCGGCCCTCCCTTCCCTCATCGGTCAAAATGGATGGCGGTCTCAATATAAAAGGCTGGCGTCACTTCCTGATTTTTGGTCAGGTCATCTCAAGTCCGCTCCAGGCTCCGACCCGTCTTCTCACCCCTTTTGCCTTCAACGTCGCTTCCGCCGCGGCTCCATGGTTTGCCTCCGCCGTTTCACCGCCATAGCCGCCATTGCCACCTTTGCCGCCATTGTCGCCGTTATTTCGTCTCCAGCAACAGCCTTTTTATCCCATGCCATTTACGCCACTCTGGATTTTGAAGAGACGAGACCGACGGAGAGAACCGAGAGGATAGAGGAGGCGGAAAGGTGCCAAAGCGCGAAGACATCAACAAGATCATGATCATCGGGTCGGGGCCCATCGTCATTGGGCAGGCCTGCGAATTCGACTACTCCGGAACCCAGGCCTGCAAGGCCCTCCGGGAGCTGGGCTACGAGATAGTCCTCGTGAACTCAAACCCCGCGACGATAATGACCGATCCTGGGATGGCGGATGTGACCTACATCGAGCCCCTCAACCTCGAGAGGATGACCCAGATCATCGAGAAGGAGAGGCCCGACGCCCTCCTCCCGAACCTCGGGGGCCAGTCAGGCCTCAACCTCAGCTCGGAGCTGGCGAAGGCCGGGGTTCTGGAGAGGTACGGCGTCCAGGTGATCGGGGTTGAGACCGACGCCATCGAGCGGGGCGAGGACCGGATCATCTTCAAGGAGACGATGAACCGCCTCGGGATCGATATGCCGAGGAGCACGGCCGTCTACACCGTCGAGGACGCGGAGAAGGTGGCCGCCGATCTCGGTTACCCCGTAGTCGTCAGGCCCGCCTACACCATGGGCGGGACCGGCGGCGGCCTCGTCTACAACGTCGAGGAGCTCCGGACGGTGGCGAGCCGCGGCATAGCCGCCAGCCTCATCGGCCAGGTCCTCATCGAGGAGTCGGTCCTCGGCTGGGAGGAGCTGGAGCTGGAGGTGGTGAGGGACGCGAAGAACCAGATGATCACCGTCTGCTTCATCGAGAACGTCGACCCCATGGGGGTCCATACCGGCGATTCCTACTGCACCGCCCCGATGCTCACCATCTCAGACGAGCTCCAAAAGAGGCTCCAGGACTACTCCTATCGGATCGTCGAGGCGATCGCCGTCATCGGCGGGACGAACGTCCAGTTCGCCCACGACCCCAAGACCGACCGGGTCGTCGTCATCGAGATCAATCCTAGGACGAGCCGCTCCTCGGCCCTCGCCTCCAAGGCCACCGGCTTTCCCATCGCCCTCATCTCCGCAAAGCTCGCCTGCGGTTTAACCTTAGATGAGATCCCCTACTGGCGTGAGGGGACCCTGGAGAGGTACACCCCTTCCGGCGACTACGTGGTGGTGAAGTTCGCCCGCTGGGCCTTCGAGAAGTTCAAGGGGGCCGAGGACCGCCTCGGGACCCAGATGAAGGCCGTCGGCGAGGCGATGGCCATCGGCAAGACCTACAAAGAGGCGCTCCAGAAGGCGATCCGCTCCCTGGAGATCGGCCGCCACGGCCTCGGCTTTGCGAAGGACTTCCACCAGAGGTCCCTCCCCGAGCTGCTAGATCTATTGAAGTGGCCTTCCAGCGAGCGGCAGTTCATCATCTACGAGGCCCTCCGGAAGGGGGCCTCCGTCTATGAGATCAGCGACCTCACCAAGATCAAGCTCTGGTTCCTCCAGCAGATGAAGGAGCTGGTGGATCTGGAGGAGGAGATCCTGAGCTTCAGGACCAAGACTGCAGGCGAAGGGAGGGCGGAGGCCGACCTCCTGGCGACTATCCCCGACGACCTCCTCCGCCGGGCGAAGGAGGACGGCTTCTCCGACAAATACCTCTCAAAGCTCCTCTCCGTCCCCGAGAGGGAGATCAGGACTCGGAGGAAGGCCCTGGGGATCGTCCAGGGATGGCAGCCGGTCCCCGTCAGCGGGGTCGATGACGCCGCCTACTACTACTCCACCTACCACCGAACCGACGCCCCGAAGAGGAGCGACCGGAGGAAGGTGATGGTCCTCGGCGGAGGCCCCAATCGGATCGGCCAGGGGATCGAGTTCGACTACTGCTGCGTCCACGCCGCCTTCGCCCTTCGGGATATGGGGTACGAGACGATCATGGTCAACTGCAACCCCGAGACCGTCTCCACCGATTACGACACCTCCGACAAGCTCTACTTCGAGCCCCTCACCGTCGAGGACGTCATCAGCATCTATGAGCGGGAGCGGCCCGAGGGGATGATAGTCCAGTTCGGCGGCCAGACCCCCTTAAACATCGCGAGGGAGCTGGAGGAGGCGGGGGCTAGGGTCATAGGGACGACGGTCGACACCATCGACCTCGCCGAGGACCGGGACCGGTTCCGGATGATGATGGAGAAGATGGAGATCCCCATGCCCGAGTCGGGGATGGCGAGCAACCTCGATGAAGCCTTGGAGGTGGCGGCCCGAATCGGCTACCCTCTGATGGTCCGACCGTCCTACGTCCTCGGCGGCCGGGGGATGGAGGTTATCTACGACGAGGAGATGCTGGAGCGGTACGTCGCGGCCGCCGTCGACGTGACCCCGGAGCGTCCGATCCTCATCGACCGATTCCTCGAGAACGCCCTGGAGGCGGAGGCCGACGCCCTCTCCGACGGCGCTGATACCTTCGTCCCGGCGGTGATGGAGCATATCGAGCAGGCGGGGGTCCACTCCGGCGACTCCGCCTGTGTGATACCACCGGTGACGATCCCCGAAAGGCACCTTGATACCATCAAAGAGTACACCCGCAGGATCGCAAAAGAGCTCGGAGTCGTCGGCCTCATGAACATGCAGTACGCCATCGCAAAAGACGTCGTCTACGTCCTGGAGGCGAACCCCCGGGCCTCCCGGACCGTCCCCCTCGTCTCCAAGGTCTGCAACGTCTCCATGGCCCGGATCGCCACCGAGCTGATGATGGGAAAGAGGCTGGGAGATATGGAGCTTCTTGAGAGGCGGGTCCCCCACTTCGGAGCCAAAGAGGCGGTCTTCCCCTTCAACATGTTCCCGGATGTAGATCCCCTCCTGGGGCCCGAGATGAGGTCGACGGGCGAAGTCCTTGGCATGGCCGACTCCTTCGGGATGGCCTTCTACAAGGCCGAGGAGGCGGCGAGGCAGACCCTCCCCCAGGAGGGGACGGTCCTGATCACCGTCGCCTCCAAGGACAGGCCGAAGGTCCTGGAGGCGGCGAAGGAGTTCTCGCGGATGGGCTTTTTCATCCGGGCGACCCGGGGGACGATGGGCTTCCTCGCCGAGAACGGGATAGAATCGGAGCTGATCCTGAAGCTCACCGAGGGGAGGCCGAACATCGACGACGCCATCAAGAACGGCGAGATCCAGCTCGTCGTCAACACCCCCATCGGGAAGGCGAGCCAGTACGACGACTCCTACATCCGGAAGGCGGCGATCAAGTACAAGATCCCTTACATCACCACCCCCGCCGCGGCCTCGGCGGCCGCCAAGGGCATAGCCGCCTTCCGGAAGGGGAGGTCTGGCGTCAAGTCCCTACAGGAGTACCACGCAGACATCAAAGGCTGAAGTGGGGAGGAGGGTGGGGCATTCGGGGGATGCTCCTGATCCCCCACCCCGTGGCCCGGCCTGGGGGATCGGCGTCGCCAGCTGGGATGAGTCCGGCTCAGGGTGCTGGGGCCCGGACCCGCCGCCTCTTCTCCAGATCGCCGACCTTCTTGAGGAGGTGGATGGTGCATACCCCCCCCAAAAGGGTGTGGAACCAGAGCTGGGCGACCCTCGCCAGGATCGTGACGGCTGCAGCATCGTGGAGCGATACCCCCACGGCGGTGAAGAGGGCGGTCATGAGGATCTCTACTACCCCGACACCACCCGGAAGAATGAGCGGTAGGTTCTGGAAGACCATGATCACCGAGTAGACCGCAAAGATGGCGAAGATGGGGACCTCCACCCCCAGGGACCGGAAGGTGGCGAAGGCGACGAGGTTGAGGGAGAGCCAGCCAGAGAAGGCCCAGAAGGAGCTGATGAGGAGGGGCCCGTTCCTATTTCGGAGGAGGAGCATGCCCTGCTGAAAGGAGCGGGTGATGGTGCAGTAGAAGGTCCTGTTGACGCTTCTTTTGAAGAGCGATTCGACCTGGTCGATGACGACGTTCACCGCCCCCGACAGCCAGCTCTCCGAGAAGCAGATCCCGACGAAGAGGGCGCCGACGGATACCATCAGGAATATCATCGAGAAGCAGGTGGTGAGGGCCCAGGAGGGGACCTCATACCAGAGGATGAGGTAGGCGAGGCCCACAGACATCCCCAGGACGAAGGGGATCGCTGTGATGATCCGGGTGGCGGCGACGCTCGCTGTGCTGTAGTCGATCCTCGCATTCCCGGCGATCTTGGAGAGGAAGTAGAGGCGGGCGGTCTCCCCCGATACGCTCCCGGAGGGGATCAGGTTGTTGAGGAATATGCTGGACATGTAGATGAGGAAGACGTCCAAAAGAGATATCCTGTACTCCAGCTCCCTGACCAGGGTCTTCCAGGAGAGGGCGTTGAAGACGACGTCCAATAGAGATAGAAGGAAGGCGAGGCCGAAGACCGCCAGGTTCACCTGGGCGAGGCTAGCCGAGACCTCGCTGAGCCCCAGGTGGCTGAGGTACGCGAAGTATCCGAAGAGCCCCAGGACGACGAGGGCTGTCGATCTCCTCGCGTTTATCGCAGGAAGCTCTAAGTCTTGGACCACGCCGCCCTGGAGGCTTTAGGCTTAGAAATAGTTATCTTCGACCGTTCGGGATATGATAAGACGGAGGAACTACTTATTTTATCGCCGGAATATAGTTTTTGCTATAGGAGATATAGTCCTCCTCGGAGGAGGCTGGCGGGCATCTCTTCGGAGCCGGTGGGTCCGGAGCCCGGCGGGAAGATGGCAGAAAAGGATTTAAAAATCCCCAGACCATCTCGGTCCGATCATGGCCCACGTCCTCGTCAGCCCCTTGAATTGGGGGTTAGGTCACGCTTCCAGGGACATCCCCATCATAAGAGAGCTCCTGGACCGGGGGCATCAGGTGACCGTCGCCTCCAGCGGAAACGCCCTGGAGCTCCTGAGAAGGGAGTTTCCGGGTTGCCATTTCGTCACCTTTGAGGACTATCCCGCCCCCTACAGCTCCACCAGGTTCTTCCTCCCCAAGTTCTGCGCCTACCTGCCTCTGATGATGAAGGCCCTCGTCGATGAGAGGAGGAACCTCTGCCGGATCCTCTCGAAGGGGAGCTACGACATGATCGTCAGCGACAACCGGCTTGGGGTCTACTCCAGAGAGATCCCCTCCTTCTTCATAAGCCACCAGCTGAGGTTCAGCGTCCCCGCCTACCTCTGGCCGGTGGAGATCCTGACCCTCTTCGTCAACGGCTTCTTTCACAGCAAGTACGACGGCGTCATCGTCCCCGACAACGAGCCGGGGGACGCCACCCTCAGCGGTAAGCTCTCCCGCTCCTTCCTCGCGGCTACGAAGAGGAGGGCCTTCTACTCGGGGATCCTCTGCAGCCCGAAGAAGATGGACCTCGAAGAGGACCTGGACTACCTGGTGATCGTCTCGGGGCCGGAGCCCCAGAGGACGAAGCTCGAGGAGATCGTCCTCCCCCAGGTAAAAGATCTCCCCGGACGAAAGGTGGTCCTCCTGGGAAGCCCCCAGGAGAGCTTCACGAGGAGGCCGGACGACGGGACGACGGTGATGGCCTACGCCTCCAACGAGGAGAAGGTGGAGCTTCTGAACCGGGCGAGGTTCGTCATCAGCCGGTCGGGCTACACCACCATGATGGAGGTGGCAGAGCTGGAGAAAAGGCACGGCCTCTTCATCCCCACCCCGGGCCAGACTGAGCAGGAGTACCTATCCAGGTACTACCGAAGACGGGGGTGGTTTCTCTCCCGGTCCCAGTACCGCCTCGACCTGGCAGAGGACGTCGACGAGGCGATGGAGTTTTGCGGATTTCCCAAGATGCCCAAGACCGCAGAGAACGTGAAGAGGCTCTACGAGGAGATCTTCGCGCCGCGCCTGGAGTGACTCGGAATCTGATAAGGATGGGATGACAATTGCACAATTGGAGGCCGGATAAATACGAGAGGAGCTCCTCGGCCCAGAAGCTGTGGGCCGAGGAGCTGATAAGAAAGATCGAGATTTCGGGCTACGAGCGGGTCCTGGACATCGGCTCCGGCGACGGCAGGATCACCGCAGGGATCGCCGATCTCGCTCCCCGGGGCTCCGTCCTGGGGGTCGACAGCTCCGAGGAGATGGTCTCCTTCGCGAGGGAGAAGTTTCCAGCCGGGAGGCACCCGAACCTGTCGTTCCAGCAGGCCGACGCCCGGAACCTCTCCTTTGAGGAGGAGTTCGACCTCGTCGTCTCCTTCGCGACCCTCCACTGGGTCGGCGACCACCGTCCCGTCCTCCTCGGCATCCGCCGAGCGCTGAAGCCCGGCGGGAGGGCCTTCCTCCAGTTCGGGGGGCGCGGCAACGCCGCCCTCCCCCTCCGGATAGCTGACGAGATGATCAGCGAGGACCGATGGCGCCGTTACTTTGAGGGTTTCGACTTCCGGTACGGTTTCTTCGGGGCGGAGGAGTACCGGGGCCTCCTCGAAGAGGCGGGGTTGGAGCCAAAGCGGGTCGAGCTGATTCCAAAAGATATGGTCCAGCCGGGGCTGGAGGGCTTCGCCGGATGGATCGAGACGACGTGGCACCCCTACCTGGAGCGGGTCCCCGAATCCCGCCGGAGGGATTTCGTCTCCGATATCGTCGCTCGGTACCTCCGCCTTCATCCTCCTGACGGCGAGGGGAGGGTCCACGTCCGGATGGTGAGGCTCGAGGTGGTGGCGGAGAAGTCCCGGAGCTGAAGCCCGAGCCGGACGAAGCGGATCAGACCTCATCGACGGACCTTCCCGTCAGGGCGGAGTCCGGCTCCGCCTCCAGGATGTCGTGGTCGGGGCGCGCAAAGTCGTCCTTCATCTTCACCAGGATCCACCGCTCGTTCTTCCCCCGGCCGGTTCGGGTGAGGGCGTAGCCGCCCAAAAGCTTCTTTCCCGAGAGGATGAAGGTGGCGTGGCCCCGCTCCAGCGCCTCGGCGATCGGCACCGCCGCCCCATCGGCGCGGGTGGTGTTCTCGTAGGTCCCGATGTCCCAGACGATGACGGTGCCCGCGCCGTACTCCCCCTCGGGGATCGTCCCCTCGAAGTCGATGTACTCGAGGGGGTGGTCCTCGGTGGGGACGGCGAGCCTCTTCGTCTTCGTGTCGAGGGAGGGGCCTTTGGGGATCGCCCAGGACTTGAGGACGCCCCCGACCTCGAGGCGGAGGTCGTAGTGGAGCCTCTTGGACCGATGCTTCTGGATCGAGAACCTGGGGCTTCCTTCCGTCTTTCTTCCGACTGATCCCGAGGGCTCTGGGGTCCTGGCGAAGTCTCTTTTTATACGGTAAGCTTCGAGCTTATCATCTTGGGACATGCAGAGGACGTTGTATCTTCGCCTCTTAATCAATCATTGGGGATCAGGGGGGAGATCCGCAGAAGAAATCCATGAGGATTTCTTGATGAATATCGGATGAAACCAGTTTATCGCCCCACTCTTAGCGAAGCATACACGAACTATATTTAGCGGGAGGGATGAAAGGTCCCGGAGGGCCGAATCGCATGATCTCCGTCTATTCCAGCCTCCTGCAGTCGCTCGCGATCATAGTGGGGCTGATCCTGGTCTGCCTCCTTCTGAGAAGAAAGGGTATCATAACAGAGAACGAAAGGCCGGTCTTCGGAAGGCTCGTCACCGACTTCGCCCTTCCTGCCCTGATATTCTCGGGCCTGGCAAGCCAGAGGATCGAGGCCGACGAGCTCCTCGCCGTCGGGATCATGGCCTTCGCCCTCCTCGTCGCCAGCTTCGGCAGCTCCTCCACCCTCGGCTACGCCCTCATCAGCCAGGCCTTCCCGAAGGATCCCGCAACTCTGGCCGAGGCGGTGGTGATAAGCGAGCTTGGCGTCGGGATCCTCATATTCTCGGTCGGTGTGGCGGTGGCGATCTACTTCGGTCAGGGGGGGAGGGGATCGCCCACCTCCGGGATTAGGACGTTTATCAAGTCGCCGATATTCATATCCCTCGTCCTGGGGCTCTCTTACACCCTCCTGGAGCCGTCTCCCTCAAATCCGGCGCTCAAAACCGCTCTCGACCTCTTATTCCGGATGCTGGACGCCATCGGCTCCGCCCTGGTGATCTTCGTCGCCATGGCCATCGCCCTGATGCTCAGGCCGATACCCCTCCGAAAGCTCGGGGGCCTCATCGTCGCTGTGGCGCTGATAAAGCTCCTCGCCAAGCCCTTCTTAGCCTTCGGCATGGCCGAGGCGATGGACCTCCCCATGACGGTGACCGAGATCCTCCTGATCGAGACGGCGATGCCCTCGGGGACGGTGGCGGCGGTGGTGGCGGACCGGTACGGCTGCGATGGGTCGATCGCTTCGGCCCTGGTCATCGCCACCTACGGCCTGAGCCTTTTGACGATCCCCCTCATCATGCTCCTCACGATTTAGAAGCGAGAGGCATGGGCGATAGGGGATGTGAGCCAGCGAAATGATATGAAGGAGGGAACGAAAGTTAGGAAGACGAGCGATGAGGATCTACGAGCGAGAGAAACCGGACGGAACCGACATCGATGAGAGGGCTGCGCCGCCGAGGGTCCTCTTCACCACCGTCTGTCGGAATCCAGGAGAGGGGTACGACTACATCGGATCCAACTCAATGTCGAGGTGGTTTAGGTTCCGCTGGCCCCGAGACCAGTCCTTCGGCCTCCGCTTTCTCAAGCAGAACGTCCCCGAGCTCGAGATCATGGAGTTTCCGACCTTTGACCAATACAAGAGGAGGCTTGGGGAAGGGTGGGACGCCGTCGGCATATCCTTCTACATCAGCGAGACGGAGGAGGCCCTCGCCATGGCCGAGGCCGCCCGGGCGTCCGGGTCGGTTGGGGAGGTCTGGGCCGGAAACTACGGCGCCCTCACCCCGTCCGTCCAGGAGAAGTTCGACCGGGCCTTCGTCGGCTACGCCGAAGATCAGGTCGCCCCCTACTTCGGCCGGAAGGTCGACGAGATCGTTCATCCCCCCCTCATCGAGCACCTCGACTCCTCCTTCGGCCTGAAGCTGAACATCTACGGCGTCCTCTTCACCATCCGGGGATGCGCCGTAGGCTGCAAGTTCTGCCAGGCCCCCTGCTTCTGCAATAAACCGAGCCCCCTCCCCCTGGAGTCGATCGAGAGGGTACTTTCGTACTACTGGGACCACGGCATAAACGTCGTCGTCATCGAGGACGAAAGCTTCGGCGCAAACCGGATCCACGCCGACCGGGTCGTGGAACTCCTCGACGAATACGGGATGGTCTGGGGGTGCATGGCCAGGGCCGACTACCTCAATGATAAGATCGACGAGTGGGCGGAGATGAGGAGGCGGCCCAAAAAGCGGAGCGGCAAAAGCCGAAATCCTGTCAGCGGCTTTGGGGGTGCGGCCATCGGTATCGAGAACTTCCACCAGGAGGTCCTCGACGACGTGACGAAGAGGGAGCAGACCGGAGAGATCCAGGAGACGATCGATAAGCTCAAAGGCCACGGCCTCGGAACCGTCGGCTACTACATGATCGGCTTTCCGCAGGATACGAAGGATTCGATAAGAGAGGACGTCGAACGCCTCGCCTCCCTCCGCCTCGACCTCACCCAGATCTGCGTCCTCACCCCCCTCCCCAGAACGAAGCTCTGGGAGGAGGTCGCTGGAAGGTACGGGATAAACGACCTCGACTACCACCACTTCGACGGAAAGCACCTCGTCTGGAACCACCCGCTTATATCCCCTGAGGAGATGGGGATGCTCCTGGACCGGTCGATGAGGAGGGTGAACCCCCGGACGGCGCCCCTGCGGTCATCGGCGAGGATCTGGAGGAAGGCTTACCGCGAGGCGGGGGTCGCTGGGATAAGAGTGCTGTTATCTTACCTCGTCCGGGCTAACCGCTTCGACTACGGCGGGCCCCCGAGGATGCTGGAGGCGGATTGAAGAGAGGAGGATCTTCCATGCCGATCGAGGTCAGATCTTGAAGGTCGTATACTCAGAGAGGTTCGCTGAGAGGTACACCACCAACCCCGTCGAGAGCCCCGACCGGGCGCGGCTCCCGGCCCGGGAGCTGGCGGGCTATGAGTTCGTAGACCCCCCCCAAGCGAGCCTCGAGGATGTATCGCGGATCCACAGCCGCGAGCATATCGAGCGGGTGAGGCGGAAGGGGATGCTGGCTCCCGCCCTGCTGGCGGCCGGCGGCGCCTGTCGGGCCGCGGAGCTCGCCCTCGGGGGCGAGGCCGCCTTCGCCCTCGTCCGGCCGCCGGGCCACCACGCCGCGAGCGACCACGCCTGGGGGATGTGCTACCTCAACAACATCGCCATCGCCGTCAGGATGGCCCTGAATGGGATAGGAGTCGGCATGGGATGGGAGGCGGAAGGCCCGGGGGAGACGGAGATGGGACGCCGGAGGGGGGGCGGCTCCAGGGGCAGGGTCCTGATCGTGGACATCGACCTCCACTTCGGCGACGGGACGGTCAGCATATTCCGGTGGGATGAGAGGGTCCGGATCGCAAACGTCGGCGCCATCGACCCCGGCTTCGACTACCTCACCCTCGATCCGGCCGGCTACATCAGCCAGGTGGAGAGGGCGGTCGCGGAATCCGAATTCGACCTCCTGGCCGTCTCCGCCGGCTTCGACACCTACCTCCTCGACTGGGGCGGCCTCCTCGACCTCGCAGACTACAGAGAGATCGGCAGGGTCCTGAAGGAGGGGGCGGAGGAGAGGTGCAGAGGCCGGAGGTTCGCCGTCCTGGAGGGTGGCTATCACCAAGACCTCCGGCTCTGCGTCAAGAGCTTCGTCAGGGGGTTCGAATGACCCTTCCCTCCGGCAAAAGAGGCTTAAAGCAAGGATGAGATAAGATGAGGATCAGAGGTGATACGAATTTGGCCAAAGTGGGCGAAGTTTACCGGTGCGAAGTCTGCGGGAACGTAGTTCTAGTCCAGGAGGCCGGCGCGGGGGTGCTGGTCTGCTGCGGAAAGCCGATGGTCCTCGCAAAGAAGGCGTGATCGGGAGAGGACCATCATCTTTTCTGACCGTCCCTGGCCGAAAAGCTGATATCTCCGCCTGGAGTACCGCCCTGGGGCCCGATATTGATGTTGAAGATCGGATACCTTGAACTGAATAACCCCCTGGCGATCGCCTCCGCCTCCCAGGAGATCTCCCGAGAGCTGGGGGGATCCAACGGCTCCCCAGGGCTGATCATCCTCGGACGGTTCGACCTCCACCAGGTCGCCCCCTCAGCCGTAAGGAGTAGGATGGAGAGGATCCCCAGCCGCTCCGCCCTGGGGTTCTCGACCTTTGGGGGAGATCTGGATGACCTCGCGGAGGCGGCCGGGATGGCGGCCGAAGAGGGGTGGCTCCTGGAGGTGGAGCTCCCTCGGGCCGAGGGGATCGACGAGGTAGTCGGAGCTGCCAAGGGGGAGGGGGCGACCCTCTCGTTGAGGTTGAGGCCGAACGGCCTCGATGACCTCTCCCCCCTCGCCCGAGAGGCCCGGGAGGGGGGGGCCGACCTCCTCCACCTCGACCTCTGCGGCCTCGGCCCTGCGGCGCCGAAGGTCGTCAGGAAGGTATCCGACGGCGGGGCTCCGCCGCTCTTGGCGATGGCCGAGGTCGGAGACTTCGAAGCCGCCAAGGACCTCCTCTCCATGGGGGCCGATATGATCTCATTATCTGAGAGGGCGGACCCCGAGTTCGTCGGATGGCTCGCCGGCGCCCTCAAGAGGTTCCAGGAGCTCGTCGGATGGTACAACGCCCCAAAGCACATCTGCTCCGGCGGCGACCTCCGGGGGATCGCCTTCTGCTGCCCTCCGGTGAAGAACTGCCCCCTCCTCGCGGCCCTCAAGAAGATGGGAATCTCGCCCCGAGAGTTCATAGAGAAGAAGATCGCCCTGACCCGGGGGACGCCCCTGGAGGCCGGAGACGGCACCTGCTTTGGGAGCCTCGCCTGGTGCTGCAAGATCACCAAGCCCTGCTTCATGAGGGACGCAGTCCTGGTGGAGGAGGGGATCGCCCCCGATGAGTACATGAGGCTGAAGAAGAAGCTCGCTGAGGATCTGCTGAAGGCATGAAGACTACTCCCGACCGGGTGGCCCAGGCGGCCCAGCTCGCGATGCTGATCGAGCTCTCCACCTCCCCGAAGCCAGGGAACGTAGATCGGTCCCATGACTTCGAGGAGATCAAGTTTCATCACTTCCTGATCAGCGCCGTCTCCGCCTATCCCGCCTTCCGGGACGCGGCTCTGGGGCTTCTTCCGACGGGCGCCCTCATCCGCCGGGCTGTCGGATCCTGGAGGGATTGGGGGCTCTCCCAGAACACCCACTTCGGCTCCCTGACCCTCCTCATGCCCCTGGCGGCAGCGGCGGGGAGGGGGGGGGATCTGAGGACTTCCGTCGCAGCGGTCCTGGAGGAGACGACGACGGAGGACTCCGTCGAGTTCTACGCCGCGTTCGAGATCGCCGGGGCGAGGGTGGCGGAGGTGGCGGATCTGAGCCTGAAAGACCCCGCTTCCCCGGATAAGATCCGAGAGGAGGAAAAGACCCTCCTAGACCTGATGCGCCTCTCCTCGGCCCACGACCTGGTGGCGAGGGAGTGGTCGAGCGGCTTTGAGAGGAGCTTTCTCCTAGCTAGACGCCTCGCAGAAGGGGTCAGAGAGCTGGGCCTCAACGACGGGGTGGCGATCACCTACCTCGAGGCCCTGGCAGCCGTCCCCGACAGCCTCGTCGCCTCGAAGTTCGGCCCGGCGAAGGCAAAGGAGGCGTCGGAGAGGGCGAGGTCGATCCTGGGGTTTGAGGTCCGAGAGACCCTCCGCCTCGCCGAGGAGCTGGACCGGGAGTTCGTGATGGAGGACATAAACCCCGGGTCAACGGCGGACCTGATGGCATCAGCCCTCTTCATAGCCCTGATGGAGGGTGCCATCTTCAGGAGGGACGAAGGATGATTCGCGATCTTGGAAGGATCGAAGAGCTGGGAATATTCGAAGGGATAAACGAGATCATAGCCACGACGGTGAGCGAGGCGGGAGTCCCCAATGCTGCGCCCCTGGGGCTGATCAGGAGGGGCGAGGTCCTATCGGTCCGGCTCTTCGTTGGAACTCACACCTACGAGAATATAATGTCGGAAAAGAAGTTCGTGGCGAACGTATCCCACGACCCGATCCTCTTCGTCGAGACGGCGCTTGAGGACATCTCCGAAGAGAACTTCGTCGAGAGGGACGGGGAGCTGACCCTAAAAGACGCCGAGGCCTGGGCCCTCTTCCGCTGCGAGCCGAACGGCCTGGATATCGCCCTCCCTGAGGTGGAGTTCGTCAAGGGCGAGGTCCTCTGGAGGGAGTTTAGGGCCGTCAACCGGGGGATCAACCTCGTCGTCGAGGCGGCCGTCGCCGCGACCCGCTACGTCGCCCTAAAAAGCGACCTTTACCTCGAGGAGATCTTCAAGATCCGACGGATCGTCAACCGTTGCGGCGGACCCCAGGAGATCGAGGCGATGAACCGGCTGGAGGAGCTGATCGAGGGGTTCGGTTGAGCCGGCAAGATAGACGAAGGAATGGGGAATAGAGATAGAGTGATTGGTGAATCATGCAGGAGAGACTCTCTTCGGGGTGCGAGGGGCTGGACCGGCTCCTCGGCGGGGGTTTTGAGCCTGGGATCATAACCCAGATCTACGGCGAGGCCGGGACCGGGAAGACGACGATAATTCTCCAGACCGCGATCGGAGCTGTCTCCAGGGGGCTGAAGGTCATCTTCATCGACACCGAGGGGTTCTCCGTCGAGAGGTTCAGGCAGATCGCAGGCGATGGAGCGAAGGAGGTGGGGGCGAAGATCGTCGTCTTCGAGCCGTTGAACCTGGAGCAGCAGCACGCATCCATAAGAGACGCCACCAAGATCGCAGGAAAGGAGTTTGGCCTTCTGATCCTCGACTCGGCGACCTCTCTATACAGGGCCGCCTTCGAGGGGGAGGACAACAGGCCCGTTCGGAGGGCTCTGGCGGCCCAGCTCGGGGAGCTGCAGGAGATGGCGAGGAGGCATCGGATCCCGGTGGTAGTGACAAACCAGGTCTACATGGAGATCGAGACCGGAAACCTCAGGCCCCTCGGCGGTATGGCGATGGACCACGCCACCAAGACCTCCATTTTCTTGGAGAAGAGGGGGGAAGGAAAGAGGATAGCGAGGCTGATGAAGCACCGATCGATGGCCGAAGGGTCCACCGCTGAGCTTCAGATCACCGGAAGGGGCGTCGAGTGACGGGGCGGAGAGCAAAAAAAAGTTGCCTGGAGGGGGCTCCAGGGGTCAGGGGACGTACCTGAAGACGTAGCCGGCCTCTGACAGCGCGTAGAGCTCTCCCCCAGCGGCGTAGATCCCCTTCAGGGGATTTCTCCATCCCGATGTATCGATCTTGGTCCAGGACCCTACGGTGTCGTCCAAGGTCCAGAGCTCACCATCCTCTTCTAGCCGGTAGAGGAGGTTGTGAACCCTCGATCCCTCTTTGTACTGGTCGGCGACGAGGAGCTTCGCGGGGCCGCTCACCTTCTCCCAGACCTCGTCATCAGCAGACCACTGGTAGATCTCCTGGGTGTGATAATCCTGGGCAAAGATCGCTCCCGTATTGAATCCGCCGCCGAAGACGGCGCTCCAGTCCAGATCTCCAGCCGGCAACTCCTCCCAGCCCATGGGGTTCAGGCTCGTCCCGGTGTACTTTAGTACCACGCCCACCGTATGACCTCGAGACCGGGACATTCTATCCTCGAGGAGGTACAGCGCCGGGTAAAAGGTCTCGACGCCCACGCCGACCGGCCCCATTATGTAACCGCTGCCGGCTGCCACATAGTCCACCACACCGCCTCCCCGCTCGGGGGCATCTCCGATCTGGGTCCATTCCCAGGGGGTCCCTGTATACCTGTAGATCTCCCAGTCGTCCTCCGGATTGGTGGCGTAAAGCTTCCCTCCTCCGCCATAGATGTCACCGGCGGGGCCGCCGACCTGAGTCCAATCCGTCCCTGTCCCGCTGTACTCGTATACGCCCATCCCCGCCGGATCGAGGCCGTAGACATGGCTGTCAACCCCGCCAACGGCCACAAACTTCTTTCCGGGGTTTCCCACCTTAGTCCACTCGCCCGTGTTATCAGCGTATCTGTAGATGTCCCCGGTCTCGCTTTGAACCGCAAAGACCCTCACCGTGTACTCGGGATCTTCCAGGGAGGATATTCTGCTGTTCAAAACGACGGCGTCTACCTTCTCGTCCCAGAGCTTCTCCCAATCTGCCGAGGCGGACCCGAAGAGGAGGAGGATCCCCAGCAGGGATAAAGTCAGCAATTTTTTCATGAGCCTCTTTCGCATCGGATTCTATATTAGGATATCTGTTTTCCGGCATTTACACCATCATGGGGGATTGGAGAGATCCCATTCTTTAAAAAGATCTAAATAGCGTACCTGTATCGAGTGCCCAAAGGAAATTCCGCCACATATCCTTCGATCGAGAGGTAGATATGGGAGATCGGCCTTCACCGAATCGACTCCGATCAACCATCCCTTCTGAGATCCAGGAGGCGATCGCCTTGCCGATAGTCGAAGACCCCGAGAGGCTGAGATCGATCCTCAAGAGAAGCAGAACCGTCGCCGTCGTCGGCATATCCCCCGACGAGAGCAGGCCGAGCCACTTCGTATCGGAGGTGGTGAAGAGCTACGGCTTCAAGATATACCTAATAAACCCGGAGCATCAGGGGGAGGAGATCCTAGGTGAGAAGGTCCTCGCCTCCCTCGGGGACGTTCCTGAGAAGATCGACATCATCGACGTCTTCAGAAGGCCCGAGGCGGTCTATCGCCTCGCCGAGGAGGCCCGAGAGAAGGGATTTGGGACCTTCTGGCTCCAGCCCGGGACCGAGAACGAGGGGGTGATCAAGGCCCTCGACCGGGAGGGGAGGACGGTCGTCCCGGGGATCTGCATCAAGACCTGCTGCCAGCTTCTGCTCTGAGGGAACCCCAGGGAAGTTGTGAGGGTGGAGGGCTAAGCCGGTCAGAAGTTGACCTCCACGACCCTCCCAAGGGCGACGTCCTCCTCTCTCACCTCGACCTTCCTCGGTTCTCCGCCAGCGAAATCATCCATCGGTCCCACCAGGTAGGGTCCAATGGAATGAGCATCGACCTCTTCATCCGTCGAGTAGGGGACGGTGATCTCGTACCTGCCGCCCGCCGGCATCGCCCTGTTGAAGTAGACGAACCTCCTCCCCCGGTTTGAGGTCATCTCTAGGGCCGCGACCATCGGCTTCTCATAGGGAGTCGTCCCCGAGATCTTCGCCCCGGCGACCCTCTCGAAGATCTTCACCTCGGCGGCGGGATCCCACTCTCCCGGGGATGGGCCCGACTCGTAGACGAGACGGAAGCTGCCCAGCTCCGAGCCGTCCCGGAGGTGGAGGCGCGATAGGATCGTCTCCATAAATTTGCCGGTATGGCGGAAGGAGGTCCCCGGCTCGGAGGATATGGAGACGTAGCTTCCGGGGTCCCCGTCGATCCAGCGTACCATCGCCGGGAGCTTTCCATAGACCATCTTCCCGTCGGTGATGACGTATCGGACGCCCCTAAGATCAGCTATCGCCAGGGCATCTTCCTCGTCCTCCGCCAGGAAAAACAGGGCGGAATCCGTCGCTCCTGCCTGGAAGTTGTTGGCTACGACAGGCCTCCTCGATCTGTACAGGATCCAGTTTCCGTAATCCCACCAGCTGATGATGGAGTAGCCCCCCGCCTCGACGGGCCGCTTGAACCCCTCCGTCGCCGGCGTATTCTCTGCCGCCCAATCGAGGGCCTCGATCCACGCCCCTTTTGCCTCTGGCTCGCCTCCTGCAACCTCCAGCACCCCTATGGCGTTGGGCAAGAGGAGGATCGTGAGGAGGGCGACGGAGGCGGCCTTGGAGGCTGCGAATCCCCACCTCTCCGAGGCGCGGATCCGGTCGGCACCCCAGAAGAAGAGGAGGGCGATGGAGATCGACCCCGCGAAGGAGGTGATGTAGAGAAAACGGGCCTGGAAGATCGTCAGGGCCAGGGAGAAGGCCGCCCAGACCACCAAGAGGACCCGATCCCTGGAAAGGCGGGAGCGGAGAGTCTCAAGGATCATCACGCCGAGGCCGAGGAGGATGAAGGCCAGGCCCAGGGCTGGCAGGGAGACAGGATCGAGGAGCCGGTATATCGGAACCGCCTCGAGGATCCTATCCTCCCCAAGCCCACCCCAAAAGAAGTAACGGACCCCCTCCGATAGGAGGGTGCTGATGCCTCCGGCCTTCCCTGAGGTGTCGATCAGGGGGAGGGCGATGGCCCCCAGGATCGCGACGGCAGGGAAGAAAGCGAGCCATGGAAGCCCCTCCCTTCGAAAGAGGCGCGATACGAGGAGGAGGGCCGCCAGGGCCGCAAGCCCCCCCAGGGACCCGAAGAAGGAGGGGGAGAGCCAGGCCTCCTCCCTGAAGGGGAGGAAGAGGAGGAAGGCGACCCCGAAGGCAGCCATCAGCGGGACGATGGCTTCCCGGCCGTCTGCCCCATCCCGGAGGTCGAGGGCGACCTGAACCGTCGCGTATATGAGGATTCCGATCATGTATATCGGAGCCCCCAGCCAGGAATAGCCGACGGCGGCGAGGACGACCCCAGCGGCCGCCCCAAACCAGAGCCTCCGGTCCCGGTCGGTCAGGGCGGAGGAGAGGAGGAGGATCGCCACCAGGATGAGGAGGGCCTCCAGGGCGTCGTGGTCGACGAACCCGAAATGGGTCCTTGCCATCTGCTTCGGATCGATCGCCAGGACGAGGGCGGAGAGGGTCGCCACCCTCGACCCGAAGAGCCTCCTAGCCAGGAGGTATACGACTAGGACCGACGCCGACCCGAGGACCGGCGCTGCCAGGGCTCCCGCCATCTCGATGGAAAGGCCGAATAGAAGGGAGGCTCCGGCGACGACCTGGTCGAAGAGGGGGGGCCAGGTGATGGGAAGGCCCCAGGGGTGATCGAGGTACGAGTCGAACCAGAGGGTGGAGGGGAAGTTCTCGGCGGTGAAGAGGATCCGCCTCATGTGATAGAAGGAGTCGTATCCGTAAAAGATCACCTCCCCGTCTACGATCCCGTTTCTCGCGGGATAGAGGCGGAGGAGGAGGGCCAGGAGGAAGGGACCGATAGCTGCAATGCCCTCGTGCGGAACCCTTTCATCCGATAGCATGGACCTCCCGCCGACCTATGTATCCTGCAGACCACATCAAGGATGGCCTCCCCTTCAGCTCTTCTTGCCCAGGCGGATCGTCGCCAACTCCACCATTGGCCATGGGCTGAAGGATCTAAATCGTCAAAGTTTTATTTATATTATATTTTAAATCAGGAACCAACCCGTTTTGAGATCCACCACCAGATCTTCGGCGGAGAGGAATATTAGGTCTTTCCTCATCCATTAGGTCTTTCCTCATCCGCCGACGTCAGGGCTGAAAAAGTATTTAGGCTGGGATGGCGTCCCCCCCTCGATCAGCTTGGAAGAAGAGATGGAATCGAAGAGAGAAGAGGCCACCGACTTCGACCTCTGGGTCATCTCGGTCCTGGGCAAGGACAGGCCGGGCATAATTCGCGACATCCTGGAGGTTCCGGCGAAGATGATGGTGAACATCGTCGATCTGGACCAGAGGATCCTCCAGGGGATCTTCGTCATGTCGATGGTGGCGGACCTGGGGAAGGCCACCGCCACCCCGCATCAGCTGGAGGCCCGCCTTCAGAAGCGGGCCGACGATCTGGGGGTGGAAGTAAGCGTCCTCCCCCTCGACCAGTACAGAGGGAGGAGGCGGGGAGGAAAGAACCTCCAGGTGGTGACGATCCTCGCGAGGGACAGGGTGGGGATCATCTACGACGTCGCAAGCCTTGCGGCCGAGAGGGGGATCAACATCGAGAGGGCTCAGGTGACGGCGCGCGGCGAACTGATATCGATCGAGTTCGTGATGGACTTTGGGGACGTCGACGTCCGGGAGCAGCGAGAGGAGCTGAAGGCCGAGTGCGAGAAGCTCGGCCTCGACGTCGTCGTCCAAGACCTGGACAAGTCCGCCAAGGAGAAGCGGCTGATCGTATTTGACATGGACTCGACGATAGTAGACTTCGAGACGATAAACCAGATCGCCCAGGCGGTGGGGGTCGATCGGGAGGTGGAGGAGATCACAAAACGGGCGATGAACGGAGAGCTGGACTTCGTCGAAGCCCTCAGGAGCCGGGTCCGCCTCCTCCGGGGGACCCCCGTCGAGGCCCTGGAGGAGATAGCAGAGAACATCCAGCTCACCCCGGGCTCCGAAGAGCTGATCCACCACCTCAAGGAGGTGGGTTACAAGACTGCCCTGATAAGCGGCGGCTTCACCTACTTCACCGACATCCTCAAGAAGCGCCTCGGCTTCGACTACACCTTCGCCAACGTCCTGGAGATCGAGGGAGGCGTCCTCACCGGCGAGATCGAGGGGGATATCATCGACGCCACAGCCAAGGGGAAGATCGTCAACGACCTGGCCGGGCTCGAGGGGATCAGCCCCGACAACATAGTCGCCGTAGGGGACGGCGCGAACGACTGCCTCATGATCCAGAACGCCGGCCTCGGCGTAGCCTTCAACGCCAAGGAGATCCTGAAGAAGGTCTCCGACGGCAGCCTCTCCAAGGAGAACCTCATAGGCCTCCTGAATGTCCTGGGGCTGGCGGAGAAGGGGGCGGAGCTCCTATAGGCCTCGGGACGCCGAGGGAGATCTAGGGCTCCGGGCTCGCCATCGTCCGCCTCCCGAGCTTCTCTCGAGGGGGCCACCCCGTCCCAGCGCCATGGCGTTGGCGAGGCCCGGGCCAGAGAGGCAATAGGTCCCTACCCGATATCGTTTAGCTCAGAATGGGCGGATTGTGTGGCCGCCAGATCCGGAAAAAGCATTTATACTTGACGGATTTTAAGGACTCTGGTTTGATGATTATCTCGTAATCGGAGGAATGAATGATTTGACGACTGTTTATGACGTGCCTCCCAACCATCTGATAGATGCTGTGGCAGAAGAGCTGAAGACCAGCGGGAAGATCGAGCTGCCAGAGTGGGCGGCTTACGTGAAGACCGGAGTGAACAAGGAGATGCCGCCCGTCAACCCCGACTGGTGGTACGTGCGGTGCGCGTCGGTCCTCCGCCGGATCTATATCGATGGGCCCGTCGGCGTATCGAGGCTGCGGTCCTACTACGGAGGAAAGCACCGGAGAAAGACCGTCACCGGGAGCTTCGCCAAGGGGAGCGGCTCCGTCGTCAGAGAGGCCCTCCAGCAGCTGGAGAGGGCGGGGTACGTGAAGAAGATGAAGGCGGGAAGGCAGCTCACCCCGGCAGGCCAGTCCTTCATGGACAACTTATCACACCAGGTCAAACTAGAGGTACAGAAGTCGATCCCGGAGCTGGAGAGGTACTGATTCATGGATATGGATGATGAGCTTGCAGAGCTGAAGCGCAAGAGGATAGAGGAGCTCCAGAGGCAGCAGGCCGATTCGCAGATGTACGCCGCCCAGCGGGCCCAGCAGGAGCAGATGCAGCAGGAGATGGAGGCCCGGAAGCAGGCGATCCTGAGGACGATCCTCACCCCCGAGGCGAGGGAGAGGCTCAGCAGCATAAGGATGGCCCGCCCGGAGTTTGCATCCCAGATCGAATCCCAGCTGGTGGTCCTGGCCCAGAGCGGCCGGCTCCAGAGCGCCATAACAGACGAGCAGCTCAAAGCCATACTCAAACAGATACAGCCGAAGAAGAGGGAGATCAACATCACCAGGCGATGAGGGTCGCAGTACTCTTCAGCGGCGGCAAGGACAGCGCCTTAGCCTCGATTCTTCTGGAACCGTTCTTTGATGTGGAGCTGGCAACCTTCGCCTTCCGACGCCACGATACCGACTCGGCGGCGAGGGAGGCGGCAAAGGCCCTCGGCCTCCCCTCCAGAACGATCATCTTCGAAGACGAGGTTCTCGAGGAGGCGATCGGCCTTCTCGTGGCGACCGGATATCCGAGGGATGGCCTCAACCGCCTCCACCGGGAGGCCCTCGAGGTCCTATCAAAGGGCTGGAAGTTTCTGGCCGACGGGACTAAGAGAGAAGATCGAGTTCCGATGATGACCCCGGACGGGGTCCGGAGCTTGGAGGACAGGCGAAAGGTCCATTACATAAGGCCCCTCGCCGGATACGGGTCCAAGACCATCAACCACCTGGCAGAGAGCTACATGGAGTTTGTGACCCTCGAAAGCAGCCTTCGCCCCGCCTCGGACTTCGAGGTGGGGCTGAGGATGGAGCTGGAGGAGCGGCGCGGGCGGGATGCCGTAGCCAGGATATTTCCTGCCAACCACACGCATACCAGGGTTATCAGGAGGAAGCGGATTTGAGCAAGAGAACCAAGGGCAAGAAGATCAGACACGCCAAGGCCTTCGGCCAGAACAGGCGGGTTCCAGGCTGGGTGATCATAAAGACGATGCGCAAAGTGGTGAGCCACCCCAAGAGACGCCACTGGAGACGGAGCACCATAGAGTGAGGGACTAATCATGGCGGAGACAGAGAGGGTTTATACCATTCCTTTGAGGGAAGTGAAGAAGGCTCCGAGATGGAAGAGGAGCAAGAGGGCGGTCTACGAGGTCCGAAAGTACCTCGCAAGACACATGAAGACCTCCATTGAGGACGTAAAGATCTCTCGCGACCTAAACGAGGCGATCTGGGCGAAAGGCTCGGAGAAGCCGCCGGCGAGGGTGAGAGTGAAGGCGGCAAAGTTCGACGACGGCGGGGTTGAGGCTGAATTTGCAGGCGAACGGGTCCGATAGGCGGCTTAAGATAGCGGGGAGCGCCCTTCTGGGGGTCTTCGCCACCTGCACCGAGACGGCGTTGCTCGTCCCCCCCGAGACGGGCTCCCGGGCGATGGCGGCCCTGGAGCGGCACCTGGGGCTCGCCCCACTGAAGACGACGGTGGCGGGCAGCTCCGTCCTGGGGTCCCTGGTCTGTGGGAACAGCCACGGCTTCGTCATCACCCCTCACGCCAGCGATGAGGAGATGGAGAGGCTCTCGTCCTTGGGGAGGAGGGCCAGGCTTCCCGGAAAGATAAGCGCCGCCGGGAACGTCATCCTCGCCAACGACACCGCCGCCATCGTTCATGCGGGGCTCTCAGACCGGGCCTGCGAGAGCATATCGAGGACCCTGGGGGTGGACGTCCGAAGGGGGACGATCGGAGGCCTCAAGACCGTCGGGATGACCTCCGTGGCGACGAACCGGGGGATCCTCGTCCATCCGAGGATCTCGGAGGCGGAGCTGGCTGAGGTGGAGGAGCTCTTCGGCCTCCCCGTGGACGTGGGGACGGTGAACTTCGGCTCGCCCCTGGTGGGTTCGGGGATCCTGGCCAACGGCCGGGGTTACGTCGCCGGAGACGAGACGACGGGCCCGGAGCTGGGCCGTATCGAAGATGCGTTGGGTTTTATGGGGTAGTCTTATGGTCGATTTTGAGATCAAAGGGAAGTTCAAGGTGAGGAACAGCTGGCAGTCCTTCTCCCAGGTGATCGAGAGCAACAGCGAGAAGAACGCCGTGGAGAAGGCCTACTCCCTCTTGGGGAGCAAGCAGGGGGTCAAGAGAAACCTGGTCAGGATAGAAGAGGTGAAGGCTCTTGGCTGAGTCTCCGGCTGCTCCCAGCGAGGAGGAGGTCAGGAGACTCTTGATGATTTATCAGCAGCACCAGGCGGAGGCCGAGGCGATCGTCCAGCAGCTGGGGCTCTTCCAGCTCTCGATCGAGGGGTGCGAGAAGGCCCTCAAGGCCGTCGAGGCTATGGAGGCTGCGGAGGACGGCCAGGATATGCTGGTCCCCATCGGCCAGGGGTCTTTCATCCACGCCAGGCTCGCCTCGAAAGAGAAGGTCGTGGTCGGAGTCGGAGCTGGGGTGAGCATCGAGAAGAGCGCTAAAGATGCGAAGGACGCCCTCAGCCAGAGGAAGGCTCAGCTCTTGGAGGCATCGGCCAAGCTGAACCAGACCCTCTCCAGGATCGAGGCTGAGATGGGGAAGATCCAGTCGATCGCCGCCCAGTACGAGAAACAGTTTGCTGAGTAGGGGCGAACGGAGTTGTTCAACAGGTTCAAGGAGCGGCTGAAGGATTTCAAAGAAGCCGTCTCCAACAAGATCCTGGAGAAGGGGGAGGCTCAGGCTGAGAAGGCCGAGACGAAGGCCAAGGCCGAAGAGAGGCCCGAAACGGAGCCTGTAACGAAAGCGACAGAGGCTAAAACCGCCCCCGAGAACGACGGCGCCAAGGCTAAGCAGTCCTTCGCCTCCCGGGCTCGATCCCTCATCTTCGAGCAGGAGGTCGTCTTGGACGAGAAGGATCTGCAAGATCCTTTATGGGAGCTGGAGATGGCCCTCCTGGAGAGCGACGTCGCCCTTCCGGTGGCTGAGACGATCGTCGCCTCCGTCAAGGGGGAGCTAGTCGGGAGGAAGAAGAAGATCCGGGCCGACACCGGCGAGATAGTCGAGGAGGCCCTCCGGTCCGCCCTCCACCAGGTCCTATCGGAGAACCGATTCGACGTCGATGAGTTCATCGCGAAGGCCGAAAAGCCCGTCAAGATAGTCTTCGTCGGGGTGAACGGGACCGGCAAGACCACCTCCATCGCCAAGGTCGCGAGGTACCTCCGAGATAGGGGCTACTCCATCGTCCTCGCCGCCGGGGACACCTTCCGGGCAGGGGCGGTCGAGCAGATCGAGGTCCACGCGAACAACCTGGAGGTGAAGCTCGTCAAGCACAAGGACGGAAAAGATCCCGCTGCCGTCATCTTTGACGCCGTCGAGTACGCGAAGGCCCACCACAGGGATATAGTCCTCGCGGACACGGCCGGAAGGCTTCACACCAACGTCAACCTGATGGACCAGATGAAGAAGATCGTCCGGGTCGTGAAGCCGGACTTGCTCATATTCGTCGACGAGGCGATCGCAGGAAACGACGCCGTCGAGAGGGCGAGGCTCTTCAACGAGGCGGTGCCGATCGACGGGACGATCCTCACCAAGACCGACGCCGACGCCAAGGGTGGAGCAGCCATATCGATATCCCACATCACCGGAAAGCCCGTCCTATTCCTCGGCGTCGGGCAGGACTACCCCGACCTCGTGAAGTTCGAGCCGGACTGGCTCCTCGACAGGCTCCTGGGGGCGTGAGGCGAGGGGGAGGCTTCAGGCCCCCCTCCAGCTACCCGGCACAGTGGCACATTTTTAAGGAATACGACCGGCTAGAGGGAGTCGTCCTCTCCCGAGGGCGGGACGTAGAGGGGGAGGCCGTCGCTCTTATGGATCGCCCTCGCCCTGCTGAGGTACTCCTTTATCATGACGGGGAAGGTCCTCGCCTCCAGGTACCGGAGGCCCAGCTGCTCCGCCCACCTCTGGATCCCCAGGTCCTGAGATATCACCGCCGCGTTCAGCTCCTTCGCGAGGAGGAGGATGTCGATGTCGGGGGCGCTGTCGAGGATCCCGTAGCGGAGCGCGCTCCTGTACTTCTCCCGGAACTTCCTCACTATCCCTCCAACAGCCTCCCTCTCGATCTCGTCCTTGAAGGCCGAGAGGTCCCCCTCCTCGGCGCTCATGGCGATGCACCTTCCGACCGCCTCCCAGATCGCCTCCTCGGCGACGTTCATCCCCTTATTGATCCTGCTCCTCATGTAGTAGACGTACTCGTAGAAGACCTTGGAGGGGATCTTCACCTCGTACCGGTCCGGGGTCATCTTGACGAGCCAGGTGTCGACCTTGATCAGGACCGCCTCGTCGCACTCGTTGTGGTGGACGAACTCCCGGATCTCGCTATAGACGGAGGGGTAGGGGATGTAGCAGCTTATCCCGAGGTGGAGCCTCGCCTCGGCGACGCAGTCGAGGATGGCGTTCATGCCTTCGCAAATGTTGGTGCAACCCTCCCCCTCCCAGGCGAGGGAGTCGGTCAGGGCGGTGGTATCGAGGACAAACCTCTGGCGCAACATCTTGGCCAAGTATGGAAGAGGTGATATAAGACGCCTTTCCCGCCCATCTCCACCGTATTTAAAGGATGAGCTACCATGGGGTATCGGACCGCCGCAGGCCCTCGAGATCGGCGCGAACGGCGGCAGGATGGGTTCGGTGGTAGGTTTTGAAGCCCCTGGTCTTTTCCCTGAGCAGAATCGAGAACCTGATGCACCAAGTCTCCTTCGACCCTCGGAGGATGGAGGGGGAGATCATCACCAACACCTCCCTCGTCGACCTGAAGATGCTGGACCCGACCTTGCGGATATTTCGGGACGTCATGGAGAGCGGCCTTGCCGTCAGCCCCTACCTGAAGGTGGAGACCCTGGGGACCAAAGCCAAGATCATGTCCGCCTGCAGCATCACCATCAGTGGTGTCCTTCTTAAGTCGGGGGTTCCGATCCGCCCCCGGGGAGGAGGGGTGATCGAGGTGATCGACCGCGAGCCGGTCCGGTTCACGGACATGCTGATGTACTGGGCGACGACGATCGATCCGATCGACGTCCTCATCAGCCAGGAGCTGACATCGGTGGTGGAGATGATGGAGACCGGCAGCGGCAGAATCCTCGGAAACCTTCAGGAGGCTCCGATGATCGCGGTGGAGAGGATCGAGGACAGGCTCGATCTGCTCGCAGAGGCCGGATTTTCAGGGGTTCTTGACCTAGGAGATCCGAACATGAACGTCCTCGGGGTCTCGGTGGAACGGGACCACGTGGGGCTCTCCCTCGTGGGTGGGACGAACATCGTCGCCGCCGCCATGAGCCGCGGGATCAGGATCGAGACCGAGTCTATAAGCAGCCTCACCAAGATCCAGGAGATGACCCACATCGACGATCTCGTCTGATAACGATATCCTCGACGGTCCCATCTTCGGGATCGATCTATTAGATCACAGCATCGAGGACCGGCTCCGGCTCTTTTCGGGGGATCAGATCCCTGCCAACCTCTTTATAAGATAGTCCACCAACCCATCTCCCGTGAGGAACGAGGAGGTCGCCCGCCTCCTGCGGGAGATGGGGGACCTGCTGGAGCTCCGGGGCGAGAGCAGCTTCAAGGTCGTCGCCTACCGGAGGGCGGCCAGGTCCGTGGAGTCGATGAAGGAGGACCTGGAGGTGATCGCCAGGAGGGGCGAGCTCGAGGCGATCCCCGGAGTTGGCAAAGCCATCGCCAAAAAGATCTCGGAGTTCTTGGAGACGGGGAAGATCGAGGCCCGCGACCGCCTCCTTCAGGAGACACCTCTGGGGCTCGCCGAGCTTCTCGAGATCTCGGGGCTCGGCCCCAAGACCGTCTCGATGCTCCACGAGAAGCTGGGAGTCTCGACCGTCGCCGAGCTGGAGGAGGCGGCGAGAGAGCACCGGGTCCGGCGGCTCCCCCGGATGGGGCCGACCTCCGAGAAGAACATCCTCCGAGGGATCGATAGGTGGAAGAAGCGGAGCGGGAGGATCCCCCTGGGGGTGGCCCTCCCCCTCGCCCAGGAGATCCTCGGCCACCTCCAGAAGGTGGAGGGGATCGGAGACCTCAACGTGGCGGGATCCCTCCGGAGGGGGAGGGAGACGGTGGGGGACATCGACATCCTGGCGACGTCCCCAGCGCCGGAGGCGGCGATCCTGGCCTTCGTCTCGATCCCCATAGTGGAGGAGGTCCTGATGAAGGGGCCGACGAAGGCCTCCGTCATCGTCGAGGAGACGGTCCAGGTGGACCTGCGGATCGTCGACCCCAGGTCCTTCGGGACGGTGATCCAGTACTTCACCGGCTCCAAGGAGCACAACGTCAAGCTCCGGCATGTCGCCTTATCGAAGGGTTACTCCCTCTCCGAGTACTCCCTTACGAGGCTCGCCGATGGAGAGGAGCTCTTCTTCGACCGGGAGGAGGACTTGTACAACCATCTCGGGATGGAGTGGATCCCCCCTGAGATCCGGGAGGACGAGGGGGAGGTGGAGGCGGCCCTGGAGCGGAGGCTCCCCCGGCTGGTGGAGGCGTCGGATATAAAAGGAGACCTCCACGTCCACAGCGACTGGTCCGACGGCCGTCACTCCATCGAGGAGATGGTCTTGGCCGCCGAGGCCATGGGCTACGAGTACATGGCGATGTGCGACCACTCCCACGGCCTGGGGATAGCAAACGGCCTCGGCGAAGGCCGGCTGAGAGAGAAGATGGAGCTGATCAGAAGCTTGAACGAGGCGGAGGATGGGTTTGCGATCCTGGTGGGGACGGAGGTGGAGATCAGGGCCGACGGGAAGCTCGACTATCCGGACGAGATCCTCTCGGAGTGCGACGTCGTCGTCGCCTCGGTCCACTCTGGCTACCACCAGCGAGAGAGGGAGATGACGAACCGGATCATATCGGCGATGGAGAGCGAGCACGTCGACGTCATCGGCCACCCCACCGGGAGGAAGATCGGTGAGAGGGAGGCGTACGAGGTGGACCTGGAGCGGGTCCTGGAGGCGGCGGCGAGGACGGGGACGGCGATGGAGATAAACGCCCACCCCAGCAGGCTCGACCTCAACGACCGGTGGTCCCGCCGCGCCAGGGAATTGGGGGTGAAGCTTGCGATCAACACCGACGCCCACAGCACCTGCGGCCTCTCGGCGATGGAGTACGGGATCAAGACCGCCAGGCGCGGCTGGCTGGAGAGAAAAGACGTCCTCAACGCCCTCAGCCTAGCGGATCTGATGAAGTATCTCGAGAGGGGCTGAGGAGCGAGGCGGACGACGCCTTTGCCAAAGCAAAGGTACTGGATTATCATGGATGATCATTTGCTTCATGTTTGAAGAGACGTTCGATTTAGAATCGTTGGCATCCATTCGGCCCCATTTCATTCGGATGAAAAATCTTTGGATATACAGTCTCATCATTTTATATATTGCATACAAGATGGTCACCTAATGTCGCTAAGGATATGTCGGTTGAGGCGCCCCAATACAGCATGAGAACAATCCTTAAGTAGTAAAAGGTCGGTCCCCAACTTCTAGAATTTAATCAAGCAGGAATCAGAGATGGCCCTCAAAAGCGTCAGCTTAATCATCCTTTTCATTCTGGCATCGCCCGTCGTGACCTTATCTTCTGCTCAGGAGGCACCCAACCAGGATCCCCCCGCCTGGTTGGAGGAGATAAACCCTGCCGACTACGCCCTTCTGGACTCCGACCTGCCGGGAGGCCTCCACGTCGCTGGAGATATCGTCGCCTACGCCGACGCCGCCGAGATGGCGGTCATGAAGGACGGCAGGACTGAGGTGGAGAGGGTCGCCTTCGCCTTTGTCTCCGAGAACATATGCCAACCGGACCCGAAGGGGGTGGCCGAATGCATCGGCGGAAACTACCTCCTCTCCGTCTACGTCTACGAGACCGCGGATCAGGCCAGGGCTGCCTGGGAGAAGACCGTGGTGGACGTCTATGGCGATATTCCTCCTCCGGAGGGGTTCGAGCACGTCTCGAACGTCATCGACCCCCTCGACAGCCGATTCGGCGGCGTAGGGGGCTGCACGGGCCCCTACATCTGGTACAGGAACCTGGCATGCACCATCTTCGGGGGCTGGGACGAGAACGACAGGAAGATCGCCTCCCTCTGGCTGGAGAAGGTCTCAGGGATAAAGCCGCCAAAGCAGGTGAACCTGAAGATGGAGGAGGATATTAGCCTCATATTGGGTTATCAATATCACGGATCGTTCTTGGGAGGCGATAACTACAGGCCTTTGCTAGAGAGGGCCGCCGACCAGCAGGCTGTCCAGGCTCAGGTCTTCAACGCCGGAGATGAGGTGGCCGAGGACGTCTACATTCAGCTCTACCTCCAGATGCCGGGAGAGGCAGAGCACTCTGAGATTGGCGAGCCCCTCCTGGTGGGTGACGTGCCCCCCGGAGAGGGGCGGGCCGTTTATACTTACTGGGATCTCGGGGGGGAGAACGTTGAGGGAGCAGTCCTCGGAGCCCAGGCCTACGTTCCCGGGGCCGCCGACGTCGACCCCGACGACAACTTCGTCTCCATTACTGTCAACATCTACTATGCCCAAGACGGGGAGCGGGCCTACAGCTACTTCGACGATTCTTACAGCTTCAAAAACTACAATTTCAACGAGAGCGAGACAGAGGAGCTGGCCGAGGAGCTGATCGCCACCGTCGTCGCGGGCGTTCCCTCCACCCTGGAGAAGGATCTCTGGATCCGGCTCTTCTTCCCCACGACCTACACGGGGCTCTGGAACTACTTCAACGAGAGCTATCGGTCCGGGGCGGGAGGCCACTGCTACGGGATGGCCGCCACATCGGCCCTCTACTTCATGGATCCGTCCCTCCGGCCAACATCGAAGAAGACGATCGAGATGTCTCTAGAGGAGGCCCGCCAGAACATAGACATCTACCATCGCGCCCAGATGCTCCCGGTGATCGGATCGATCTTCTCTGGCGGGAGACTTTACGTTGCTAGGGGGTACGGTCAGAGCAGCAGCGAGAGCCAGAGCAGGACCTATACGGCGGTGAAGAGCTCGCTGAAAGAGGATCGCGTACCTCTCATCATCAGCTTCCGAGGCAATGTAAATGGTGGCAATGAAACCTGGGGCCATGCTGTCCTGGCCTATAAGCTGGTGGAGGTGGAGGGTGAGGACTACAAGAACGTCTACATCTACGATTCCAACTCAGATATATCGGAACTGGAGAGATTGGACAAGCCCATGCCGGCGGTGACGCTATGGCTTGATGGATTCTTATACTACAATGTGATAAGCGGCGACCAAGATTATCACACTAGGAATCCCGCTTGGATCGCCGCCAACCCGGTCTTCAGGACCATCCCCCTGGAGGAGGCAAACTCACTCCTTCCAGGTCTGAAGGAGATGGCCAAAAGCTTTATCGAGACCCTCAAGAAAGGTGACAAGTTTGCGGCTGTCACCCGATGTCCCGCCGACGCTCTCTTCACCGACCCGTCGGGGCGAAGGGTGGGGACCTTCGATGGAAGAGCCGTGAACGAGATCCCAGGGGCGGAGGTGATCTCGTCGGGCGAGGTGGAGATATACGCCCTCCCCATGAGTTCGGAGTACAGCCTTGAGATAACGGGGACAGGATCGGGCGATGTCGAGTTCGACGTCATCAGCCCCGACGGCGAGTCTGCCGATCTCGTCTCCTTCCAAGAGGTCTCCGTCAAGAGCGGCTCCAAGCTCATGGGGGAGCTGGAGTCAGGAGGAGAGATCCACCTCCTTAAGGAGGGCTCCTCGAGCATAGCTCCCGTTTTAGAGGGATCGATCGATCTGGGCGAGATAGAACTGCCTCCATCGGAACCTCAGAGCGAGAGGACAGGATCGGCGGAGGATGAGATGGCCGGGACCCTCGATCCCGTAGAAAAGGCGATCCAGGATCTCCGGGATCCAGATGTGGAGGTTAGAAGGGAGGCGTCGTCTGCTCTATTCGACCTGAACGATACCCGAGCGGTGGAGCCGTTGATAGAAGCGTTGGGTGACGAGGATGCGGAGGTTCGGAGCAACGCTGCCAGCGCCCTGGGATGGAGCAGAGACCGAAGGGCTGTAGAGCCGCTGACGGAGAGCCTGAAGGATGAAGATGTGGTGGTGAGGGGCGTTGCGGCGATAAGCCTTGGAGCGATAAATGACAGCAGGGCTGTTGAGCCCCTGATCCGGGCGCTGGATGACGTGGATCCAACCGTCCGGGCCAACGCCGCCGTATCTCTGGGATTTCTAAAAGATCCCAGGGCTTTAGAGCCGCTCATCGACCTGCTCTCGGATGAGGACGGCGGTGTCAGATCGAGGAGCGCCTTCGCCTTGGGCGAACTGGGGGACTCGAGGGCGATCGAAGCCTTGATAGAGGCCCAGGGGGACGAGGACGAGACGGTCAGAGAAGAAGCGTCCGCCGCCTTAGAGAAGCTTGGCATAGATAAAGGGGAGAAAGAGCCTTTGACAGCAGAGGATGATAAGACCCCAGAGTCTGGCTCAAATGCGATCTGGTCAGCATATCCGAGCTGGATCGCTTCAGCCGAGAGGATCGACGACCCCCAACCCTTTCTCCCCGTCGATCCGTCAGCCACGAGAATAGCTTATGTACAGCCTGCGGAGAGGGGATCACGCTACGTAATCTCAGGGCCGGAGGGCAGGATCAACGAATCGGTCTATGAGAACGTCAGGGACTTCGTTTTCAGTCCAGACGGGAAGCATTACGCATACGAGGCCTGGATAGCCGAGAAGCGCGCGGCTGTAATCGATGGTTCAAAGGGTGCAGAGTACGAGGAGGTTGATAAGGTCGTCTTCAGCCGGGATGGCCAGCACTGCGCTTACAGGGCATATAAGGACGGCAAAGTGATTGTGGTGGTGGACGGACGGGAAGAGGGGCCATACGAAAGCATCTCTGGCGATCCGATCATCAGCTCTGATGGCAGTCACGTCGCCTACACGATAGCCAAGGATGGAATAAACCATGTGGTCTTTGACGGTGAGGTCCAGGAGCTTGTGGGCTGTAATCCGGTCTTCAGCCCGGATGGGAGCCGCTGGGCATATTCTCGAAGCGCCGTCTATGTCGGCGATCCATGCTACATCGCCTTAGACGGGGATGTAATGGATATCGGCAATGACAACCGCATAGGCCAGATGGTCTTCAGCGCCGATGGAGGCCGTTTCGCATACGACCTGATCCCCGGCGGAGGAGCATATGGGAACCATGTGGTCGAGGCGGATGGATATCACGGGAAGGAGTATCCCTTTCCCGGCGTCGGAACGATCGTCTTCAGCCCGGACGGCAGCCGTTTGGCCTACTGGGCAAAGGCTCAGGATGAAGGCTTTCTGATGGCGGCAGACGGGGAAGAAGGGCGGACTTATGATGAGATAGGCGACCCGGTCTTCAGCCCCGATGGCGAACACCTCGCCTACGTGGCCAGAGACGAAGAGGGCAAATTTGTAGTCTTGGACGGTGCAGAAGGCAAGAGGTATATCGAGGTCTGGGGTCTCGCCTTCAGCGTCGACGGCCGTCTCGCCTATGTGGCTCGAGAGAGCAGAGATGGGAAAGAGGTTCAGCTGGTTGTGGTCGACGGCCAGGAGGAGCGACCCTATCATTACGATTGGTATGGTCAGGGGATCAGGTCCGGCCCCGTCTACAGCCCCGGAGGGGGTCACGTCGTCTATGTGGCCAATGATGCCGGGAGGGCGGAGTTTCTGGTCATAGATGGCGTCCGACACCTCCATCCCTGGACGTTCTTGGGAGGAAACGGCTGGGGCGAGGGTTCGCCCATAATCTTCGATTCCGAAGAATATTTCCATTATTTGGCTTTCAACGATACTGGAACCCATCTTGTGCAGGCCAGGATTCCGTCTCATCAGCCCTCGGAGGCTCCGGGGGGCTCCTGGACGGGAATCTGGGATACGACCCTGGGGATCATGGAGCTGGAGGAGGTCGGCGACGTCGTCCACGGTTTTATACAAAACCCTTACTGGTTGGGCCGAGTTGAAGCCCGGACAGAGGGGGAGGCTCTTTCTGGAACAATAGCCAAGCCACCCACCTATGCTCCGCCTTATCTGGACAGCTTTCTGATGGATATCTCCGGGGATTGCCGCAATATTACGATCCAATCCAAAAACGGCATGGAAGGCCCTTGGACCTTCGAGGGAGCTGGGACTAGGAACTGATGGAAATGCGTTTCGCAATATGCCCGATCCCCAGAGAGGGAGCATAAGGAAACCGTCTTGAAGAGGACGACCCGGCAACCTATCAGGTAGCGGCCGGTATGCCGACCGCCACCTCTCGATCATCAACCACCGATCAGCGATCTCTGAAGCATTGGCCGCCCTCTTCAGACGGAGACTTTGAGCGCTCTGATCCTCGGATTACGGGAAATTTGGATCATGAACCCGAAAGGCTGGCGTTATGGCCGGTGGTGGTGAAGGGCAGAGACTTCACAGTTGCACGCCGCCGGTTAGCCACCACCGATTTTGTCTTCGGCGGTAGAAAACGTCAGTAGTAGTACCATATGCTTCTGTACTTCTCCGGGTCCTCCCCCCTCTCCCGGAGCCTCCTGAGGTAGCCGCCGATGGAGACGTCGTCGTAGATGTAGGGCTTCACCTGGACGATGTTCTTCTCCCAGGGGAGGAAGCGGTAGGTTCGACGGCCGTCGGGCTGGATCCCTATGATCTCGTGGTTCTGCCAGGCCCGGAGGTGGTCTTTTCCGAGGAAGGGGACGTTGAAGACCGGCTCATCGGTCCTGAAGATCCCCGGAAGGAGCCGAGCCTCCTCCTTCCGCTCCTGGAGGATCCGGGCGATGGGAACGGCGTACTCCTCCATCTCGGACTTTCCCTTCATGTTGAAGGTGTAGTAGGGGTCTACCCCAATCTTCTTCAGGACGATCCGGAGGGCTGCGGTCTCAAATCGCCGGCTGTTGGCGAAGGTGAAGACCTGCTGGTTGTAGACGTCCATACCGAGGACCCGGATCCTCCTGATCGCCTCCACCGTCTCCGCCGTAACCTCGCGGGGGTGCATGAAGTGGGTGACGACGGAGAGGCTCCTTCTCCCGAGGTCGTGGTAGGAGCCGAAGATCTCGCAGAGCTCTTCTGTGATCCTCTGGGGGACGGTGACGGGGGTTCTGGTGGCGATCCTGATGCTCAGGATCTGGTCCATCTCGGCGAGGCGGCCGAGGATTCTATCGATGAGGCCGTCGTTCATCACCAGGGGGTCTCCCCCGGTGACGAGGACGTCCATCATCGCCTCGTGCTCCGCATACCAGTCGAGGGCTCCGTCGATCTCCGCCTCCGAGGCCATAGCCGAGGGCATGAAGGGGGAGGTGATCTCCCAGTTCCGCTGGCAGTAGACGCAGATCTGGGGGCAGGAGTCGTAGGGCTTGATGATCGCCACCCTCGGGTAGCGGCGGGTGACCAGCTCCTCCGGGGAGGTGTCCCGCTCCCTCATGAAGTCGAGGGCCACCTTTCGATCCCCCCGGTGGGCGATCATCTTCTGGACGTACTTGAGGGGAGGGAAGACCTGCTGCCGGAGGGCGAAGTCCTGGTCGCTCGGATCTTCGTCCATCAGGTGGAGGTAGTGGGGGGTGACGCCGAAGGGGACGCCCTTCTCCAGGGCGAGGCTGATCGACCTATCGTGATCGGGGCTCAAATTTATTATCTCTCTTATTTGGCTTAGGCCAAGCTCGTCCTTGAAGACGTGTCGGAACTGCCACCGCCAGTCGTGCCAATCGCCCTCATCTCCCCCGAGGAGGGCGAGGACCCTCTCCCTATTCTCCGCCCTCTTTCTGGCGACCTCGGGGTCGAGGCCGCTTCTGTACCTCGAGAGGTGCTCGTCCATCCGGCGGGCCATCTCGTCGAGGTAGTCTGACCGCCTTTTGCCCGCCTCCCTCCCCTCGTATTTCGTGAAGTCGGGGGCCGTTGTCCCCTCCATCAGCATCGAGGGGTAGACGTCCGCCTGGACCTTCACCGCCTTGAAGAGGTGGAAGAACTCGTCGACGAAGTCGTCGGAGACCTCGGCGTCGCCGGTGACGGCGGCCCTCCAGAGCTGCTCTAAGGAGGAGTTCTTCGCCGCCCGCTCGTTCCGGGGGGAGAAGAGGTTCTTGAGGCACTCGAGCCCCTCGTTGAAGAGGACGTAATCCCAGGGGTCCATCTCGGCCGCCTCCCGCCGGTGGGTCCAGTCCAGGGACTGGAGGTAGCCTACGACGACGTCCCTCGCCGCCTCCAGGCTATCGCTCTCCTTGAGGAGGAGGTATATCTCGGGGGCTACATCCCAGCATCTCTGCCATCTATTTGTCATCTTTATTTTTGGTTTCCCTCTGATCTTATTTAAGAATCACTTCTGAGGGTGGCTAGCCCTTTGGAGGCCTGAGGTGATATAATCCCTCCCGAGAGCTGCCGGATAGATCGATGGGGTCGATCCTTCTTTTCCGCTCGCGTCAACCCCGTGCCGCTATTTCAGGCTGAATCGATCGCTTACAACGTGTCATTCAAACCCGAGTTATTGATTTATATTCATCTGAATTCATAATTTGATTAAGCACCTTATGTGGGAATAGATAAAGAAAAATATGCATATTAGATTTTTATTTAATTTGTTTGTTCCATTAATAAATAAATTTTATAGACTTAATCCTATTTTCTATATAGTTGAAATAAAAAGATTCATAAATAAGAAGAATAATCCTGTATTTCGTAAGAGTTGAACCGAGAGAAGGAATGGAGGTACTTGGATTGAGAGATTTTATGCGATTGGGACTTGCTGCAGCCCTGTTGGTCCTACTTTTTGCCTGCGGAGCTGCCGCCTCCGACGATGGCGGATCGGTTCCCGTATACACGGTGGCCGACACCACCGGAGACTGGGGATTTCCCTCTCCCTACGCCCACTACTCCCGGGGGCCGGGGTATACGCGGATGAGCTTCCTCTTCGACACCCTCGTCTGGAAGGATGACGCAGGCTACGTTCCTGCCCTCGCCGAGAGCTGGGAGATGGAGACAGATGAAGTCTACATCTTCCACCTGAGGGACGGCGTCACCTGGCACGATGGCGAACCGTTCAACGCCGACGACGTCGTCTTCACCGTCGAGTACACCAAAGACCACCCCTACCAGTGGGTCGATTCGGCGATCATGGAGAGCGCCGAGGCCCTCGATGACCTAACCGTCAAGTTAACCCTATCGGCGCCCTACGCTCCCTTCCTCGACCAGGTGGGAGGAACCCTCCCGATCCTCCCCGAGCACATCTGGTCGGAGGTGGACGATCCCGTCAACTACAGAGAGGAGGACGCCCTGGTGGGGACCGGCCCCTACACCCTGAAGGTCGAGGACTACAACATGGCCCAGGGGACATATAGGTACGTTGCCTACGACGGCTACTACCTCGGCGAGCCGAAGGTCAAGGAGCTGAGGTTCGTTAAGATCTCGGCCGCCAACGCCGTGGCCGAGCTTCAACAGGGGAATGTGAACACCGCCGGGATTGAGCCCGAGATGATCGACCAGCTGAAAGACGACTTTGTGATATTCTCGGTTCCAACTCATCAGTGGGTCTACAAGCTGATGATCAACCACCAGAAAGAGCCGATGTCAGACAAGAGGTTCAGGCAGGCCCTCGCCAGCGCCATCGATCGGGATAAGCTGGTGGAGATAGCAGCTCGTGGGTACGGCCTTGCCGGAAGTCCCGGGTTAATATCCTCCGACAACGACTGGTACAATCCTGCGATGGACGGCCTCTACCCCTACGATCCTGCGAAGGCCCAGGAGCTTCTCGATGATGTGGGATATGATGGTCAGACGATCGAGCTTCTCGTCAAAGTGGGTCTTGACGCCACCGCCACCACCGAGAGGATCGCCGAGCTGATCGAGACGGACCTCGAGGCCGTGGGGATCGACGTGGACCTGAAGGTCATGGAATCGAAGACCGTCGACTCCAAGGTCGGCGAATGGGACTTCGACCTGGCCCTGAGCGGTCACGGAGGCATCATCGGCGATCCGAACTTCCTGGCCGAAGAAACCATCGACATGGAAGATTTCAACAGCGCCAGGTTTGACGATGACCCCGAGCTGACGTCGCTCCTCGAAGAGCAGGTGACCGAGACCGACGAGGACGCCAGGCATGATCTCATCGATCGGGCCCAGGTCCTCTACGCCGAGGACGTTCCCGCTCTGACCCTCTTCTACACCGAGTCCTTCGTCGCTCACGACGGCCAGGTGGACCTCTACTACACCTACAACGGGATGGCTCTGGGGATACCGATCGCCTTAAACAAGCTCTCCTTCGTCGGGGTGTGAGCGAAAAGGCGTTCAAGCGAATTTTCCGCGGCCGGCGGCCGTGGGAACTCTTTTTTTCATCAAAATCAAACTGATAAATGGTGATAGGATATGATTTTGAAGCCCAGCATGAGAGGACAGGTTCTGCCGATGCCGGTAGTCCTGATATCGACGGTCTCGAGGGACGGCGTCCGAAACGCCGCACCCTGGGGTTGCATCATGCCGATCCTGAGGCCCCTCGACGAGATCGCCATCGCCTCCTGGCTGAAGAGGGATACCCTCGACAACATCCGGGAGACGGGCGAGTTCGTCGTCAACGTCCCCACCGTCGATATGGCGGAAGAGGTGGAGATCTGCGCCAAGAGCTTCCCGCCGGAGGTCGACGAGTTCGAGGAGGCGGGTTTGTCCCCCCATCCCTCGACGAAGGTCGCGCCCCCGGGGATCGCAGGTTGCGTCGCCTGGATGGAGTGCGAGCTCGTCGAGGAGATCCTCCGGGAGAGGTTCTCCCTGATCATCGGGAGGGTCGTCTTCCTGGAGGGGAACGACGAATTCTTCGGCCCTGAAGGCGGGATGGACTTTGAGAGGGCGAGGCCGATGTCGATGATCCTGGGGCCCGACGGCGCCTGCTACACCCGGCCGACCACAGACGGATGATGAGATATCTGCAACTAACGGGGAGAAACCTTTTTTTTAATTATTCTTCAATGATCTTCTCGCTATCTGTCATCTTCTCGCTATCTGCCTTTTTGCGTCTGCTTTTGAGGGCGGTGGGGTTGTATATCCTGGAACGTTTTCCAGTGTTATATCGGCGGAATTTCATAAACATTTATACTAATTTACATAATAACATTCATATCTCATAAGAATTCATGGCTAATTTGTATAAAAGAAAATTCTCTGGATTTGTGAGGTGGTTGGTTTGAATAGAGCGTTGGAGAAATGGCTGACGATGGGGTTTTTTGCCATCCTCTTACTCGGCTCAACAACGGCATCCGAAGATGACGACCAGGTCTCCGTCTATACGATAGCAGGCGGAGACTCCGGCTTTCCTGCACCCTATTCCCATTACCCAAGAGGTGGCGGGTACGTTTATATGAGCTTCATCTTCGACACCCTGGTATGGAAGAACGAGACGGGATACGTCCCGGCCCTCGCCGAGAGCTGGGAGGTGGAAGGTGACGATACCTACGTCTTCAAGCTTCGAGATGGCATCACCTGGAATGACGGAGTGGAGTTCACTGCCGACGACGTAGTATTCACCGTCGAATACGCCAAAGAACACCCCTACGTCTGGGCCTCCACCACCATGGTGGAACGAGCCGAGAAGGTGGACGACCTGACGGTTAAGATGTTCCTAATAGAGCCCTACGCACCCTTCATCGACGAGGTGGGAGGCACCCTTCCCATTCTCCCAAAGCATGTCTACGAGGGTGTCGACGATCCCGAGAGCTTCCAGGATGAAGCAGCCCTCACTGGCACTGGACCTTACACCCTAGTCGACTACGACAAGGTCCAGGAGACCTACAGGTTCGTCGCCCGTGACGATTACTACGGCGGCTCTCCGAGGGTTCGGGAGCTGAGGATCGTCAAGGTCTCTCCCGAGATGGCATCCGCTGCCCTGGCTCAGGGGGATGTCGACGCCGTCTCGATCCCCCTGGATATGATAGAGCCCCTCGAGGATCAGGGCTTCTCGATGCTGACGTCCTCCGCCAACGGCTGGGCTTATAAGCTGATGATCAACCATAAGAAAGAGCCCATGTCCGAGAAGAGGTTCAGACAGGCCCTCGCTTACGCCATCGACCGGGAGAGGCTGGTGGAGATCGTCGGCCGTGGCAGGGGTCTCGTCGGAAATCAGGGCGCTGTGCCGCCCTATAACTCTTGGTACAACCCCGACGTAGAGGGGTACCAGCACAGCCCCGATAAGGCCAGGGAGCTTCTTGACGATATGGGCTACAACGGAGAGGCGATCGTGCTTCTGACCAAGGGTGGAAGCGTCGAGTACGATAGGATTGCTGAGCTCATAAAAGAAGATCTGGAGGAGGTGGGGATCAACGTCGACCTCCGGTCCATGGACTCCAAGACCGTAGACACCAAGGTCGAAGATTGGGATTTCGACCTCGCCGTCAGCGGCCATGGTGGTGCGATCGGCGACCCCAACTTCCTCTCCAAGATGAACTCCGGCTGGCAGTTCAACAGCGATAGGTACTTCGAGGATCTGGAGCTGAACGACCTGCTGTCGGAGCAGGTGACCGAGACCGACAAGGATGACCGAAGGGAAATCATCGACAGGATTCAGGTCCTCTACGCCGAGGACGTTCCGGCGATCGTTCTCTTCTACACAGAATCTGCCTATGCTCACGACGGCCAGGTGAACCTCTATTACACGATGGACGGAGTTGCCAACGGCATACCGATCCCTCTGAACAAGCTCATATTCGTCGGGCAGGATGGACGATAGAATAATGGATGAGCGGATAAGATGATCTGAGGTGATCGAGTCGTGATCCTGAGTCCAAAAAAAAGAGAGCAGGTCCTGCCTCTGCCGGTGGTGCTGATATCGACGATATCGAAAGAGGGGATCAGAAACGCTGCCCCCTGGTCGAACATAACCCCCATACTTCGGCCACTAGAAGAGATCGTCTTGGCCAGCTGGCTGAAGAGGGACACCCTCGATAACATCCGGGACGTCGGCGAGTTCGTCGTCAACGTCCCCACCGCCGATATGGCTGAGGCGGTGAAGGTCTGCTCGATAAACTACCCTCCCGAGACGGACGAGTTCGAAGAGGCGAATCTCGGGCCCCGTCCATCAGCGAAAGTGATGCCCCCCGGAATCGAGGGGTGCCTCGCCTGGATGGAGTGCGAGCTCGTTGAGGAGATTCTCCGGGAAAAGTTCTCCCTGATCGTGGGGCGAGTCGTCCACATGGAGGCGGACGACCGCTACTTCGACGAGGAGGGGAATATGGACTTCGAGAGGGCAAAGCCCCTCTCGGCGATCCTGGGGAACCGGGGGGTGAAGTACACCCGCCCCGTGGGCGTCGGGTTCGAGCAGAGGTACTCCGAGATGTCCCTCAACAACGGATAGGGGCTGGCGGCGAAGGGCTTTGACGATGGGGCTGAAAAGAGGCGATGGGCCGAAGATCGAGGGCTCGGATCTGAGGCCGTTTCAACGGCTTCGGCGGCTCAAGCCCCTCCAAGGCCTCCAGCATAGGTTATCTTCGTCCTGAATCTGCCGTACTCCGCCTCCTCCTTCCTCTTGGGCTTGTAGAGATGATCATTAGATAGAACGAAACTGGAGCCATGATCGAGGGTGCTGCGACCAAAACCTCCTTTTATCTCCAGCCTCATCCCCCCCTGGAGCTTTGATTATGGCGATCCATCCCATCGAATTTCGTTACGGAAATCCGGAGATGAAGGACCTCTGGTCGGAGGAGTACAGGTTCCGCTGCCTCTTCCGCGTAGAGGCGGCCCTAGCCCGGGCCGAGGAGGAGCTGGGTTTGATCCCGGAGGGGGCCGCGGGCGACATCTCCCGGGCCTCCGAGCTGGCTCGCCCCGAGCGGGCGAAGGAGATAGAGGACGAGATCGGCCACGACATGATGGCCGTAGTCCACGCCATCGCCGAGGCCTGCGAGTGGGCGGGCGAGTGGGTCCACCTCGGAGCCACCTCCAACGACATCCTGGACACGGCGACGGGCCTTCAGATCAAGGCCTCCCTATCCGTTTTAGAGGAGAAGGTGAAGCGAGTTTTGGGGGTGCTTCTTTCGCGGGCCGAGGAGCACAAGGCCCTCGTCTGCGCCGGGAGGACCCACGGCCAGATCGGCGTTCCCACCACCTATGGCCTGAGGTTTGCGGTCTGGGCCTCCGAGATGGCCCGCCACCTATCGAGGCTCGAGCAGCTCGCGCCCCGGGCCGCCGTCGGGAAGATGAGCGGCGCCGTCGGGACCCAGGCGGCCTTCGGCCCTGACGGGATGAAGATTCAGGCGAGGGTTATGGAGCTCCTCGATCTAAACGAGGTGGACGTCTCAAACCAGGTGATCCAGAGGGACCGCCACGCCGAGATGATCTGCTGGATGGGGCTCGTCGCCTCGACCCTCGACAAGATCTGCGTCGAGATCAGGACCCTCCAGAGGTCTGAGATCGGCGAGGTCGCCGAAGTCTTCGGCAAAAGGCAGGTCGGCTCGAGCACCATGCCCCACAAGAGAAACCCCATCAAGTCCGAGCAGGTCTGCGGCCTCGCCCGGGTAGTCCGGGCCCAGATAGAGCCGGCCTTCGCCAACATCCCGCTATGGGACGAGAGGGACCTCACCAACTCCAGCTGCGAGAGGATCCTCTTCCCCGAGGCCTTTATCTTCACCGACCACATCCTCGCCCTCACCGCTCGAATCCTGGAGGGGCTCTCGATAAACGCCGACCAGGTCGAAAGAAACCTTAACATCCTCTCTGGCCTTAACATGGCGGAGTCGGTGATGGTGGAGCTGGCGAAACGGGGTGTGGGAAGGCAGAAGGCCCACGAGGTCATGAGGGGCGCCTCCATGAGGGCCGTCGAGGAGGGGAAAAGCCTCGCCGAGGTCCTCGCCGAAGAGGGGACGGTCACAGAGCACCTATCGAGCGAGGAGATCGAAGGGCTCCTCGACCCCCACCGGTACCTCGGCACCGCCGTCGAGCAGGTGGACCGGCTCATCTTGAAGCTGACGCCCCTCCTGAAGTGAGGAGCGGCTCCGAGGCTTAAATTCGGCGGATGGTGAATTTGATGGGATCGGAGGTGACGACAGAGATCTCAGCCCGACCTCGGGCTATGCTGCTGAAGCCCGGCCTTCTCGTCAGGGACGAGGATGATAACATCCTGGACGCCCGCTCCTCATCCACCCTCATCCTAGCCGGGCCATGGAGGATCGTCGTCGACACCGGTGCTGAAGACGAGGCGGACGAGATCACGAATCGGCTGGGTGAATTTGGCCTCGTCCCCGAAGATGTCGAGATGGTCGTCATCACCCACGACCACCCGGACCACACTGGAAATAACCGGCTCTTCGCCGGTGCCAGAATCCTCTCGGGGAAGGGCGACGACCGCCTGGGGGAGGGGGACTTCATCGCCCCCGGGGTCTGGATCATGGAGACGCCGGGCCACACCAAAGACAGCATATCCGTCGTCTGCGAATCCACCCGGAGGATCGTGATCGCGGGGGACACCATCCCCCTGATGGGAAACTATCTGAAGTGGGTCCCCCCCCGCCACCACGTGGACCGGGATCTGGCGTTGAGGAGCATGGCGAGGATCGTGGAGGCTGCCGACGTGGTGGTGCCGGGGCACGACTCGCCGTTTCTTGTTCGAGAGAGGAGGAGGATGGCGGATCTGGGCTAAATGCCCCCTCTTCCCGGCGAGCCGCCATCCCTTTTCCTGCTAAAAATGTCATCTTCATCTCGCTCATATGCGGCGGCATTCAATCCAAAATGCAAAAAAGGCAATCTATTAATAGTAAAAAATGTAGATTGGATGCAAGATGCCTCTGAAACTTACGTCAAAAGAGAAGCTGGTCCTTTATGGCCTTGCCCGGTACCCCGGACTCAGCGACATAGACCTCGCCTCGAAGATCGGGGTGGACCGATCTACGATCTTCAAGAGCAAGAGGAAGTTCAGGGAATGGGAGATGGTCCAGCTTCTGAACGTCCCCTCCGGATTGGGGGTGGGGGCAGAGATGATGACAGCGGTCTTCGCCAGATACAGGCCCAACGCCCCCGTGGAGGTGAGGGGGAAGAAGCTCGGGTTCAGGGAGTGGGTCGACCACCCCCACAGCGTCTTCCACGCCGCCACCGACACCGACTCCGTATCCGTAGTCTACTCCAGAAGCTACACCGACTTCAAGAGGGTCTACGAACCCGTCATGGACGACTACAAGGACGCAGGTTTCGTCGAGGAGATCCGATGTTACCATTATCCCTTCTCTCTGACCCGGATCTCCTGGGACTCAGCCCTGGCGGTGAACAATACCTTCCAGCTGGGGCGGACCGACCTCCAGAATGAGCCTCCCGTCGAGGAGGAGACCCCCGAGGATACGGTGAAGCTCACCGAGAAGGACAGGTTAGCCCTCCTCGCCTTCGTCAAATATCCCGCCCTATCGGACCTGGAGCTCTCCCGAAGGACTGGAATCTCTCGGCCCACCATATCGGGGAAGAGGAACAAGTTCTTCCAGAGCAGACTATTGAGCCGTCAGGCGAACGTAAACTGGAAGAAGATCGGATGCGAGCTGATGATCTTCTACCACATAAACGTCCGGCCGAAGGCGACATCCGAGGATATGATGACGATCTACTCCTCCTTCAGAAAGATAGGGGCCGCTGTCTACAGCTACATCCAGCCCGGCGAGATCTTCGGCTCCTTCCTCTCCCAGTGCTACGTGGAGATGAAGGAGAGGATGGATCTGGAGGTTAAGAACCTCAGCGAAGCGGGGCTCGTGGAGGAGAGGCCGAGCTACGTCATCATGCCACTGCGGGAGCTGAAGGTGAGGAAGACCGACTACGCCCCCATGGTAAAGTCGATGCTGGAAGTTGAGTCTGACGTATGATCGGCGAGATAGTCGTCGTCGCCTCCGAGGCCGACCCCGCTAGCCTGAACATCGCCCACCGGCTGATGGAGCTCGGATCCTGGGAGGAGGGAGGGGCCTTCCGCCGGCTCCGAAACTTTCGCCTTCTCCTCCTCCAGGAGAGGCTGATCGCCCTCAGGGACCTGGAGGAGAGGCTTAAGGGGATGGGCCTCTTCCCGGACCTCATCGTCTTCGCCTCCAGGCATCAGGCTAAGGATGGGAACCCCCGCCTCTGCGGCCACTTCTCAGGAAACTCCGGGGAGGCGGTCCTGGGAGGAAGGCCGAAGGAGCTGGCCGTCGCCGCCCCTGGAGCCCTCAAGTCCTTCATATCGAACCTCGCCTTCAACCCCGTGGAGGGGTTTGAGGTGACCGTCGAGGCGACCCACCACGGCCCCACGGATCTGAGTACGCCATCCTTCTTTGCAGAGATCGGAAGCGGAGAGCGGGAATGGACAGACCGGGCTGCCGGCGAAGCCGTGGCGAGGGCGATCCTAGATCTGGAGGATCCCAAATCTCCCGCCTTCCTCGGATTCGGCGGAGGCCATTACGCAACGCGGCAGAATCGGCTCCTGCTGGAGACGAAGATCGCCTTCGGACACCTCTTCTCCAAGTACCAGGCAGGAGAACTAGAGGTTGGGATCGTCGAGGAGGCGAGGAGGAAGTCGGTGGCGATCGGCGCTTACCTAGACCGGAAGTCCCTCCGGTCGGCCGATAGACAGAAGATATCGGAGGCCCTGGAGGTGATCGGCCTTCCGGCTTTGAGGGAGGGGGAGATAAGAGAGCTTTACCCCCTCGATATCTGATCCATTCCATCCAAAAGCAGCCGCCTAAGGCCAGAGCCCCTCTGGGGGCCATCTCCAGCATTCCAGGGCGGCGGATTCCGCGTCCGGGAGCCGTCCCCCCACCATCCCGACCCCGGACCCACCAGGCCTCCCCTGACCACTTTCTCTTGGGCTTGAAATAAATCAAGTCCACTTGATATCCGATCAATCTTTTCTAATAATAAGAAAATGTTATATACCCGATCTACCCTCTTCATGTCGTCTAAACCATGGCATTAAGCCTAACAGAGGGTCAGTATTATGTACGGTTCATTAAAAATTAAAGGAGAATGTCTCTCTTGATGGCGGCGGTTCTGGATGCCCCCGGGAGCTTGGCCCTTCTGGAGGTGGACGACCCGGTCTGCCCCCCCGGAGGCCTGATCCTGGAGGTCGAGGCTTGCTCGATATGCAGCACCGATGTCAAGATGCTGAGGGCTGGACAGAAGGATCTCGTATTCCCCCGAATCCTGGGCCACGAGATCTCCGGGACGGTCTCCGATAGATATGGCGCTAGCCCCTCGGTGGGCGAGAGGGTCCAGATATTCCCGGGGGTAACTTGCGGGATCTGCCCCTCGTGCGGGCGGGGTGCCGAGAACCATTGCAAGGATATGAGGATCTTCGGCTTCAACCTCGACGGCGGGTTTGCGGAATATCTCGTTGTTCCGAGAAACTCGGTAAGAAACGGCGGCGTCAATCTCATCCCCGATGGAATGCGGTTCGAGGAGGCGGCCCTGGCAGAGCCCCTTGCCTGTTGCATCAACGCCCAGGATCGGGTCGAGGTCGCCGAGGGTGACTCGGTCCTGATCTTCGGCGCTGGGCCTGCGGGGATCCTCCATGCTCTCCTCTCCCGGGAGAGGGGAGCATCAGAGGTAGCGATGGCAGAACCCCTCCAGGTCCGGGCAGATCTTGCAGAAGCCTTGGGGGCGGATCAGGTCTTGAGTCCTCTGAAGGAAGAATTTTTGGATGATGCAATGGATTTGACCTGCAGGAGGGGCTTTGACGTCATAATCCTGGCGAGCAGGGATCTGGCGATCGACGACGACCTTCTCTCCCTCCTCGCCCCCCGAGGTCGGGTCTCCCTCTTCTCGGGCCTTCCAACGCATCTCGCCTCTCCTGGGTTGGACCTGAACCATATTCACTACCGTGAAGAGATGGTGGTGGGCTCTTACGGCTGCACGCCAGCCCAGAACAGAAGAGCTCTGGAGCTGATATCCTCTGGTTCCATTGACGTCGGGCGGCTTATCACCAAGAGGGTCTCCCTCGGGAGCATATTGAAGGGGATGGAGCACGCCGAACGGCGCGATGGGCTGAAGGCCGTGGTGACGGATTTCGGCGGGTGATGGGCCTTGGAAGACGACGAGATGAAGAATTTTGGATCGAAGCTGAACCGGCTAATAGCCGGCGAGAGCCTCACGAGGGAAGAGGCGAGAGAGATGTTCTCTCAGGTCCTGTCAAACGAGCAGCCGGACGCCCATCAGGGGGCTTTTCTTGCGGCGATCACCGCCAAGGGGGCGACCGCTGAGGAGATTGCTGGAGGCTGGGAGGCGATATACGGGCTTGACACTTTCAAGGTATCGCCGAGGGTTTCGGGCCATCTCTTCGAGAACTGCGGGACGGGGATGGACGCCGTCGATACCTTCAACATCAGCACGGCGGCATCGATCGTGGCCGCCGCCGCCGGCGTCCTCATGGCAAAGCATGGAGCGAGGGCGATAACCTCGCGGTGCGGGACCGTCGACATCCTGGAGATCCTGGGGGTGGAGGTGGAGAGCGACCCCCAGATCGTAAAAAAAAGCATCGAGAGGGCAGGGATCGGCATCTTCAACGGGATGAGCCCAAAGGTCCACCCTCTGGGGCTCGGCAGAATCCTATCGAAGATAAGGTTCGGGACGATCCTGAACATAGCCGGGTCCCTCGCAAACCCGGCGATGCCGACGAGAGGGGTTAGGGGTGTTTATTCGAGGAGCCTGGTGGCGCCCCTCGCCGAGGCGATGAGGGAGATCGGCTATTTGAGGGCGATGGTGGTCCACGGCCTAGCCTCGGACGGCCTGCTGGGTATGGACGAGATATCCCCCTCGGGAAAGACCTTTGTTGCCGAAATTTGGGATGACGGCAGGATTGAGACCTTTGAGCTATCGCCGAGGGACTTTGGAGCGGAGCCTGTGGCCGAGAGGCTCCTCGCACCCCGAGAAGACCGGACGGAGGAGGCTGTGGAGCTTCTCAGAGTCCTCTCCGGGATGGAGAGGGGACCACGAGAGACGGCGGTCTGCATGAACTCCGCGCCCATCCTCTACATCGGCGGGAAGGCCGATGACCTATCGGAGGGGTTCTTGGCGTCAAGAGAGATCCTCCGGTCCGGCGAGGCGATCGATAAGCTTGGTGAGTGGGTGAGGGCTCAGAACTCCGACCCCCTGGCCGGGGCCGAGAGGCTAGAGGCTTTGGTCGAAAGGGCTCTCAACTGACTCTTAGATGGGAGTCGGACGGACGTTGTTGGGATGAGGGATGCCCCCTCGTCCGATTCCTCTCCTCCAGATCACGATATCCTAAAACCATCCCACCGAATCCGAACCCCTTCTTCTGAGGATGATGTCCAGAGACGGCGTGGGGTCTCTGCCTTCCTCAGACCTCGATCTCCAGGACCTCCGCGACCTTTGCGAGGTACCCCTCCATGTAGGCGTCGCAGACCTCCCACTCGACGTCGACCTCGACCTCTGCCATGATCTCCTGGAGCTGGCGCTTCATCTGCTCCCATGTGTACTTGTTCGGAGATCTGCACAGCTCCGTCAGGAGGCGCAAGGTGGGAATGAAGATCTTCTTGAACTCGGCTCGGATGAAGGCCATGAAGGGCTCGGAGACGTCCCGGTAGACGTAGGACCGGAGCTCTGCCAGGATATCGTACTGAGCGGCGCAGGGGTCGTCGTAAGGGTCTGGGGACTCCCGCCCCCAGTGCTCACCGAGCCTTTTATAGCCGCCCTTGATCATCTCATCGACCCTGGCCTTCCCTTCGCCATCGCCGATCTCCGCCGCGAGCTTGTACCCCGTCAGCCGGAGGCGGAGGAGCTGGACCCTCCCCTCCTCAAAGGTGAGGTTGAGGTGGAACCTGCCCAGGTACTCGGCGATGTGGTCGAGCCTGGTCTCCGGATCGAAGGTTATGGCCACAGCATCACCCTCCCTCCGAGCCTGCGGCGGCAGCCGCGAGCCTTCCTGAACCTGCCTCCCCCATAGATCGGTCCGGGACCATCAACGACGTCCCTGGACCGTCGCCAGCCGACCGACCGTAGATTCGTGACCCATTCATATTAGGAGATATATATCTTCGCAGTTTAATACCTTTGGCATCGGATGAAAACGCTACTGCTTTCTTGAGCCCGCCTCGTTGAGGGCATAAATTTATCCGAAGATGGATCGTAATCCCTGGTCGAAAGGAGGATTTGGAGGAGAATGGCGCGGGTCTATCTGGAGATCATGAGGCCGGGGAACTGTCTGATGGCGGGGATCGCCGCCCTGATAGGGCTCATGGTGGCGGAGAGCGGTCCCGAGCCCCTGACGGCGGTCTTCGTCTTCCTGGCGGTCTTCGCGGTGACGGGGGCGGGAAACTCCGTCAACGACTACTTCGACCGGGAGATCGACGCCGTCAACCGACCCGGCCGACCGATACCTAGCTCCAGAGTCGCCCCGGAGCGGGCCCTGGCATGGTCGATCCTCCTCTTCATCCTCGGGTCGACGGTCGCCCTCCTCATAAACACCATCGCCTTCGCCATAGCCGTCTCAAACTCTATCCTCCTCTACCTGTACGCCCGGAACCTGAAGGTGACGCCCTTCTTCGGAAACCTCGCCGTCGGGTACCTGACCGGCTCCACCTTCCTCTTCGGCGGCGCCGCCGGCGGGAACCTCGGGATCACCCTCTTCTTGTTTCTCCTCGCGACCCTGGCGACCCTGGCCCGGGAGATCGAGAAGGACGTCGAGGACGTCCCCGGCGATATGGCAAGCGGCGCCCGGACTCTCCCGATCGTCATCGGAGAGCGATCGTCGAGCCTCATCGCCGCATCCTTCGTCCTCATCGCCATCCTCCTCAGCTACGTCGCTCCCCTGGGAAGGGCTTACATCGCCGCCATCACCGTCGCAGACCTTCTCTTCCTCGCGGCTCTGGCCAGCATAATGAGGGGCGAGGCCCCCCGGGCTCAGAAGTTGCTCAAGGCTGGGATGGCGGCGGCCCTCGGAGCGTTCATGGTGGCGGCGGCCTCGGGGATGGGCTACCTCTGATCAGGGTCGTCCCTCAAGAAACCGGCTAGTTGCCATGAAGAAAGCCGGTCTACAGAGAGGCCCGCTTCAGACCTCGCCGGCCAGAACCGTAGCTTTCGCCCCGATCTTGAGCCCCTGCGCCCTACCACCTCCTGGGGATCTTATGATACCGACCTCATCGGTCCTGGACCTCTTCCGACCTGGAGTTGAAGGTCCTCGCCATCGAGTAAAATACCGGAGCCAGGATGGCGTTCGAGACGAGGGTCGGGACTCCCACCTTCAAGAGGGAGGCGGCGACGAAGGCGCTGAAGGTGAGGCTTCTGCCGAGGATCGCCTCGACAGCCCCTCCCCCTCGAGAGAGCTCCGGCAGGGAGAGGATGCCGTAGTAGCTCGCGAGGACGAAGGCCGAGAAGCTGACGGCCGTGGCGACGACGACCGCGGCCGAGACCGCCGCCGGCCGGAGGGAGCCGTCCTCCCCCCGCCATTTATCGGCGACGAGCTTGCAGGAGACGAGCCCAGCCCAATGGGCGGGGACGTTCGCCAGGGGAAACGGGGAGGCGGTGGCGGCCGTCAGGGCAAAGCCCGTCGCTAGACCCACGACGTTCGACTCCGTAAACGACATCCTAATCAGGAGGGGCATGAGGCAGTATACGGATATCGCGATCCCGAACTGGAGATCTCCGGCGATCGGCTCCGTAAACCTCATCAGGCGATGGACGGCCCAGGCGAGGGCGATCAATCCGCCGCAGAGGGCGATCTCTTTGGTGTTCATCTGAAATTACCTCCAGACGATTTCTACTGATCTATTTATCGTCAAGGCCGAGGGGGCGGGGATCGATCGGAGGGGCAGAGCACGCCAAAGTCATCCCCTCTCAGAGTGGCCCCAAGCCCTCACCGGTGGGCGAAGTACGCTACTACCTCATCTCCAGATACAGAATCGATCCGGACGAAGCCGTACCTCTCGAACTGGACGACCTTCCCCTCATCCTCCCGGATCCCGGCCTCGCCTATGCCGGCGTCGACCCCATCAGGGCGCATCACCCGGACGGGGACGCCAGCAGGCGGAGCCCAGTGGATGATCCTAAGCCGCATCTCCTTCGCCTGGTGGGGGTCGGTTCCGATAGCCCTGGCCCGGAGGGGGGCTGTGGCGACGACCTCGATGTTGCAGAGGTCTTTGAGCCGGAGGCTACCCCCGACCTTGAGGTCGGAGAGGTCGTCGGCGGAGACCAGGACCCGGGGACCGGCGGGGATCTCGCGAAGGCCCAAGTCCAAGGTCGGGTGGAAGGGGGCCTTCGCAACTTCGGGGACATCCCCATCGATCTCCAGCGGGTGGGGGTCCTTGACGAAGAACCGCCTCTTAGCCATAGGATCGACGATCTTCCGGTTCTCGGCGTAGACCGAGTCCATGCTGATGCTGATGTCCGTCTCGCCGACTCCTAGCTCCACCATGAACTTTCTGAGCGCCTCTGGCCGGATCCCGCGCCGCCTCAGGGCCCGAACCGTCGGCATCCGCGCGTCGTCCCAGCCCGAGTACTCCCCCGCCTCCAGGGCTCGCCTCAGGGCGGAGGTGCTGAAGGAGCCGAACTGATGGATCTTGATCCTCCCCCAATGGATCGTCGTAGGATACTCCCAGCCCATGTGGTCGTAGAGGTACCTCTGCCTCCGCTCGCTGTCCATCAGGTCCTTCCCCCGGAGGATGTGGGTCACCCCCAGAAGATGGTCCTCGACGGCCGACTCGAAGTCGAGGAGGGGCCAGACCCGGTACTTATCCCCCGCCCGGGGATGGGGCGTCGTCACGATCCGAAAGGCAGCCCAGTCCCGGAGGGCTGGGTCCTTGTGGACTATATCGGTCTTCACCCTCAGGACCGCCTCCCCCGGCCCGAGGGAGCCCTCGATCATCTCACGCCATAGGGCATTGTTCTCCTGGGGGCTCTGGCCCCGATGAGGACACGCCGCCGCGGCGTCCTTGAGGGCCTTGAAGGCGGCCTGATCGCACCGGCAGACGTAAGCTCCGCCCCTCCAGATCAGCTCCTCTGCGATCTCATAGTAGAGAGGGAGCCGGTCGCTCGCGACGATCACCTCGTCGGGGACGGCGCCGAGCCATTGACAGTCCTCCAGGTACCAGCCGTAGGCCTCCGGCATTGGCCTCTTGTTGACGGGGTCGGTGTCGTCGAAGCGGAGGAGGAACCTTCCGCCGTACCTCTTGACGTACTCGGAGTTGATGATGATCCCCCGGGCGGAGCCGATCGTCGGCGGGCCGTTGGGGTTAGGGGCGAACCTCATGACGACCCCCCCTTCGGCCCCCTCCAGCCTTGGGAGTCCCTTCTCTGGCTCCTTCTTCACCCCCAGCTCAGCCAGAAGCTCCGGCGCGATCTCGGCGAGCCGCTCCTCCCACTCCCGGGGTCCCGTCCTCGCAACTTCCGAGAGGACCGAGGAGACGAGGGGCGAGACCTCCTTCGCCCTACCCCGGAGCTCGGGGTGCTCGCCCATCAGCTTTCCCATCACTGCGCCGACCTGGGGCGCAGCCCTGTACTTTACCGCGTTCTGAAGGGCGTACTTCTCTATGATCTCCCTGATATCGTCGGCCATGCAAGACCCCCTCCTGCACCCGCAGATCTTAAAGCTTCTCCAGGCCGTCTCTGACGATCAAGGCGTGGTCGAAGGCGAGGGGCGGAAGCTCCTCCAAGGCGAAGATCTCTGCAGATCTCGCATCGGAACCGGCCGAGAGCTCCCCCCGTCCCCAGGCGAGGTAAGAGATCGAGACGACGTGCCCCCGGGGGTCTCGATCGGGCTTCGAGTAGACCCCCACCAGCTTTATTGGAACGATATCCAGCCCCGTCTCCTCCCTCGCCTCCCGCCGGACTGCCTCCTCGACGGTCTCGCCCACCTCCACAAACCCGCCGGGGAGGGCGTAGAACCCCTGATACGGCGGGTTCTCCCTCCTGATCAGGACGATCCCGTCGCCGTAGAGGACGAGGGCGTCCGCTGCCAGCAATGGCGTCTCCATGGAGACCAGAACGTATATATACACTTAAAGGCAGTGGCCTATCGAAAGGTTTATATTCGGCAAATGACGTAGGCTGAATTGGCAAAAGTCGATGGAATTAGTCTCCCTCCTTTACCCTACATCCAATATCGGCTTTTGCGCCCTTTTCTCTTCATCGTCTCCAACCGCCCGCACCTGAGATATACCTGGCGATCTCTGGAGTTGACATGACCTTCAGCGTCGTAAAGATCGGTGGAAGCCTGATCTCCGTCGCCAGGGATATCGTGAGGGGGCTTGTGGCCCTGTCAACAGATGACTTCTCCTTCCTCGCGGTTCCGGGCGGAGGCCCCATGGCTGACCTGGTGAGACGGCTCTACGATGAATACGCTTTATCCGAGGATACGGCCCATTGGATGGCGATATTGGCGATGGAGGAGTACGGACGGTTCCTGGCGGACGGGACCGGCGCATCTCTTACCTACGAGATCTCCAGGCCCTCTTCTGGGTTCTGGGTCCTCCTCCCCTACCGCCCTCTGATGGAGGAAGACCGGGGGATCCAGCACACCTGGGATTACACCTCCGACGCCGTCGCCGCCCTCGTAGCCAGCAGGCTCAAAGCCGACCTCGTCAAAGCGACGGACGTCGAGGGCGTCTTTTTGGATGGCCGGCTCGTCGACGAGATCCAGGCGGTGGACCTGATGGGAAGAGAGAGCTGCATCGATCAGGGAGCCCTTCGAATTTTGATGAAGTCTGGCAGAAGCTGCCTCGTCCTGAATGGCAGAGACCCGGACCAATTCATCGCGAACTTGAGGGCGGGTAAGGGCGGAACCCTTATAAGAGGGGGAGGTGTTGGTCGATGCGGTCCTGACGTAAGGGAAAGTTTATACCCTGGGATCGATCAAAGCACGTAGAGAGAGAAACATGACGGAAAATTCAGAGAGATGCATGTCATGCGGAGTAACGCTGATCGGGCCGGGTGGCGCCAGGTTCCCCTGCCCCAACTGTGGGGAGATAATTACGAGGTGCAACAAGTGCAGAAAGCAGAGCAACCCCTATACCTGTCCAAGCTGCGGATTTTTGGGTCCTTGAGGTGATACGATGGGGGAAGTTGCTGCCAAGCTGAAGTTGATGCCCGAGGGCGCCGACGTCGATATGGAGAAGCTGAAGGCTGGCGTCAAGGCCGTCCTTCCGGAAGGGGCGAGGCTCCACAGTTCTGCCGAGGTGCCCATAGCCTTCGGCCTAAAGGCGCTTATGGTGGCCGTGATACTGGCGGAGGGGGTCACAGGGACGGAGGGTCTGGAGGCCGCCATCGCCGGGGTGGAAGGGGTCCAGTCGGTAGAGGTGGAAGAGGTAGGACTCCTCTGAGCCACCCTTTATCGTTCCAACCGGGCTCGTAGATCAGGGGTAGATCGCTACCTTCGCAAGGTAGAGGCCGCGGGTTCGAATCCCGCCGAGTCCATGAGCATCCTCTTCTTGGCCAAGAGCCTTGGCAGATCTGGATTGCCCTCAAATTCCATCACCGATGGGGGATCACCTTCTTGGGCTTGCCTCCATCCTTCTGATCTCCTCCGCCGTCTCGAAGATGAGGTAGCGGGCGTAACCGTTTTCAGGATCTAGATATGCCGCTCGTTTAAAACTTTCAAGAGCTTTTCGCCGCATCTCCAGGCGAAGGAAGAGAAAGCCCCGGCCCATCCAGGCGAAGCCGTCGGCAGGATCGATCGCCGCCGCCCGGTCAAGGGATGCGATGGCCTCCATGTACCGGCCCATCATCCCGTAGACTTGAGCCACCTTCTTCTCCGCCGAGGTCCCGGGGTCCGCCCTCGCCGCCTTAGAGTAAGCCTTCAGGGCTAGATCGAGCCTCCCCTCCCGGAGGTGAGCGTCACCAAACCTGATCAGCTCTTCCGGGTCTGAGGCGTTGGGACGAAAGAGGGTGATAACGAAGGAAAAAAGGCGGCTTGGTCCGCCCTCGCCGGTCGTCATCTCGGGGATCAGGGCTTCAGCCGCCTGATCTCCAGGTACTTCACCTCGCCACCATCCTGGCGGGCGAAGATCATCTGCTTTCTGACGCTGTGGGCGAGCCTGACGGCCCGGGAGACGACGGGTAGGTGGAATACGTGCCCCTCGGGGACGGAGTGGACGAGGTACTCGGAGTGGGGGACCTTCTTCGAACCCTCCACCCTCTTGTAGACCCGGAAGTGGCTTCCGAACTTGAAACCCGTCTTCACCACCAGCCTCCGGTCCCGGAGGTCCCGGTAGACGAGCTGCTTCATATCGAACTCCTCCTCGACGAGCCTAGCCCTTTCAGCGAACTCTTCGGGGCCGAGGGGCTTTCCTGACCGATCTACGATCCTGAGAACCCCCTTCTCCAGGAGGTAAGCCGACTCCACCAGAGATAGCTGGAGCCTCCCGCCCACCGGCTTGCCGAAGAACCCCCCCTCGTGGAGGGCCTCGGAGGCCACCGGGTCCCAGAGCATAACCCGGTCCTCCAGGAGGGTGGCGGTGCCACCCCGGGCCTCTATCTTCATATCCCCCTTGAGATCCCTATCCCTCGCCTCGTAGAAGGTTATGTCGCTCTCCTCGTCGACGACCGCCAGCATAAGCCTCTTTCTCATCTGCCTTGCGATCCGAGCCGGCTCCACCAGTTCTTTGAGGTGCACGGGCTCCCTCTCGGAGATGACGTGGACGTAGAACTCGGCGGGGGTCTTGCCGGGCTTCCCCCCCCTGGGGTAGACCCGGAAGTCGGTGACCCCCGGCTGGACGTAGTACCCCCTCTCCCGAAGGTCCTTGTAGACGACGTAACGAAACTCAAAGCCAGCCTCCAGCGCCGTCGCCGCCTCGAAGAGGGACTGGAAGTCGAGCTCCTCCCCGCCGATTCGGACGGATATCCTACCCCGGTCCAGGAGGTAGGCCGCCTCCACCAGGGAGAGCTCGAGGCCTCCGGCGACGGGCCTCCCGAAGCTCCCCTGGTCGTAGAGCTCCCCCGCTGCCGCTCCGCCGAGGAGGACCTTCTCTCCAGCCAGCTCGCCCACTATGGGGTCTTCGGCCATGATCTGGTGGGTCTCAGGTGGAGAGGGAGTCCGGCCAGACGCCGTGGACGCAACTGAGGGCCTCGTCCACAGTGCCGTGAACCTTCTCCGCCGGGTAGCCAACGCTGAGGAGGTAGGACTCGACGTGGTTGGGGACGGCGATCGACATCTGCTCCACCATCATCACCGTCTGGAGGATGGTGTAGTCGCCGAGCTTGACGGGGATTATGGTGTCAGAGACCAATAGCTCGAAGATCTCGGGGCTGATGGGCCTCTCAAACCCGGAGAGGAAGGCCTCCATGATCTCGCTCGTCCACTCATGCTTCTTTCCGCCCTCGTCCTTGTAGGGCATCACCACGACCTCCCTCGTCTCCGCCAGGCTCTGAACGAAGTCGGCTGGAGTGACGTCGCCGTCGAAGACGAACTCGAGGAAGCTGGTGTGGGGGACCGTCGTCGGGATCTTGGACGCCCTGATGCTATAGGTGACCTCCTCGAAGACCGTCCCCGCGTCCGTCCCCTGATGGCCGACGCCCTTGCCGATGGAGACGGCGGAGGGGGATGCCCTGACGACGGTGTGGGGGTCGCCATGCCTTCGATCGATGTTGCCGAGGATCATCTTTAGGCCGAGGGGGCGGGCGGCGAGGGATGCCCTGCAGATCCCCGTGGTGTTGCAGCTGGTGCACTGGATCACCTTCGGCTTCGCCTTCGAAAAGGCCTCGTAGTTCTCAAGGCCGAAGAAGAACTCCCTCTTGAAGTCCGCCTCGAGGCCGTCGGATATCTCGAAGCCCTTCTCTTGGAGGGCTGTCAATATATCCTTCCTGTCGGCTCCGCCCATCAGGGATACGGTGCAGCCGGCGGCGAGCCCCGCCTCGACGTAAGGCGTCTCCTGGTCGCCTGGGGTTCCCACCATGATGAAGTCGGAGTCCTCGAAGAAGTCGTCGTATCCTCCCTGGACCGAGAAGCCGGCTTTCTCCCATTTGGCCCCGTCGGCGTCGTCAGAGACGTAGGCTTTGACGTCGCAGATCCTGATGAACTTGCTGAGGATGCTCTTCGCCCTCCCGTGGGGCTGGCGGAGCAGGACGTTAAGATCTCCCCCGATCCCGGCGGCCTTCTTGACCGCGTCCACGGCAAGAACGGTTCTCTTGTTCTCCGTCCCGTCGAATCCGACGAAGCCTGCATTGGATTTCAATCTCATTCCTCCTGGCTTGATGAAAGAAGTGTCCCGATATAACCTTTTCCTGCTGGAATCCCTCCCCCGATCTCCTAGCGATGGAGGCCTTCAGGCTGCTCCAAATTTATCGAGGATCCAGTCGAAGACCATCACAGCGTTCTGATCCGGATCGAGCCCCTCGGCGTCCACCACAAGCCCTGGGTTCAAAGGCTCCTCATATGCTACGTTTACCCCAGGCACCGTGGCCCCCTCCCCTTTCGCCTTCGCGTATATTCCCCTGGGAGAGTGAGCCGCCTTCCGCCTCCTCTCCCGCTCGATGCAGGCCGGAAGGGATGCTTTGACGTAAACTTCGGCGAACGTGGGGACGAGCCTCCGCGCTAGATCCCGGTATCGCCGCCGGTTGGCGGTGGCGTCGACGATGACGTTCATCCCCGCCTCCGAGAGGAGCTTGGCCATATAGGCGAGGCTCGCGTAGACCACCTCCCTCTCCTGGTCGGTGTAGGTCGGCTCCGGGGTGATTACCCGGCGGATCTCGTCCAGCTCCAGAACCTTCACCCTGATCCCCCGCTCGTCGAGCCTCGCCTTCACCCTCTGGGCTATGGTGGTCTTTCCGCAACCTGGCAGCCCCGTGAACCAGATGACCCAAGACATGGAGGATGAGACGCCTCGCGGCGGATAAATATCATTCCCCAGGCAGAGGAGGACCGAGTTTCAGCAGGTTTTCCAGTATCGTCGCGCTCCAAGGTCGATATCGCGGCTTACGACCTCAATTAATCTCCATCCGACGTCGAATACTTCGAAGAAAATATTCAATCGAACAAAAGATTAATATAAGTGTTCTTGATATATAGAGATGCAACGGGACATATCCATCTCTGCATAGGGATAATCAGAGGTATAAAAATATGACCAATAAAAGAAACTTCGCGTTGAGAGACGCTGATGGGAACGAGATCGGCGTTTTCACGGGAAAACAGCCGAGACAGGCGGCTTTGAAGGCTGCAAACCGGGGATACACCGACATCAGGCTGCGGGAGAGGGGCACCAAGAAGGTCCACCTCTTCAAGGGCGAGAGGAAGCTGGTGGTGAAGCCCTCCAACGCCCCCGACTGGATGCCCAAGGAGATCTGGAAGCCGAACGTCAAGAAGGTCGGGATAGAGAAGCTGGACCAGATCTGAGTATCTCGTCCCCAGGGGTGATCTGACTGACGCCCTCCGGATTTGGGAGGGCGCGCCGGCAGGCGGCTGGTCCGCCCGCCACATCTTCGCCCCCGTTTTTCCATCGATAGGATGGGCCGTCCACTTTTCAGAGGATTCCTTCTAGGGCTTGCCGGCGTCGAGGCTGAGGAGGAGCCTTATCTCTCGCCCCTGATGATGTACGGTGGTCCAGAAGACCTCCCTCGCCATCCCGAATATCTCGTACGCCCCGGTCCCCGACCCCTCCATCTCCACCCTCCGACCCACCTCCAGAAGCTCGGTGAACTCGGCGAAGAGGGGGTCGGTGAAGGTGTTCCTCCCGATCTGCTCTGCGTCGTCATCGTAGACGATCGTCCCATCCGGGAGCATGGCCCAGATCTTGGCGGCGTCTCCGGGCTGGCAGGGTGCTAGGGCATGGCCGAAGAGCTCCGTCGAGTTGGCGAGGACCGTCACCGCCCCGATCATCCTGCCCTCCTCATCGAAGACGGGGGAGGCGAAGTCCATGGCGGCGAAACCCTCGACGGACATTATATAGGCTAGCCCAGCGGGGCGCCGGGTGGAGAAGAGCGTCTGGATGTGCTCCTGGTCGTCGATCCTCTCTCCCACCACATACCGGTACTCCTCCGGCGCCACCTCCAGGATCGTCCCGTTGAGATCTATAGTTATGCAGTCTACAACCCAGGGTCCCAGCCCTGCCAGCTCCTCGAGGACCCTTCGAGCCTCCTCCCCCTCGATCCCCGTCTCAGAGAGGGCGAGGCTCGCCTCGAGGAGGGCAGTCTCTATCTCCGTCAGCTCCGCGCCGACGGCGTCGGTTGCGAGGACGAGGCTCCAGATCAGGGCCCCGTCGATGGCCTCTCCTTTCGATCCTCCTTCGCCAGCGGCAGGGGCCAGGAGGAAGGCCAAGGCCATCCCCAACGCGGAGACTTTCAGAATTTTTTCATACCATATGCATCTAGTAGGCATCGTGGCATCACCAGATAATGGACGATGTTTCTCTCCGGGAGGATTTACCTTTTTCCTCCTATGAAGCTTCAGGGCCGAGAGTCGGCTCGGCGATCCCAGGTGAAATAAATAAAAGAAAAGAAAGAAGAGAGAGAAGGTTCAGCCGAAGAGGGCTCCGAGGCCCTCGATTCCGCTCTCCTCTGCCTCTTCCTTGTCTTCCTCAGCCTCCTCAGCTGCGGGAGCCTTCCCAGAGGTGGCGGAAGCTGCTGCTGCCGCGGGGGCGGCGGCGACGGCCACGCTGGGGGCCTTGGAGAGGATCTCCTCGATGTTCACGCCCTCGAGGGCGGAGACGAGGGCCTTGATCCTCACCTCGTCGGCAGCGACGCCGGCGGCGCTGAGTATAGTCTTTATGCCCTCCTCGGACACATCTTTACCAGAGCTGTGAAGCAGTAATGCTGCATATACGTATTCCATCTTTATCAACCTCTTCTTCTCGATCAACCAAACAGGGCAGAAAGTCCGCCAAGTCCGGCCTCTTCATTCTCTTCCTTCTCGGCCTCTTCGGCCTTCTCCTCTCCCGTCTCCGCCGGCGCTCCGGCGGCTGGCGCCTCTGCCGGCCCGCCTTCGACCAGGTTTGTCAGCACTGACGCATCCGCAGCCGCCTTGGCCAGGAGAGCCTCCATCATCCCGGGAACGGGGATGGCGCACTCTAAGACCAGGTTTCTGGCCTTTGAGGCCGCCCTCTGGAGGATGGGGGCTATGGTAGTCGGCGTGGCGTAGCCGATCTCCACCGCCAGGCCCAGAGCTTGGGCCGATGCGGTGCTCATCTGGGCCAGGATGGCATCGACGTCGATGGCGAGATCTTCAGACTTATAGACGAGACCTCCCTCATATACGGCTAGAAGCTCAAGCCCCACCTTCCTCGGGAAGATCTCCATCAGGGACAGAACCTCTGCCAGCTGGGCCGATACGGTCTCACCCTCCTCGACGATCACCTTCGTCTCGTTGATGACCACTTTGCCGCTCTTTATGGCGGCGGGAATTCCAGCGGTCTGGAGCTTCCCCACCATCGGACCGGGAGAGAATGAGGTCTCGCCCTTCTCGATCACGATGTCTGTGGGGGCCTTGCCGCCGGCCTTTATCGGCATCGGCTGCTTCTTCTCCTCCAGCATCTTGTAGAGCCTGAAGGGATTTACGTCGGTGAATATGAAGGCCGTCTGGCGGTCGATCTCGTCGGCCAGGGGCAGGATCTCCCCAGAGCATTTCTCAATCGCCCGGCGAGCGATGTTGTTCCTGACCATCTTGATGGTGGCCCCATCCCTCAGCTGAGTTCTAAGATCCTGGAGCTGCTTTGCTGGGATATCCGTCAACCCCACCAGGGCCACGACGGGGGAGTTTTGGATCCTCTCAACCAGATCCTCGACCTCTGCGATCTTCCACTCTGGGACGTGCTCGGTATGGCGTACCTGGACGGACATTTCAGATCACCTTTATCGCTGGACCCATGGTAGTCTTGATGTATACGGACTTGAGGTTCTGCTTTCCGTCCTTTAAGGCCTGCTCGAGCTTGGTCGTAACCGCCTCTACGTTCTCCGCGATCTTCTGGGCTTCCATGTCCCTGGAGCCTACCGCCATGTGGAAGGTGAGCCGGTCCCTGGACCTAACCCTCACCAGGTTTTTCTGTCTTTTTATTATCGGGGTGACGTCCACGTTCGGTGGCAGGGGCAGCGGCATCTTCCCCCTCTTTCCGAGGATGGGGCCCAGCTTTTTGCCGATCGTCGGCATGAGGCTAGTCTCGGCGATGAAGTAGGTGTACTCGTCGGCTATCTTCCTCGCCCGCTTCTTGTCGTCGCCCAGCTCGGAGAGCTCGTCGGGAGATATCACCAGGTCCGCCCCAGCCCGCTGAGCCAGAAGAGCAGTCTCGCCGCTGGCGAATACCGCGATCTTTGCGGCCCTGCCTCGGCCGTGGGGCAGGATGATCTCCTCGTCCACCCTGTTGGCCGGCAGGCTCATATCGATATTGTGCAGGTTGATCGCCAGATCGACGCTCTCGTTGAACCTCCTCTCGGGAGCCTCGGAGATCGCCTTTCTGACGGCATCTTCTATCGTCTTGTTCATCTCAATCCTCCGTAGTCCACGACTTGCGGTCTACTACGGCGTCTCAAAAAGAGAGTCCTGATCTCGTCTGTAATCCTCTATAATAAGTTTTCGTCTATGCGAGGATTTCGTCGAACCTTCCCTCGTCGACCGCCGCCTGGGCCTCCTTTCGGGGCATACCCTCGACGGTGATGCCCATGCTCCCGCAGGTCCCGATGACCTCCTTCGCGGCGCTCTTGAGGGAGACGGAGAGCAGGTTCTTCCTTTTGATTCCTGCGACTTTGACCACCTGATCCATGGTCAGGTTCCCAACGATCTGGAGGGCGTTGCCGGATCCCTTCTCCAGCCCCACCTCTTTGAGGACCAGCGCCGAGGTTGGAGGGGTTCCCACATCCACCTGGTAGTCGGTCCTGCTTCTGACCGTCACCTTGACCGGGACCTGCATCCCGTTCAAATCCGCAGTCGCCTCATTTATCTTCTTCACCACATCTGCAACGTTAACGCCTAGAGGTCCCAGGGCGGGGCCCAGGGGGGGTCCTGCGCTGGCCTTTCCACCGGGCACCAACACTTCGACAAAACTGGCCAAGAAATTCACCTCTGAATCTCATCTTTGCTGAGCACGCGCACGTGGTCACCCCTCACAGTGATGGGGATGGGCACCATCGCCTCGAAGAGCTCTACAGTGATCTCCTCCTTCCCGATGTCTACCCTCTTGACCCTTGCCATCTCGCCCTTGAAAGGTCCCGAGATCAGCTCCACGATGGCACCTTCGTTGATTCCGACCACCGCGGGCTTGGGAGTCAGAAAATGCTCCACTTCGCCGAAGCTGGAAGCCCCCTTTATGACGGTGCGGGCGTGAGGTACCCCCTGGATCGCCTCCTCGACGATCTCCGGTGCCTTCGCCTCGACGAGGACGTAGCCCTTGAGGACGTCGGGAACCAGAAGCGCTGTGATGTCGTACTTCTCCTTCCGCGCCAGCTGGGCGATGAGGTTTGCCACAGACCGCTCCTGATTTGCGGTGGTCTTAACTACGAATATGCTGGTCTCGGCCATTCAGACGGAAGACAGTCGAACCGTATATTTATAGGTTTTCAGCCAGCATCGATGCATCCTATGCCTCGTTATCGAATCCAGGGGAGCGACCGGGCGGCCTGGGTTCCAGGGGGGAAAAGGCCTCCACCGATACGATCTCTGCCCACTGGGGACGGTCGCCGGAGGGGCCCATGGCCCGAAATGTTCATATAGAAGTTTAAACACCTCGCAAGCCATCAGATCAACAGGAGGAAGAACAAAGATGGCAGGACTAGGGGGAACCCCAGTACTCATACTGAGAGAGGGCAGTCAGAGGACTGCTGGCCGTGAGGCGCAGAAGTCGAACATCATGGCCGCCAAAGCCGTGGCGACCGCCGTCAGGACCACCCTCGGCCCCAAGGGGATGGACAAGATGCTCGTTGACACCCTCGGCGATGTGGTCATAACCAACGATGGAGTAACCATCCTCAAGGAGATGGATATAGAGCACCCGGCGGCGAAGATGATGGTCGAGATCGCCAAGACCCAGGACGACGAGGTAGGCGACGGCACCACCACCGCTGTGGTCCTCGCGGGCGAGCTCCTCAAGAAGGCCGAAGAGCTGCTGGACCAGGAGATCCATCCCACCGTCATAGCTGCAGGATACAGGGCAGCCGCCGAGAAGGCGATGGAGATCCTGAAGGATATGGCGATCAAGGTATCCCCCAACGACGACGAGCTTCTGAAGAAGATTGCCATCACGGCCATGACCGGCAAGGGCTCCGGCGTCGCTCGAAGCGAGCTGGCGGAGCTATCCGTAAAGGCGGTCAAGGCGATCGTCGACGAGGACGGGACCGTGGACGTCGATAACATCACCGTCGAGAAGAAGGTCGGCGGCGGGATCACCGACTCTCAGCTCGTCTACGGCATGGTCATCGACAAAGAAAGGCTCCACCCCAACATGCCCAAGAAGGTGAAGGACGCCAAGATCGCCCTCCTGAATACGGCGATCGAGATCGAGAAGACCGAGGTCGACGCCAAGATCGAGATCACCTCTCCCGACCAGCTCCAGGCCTTCCTCGACCAGGAGGAGACGATGCTGAAGGATATGGTCAACAAGATCGTCAGCACCGGAGCGAACGTCGTCTTCTGCCAGAAGGGGATCGACGACCTCGCCCAGCACTTCCTGGCGAAGGCCGGAGTCTACACCATCCGCAGGATCAAGAAGAGCGACATGGAGAAGCTGGCCCGGGCCACCGGAGGGAGGATCGTTACCAGCATCCACGACCTCGCGGAGAGCGAGCTCGGCCGCGCGGGCCTCGTTGAGGAGAAGAAGATCGCCGGCGACGACATGACCTTCGTCGTGGAGTGCGAGAACCCCAAGTCCGTATCGATCATCCTCAGGGGCGGGACCGAGCACGTCGTCGATGAGCTGGACAGGGCCATGGAAGACGCCCTCAGGGTCGTCGGAGTATCCCTCGAGGACTCGATGCTGATGCCCGGCGGCGGCGCTCCCGAGATCGAGCTGGCCCTCAGGCTGAGAGAGTATGCTGCCACCGTCGGCGGAAGAGAGCAGCTCGCCATCGAGGCCTTCGCCGAGGCCCTGGAGATCATACCCAAGACCCTCGCCGAGAATGCCGGCTTCGACCAGATCGATACCCTGGTGGCCCTTCGAAGCAGCCACGAGAAGGGGGTGAAGTCCGCAGGCCTAGACATGGAGGCCGGAACGCCCGTGGATATGCAGCAGAAGGGAGTCCTAGAGCCGATGAGGGTGAAGACCCAAGCGATCAACTCCGCAGCCGAGTCCGCGGTCATGATCCTCAGGATCGATGACGTCATCGCCTCCAAGTCCGGTGGTCCGGGCGGCGAAGGCGGCATGCCCGGCGGCATGGGCGGAGGCATGGGCGACATGGGAGAGGACTTCTAAAGTCCCTCCCAGAACCGTTTTTTTTCTCAGAGATGCGGCCTATTTCTTAAAACCCTTTGCAGGCTCTCGTCGCTTCCCCCTCTTCCATGGCTGGTCTGTAGAACTTCTCGGTATACTCCTTCACCATCCTCCTGGAGGTGAAGCTGGGGCCTGTGACCTTGATCGCCTCCTTCATCACCCTGACCCAACCCCTGGGGACGCCTTTGTCGTCCACCCTGTAGTATAGAGGTATGACATCGTTCTCCAGGATCTGGTAGATCATCTCTGCATCCCGATCGTCCTTCAGGTCGTCGCTCGGACCCTCCGCCCCGTCGAAGCCCCACCCGTTCTTGCCGTTGTAGCCCTCCACCCACCAGCCGTCGAAGACGCTGAGCTGGGGGACGCCGTTGAGGGACGCCTTCATCCCGCTCGTCCCCGAGGCCTCCATGGGGGGGCGAGGGTTGTTCACCCAGACGTCGACGCCGTGGACCAGATACTGGGCGAGGTACTGGTCGTAGTCCTCGACGAAGGCTATCCTCCCCTCGAAGCTCTTGTCGGCAGCGGCCTTGAAGACCTGCTGGAGGAGGAGCTTGGACTGCTGGTCGTCGGGGTGGGCCTTCCCTGCGAAGATTATCTGGACAGGCCTCTGATGGTTTGTCAGGATATTTCGGAGCCTTTCGGGGTCTCGCAGTAGGAGGGTCGCCCTCTTGTAGGAGGCGAACCTCCGGGCGAAGCCCAAGGTCAGGGCTTGGGGGTCGAGAAGGGTTCCAAAGGCCATGATAGTCCTGGAGTCGGACTCGGGATCCCTCCACTTCTCCCTCGCCCGATCCTTTATCTTGTTTATCAGAGACCTCTTCATCCTGAGGTGCTCCGCCCAGAGGAGGTCGTCGGGGATCTCGTCCAGAAGCTCCCATATCAGGGGGTTGTCGTGCTTTTCAAGCCAGTCGCGGCCGAGGTATTGGTTGAAGATCATGTTGCCGAGCCGCCGATCGATCCAGGTGGGGACGTGAATGCCGTTGGTGACGTGATCTATCGGGACCTCTTCAGCAGGCAGGTCGGGCCAGAGGTGGTGCCACATATGCCTCGTCACCTCCCGGTGTCTCAGGCTCACGCAGTTGCGGTGGCTGGATGATCGGAGGGCAAAGGCGGTCATGTTGAAGCCGCTGGCGGGGTCCCGGGGATCGAGCCCCAGCCGGAAGAGATCGTCAAGGCTTATCCCGAGGTTTCGGAGGTATGGACCGAAGTACTTGTCCATCAGAGATAGGGGGAACTTGTCGTGGCCTGCGGGCACGGGGGTATGGGTGGTGAATACCGTAGTCCTCATCACCACATCTGCCGCCTCGTCGAAGCTCAATCCCCTCTCGCGTTCCTCCCGGATCCGCTCCAGGGTGGCGAAGGCCGGATGCCCCTCGTTCAGGTGGATGACGGAGGGGCTGATTCCGAGGGCTCTCAGAACCCTGACCCCCCCTATTCCCAGGACGATCTCCTGCCTCAGCCTCTGCTCGGAGTCGCCGGTGTAGAGCCGATCGGATATGCTCCGGTTCCAGGGGTCGTTGGCGTCGACGGCCGTGTCCATCAGGTAGAGGTCGGTTCTGCCCACCTGGACCTTCCAGACCTCGACGAAGATCTCGCCGTCCAATAGGGGTATACCTACCAGGAGAGTCTCGCCGTTGTCATCCCGGAGCCTTCGGATCGGGGCGTTCTCTCGGTCGAACTTCTCGCAGGCCCCAGCCTGCCAGCCGTCGGGGGTGACCCTCTGGAGGAGGTACCCCTGGGGGTACATGAACCCGACCCCCACGGCGGGAACTCCCAGATCGCTGCACTCTTTGAGGTAGTCTCCGGCGAGAAAACCCAGGCCTCCTGCATAGACGGGAAGGGCGTGGTGGAGGCCGTACTCGGCGGAGAAGTAGGCGATGGTCCTATCCCTCGGATCTGCTATGGTGGTGCAAAACCAGCCGCTTGCAGGGTCCATGTCCCCCTCGAACCGGGCCATGACGGCGTCGTAGTACCTGAGAAAACGAGGGTCGAGGGAGGCGAGCTTGAGAACACCGCCGTCCAGCTCGTGCATCATCTTTACGGGGTTGTGGCCGCTTCGGCTCCAGGCGGCGCGTCCGCCCAGCATTATGAATAGCTCCCTCCCCTCAGGATGCCAGGTCCACCATAGGTTGTAGGCGAGGTCGCCGAGCTTTGCGATCCTCGCTGGCAAGTTCGTAAATTTATCCCTTGGTCTGTAGTGCATGATATATCCTTCCCATCACCGCTCACTCCGCCACCATGGGGCTAGGATGATTTTACCTTTTCCCAGGCTGATGGGAGGGTCCCGGATCTGCCGGAAGGATCTCGGTCCTCGAAGGGGGGAGCTCCTTTCCTACGGCGAAGGAGTAGAGGGGGCCCCAATCCGGCAGGTCGAGGCCTAGGGCCGAGGTGACGGGGTCGTCGAAGAAGCAGCCTATGCCGCAACCTCTCAGCCCTGCCGCCTCCGCCTCCAGGTAGAGGGTCTGGCCGACGATCCCGCACTCCCAGTGGAGCCGGCTGTAGAACCAGGGGCCTCGATCCTCCAGGGCCGTCTTGAGGGGAGCGATCATGGAGGTGGTGAAACAGCAGTCCGAGGCGATCTTCTGGCCGCAGGTGAGGGCCCTCGCCAGGTCCCGGAAGTCTCCGGCCGCAAGCCTAAAAAATCCCGGCGGCGCCCCCTCAGGCCTCGCCCAATCAAAGCTCGCCCTCATCTCGGCCCGCAGGCGGCTTTCGTGCTGCGGGTCTCGGAGGAGGAGATAGAGCCCTCGATCGAGGCCCAGAACTCGGTGAAGATAGATCGCAAGGTCGACCACTTGCCTCCAGGGCGGGAGGCCAAAGGGGAACCTCCCCGGCCCCGGGATCGTCCTGGAGAGGGCCCGGAATAGATCCTCCCTCGTCATGCTGAAGGCGGGGTCCATGGCGATGGAGCTCCGGCGCCCACGAATCACCTTCCGCAAGGATAGAGGAGGATAGGAGAAACTGGGAAGACCCTTCCCATCGACGGCGATTTTTTCTTCGAATCCACCCTTATCCTCGGCCCCGCCCTCTCCCGGAGGCTTGGCCGCAGCTGCCGCCATCGCGGCGACGAGGGGCCAGGCGACGGGGGCCGGGCTGAGCCGGTCGGGCCGCCCCTGCCACCTCAACTCGCCGAACTCGGCCCGGACCTCCTCCGAGAGGCTGATGCCGTCGACCCTCTCGCCCCAGGGGTGGACGGCGACGAGGCAGTCGGCGACCTCGGCCTCCGGATCGGCCCGGACCTCCCCACGTCCTGAGTCGCGGCCGTCGGTGAGCCCCAGGAGGAACGCCACCTCGTCGGTGCCGAGGCAGTCCAGGAGCGAGGCTTGCCACCCCAGGGCCGCCGAGGCGAAGCTCAGGGCCGCGAGGGCGTGGCCGACGTTGAGGTGGAGGTAGCGGAAGGCCCTCTCGCCGTACTTCCAGGCCTCCCGCCATGGTATCGATGATAAGCCTACGAGGACCGTCCCCTCCGGCAGGGCCATATCCCGCCAGGCCTCTTCCGAGAACCGGCCCCTCACCTCCAGGCCGTGCTCCCTGGGGGCGTAGTGAGCGACGGTCGGAGAGTCGAAGAGCCCCGGGACCGGCCCCGAGATGAGGTAGCCCTCCGTCGGGTGGAGGTTACCGCTGGAGGGATTGACCCGCAGCGCCCAGGCCGCCCCGCCGGCCCGCCTCCAGGCCGATATGGCGAGGGAGTCGAAGAGGAGCTGGGATACCGTATCGAAGCTCAAAGGCCGGGGCGGGACGTTCCCCCCGGTGAGGGCGAGGTCGTACGCCGGCCCCTCGCCGGGCGAGGGCTCGGGCCGGGCCAGCTCCACGAGCTCTGCGCCCCGAAACCTTCGAAAGGGCCGGGGCTCGTTGGCCCAGTCCATCGTCTTCGGCCCTGGAGCCATCCGGGGGAAGCTGTGCTTTGTCGCCTGGTGGTAGGCGAGAACGAATTCGAGCTCATCGGACAATTCGAGATCCTCCTGGGCGGGTCTGGTGGCAGGGTCGGAGTTTTGTCTTCCTTGGTCTGTATGTTTTGTCTTCAAATGGACTAACTTTTTTCGGCGAGCTGCTGTAACTGGATCATCATGCCCAAAACTCTTTTCTTCTGCCTTTCAACATGAGATACATGAAGAACGGCACCCCGATCACCGATGTCATGATCCCCGTCGGTATCACCGTCGGGGCGATGATGTTCATGGCGACAGCGTCGGCGGTGACCAAAACCACGGCCCCCAGGATCCCCGACGCCGGAATCAAGAACCTGTGATCTCCCCCGAGGATCATCCGGGCCATGTGAGGCGCCACAAGCCCTATGAACCCGATCGTCCCGGTGAAGCAGACGATCGTCGCCACCACCATGCTCGACACCAACATTATGTATATCCTGACCCGATTTGCGTCCACCCCGATGCTCTTGGCTGTCTCGTCGCCCGCGGTCATGATGTTCAGATCCCAGGCCTTGAGCATCAGAAGCGGTATGCATACCGCAAAGACCCCGAATATCAGGGGGATCTTGTTCCAGGAGAAGGCGGAGAGGGATCCCATCCCCCAAGAGGACATGAGCCGGAGCTGCTCATCGTCGGCGAAGTAGTTGAATAGCTGGCTCATGGCGGAAAAGAAGTAGTTGACGGCGATCCCCGCTAGGATCAGGGTCTCCGATGTGGCGCCCTTGATCGCCGCAAGCCCTATGATGAAGCTGGAGCAGAGGAAGGCGAAGACGAATGCGTTGCCGATGAGAAGGTAAGGTCCGCCGACGATCGAGATCCCTATGACCGCCGCCAGAGAGATGCCGAAATGGGCCCCGGCCGAGATCCCGAGGGTAAAGGGGCTTGCAAGCGGGTTTTTCAATACCGCCTGCATTACGCATCCGCACACCCCAAATCCGATCCCGGCGATGACCCCGCCCACGATCCTTGGAAACCTTATGTTCCAGACGACCCTCGAGGTCAGCAGGTCTACATTGAAGTAGCCGGGATAGAACCTGTCGATGATCGCATAGTAGGCATCTGCGACGGATATGTTCATGGGTCCTATGGTTATGATCACTCCTGACAAGATGATGATGGTGGCGATGATCACCATCATGAAGATATAGCGTGCGAATACGAATGAGTCATGGGCTTCCTGCATCCTACTCCTCTTTCCCGCCCGGGTCGTAACTCGCCTCACAGTCTTCGTCATATTCACCACCAGGCTTTACCTCTCGACGACGACCAGCTTGTGCCATTTTTTGATCTTCAACGGTGAAAGTAATATCAGGCCGATAGCGTGAAGGGCCGCTAAGAGCCAAATGTCAAATGTCATTTTTTCGTTCCCCTGGAATTTCGTCTCGCTTGATATCAAAGAAATTTCAGCGCATCACGAGCTTTCCAACTTAGGCCGTCACATCTATGTGCTCTTCATCTTACTCCTGGAAAAAAATCTCTCCATGTCTTTATATGGTTTTTTAGTGATATCTGCACTCGGATTAGGGTTCTTGGCAGATGATTCGCACCATGGGATTTTGAAGTGGTCACCTTTCGCCCTTCGGTGTCGACAATCTTCCTCAGGGAATCGATTAAATATCTCCAGAAGCCGCCTGGAACCGTTGCAGAAGGCGCAAACGCTGGAAAGACCGAACGCAGAGGTTGTTTCGTTAGCCTTCATATTTGTAAAACACAATCCAATACCTCAAATATTATAACTAAATACTACCTTCTTATAGATTTCGGCATAATTACGTCATATTTAATATTGAAAATTAATATCCTATTAATGTAATAATAAACTGGATTTACGCAGTTGGCGGAGGTCATTCAGATGCCTCGCTCATCAAATTATAAATTGAAGTATCTAAAAATATCCACGCTGTAGTATATTATTGCGCTAACTACGTACGTCTTAATCGATTGCTTATGTTGCTTGAGATTTGCCCTTTATGATGAACTTGCACAACATCATGAACTCGATTTACTGACGATGATTGAGAAATGTTAAACACGCACAAAATCAGTTATGATAGTTAATCTAATCCTTAACTGATAGTTGACAAGTGCAGTTCTTATTGCATCTGTATAGTCCCGAAACCTTTGACTTTAAATACTCAACAATCCCGCATGGGAAAGCGAAATA
>LUYE01000083.1 GCA_001602645.1 Methanosarcinales archaeon Methan_01
GGGATCCTCTTCTTCAGGTCCATGAGGAACCGCTCGGTGTTGTAGACGACGGTCTCCGTCTCGGAGAAGGGGGCGTAGCCGACGCCGAAGGAGGTGTCGTTGGCGCCGGGGACCTTCCTCTTGAAGACGTCCTGGAGGTCGGAGGAGCCGGTCCCGATCCTGCAGTCGAGGATGACGTGGTCGCTGACGTCGATGTTGCAGAGGACGCTTGTTATGTACTCCTTCGCCGTCCTCCTCGCGATGACGTCGATGGGGATCTCCTGCTCTTCGAAGAACCGCGTAGCCCTACCGGAGAGGAGGACGTATATCGGCTGGATGATCTCGCCGCCCTGGAAGGCGGGGCAGGACCTGCCGGCGACGACCTGGGTCTCGTCGGTGTTGTGGTGGAGGACCGCGCCGACTCGTTTCTTGTACTCGTGGCAGAGGGCGCGGCTGATCGACTCCGCCAGGCCGTCGGCGATGCTGTCGGGGTGGCCGATCCCCTTCCTCTCCACAAGCTCGATCATCTGCTCTTCGACTGGCTGCTGGCTCAGCTTCTCGACCTTGATATTTCTCGTCATGCCCCGTTCCTC
>LUYE01000060.1 GCA_001602645.1 Methanosarcinales archaeon Methan_01
TTTCCCATGTAAAACCCTATTAAATCGAGATCAGGGGCTGCTATCCTCCAGCTCCTGGTTCTCTCTTTTGCACTTCATACCCCGCCTTTATCACACGTCGGATCATATCGTCCAGGGAGATCCTCTGCCTTGGAATATTAGGATCTTCTAACTCAGCATCTCCGTCCTTTTCCTCCTCTTGGTACATCTCCTGTACTGTGAGGAGATGATGCAGTACGCATAGCACCTTTCTTGCGAGGGCAACGGCTGCGATGTTGGTTCCCTTTTTCGCCTTTATCCTGAGGAAGAAACTCTTGAGCTTCGACCTACCTTTCGTTCTGGCAACGACGTGAGCGACTTCTACGAGAATCCGCCTTATATGTCCTGAGCCTTGCTTGGTTATGCTACCCATGTATATCTTATCCGCCGATTGATACACTGATGGAACGAGTCCACACCAAGCAGCAAGCTGTTCGGCCTTATTAAAATCGTTGTAGTTGCCAATCTCGGCCAAGATCACCACCGCTGAGATGAAGCCTATCCCAGGAACAGACATTACGATGGCCATGTCCTTCCTAAGCGGTGCGATTCTCTTTCTGATCTCGGACTCCAGTTCATCGATATTCTTCTGGATTGAATCGATCTGATCAAGATAGCCTCGTATCAGGATAATATCGGTGCAGCTCAACTTGATGGTGAGAGCTTCGCGTATCTGGTCCTCCTTCTTCTCTATCCTCTTTACTGGGATTCCCTCGATTATCTCATCGACATCCATACCTTCCAAAATGCAGTTGAGGATGTATCGGCCAGACTTGCCGAAGATGTTCGAGAGCACCGACGAGAGCCTGATGCAGTTCGAGTCGAGAATGTGATGAATCCTGTTCTTAACTCTGGTCTTGTCGTCGACGTAACGCTCTCTTGCTCTCGTCAGATTTCTCAGATCTCGGACATCCTTCGGAAATATCCTTGAAGGCCTGATCTGACCGTTGCGGCAAAGTTCCGCGATCCATTCAGAGTCGACCGTATCCGTCTTCCTGCCGGGAACGTTCTTGATTTTATAGGCGTTGGCCACTATAAGTTCGACGTGGCCTTCTAAGACGCGATAGATCGGGACCCAGTAGCTTCCTGTAGACTCGACAGCGATAGCCTCACAGCCGTTTGCATTGATCCAGTCTCTGAACTCAAAAAGTGATCTGAGGTCCATGCTGAACCTTTTGGTAAGCTTCGTCCCATCCAGAAACAAGATCGTCGCCACGAGGAATTTCTTGTGTATGTCGGCCCCACAGCAAACGTTATACCTTCGTTGGTCCATCTTCACCCCGTCCTGATATGGGCAGTTGTAGAACCCTTAACGGGTGCAAATTCCCATACGCGTTCCAAGACGCACTCTGGCATCCGCCTGGGCAATGGTCAGTTTCAAAAACGGGATCAAAGTCCCAAAAAAAGATCGACCTTCACTGCCCATATCATGACAAAAATGGGCTATAATCGGTTTTACATCCTTCGGGCATGAGCCCTTGGGTCATGAGGGTTTCAAA